>JADDKJ010000024.1:0-52165 GCA_033717875.1 Gammaproteobacteria bacterium
TCGCGTCATCCAGCGCCGGGCATACGGGATCAGAGATGAGGAATATCTGAGACTCAAAATTCTCACTTGCATGCTCCCGGCTATATGAATTTCGTGCAAAATGACCCACACGATTTCCTGAAGACCCTATCTTTCATCTCCCTCAGCAGCAAATCCGGCACCGATGCCTTTACCGCCAGTGGCAGCATTGCCATCGATGCGACGGTACCTCTCCAGGTACGCACCACCATCAACATGGTGTCGCGCGACGACACGACGGGCAAGGTCTTCAAGATGGAAAATTACCAACTGCTTGGCAGCGTAAATCCCGGCGCCTGGGTGGATATCAGCATGACGGGGAGATTCTATGGCCCGGATGATGGGTATGTCGATCTGACTACGCCTACGCCGTTCCGTTTCGCTATCAGCGCGGCTGGCATGGCGGCAGAGACGCCTATGCAGGGCGAGATTGTTGTCACGGGAGACAAGGGCACGAAAGCCCGTCTGGTGGCGATGAATACCACCGATTACAGCATCGGTGTCGATGCGGATGGCGACGGTACTTACGAGAACCAACTACCAGGAAAATGGGCTGACCTTTGAGGAAGCGTGCACGGACGCCCCGTCCCGCTGGCACAACAGGCGCTCGCGAGGCGATGAAGACAGGAAACCCCGACATCTTCATGGTATGCTGCGCAGAGGCGCCTTTGAAACAATAAACTTGTCCGATGCACACTGATCATCACGGGCGGCGCGAGCCGCCCTTTTTTTTGATCCCTGTCCATCGCCTCCCCCTCTCCCCGCCTGGCGGGGAGAGGGCCGGGGTGAGGGGCGTAGAGCGGCGGCGCACGCCATTGCCCCGCCCTGCCCGGCTGGCCCCGATCGCCCTGGCGATCGCGTTCCTTGCGTCTTACATCACGGCCAATGCCGCGCCCGGCACGACCACCTATGCCGACATCGAAGCCTTCTCCTACAGCCAGGCCGTACCTGTCGAAGCCGCTTTCAACGACTGGCGCGGGCCGTTTCACGGCGGCACCACGGCCTTGCTCTACAGCAAGGCGGAGGCGGGTGTGGTAGGCAGGCATTGGCGCTTCGGACTATTGTCGCGGCTGGATTACCAGCTTCAGTTCTCTCCCGATGCCGCCGAGTTTTACCACCGTACCAGCAACCGGCAAAACCTTGACATCGGCCGCGACTACGCCATCGACATCACAGCCAAACACTTCTTCGGCAGCGGTTTCCGTCTCGGCTATCAACACACTCCGTTGCCTGGCGTGACGCTGGAATTCGGGCTGAGCTATCTGGAAGGCCAGCGCCTCATCGACGGCACACTGACGGGCCGGGCCAAGGCCATAACGCCAAACGACTATCAATTCGATCTGATGGCGAATTACTATTACTCGCGCGACGTGCTCTTTCAACGCCAGGTCGATACGCCCAGCGGGCAAGGCTACAGCACCGATCTGCGCCTGGCATGGCAGCCGAACGAAGACCTGCGCGCCCAGCTTACCGTCACGGACCTGCTCGCGCGCGTCCGCTGGCAAGAAGCACCCTACACCCGGGCCAGCGGCACCTCGGCGACCAAGGAATACGATGAGCAGGGCTATGTGCGTTTCAAACCGCTGCTGTCCGGCATCGAAGACAATCAGGATTACACCCAGAAACTCCCCACCCGCGCCAACCTGAGCGCGCAATACAGTCTGACGCGACGCTTCAGCGCGCTGGGCAATGTTTTTTACACCGAACCCCGAACATTCTCCAGCGTCGGACTGGCCTGGCAACCAGCCTCGGGAATCGAATGGCAGGGAATCTACAACACCACCATCCAGAGCTACACCCTGCGGGCGGGAACAAGACAATGGCGCATCGGCGCCACCATGGATACATTCGATTTCAAACAGGCTCGCGTGCTAGGCGCGGAACTGCAATTCAATCAGCTTTTTTGAGGCGCAGGGTGCACAAGGCGTGATGAACAAAGGCGGCAAGCCGCCGTCTAAGTTATAATACCGCGCTTATGCAAACCGCCCCCAACATCTTCTCCCACCGTAAATACTGGGCCAAGCGCTTCGGCACGGCGCCGGTGCTGCCGATGTCGCGCGCCGAGATGGAGGCGCTGGGGTGGGATTCGTGCGATATCATCATTGTCACCGGCGATGCCTATGTCGACCACCCGAGCTTCGGCATGGCGGTGATCGGGCGGCTGCTGGAGGCGCAGGGTTTTCGCGTCGGCATCATCGCGCAGCCGGACTGGACCTCGCCTGCGGACTTCATGGCGCTGGGCAAGCCGAACCTGTTTTTCGGCGTCACCGCCGGCAACATGGATTCGATGGTCAACCGCTACACCTCCGACCGGCGCATCCGTTCCGATGACGCCTACACGCCCCACGGCGCGGCGGGAAAACGCCCCGACCGGGCGGTGATCGTCTATTGCCAGCGGCTGCGCGAGGCGTTCGCGGATACGCCGGTCATCATCGGCGGCATCGAGGCCAGCCTGCGCCGTATCGCGCATTACGATTACTGGTCGGACAAGGTGCGCCGCTCCATCCTGCCCGATTCGCGCGCCGACCTGCTGGTGTTCGGCAACGCCGAGCGCCAGATCGCCGAGATCGCCCACCGCCTGGCGCGCGGCGAGGCCATCGACACAATCACCGATCTGCGCGGCACGGCGTTCATGCGCAAGGCGACGCCCGAAGGCTGGACGGAGATCGATTCCACCGAGGTGGACACGCCGGGCCACATCGACCCGCACCGCGACCCCTACGCGATGGAACCGGAAAAACCCGCGCAGGCGGCGACGTCATGGGGCGAGCAAGTAGTGCGTTTCCAGCGCCGCATCGTCAAATCCGATCCGGCGACCACCGTCATCCGGCTGCCCTCTTTCGAGCAGGTGAGCCGCGACCCGGTGCTTTATGCCCACGCCTCGCGACTGCTGCACATCGAGTCCAACCCCGGCAACGCGCGCGCCCTGGCGCAGCGCCACGGCGACCGTGACGTGTGGCTCAACCCGCCGCCGATCCCTCTCACCACGCCGGAGATGGACGGGGTGTTCGATCTGCCCTACACCCGGCTGCCCCATCCTGCTTATGGCGGCGCGCGCATCCCGGCCTACGAGATGATCCGCTTCTCGGTGAACATCATGCGCGGCTGCTTCGGCGGCTGCACCTTCTGTTCCATCACCGAACACGAGGGGCGCATCATCCAGAGCCGTTCGGAGGGATCGATCCTGCGCGAGATCGAAGCCATCCGCGACACCACGCCGGGCTTTACCGGCGTGATCTCCGATGTCGGCGGCCCCACGGCGAACATGTACCGAATCGCCTGCAAGAGCCCCGAGATCGAGGCGGCATGCCGCAAACCATCGTGCGTCTATCCCGACATCTGCCCCAACCTCAACACCGACCACAGCCCGTTAATCCAGCTCTACCGCAAGGCGCGCGCCCTGCCGGGCATCAAGAAGGTGCTGGTGGCCTCGGGGCTGCGCTACGACCTGGCGGTGGAGTCGCCCGAATACGTCAAGGAACTGGTGCAGCACCATGTCGGCGGTTATCTGAAGATCGCCCCCGAACACAGCGAGGCCGGGCCGCTGTCCAAGATGATGAAACCGGGCATGGGCTCGTATGACCGTTTCAAGGAGATGTTCGAGAAATATTCGAAAGAGGCGGGCAAGGAACAGTACCTCATCCCTTACTTCATCGCCGCCCACCCCGGCACCACCGACGAGGACATGCTGCAACTGGCGCTATGGCTGAAGAAAAACGGCTTCCGTCTCGACCAGGTACAAAACTTCCTGCCCTCGCCGATGGCCACCGCCACCGCGATGTACCACTCCGGCAAAAACCCGCTGGGGAAAGTCACGCATCGCAGTGAGGACGTATCCGTGCCACGCGGCGGCCGCCAGCGTCGTTTACACAAAGCCTTCCTGCGCTACCATGACGCCGAAAACTGGCCGCTGCTGCGCGAAGCGTTAAAACGCATGGGACGCGCGGATCTCATTGGCAATGGCAAGCATCACCTCGTTCCCGCCTGGCAACCGGCGGGGACGGGCGCGGCGCCGGAGGGAGTGCGGCGTACCGGGCAAGGCAAAACTGAAACAACGATGGCAAAGCGAACCTTGCGCGCGAGTCACACGATCAAGCGTGGTGGCGCGGAGAAATCGGTCAAGCCGGGAGGAAAACGGCGAGGCTGAGCCACGCCGTCGCTTCCGAATAAAAACCGCCTACACATCATACGCCAGCACTGGCGCCAGCCAGCGCTCCACCTCGGTCACACTCATGCCCTTGCGCTGTGCGTAATCCTCCACCTGATCCTTCTCGATCTTGCCGACGGAAAAATACGCCGCGTCGGGATGCGAGAAATAGAAGCCGCTCACCGAGCTGGCGGGCAGCATGGCGAAACTGTCGGTGAGGGTGATGCCGGCGTTCCGCGGGGCGTGCAGCAACTCGAACAGCGGGCCTTTTTCGGTGTGGTCGGGGCAGGCGGCATAGCCGGGCGCGGGACGGATACCGCGATATTTTTCCTCGATCAGTTCTTCATTGCTCAGGCGTTCGTCCTTGGCATAGCCCCAGAACTCTTTGCGCACACGCTCGTGCATCACCTCGGCGAAGGCTTCGGCAAGCCGGTCGGCGAGGGCCTTGAGCATGATGCTGTTATAGTCGTCATGGTTCTTTTCGTACTCGGCGACGCGCTCGTCGAGACCCACGCCGGCGGTAACGGCAAACGCACCGGCATAATCCTTCACGCCGCTTGCTTTCGGCGCCACGAAATCGGCCAGGCACAGATTGGGCTTGCCCGGCGGCTTGATCATTTGCTGGCGCAGGAAGTGGAAGGTCTCGATGACGGTGGTGCGCGATTCGTCGGCGTAGATTTCGACATCCTCGTTGACGCTGTTGGCGGGAAACAGGCCGATCACCGCGCAGGCACGCAGCCACTTCTCCGCGATGATGCGCTCGAGCATGGCTTGTGCGTCGTTGAACAAATGCGTGGCGGCCTCGCCCACCACTTCGTCGCCGAGAATCGCCGGATAGCGCCCGGCCAGTTCCCAGGTCTGGAAGAATGGCGTCCAGTCGATGCGCGTAGCGATCTCCCCCAGAGGATAATCGGCGAACACCTTGAGACCGGTGAAGGCTGGGGCGGGCGGCGCATATTCGCGCCAGTCGGTGCGCACATGATGCTCGCGCGCCTCGGGCAAGGTGTAGCGCTTGCTGGCCGCCTTCCTGCCCTTGTGCTCGACGCGAATCTTTTCGTACTCGGCCTTGACGTTTTTGATGTAGTCATTTTTCAGATCGTCGCTCAGCAGCGAGGTGCAAACACCCACACTGCGCGAAGCATCGGTGACATA
Organism: Gammaproteobacteria bacterium; assembly: GCA_033717875.1. Lineage (GTDB taxonomy): Bacteria > Pseudomonadota > Gammaproteobacteria > Ga007554 > SBBG01. The sequence goes on from JADDKJ010000024.1 coordinate 5,318, forward strand.
AACGGTGGCGCCGCTATAGCCAGGCTCGATCTTGACGGCGGTGTGCGCGCGCGAGGTGGTGGCGCCGCCGATCAGCAGCGGGATGGTAAAACCCTCGCGCTCCATTTCCTTGGCGACGAATGACATCTCCTCCAGCGAAGGCGTGATCAGGCCGGACAGACCGATGATATCGACCTTTTCATCGCGCGCGGTTTGCAGAATTTTCGCGCACGGCACCATCACGCCCAAGTCGACCACATCGAAATTATTGCATTGCAGCACCACGCCGACGATATTCTTGCCGATGTCGTGCACATCGCCCTTCACCGTGGCCATGAGGATCTTGCCCTTGGCCTTCTGCTCACCGCCGCCGGCCTCCTTTTCCGCCTCGATGAACGGGATGAGATGAGCCACCGCCTGCTTCATGACGCGCGCACTCTTCACCACCTGCGGCAGAAACATCTTGCCCGCGCCGAACAAGTCGCCGACCACATTCATGCCGTCCATCAGCGGGCCCTCGATGACGTGGATGGGGCGCGCGGCCTGCTGGCGCGCCTCTTCGGTGTCCTCGATGATGTACGTCGTGATGCCTTTCACCAGGGCGTGAGTGAGGCGTTCGCCCACCGTACCGCTGCGCCAGGCGAGGTCTTCGGTCTTGGCCTTGTCGCCACCCTTCACCGATTCGGCGAATTCCACCAGGCGCTCGGTGGCATCGGCGCGACGGTTGAACAGCACGTCCTCGATACGCTCGCGCAGCGCGTGTGGAATTTCTTCATAGACACCAAGCTGGCCTGCATTGACGATGCCCATCGTCAGACCGGCCCTCACCGTATGATAGAGAAATACGGTGTGGATGGCCTCGCGCACCGGCTCGTTACCACGGAAGGAGAACGAGACGTTGCTCACCCCGCCGCTGATCTTGGCGTAGGGCAAGGTCTGGCGGATGATGCGCGTCGCCTCGATGAAGTCGAGGCCATAGGTGTTGTGCTCTTCGATGCCGGTGGCGACGGCGAAGATATTGGGATCGAAGATAATGTCCTCGGGCGGGAAGCCGACCTCTTCAACCAGCGTGTTGTAGGAACGGGTGCAGATCTCCACTTTGCGCGCCCGCGTGTCGGCCTGACCCTTTTCATCGAAGGCCATCACGATCACCGCCGCGCCGTAACGCCGGCACAGCCGCGCCTTGGCGATGAAATCTTCCTCGCCTTCCTTCATGCTGATGGAGTTGACGATGGGCTTGCCTTGCACGCATTTCAATCCGGCTTCGATCACCGACCACTTTGAAGAATCGATCATGATCGGCACGCGGCTAATGTCCGGCTCGGAAGCGACCAGCTTGAGAAAGGTCACCATCGCCTTTTCCGAATCGAGCATCGCCTCGTCCATGTTGATGTCGATGACCTGCGCGCCGTTTTCCACCTGCTGCCGCGCCACGTCCAGCGCCTTGTCGTAGTCACCGGCCAAGATCATGCGGGCGAAGGCCTTGGAGCCGGTGACGTTGGTGCGTTCGCCGACGTTGACGAACAGCGAGTCCTCGCCGACATTGAAGGGTTCCAGCCCCGCCAGGCGCAGCTTCTTCTCGACCTCCGACACGGCGCGCGGCGGGTAGGCGCCGACGGCCTCGGCGATGGCCTTGATATGCGCGGGCGTGGTGCCGCAACAGCCACCAATGATATTGAGAAAACCGCTCTGCGCCCACTCGCGGATCTCGGCCGCCATCGCCTCGGGGCTTTCGTCATATTCGCCGAAGGCGTTCGGCAGCCCCGCGTTGGGATGGGCGCTGACATGAGTATCAGCGATGCGCGACAGCTCTTGGACATGCTGGCGCAGTTCCTTCGCGCCCAGTGCGCAATTGAATCCGAACGAGATCGGCTGCACATGGCGCAGCGAATTCCAGAACGCCTCGGCGGTCTGCCCCGACAGGGTGCGGCCGCTGGCGTCGGTGATGGTGCCGGAGATCATGATCGGCACACGCACGGAGTGCGTGTCGAAATACCGCTCGATGGCGAACAGCGCCGCCTTGGCATTGAGCGTGTCGAATACCGTCTCGACCATCAGGATGTCCGCCCCGCCGTCGAGCAGGCCGCGCACCGCCTCGGTATAAGACTCCACCAGTTGATCGAAGGTGATGTTGCGATAGCCGGGATCATTCACGTCGGGCGAAATCGAGGCCGTGCGGTTGGTCGGCCCGAGCACACCCGCCACAAAACGCGGCTTGTCCGGCGTGCGCGCCTCGGCCTCGTCCGCCGCTTGGCGCGCCAGCGTCGCCCCCTCCCTGTTCAGCTCGTACACCAGTTCCTCCATGTGATAGTCCGCCATGGAGATCGAGGTGGAGTTGAAGGTGTTGGTCTCGACGATGTCCGCCCCGGCCTCCAGGTACGCGGCATGGATGGCGCGGATGATCTGCGGCTGGGTGAGCGTGAGCAGGTCGTTGTTGCCCTTGAGGTCGTGCGGAAAATCGGCAAATCGCGCGCCGCGATAATCGGCCTCGGTGAGCTTGTAAGTCTGGATCATCGTCCCCATCGCACCATCGAGGATGAGGATGCGTTCATTCAGGAGCCGTTCGAGGATGGCGCTGCGGTTGTTTTTCATGTGCTCGGGAATCAACTGTAGGGTGCGTCTCACGCACCGTGAATAATCGTCCTCATCAGCGGAAGGTGCGCATGGCGCACCCTGCCCCTGCTGGGCGCGCATATTATCGCCTATTTACGCCACAAAACCGTAATCCACCGCCAGAGGTTGAACAAACTGGCCAGCGAACCGGCCACGTAGGTGAAGGCACACGCCCGCAGGATGCGTCGCGCGGCGCGTTCTTCCTGTTGCGAGATGTGGTTGCGCAGCAGCGGCAACGCCCGACCGAAACTGGCGTCCCACTCCACCGGCAGGGTGACAAGATGCACCAGGGTGGACAGGGCAAACCCGGCAAAACCGACAAAACCGACGAGGAACAGCGCGAAACCGGCCGAAGGCGAGCGCGCCAGCGCCACGACCACCGGCAGAAGCAGCATCGCGCCAGAGGCGATCTTTTCCGTGCGTTGTGCTATCTGCACCAGATGGGTACGCATTTTCAGCGGCCCATAGTCCGTATGATCCTGAATCGCGTGCCCCACCTCGTGCGCCGCCACCGCCACAGCGGTGAGGGATTTGCCATTGAGATTGGAGGGGGTGAGACGGACACATTTTTCGAGCGGATCGTAATGATCGCCGCTGTCGGTCTGCTCCACGCGCACGCTCAACAAACCCTGCCTGTCCAGCAGATGCCGCGCCAGCTCGCCGCCGGTGCCGGGGAAGTGATCCTGGTGCTTGCCGTAGCGCCGCAGCACATGCTGCGCCCAGAACTGCGGGCCGAAAACCAGCAGAATGCCAAGTAGCGCGAGGAGGATGATATGCACTTCAACCTAAAAACGGAATTGGAGCCTACTGTAAGGTGAGCCACGCGCACCATGGCGCATTGCCAAAGGGGTAATGGTGCGTGAAACGCACCCTACCAATGGAACGACACGATCACAAAGGCGAGGATCGCGCCGCACCCACGGCGTGCAGCGGCTTGGCCGCTTCCCTGGCGGCGAACGGATCGACATTCTCCGCCACGAAATACACGCCGCGGAACTCGCCGTCCACGGGCTTGAGGACGATGTAATACGTTTCCCCACCCGCGAACGCCCACTTCTTGTCTTTCGACAGTTCCTTGATGGTCCAGTTCGGACCGATGGCGGTCTTGGAACGCAGCGTCATGGTCACCGCCGGCCGGGGCTTGAGGCGCACCATGGTGTATTCGCCCTTGCCCAGCGACAACAGTCTCTCCTGGTCCAGCTCGACAGTCAGAGGGTTATCCGGGAAACCCATGGCGCGCTCGGTGTTGGGGCGGATGAAATAGACCGTGGCGGACTGCCCCGTGCCCTGCTCCAGCAAGGGGTGATTCGGTTCGACCCTGGTCATGTTGATGCCGGTCATCGCGCAGCCGGAAATGACCAGCATGACAACCGCGCCGAACGGCAATAGCTTTTCTTTTTTCATCGCCCCTCCTGCCGAAAGCAAATTCTAAACTTCTCAATAATCTCACTCTTCTGCCCGCAACACAATCGGTTACAATATCGTCAAACAACGTCCATATAGCGTAAGGAAAAGCCATGTCCAAACTCGTCAAACCCCACGGCGGCGGGGAACTCAAGCCGCTGCTGTTGCAAGGCAAGGCCCGCGAGGAAGAACTCGCCCGCGCCCAGAGCCTGCCCAAGGTACAGATCACCTCGCGCGAGGCCGGTGACCTGATCATGATGGGCATCGGCGGCTTCACCCCGATCGAGGGCTTCATGACCCGCGCCGACTGGGAAGGTGTGTGCGACGGCTACCGCATGGCCAACGGCCTGTTCTGGCCCATCCCCATCACCCTGTCCACCGGCACGGCCACCGCCGACGGCATAAAGACTGGTTCCGAGATCGCCCTGGTGAGCGATGAGACCGGCGAAATCATGGCCACCATGCGCGTCACCGAGAAATACACCATCGACAAGGAGCACGAGTGCGTCATGGTGTTCAAGACCACCGACCCCGAACATCCCGGGGTGAAGATGGTCATGGCGCAAGGCGAAGTCAATCTCGCCGGCCCGGTGAAAGTGCTGTCCGAGGGCGATTTCCCGATCCGTTTCGCCGACACCTACCTGACGCCGGCCCAGACCCGCGCCCAGTTCGAGGCTAAGGGCTGGAACACCGTGGTCGCGTTCCAGACCCGCAACCCGATGCACCGCTCGCACGAATACCTGGTCAAGATCGCCATCGAAATCTGCGACGGCGTGTTGATCCACTCGCTGCTCGGCAAGCTCAAACCCGGCGATATCCCCGCCGACGTGCGCAGCAACGCCATCAGCACCCTGATCGACAATTACTTCGTCAAAAACACCGTCATCCAGGCCGGCTACCCGCTCGACATGCGCTATGCCGGCCCGCGCGAGGCCCTGCTGCACGCCCTGTTCCGCCAGAACTACGGCTGCTCACATCTCATCGTCGGCCGCGACCACGCTGGCGTCGGCGAATATTACGGCCCCTTCGACGCCCAGCACATCTTCGACGAAATCCCCGCCGGCGCTCTGGAAACCCAGCCGCTCAAGATCGACTGGACCTTCCACTGCTACAAATGCGGCGGCATGGCCTCGATGCGCACCTGTCCGCACGAAGCCGACGACCGCCTGCTGCTGTCCGGCACCAAACTGCGCAAGGCCCTGTCCGAGGGCGGCGACGTTCCCGCCGAGTTTTCACGGCCGGAGGTGCTGGCGATATTGCGCGACTACTACGCCAATCTGAAGGAAGAGGAGAGGGTGGAGGTGAAGCTGACGGGGCATTCGGCCAGATAGCCTGTCCGTCAGAGACGCACCCTGCGAATGGGCGGGCGGTTTTTCAGATCAAACCTGCCCACCCATTCCTACTGAATCACCAAAAACAGCCCCCCGCCGCCACGGCGGATATTGAGCAATAATCGCCGCCCCGCGCCCTTGACGGCGCGGCTCAACTCTTCGAGATTACGCACCGGCTGGCGGTTGATGGAAAGAATCAGGTCATCCTTGCGCAGGCCGGCGTTCCAGGCACGGCTGCCGGGTTCGACGTCGAGCACGGCCATGCCTTGACCACGCAGGGGCGAATCGTTTTCGATGGGGCCAAGGGTAGCGCCAGCCAGGCGCGGGTGAAGCTCTCCCATGTCCGCCCTGGCGGGTTGCGCCGGTTGGCCGAGCTGGACGGTCACGGTGCGCGGCTTGCCGTCGCGCACCACGCCGAGCGCGACTTTGTCGCCCACGCGCAGCAGGCCAATGGTATTGCGCACCTCGGCCGCGCCGCGCACCGGGCCGCCATTGACGCTGACGACGACATCCCCTTCCTCCAGGCCGGCCTTCGCCGCGGGAGATTCCTTCTCGACCCTGGCGACGATGGCGCCGGACTGTTCCTTGATGTTGAACGCCTTGGCCAGCTCGGGGGTCAGGTCTTGCATTGCCACGCCGAGCCGGCCGCGCTTGACCTCGCCGAAGGTGACGAGCTGGCGCATGATGTCGCGCGCCATATTGGTGGGGATGGCGAAGCCGATGCCGACATTGCCGCCGCCGGGCGCGAGGATGGCGGTGTTGATGCCCACCAGCTCGCCGCGCAGGTTGACCAGCGCGCCGCCGGAATTACCGGGATTGATGGACGCGTCGGTCTGGATGAAATTCTCGTAACCCTCGATTCCCAAGCCGGTGCGCCCCAGCGCGCTGACGATGCCGGAGGTGACGGTCTGCCCCAGACCGAAAGGATTGCCGATGGCGACGACGAAATCGCCGACGCGCAATTTGTCCGAGTCCGCCAGCGGCAGCGCCGTGAGATTCTGCGCGGGCACCTGGATCACCGCCACGTCGGCCTCGGGATCGCGTCCCACCACCTTTGCACTGAGGCTGCGGCCGTCACGCAGCGTGACGGTGATCTCGTCGGCCTTGTCGATAACGTGATTGTTGGTCAGCACATAACCCTTGGCGGCATCCACCACCACCCCCGAGCCCAGGCTCTGCGTGGGACGCTCACGCGGCGCATCGGGCACGCCGAAGAAGCGGCGAAAGAATGGGTCTTGCATCAGCGGGTTGTCCTGCACACGGACACGACCGCGGGTGGCGATGTTGACCACGGCGGGGGAGGTCTTTTCGATCATCGGTGCCAGAGTGGGCAGCGCGGCGCCCTGGCTGTCCAGCGCGGGCAGCATGGCCGAGACCGGCAGAGACAACGCACCCACCGCCGCAAGCAACACGCCGGCAAAAACAAATTTTGTTTTCATTACAAGAGACCTTTCCATCATCCTAAAAACGGCTATTGCACCACGGGCTTGCAGGGTTAAGATTACACGATGGGCGAGAAATTTCTCCCAGCCCGCCACTCCTGGAAATGAATAGGCGCGCCATGCGCCTTTTTCAAGCGTATCAGACCACCCTGTCCGCACCAAAAAAGTGCGCGCACCCTTTTCGAGGCGCACAAACCTGGTGCACACCTCGCCAGCCACCCCTGGATAAATAGCAAATTGTTTTGATTATGAAGAATAATTTTTAATGGCACAAAATCTGCTTAATCGGCTCAAGGAATGCAGTTATATGGATTTTAAACCATCACCTGACCAGGAAACCACAAGGGGAGATCATGAACAGAGTCAAAAATACGGTCGTCGTTATCGGGCTGCTTACCAGCGTACCCGTACTTGCGGCGGAAGAAAAGATGGCGGACAAGCCAGGCGTACCCAGCCTGGGGCAGATCATGGGGGCGTCGGGGATCAATGTGTCGGGGTATGTCGATACTTCGTACACCTATCTGTCGGGTGAAGGCAAGTTCACCCCTAACGGTGTTGCCAACCGCGTCTTCGACACCACGCGCAATAGCTTCAACCTGCAAATGATCGATGTGACGGTATCCAAACTGCCTTCCAACGGATTTGGTGGTTTGGTAAACCTCAATTTCGGACCGGATGCCGACGTGGTCGCCGCCGCCGGTCCCGGCAACACCAAAGAAGTGCAGCAGGCCTACGTCCACTATGCCAACGGCCCGCTGATGGTGATCGCCGGTAAGTTTGTCACGATGGCGGGCGCCGAAGTGATCAAGAGCCCAAACAATCTGAACTTTTCGCGCTCCATCCTGTTCGGCTACGCCATTCCCTTCGCCCACACCGGCGCGCGGCTGACCTACACCGTCAACGACAAGCTGTCGCTGATGGCCGGCGTCAACAACGGCTGGGACGCGCAGAAGGACAACAATCACAACAAAACTCTGGAAGTCGGCTTCTCCGCCAACCCCGTCAAACCCTTGCTTCTGGCCGGCTCGCTCCATAGCGGCAAGGAATACGCCAACAATGTACTAGGCACCGGCGATCTTGGCCTGCGCAACCTGCTCGACCTCGTCGCCACCTGGAACGCCACCGACGCCTTGAGTTTCATCCTCAACTACGATTACGGCACCCAGGAAGATGCCGTGACAGTGGGACAGAAGGCCAAGTGGCAGGGCGTGGCCGGTTATGTGAATTATAAGTTCGCTGACAAGTGGCGGGTGGCGCTGCGTGCCGAAACCTTCGACGACAAGGACGGCTACCGCACCGGCGTGGTGCAGAAGTGGGACGAAGCCACGCTGACGCTGGCCCACATGCCGAGCGAAAGTGTGGAGCTGCGGGCGGAAGTGCGCGCGGACAAATCCGACAAAAAGAGCTTCCTGAAGAGCGACGGCACGGCCACGGACACTCAAAACTCCGTCGCCCTGCAAGCCATCTACAAGTTTTAACCCCTCGCGGGGGCGGCCCCCTTCCAAACGCCCCCGCACCTTATTCTCGAGGACACGTTATGAAACTCGTCACAGCCATCATCAAACCCTTCAAGCTCGACGACGTGCGCGAGGCCCTATCCGAAGTCGGCGTGCAGGGCATCACCGTCACCGAGGTGAAGGGCTTCGGCCGTCAGAAAGGCCACACCGAACTGTACCGCGGCGCGGAATATGTGGTGGATTTTCTGCCCAAGGTGAAGCTGGAAATCGCCATCGCCGATGACCTGCTCGACAGGGTGGTCGAGGCTATCGCCAAGGCGGCCAATACCGGCAAGATCGGTGACGGCAAGATCTTCGTCTTCGACCTCGAGCAGGCCATTCGCATCCGCACCGGCGAAGCCGGGCCAGACGCGCTGTAACCATCCATGTAGTGGAGGAATACAATAATGATCTTTCCCACCCAAAACAAAACCACTACCCGCCTGCTGCTGGCGCTCGCGGCCTGTTCACCCGCGCTGGCGCTGGCCGATGGCGCGGCACCCACGCTTAACTCCGGCGACACCGCCTGGATGCTCACCGCCACCGCGTTGGTGCTGTTCATGACCATTCCGGGGCTGTCGCTGTTCTACGCCGGCATGGTGCGCAGCAAGAACGTACTGTCGGTGATGATGCAGTGTTTCGCCATCACTTCGCTGATCACGGTGCTGTGGATGATGTACGGTTACAGCATGGCCTTCGACACTACCGGCATGGAAAAAGGGGTGACCAACCTCAACTCCTTCATCGGCGGCCTCAGCAAAGCCTTCCTCTCGGGCGTGGGAGTGGACAGTCTGACGCTCACCGTGCCTGAAACGGTATTCATGACCTTCCAGATGACCTTCGCCATCATCACCCCGGCGCTGATCGTCGGCGCCTTCGCCGAGCGCATGAAATTCTCCGCCATGCTGTGGTTCATGGCGATCTGGGTGACGGTGGTGTACATCCCCATCGCCCACATGGTATGGAGCGGCGACGGCGGCTATTTCTGGGATCTGGGCGTGCTGGATTTCGCCGGCGGCACCGTGGTGCACATCAACGCCGGTATAGCCGGCCTGGTGGCGGCACTGGTGCTGGGCAAGCGCAAGGGCTTTCCGACCACCGCCATGCCGCCGCACAACCTGACCATGACGCTGATCGGCGCCTCGATGCTCTGGGTGGGCTGGTTCGGCTTCAACGCCGGCAGCGCCGTGGCCGCCAACGGCACGGCGGGCATGGCGATGGCCGTGACGCAGATCGCCACCGGCGCCGCGGCCCTGGCGTGGATGTTCAGCGAATGGCTGACGCACGGCAAACCCAGCGTATTGGGCATCGCCTCCGGCGCCGTGGCGGGCCTGGTCGCCATCACCCCGGCCTCCGGCTATGTCGGCCCCACTGGCGCGCTGGTGATCGGCCTGGCGGCGGGAATGCTCGCCTTCATCGCCTCCACCAAGCTCAAGCGGGCGCTGGGCTACGACGATTCGCTGGACGTGTTCGGCGTGCACGCCGTCGCCGGCATCACCGGCGCGCTGCTCACCGGCGTATTTGCCGCCAGCACCTTGGGCGGCGCCAAAGCCGATCTCGACATCGGCAGCCAGCTCTGGACCCAGTTCGTCGGCGTGGCTGTTACTGTCGCCTACTGTGCGATAGCGACTTTCATTATCCTCAAAGTGCTGGATGCGATTATCGGCCTGCGCGTCACGGAAGAGCAAGAAACGGAAGGACTGGACATCAGCCAGCACAACGAGCGGGGTTACAATCTTTGACCCCCCCCAGAAGTAGCCATAGGTGTGATTACGGGCGCGCAATGCGCCCGTTTTTTCTGTTCAGCCGTAGACAACCGCCCGCCGACAGCGGGATAATAATTTCCCAACCCATAACAAGACTTCAAACACCATGAAGCACTTCCTGTTTGCCATCCTTGCGATAAGCTTGACCACCCCCTCGGCCGCCGATGTCTACAAATGGGTGGACAGCAAGGGCGTGACCCACTACAGCGACGACGCGCCTTCCCGCGCGACGCGGCCCATCGATCTGCCACCGCCGGCCGTTGTCGACAGAAGCCCTCGCCGACCAGAAACCGCCGCCAGGTCACTCCCGCGCCAGCCCGAACCCACATTAAACCCAGCATCCGTCGTGCCAGCGGCGCCCGCGCCACAAAACGTCAACCTCAACACCGCCGACGCCGAAACACTAATCAATGTCCTTGACGGCATCGGCCCTGGCAAGGCGGCCGCCATCATCGCTTACAGAAAACAGCATGGCCCCTTCAAATCCATCGACGAACTGAACCAGGTCCGCGGCATCGGCCCAAAGACCATCGCCGCGAACCGGACCAGGCTGAGCGTCAAGTAAACGATATCCTGAAAAGGAAAATTCACCGCAGCGGGCGCGGAGAACACAGAGGCAAAACAAGACCTTGGCTTGCGTGCCGAATCACCTGCTGGGCGAGGGCGCATGTCACCCTAACCGACTGAATTTACTTGCGTTCTCCGCGTCCTCTGCGGTTCAATAGCTTTTTAGGATTATCCTGAAAATTAGGATTATAGTTTGCCGTGCGTACCGTCGCAGAACGGCTTCGTACCACTCTGTTTGCAGCCGCACAGCCACACCCTGGTTTTCTCCGCCAACGTGAACTTCTGCGGGTTGAACTCGGTGCCCTTGTGAGACCCATCGCAAAACGGCTGATTCGCCGACCTGCCGCAGGCGCACCACCAGTATTCCCCCGCCTCCAGTTCCAGTGCATAAGGCGCTTTTTGCGCGATTTCAGGTTGTGCCATCGTTTTTCTCCAGATTATTTGGTCAATAGAACTCAAGCATAAAACGGAAGGTACCGCTAACCTGTGTACCCTGAAAAAGCGGAAATCCTAGCATGAAATACTACGCCATCTCCATTGCCGGACTGGTTCTCGCCTGCGCCACCGTGTCAGCCGGTGAAGTTTTCAAATGGGTTGATTCCCAAGGCAAGGTACATTACGGCGACCGGCCGCAAAGCGGCGCCGCGCAAACCCTCAAGATCGCCCCCTCGCCTGCGGTGGACGAAAGCCTGCGCCAGCGGCGTGAGGCGCCAAACAAACAGCCCAAACCAGAACCAGGCGAAGAGGAAAAAAAGAAACCAGGACAAATCACCAGCGCCAAGGAAGCCCGGCAAGAGATGGCCAAGCAATGTGACGATGCCAAACGGCGCCAGGAAAAATATCAGGGCGCGACCATGCTCTTTGAACAGACTGACAATGGCGAGCGGCGTATTCTATCCAATGAAGAACGGCTGAAAGCGATAGAAAACACCAAGCAAGAGAGAGAAAAGTGGTGTGAATGAGGTACTGACGAACAGGCTCTCAAACACACCGCATCCGTCGGCGGTAAGCATACCCTCCCACACCCGCCATACCCAACAGTGCCACCGCAAAGGCCGCCGCCGGATATTTCACCGCATACACCACCGGCGTCAGCACCGCGCGCGCGGTGGCGCGCAGACTATCGTGCCGGGCGATGAACGCGGCCAGCGGCGGGGAGTGTTCGTAATACCATGCGACGAACGCGCGCCCCGGGGCATTGGTCAACAAATACCTGTCACGGAAATCGCGCAACGCCTGGACATGGGGGTCGAGAAACGAACCGTAGGCGGCGGTGGCGATGAAGCATTTATCGGTCTTGCCCTGAACAGACGAGGTATTGTCGGAAAACGCCGGATCGGACTCGTTGGACACGGCGCGGGCGATGTTATCCAACCTCACATCCGGGCCGTTGGGTGTCACCACCAGCCTCACCGTCTTGCTCTGGCCCGACGCCAGGTCGCCCAATGCACAGACCAGCGCTGAGTCGCTGGTCCTGTTGCAACCGGCGGCCTGATCGGATTGAAAGGTGACGGTATCGGGCAGCCAGTCGCCCAGCAACACGGAAGTGGCTGTATCGGGGCCATTGTTGGTTACCGTGATGCTATAGGCCACCGGCACATGCTGTGGGTACGGCCCGCTGGGAAGGGTTTTGGTCACGGCAAGCTGCGCCGTGGGAATCTTCCCGCCTTCGGGAGTCAACAGGAAGCCATGGATCTGGCCGTTGAACGCGCCCCAGCCGACGATCTGCCCGGCGTTGTTGATACCCGAGGCGTTGAAGAGAACCCAGCCGGAATTGGCCGGAATCAGGCCGTTGAGATCCTGCATGTTATTGGTCAATTCCCACTGCGCGTCACCCTCGACGATGCGGAACATGCCGCTCTGCGTGCCGGCGAAAACCGTGGGGCTGGGCGCGGTAGGCGCAACCGACAGGGCTAAAACATCGAGATTGGTAAGCCCCGCGGTGGTCATGGGCGTCCAGGTGCTCGTCCCGTCGGTCAGTTTATACACGCCCGTGCTCAATCCGGCGTAAATGATGCAGGCGCCCGTGGCAGGGCAGATGGTGCGCAGTGTTCGCACCGCGCCGCCGGAAAGACCATCATTGAGCGCCGTCCATGCCCAACTATTGCCCGCGCCGGGAGTCCCCTTGCGAATACTGGAGCCGACCCCCACGTATAGCACGCCCGCGCCCACCTGAATGGAAGTGACATTCCGTTCTTGCAGATCCCCCTGGATGGTTTGCCAGCTCGCTCCCGCCGCGCTCGCATCGCTCGCATAAACACCGCCGCTCGTGGCGGCGTAAACAACTGTGGAGCCGCTGCCGGATATACCTGCCGCCAGATCATGAATAATCGGATTTTGAGTAATGCCGCCATTGAAGGTCGCCCAACTGGCGCCGCCGTCCGTACTTCTGTAGATCCCAACCGGGGTACCGGCATACAGGGTGGCCGAATCGTTCGGATCGACGACCAGCGCCGTGATCGCGGGCACGACCTGCCTTGGAGGCGTGCTGTTGTCGGTGAAGACCAAACCGTTGTTGACGGCGGTCCAGTTGTCGCCCGCGTCAATGCTTTTATAGATGCCGCTGCCGGTACCGGCATAAACCGTACCGGCGGCGCCTCGAGCAAGCTCCGTGATGCTGAGATTGCCCAGTCCGGCATTCCTGGAAACGATGCTCGCGCCCGCGTCCGCGCTTCTGAAAACACCGTTGTTGCTGGTGCCGAGGAACACCAGGGTCACCGGCGGCGAGCTGCTGATCACCACGGACGTCAGGGCCGCCACCCCGCCGCTCTTGCGGTCATGAAAAAAGGCGCGAGTGAGACCCGCGTCGTTAAGCGCGGAATAACCGACCACATGACCGACCCTGTTGATATCGTTGGCGACGCTGCCGATGTCCTTGCCGATCACGCCAAGATCCTGCATGCCCGGCCCGCGCACCCAGACGTAGGCTCGCTTGCTGCTGTCCTTTTCGGAGAGATTGGAGAATGCCCAGCCGACGACCTGGTTGTCGTCATTGACGGCACTCGCGTGACTGCCGATGAAGCCAGGCATGGGGTTATCGATGTCCAGTTGATGCAGTCCGTTGGTGAGACTATAGATGAAGGCATGCAAGATGCCATCACCGCCGCGGGAAACCCCAGCGACGGCGGCGAAGCTGTTGACGGAAGTACCCCACGCATGGCCGGCCAGCGTTGGCAGCAGGTTCATCTTGCCGGTGATGGCATCATAGAGGTAGGGACGTTCCAGCCCATCGACCAATGCCACACCCGTCACCTGATCGAAATCGTTCACACCCCTGGCCTGAACAGCATTCGCATCGAAATAGCTCACACCTCTGCCTTCCTGCCAGAGAAAGGCGCGCTGCGGGGTGGAATTCACCAATTCATGTCCCACAGCCATCCCGGCGCTGTTGACCACATTCGCCCGGCTTGCCACGCCTGACGGCCCAATGAGCTTGTTCACCCCATCCTTGCGCACCATCGCCACCGGGGGCGATTGATTCGCATCACCCCCGGTGATGATGCCGTTATTACTGATGTCATAGGGGTAAATATTCACACCCAGATCGGTGATGGTATAACCCTGAGCATCCGCCTGACGCAGAGGAATAAGGGCTGCCGCGGCACACAGGAACAGACCGAGGCAATGCAAGAACGGCTTGAATCGCATACGCACGACAGTCGCTCCGTCGATGAATCAGATTTTCATGAATTCAGGCAATGCCATGGCGGCACGATGAATGGCGGCATTGTAGTAGCGGGTCTTGAAGGGTTTGCGCGCGGCATCCTGCTCGCGGAAGGCGGAGAGATCCCCGCCCTTGCCCGCCATGGTCGCCGACCACCAGCCGGAGGGGTAGCTGCATTGCGGGAAACCCAGCGTCAGGGTGCTGGCGAATCCGGTGCCGCGCATCGTGGCATGCATGTCGTCGATGAGTTTTTTGTGATACAGCGGCGACTCGCTCTGCTGCACGATCAGGCCGCCATCGCGCAATGCGCGGTGGCAATCGCGGAAAAAGGGCGCGGAGAACAGCCCTTCGGCGGGGCCCACCGGGTCGGTGCTGTCGACGATGATGATGTCATAGCTGCCGGGGGCGGCGTCCTTCACCCATTGGATGCCGTTGTCGAAATACAGCTCGGCGCGCGGGTCGTTGTTGGACTCGCACAGCTCGGGGAAGAAGCGCTCGGCGGCGCGCGTCACGCCCTCGTCGATGTCCACCTGCTGCGCCCGTATCACGCCGGGATGCTTGAGCACCTCGCGCAGCGTGCCGCAATCGCCACCGCCGATGATCAGCACATCCTTCGGGTCGGGATGAGTGAACAGCACCGGGTGCGACACCATTTCGTGATAGATAAAATTGTCGAGGTCGGTCACCATCACCAGGCCATCGAGCGTCATCAGCGTGCCGAACCCTTCCGTTTCGTACACCTCGATGCGCTGGAAGGGGCTTTGCTCGTCCAGCAGCTTTTCCTTGATTTTCAGGGAAAAGGCCGAACCCTGCGCGGTGTGGATTTCGGTGTACCAGCTTGCGTCCAACGACATTCGATCACTCCTGGAAACGGGATTTCAAGATAAGCAGATTATCCAAGATTCGCCCTCGGAATGAAACCAAACCCGGTATAATCTTTATCTCTTTTCTCTTGTATCTACTTCCAAAATGACCGACTGGACCCTGCAACACGCCCGCGACACCTACAACATCGCCCACTGGAGCGGCGGCTATTTCGACGCTAACGCCGAAGGCCACTTGGTGGCACGGCCCGATCGCCAGCACGCCGGCGTGGACCTGTACCGGCTGGCCGAAGAGGTCCGGCAAAGGGGCCTGTCGCTGCCGGTGCTGGTGCGTTTCACCGACATCCTGCACGACCGGGTGGATACCTTGTGCAATGCCTTTGCCCAGGCGATGGCCACCGACAGCTATCAGGCGCGCTTCACCGCGGTGTACCCGATCAAGGTTAACCAGCAGCGCAGCGTGGTCGAGCACATCCTCGCCCACGGCGGTGAACGGGTGGGGCTGGAGGCGGGTAGCAAGCCCGAGCTGCTGGCGGTACTGGCGCAGGTCCACGCCAACGGCGGCGTCGTCATCTGCAACGGCTACAAGGACCGCGAATACATCCGTCTGGCGCTGATCGGCAAACAGCTCGGCCACCACGTATATATCGTCGTCGAAAAGCTTTCGGAGCTGGAGCTGATTCTGGAGGAGTCGCGCAACCTCGGCATCACGCCGCTGCTCGGCATGCGCATGCGCCTGGCCTCGATCGGCGCGGGCAAGTGGCAAAACACCGGCGGCGAGAAATCCAAGTTCGGCCTGTCGGCATCCCAGGTGCTGGAGGTCGTGGAGCGGCTGCGCGCGGCGGACATGCTCGACGTGCTGCAATTACTGCATTTCCATCTCGGTTCGCAGATCGCCAACATCCGCGATATCCAGCGGGGCATGCGCGAGGCCGCCCGTTATTATGCCGAGCTGCGGCGCATGGGCGCGGGCATTTCCTGTGTCGATGTCGGCGGCGGGCTGGGTGTGGACTACGAAGGTACGCGCTCGCGCAGCTTCTGCTCCATGAACTACAGCGTCGAGGAATACGCCAACAATGTGGTGCATGCGCTGTGGGAGATCTGCGCCGAGCAGGACCTTCCACACCCCGACATCATCACCGAATCGGGCCGCGCCATGACCGCCCACCACGCGGTGCTGATCACCAACGTCACCGACATCGACCGCATCCCCGACGGCGCCGCGCTCAAACCCGCCGGCGACGACGAACCGCTAATCATCCAGGACCTCTGGCACAGCCTGACCAGCGCCTCCAGCCGCTCCGCGCTGGAAGCCTATCACGATGCGCAACACTGGCTGACCGAGGCGCAGGACATGTACACCCACGGCGTGCTGACGCTGGAACAGCGCGCCCGCGCCGAGCAAATCTATTTCGCCACCTGCCACAAGGTGCGCTCGCTGCTCCAGCCGGGCGTCAAATCCCATCGCGAGGCGCTGGACGAGCTGAACGAAAAACTGGCCGACAAGTATTTCTGCAATTTCTCCCTGTTCCAATCCATGCCCGACGTGTGGGCCATCGACCAGATCTTCCCCGTCGCGCCGCTGCATCGCCTCCACGAACCCCCCACGCGCCGCGCCATCATCGAAGACCTGACCTGCGACTCCGACGGCTGCATCGAACAGTATGTCGACCGCGAGGGCGTCGAAAGCACCCTGCCCGTGCACGACTGGCAGCCGGGCCAATCCTATCTGCTCGGCATCTTCCTGGTCGGCGCCTACCAGGAAATCCTCGGTGACATGCACAACCTGTTCGGCGACACCGATTCTGTAAACGTCGAGCTGACACCGGATGGCGGCTACCGCCTCGCCCAGCCGCAACGCGGCGACACCGTCGAATCGGTGCTGCGTTACGTCCACTTCGACGCCGCCAGCCTGCTGGAAGCCTATCGCATCAAAATCAACAACGCCCCCCTCGGCGGCAAACAGCGCAAAGCCTATCTGGATGAATTGGCGGCGGGGCTGGAGGGGTATACTTATTTGGAGGAGTAGAGACGCTTCTCAATCGCGATGAAAAATGGTTGAAAAATTTCGCTATTGTCCGATATTAACTTATAGGTTAATATTGTGAGACTCCTGATCCTGGAGAAACAACAAAATACCGTGGCTGCCGCATGCTCGACCCGGGGAACATGCGATACGCTCGAATTCCTGCGCCAGGCACCGCCAAATATGGCGACACACGCCAAGGGTATGCGGGCTTTTTTCGTCCGCTATGCCCAAGGCGGACGGGCAGCCCTCACCACGGAAATGTTTCATGAGGCGAATAAAAAAGAAGGCATCTGGGAATTTCGAAAAGGGCGCCTTCGGATTTTCTGCTTCATGGACGGCGGCCGACTGGTGATCGCCACCCATGGCGCAATCAAAAAGACACAGAAAGCCGACCCACAAGAGATCGCTCGCGCCATCGAGATAAAACAGCGTTACTTCATGGCAAAAGTAAATGGCCATGTCGCAATCGAAGAGGAGTGCGCACCATGAGTTTGAATGATGATGTTCGCTGGTATCGCCAGATTGAGCAAAACGATGATTACTGGATAGAATCCGCGAAAATCGACTTTGCTCTTGCCCTGGACAGGCTGTTACACCAGCAGAATCTGACCAAGCGCGCCCTGGCCGAACGCATGCACACAAGCCCGGCCTATATCACCAAGGCCCTGCGCGGTGACGCCAACCTGACGATTGACAGCATGGTCAGACTTGCCCGCGCGGCGGGCGGGGAACTCCATCTCCATATTGCCCAGCGATCCACTGGCGTGCGTTGGACGGAAATTATCCAAGGGGGCCTCCAGAAAAAGGAAGCAAGCGCTGTGCGTACCTGGGCGCATACCGCCAGCAAGGGAGCATCGCATGACCAACCCGTTGCGGCTTGAGCAATATTTTTTCCCGCACCAGGAAGTACGGGCAAACCCCGGTCATGATCCTGCCGGGAAACTTGATGGCACTAATACGACGACTAAAACTAATATTAGTCGTATTCCAGATCGATCCGATGCCGTGATCGCTGAATGCGTACTAAGTTTGGACGAAACCACCAGCGAAAATCCGATCTACTTCTTCACGCTTCACGTCTTCGGTATCTTTGTCGCACCGGAAGGCATGCCGGAGGATGTCATGATGCAAAGTGCCCCTCGCACCGCCATACCTATCCTCATCGGTGCCGCACGGGAGCGTCTGGCGGAACTGACGGCCAGGGCGCCGTGGGGCACCCTTTTCCTTAACACCGTGCCCATACAGATACAGAGTGGCGTGGTTGGTGATACTCCGGAACCATGATTCCGGGCATTGCGACTGGAACCTTTCCTGCGCGTATACTTGCAAGGCGGATACCACTCACGGAGGCGCTCACGATGAAAAAACTCGCATGGATTTTCGCTTGGCTCACCATCAGTCTGCCGCTGCACGCCGCATCCCTTGAAGACCTGAGCAACAAGGATGTCGTCAGCGGCCTGAAAGAGGCACTGACACAAAGCTCTAGCGCGGCGGTGGGGAAACTCGGCCAGGAAAATGGATTTTTCGGCAATGACAAGGTCAAAATTCCACTGCCGGACAATCTGAGAAAGGTCGAAGGCATGATGCGCACCTTCGGCATGGGAAAACAGGCCGACGAGTTGATCCTTGCCATGAACCGTGCCGCCGAGGCGGCGGTACCGGAGGCCAAGACGCTGCTGATCGACGCGGCGAAGAAGATGACCGTGCAGGACGCCAAGGGCATACTCACCGGCGGGGATGATGCGGCGACCGCCTACTTCCGCAAAAATACCGAAACGCAATTGACGCAAAAATTCCTGCCCATCGTCAAACAATCCACCGCCAAGGTAGGACTGGCGCAGAGTTACAACAGCCTTGCCGGCAAAGCCGCGAAATTCGGCTTGGCGAATGAAAAGCAGGCCACGATCGAGAATTATGTCACCGCCAAAGCCCTGGACGGCTTGTATCTGATGATGGCGGAAGAAGAAAAGGCCATCCGCGCCAACCCGCTCGAACGCACTGGCACTTATATACAGAAGGTATTTGGAATCCTGCGGAAGTAAGCATGAACCGGCGCGCGAAATCTGCACGAACGCGATGCTTGTTTGTCGCCTTGCTATTCATGGCGGGCACGACCGGCAACGCCCATGCGCTCATGGCCGGCAACGCGCCGGATTCACCCGAGCGGCGCATCGACGCCAACACCACCTCATCACCCTGGACGGGCGTCGGCAGCCTGTCGGTCAAGGGTGGAACCTTCAGCGGTGTGGCGATAGGACCGCGCCATGTGCTGACCGCCGCGCATGTCGTCAAGGGCGTGGCGCCGGAAAAAATCATTTTCAATCTGAACTACGGCGATGATCTTTCGCACCGCATCCCGGCCAGCGCGGTATTCGTCCACCCGAACTATACCGGCTTCGACAAACACGACATTACCCGCGACGATATCGCCGTTGTCGAACTGAGCGTCGATGTACCGGAGGGCGTGGCGATGTATGATCTCAACACCGCGCCGCCCAGGCCCGGTCTGGTACTGACGCTGGTGGGGTATGGAGCGAGCGGCGGCGGGACGCAAGGCATCATCGTCGGCAGCAACCCCGCCGTCAAGCGTACCGGCAAAAACGCCGTGGACGGCGTTGTCGCGGATGACGAAGGAAGCGGTATACTGGAGGCCTATCTCTATGACTTCGACAGCCCGGACGAACCCGCAAACGGTAACCCAGCCACCCTGGGCAACGACATCGAAACCACCGTCGGCAACGGTGACTCGGGCAGCCCGGCGTTCATCGAGTCGCACGGCCGCTGGCTGCTTGCCGGAATCAACACTTTCCAGCTCGGCGCCAATGCGCCGAAATTCGGCTCTCTCGGCGGCGGCATGCTGATATCGGCCTATGCGAAGTGGATACAAGCCATTCTGCATCCACCGGCAAAAGTTACCACGACAAATCACCCGCCCGCAGCCCCATGAAACTCTTCAGACGCTGGCGGCGGCAACGTCATCTCCGGCAGGCGCTCATCCCCGAACCCTTGTGGGATGAAGCGATCGCTTCATTACCATTACTTGCCGGACTGAGCATCGACGAACAACAACGGCTACGCGAACTCGTCATCCTGTTCCTGCGCGAGAAGATCTTCGAACCAGTGGAGGGGCTGGAGCTTGCTCCGACAGCGCAACTACTGATCGCAACCCAGGCCTGCCTGCCGATTCTCAACCTGGGACTCGACTGGTACGACGGATGGACCGCCATCATCGTCTACCCCGGCGAATTCGCCCACCGGCGCGAGATGATGGACGAGGATGGCGTGATACATCAACACTATCAAGTGATGAGCGGCGAAGCCTGGCCGCAAGGCGGCGTGATCTTCTCGCTTGCCGATGCGGAAGCCTCGGGACTGTGCGACGGCTATAACGTGGTGATCCATGAAATGGCCCACAAGCTCGACATGCACAACGGTGAGGTCAACGGCTTTCCGCCACTCCATTCCGACATGCAACCCTCGGCATGGAGCGCCGCCTTCAGCCGCGCCTTCACCGACATGAACCGCCGCGTCGATAGCGGCGAGGACACCCCCATCGACCCTTATTGCACCGAAGACGCCGGCGAATTCTTCGCCGTGCTGAGCGAATACTTCTTCGAACAACCGGCCTTGCTCAAACAGGAATACGCGCAGGTTTACCAGCAGCTTTCGTTGTTTTATCGCCAGGATCCGGCGACGCGGCCGCCTTAGGATAAGGCCTCACACCCCCGGCAACCGCACCTTCAGCGACGCCCCACCCAATTCGCTTTCCCCCACCTCCAGCACCCCGTCATAAACCCGCAAAATATCCCGCACCACCGCCAGTCCGATGCCATGCCCGCTGATCGTCTCGTCGGCGCGGGCGCCGCGTTGCAGCACTCGATCGGCATCTTCCGGCGGAATACCGGGGCCGTCGTCCTCCACCGTCAGCTCCAGGCCGGAACGGCGATGAAAGGTGTCGGCCAATGGCCGGGCGGCGACGACCACCTGTCCCCGGCACCACTTGTAGGCATTGTCCATCAGATTGCCGAGAAATTCCATGAGATCGCTCTCGTCGCCATAGAACACCGCATCGGCATTTGCCTGAATGCGGCACTCCACACCTTTGTCGGCATACACCTTGTTGAGCGAAGCGGCGATGCGCTGCGCGACGTCGGCGACCGGAATCGGCGCGGACAAAGCTGTGCGACCGGAAGCGGCGGCACGCTGGAGCTGGTATTCGACAATCTGCGTCATGCGATCAACCTGTTCCTGCACGGTGTGGCGCAACTCTTCCACCGAACCTTCCTTCTCCACGGCGCCGCGCACCACGGCCAGCGGGGTTTTCAGGCTATGGGCGAGATCGCCGAGGGTATGCCGGTAGCGCTCCAATTGCCCCTGCCCGTTGGTGATCAGCGCATTGAGGTTGTCAGTGAGACCGCGCAACTCTTTCGGATAACGGCCCTGCAACTGCGTGGCCTGCCCGGCTTCGATGGCGGCCAGATCGGCGGCGGCGCGGCGTAACGGCGCCAGACCCCAGCGCAGAATGCTACCCTGCACCACCAGCAACAAAACCGCCACACCCCCCAGCCAGCCCCACAGGCTGCGCCGGAAACTATGCACCTGCACCTCAAGGCTGCTCCGGTTTTCCGCGACGCTGAACGTGAAACCGCGCGGCTTGCCCTTTACCTTCCATGACAGACCAAAACTCAAGGCATACAGGGGGGTGCCGTCAGAGGCAGTCACGCGCTCAAAGCGGTTGGTACCCATCGCCAAACCGAGGGTAAAAGGAATTTCCAGATCCGCCATCGAAGGCGAGCGCAACACCTGCTTGCCGTCGTGCGAAGCGATCTGCCCATAAATACCGGAACCTGGCACCGAAAACCTCTTTTCAGGCAGTTGCTCCGTCACAGTCATCACCCCTTCCTTGCTCAACTCGGCCGCGGCAAGCAAGGCATAGATGTCACCCTGCAAGCGATCGCGCATCGCCGCTTCGGCACTGTCACGGAAAGCCTTGTCGAGCGTGAAGCCCGTCAGGCCAAGAAATCCCGCCAGCACCACGCTGCCGGCGAACAGTAGACGGGTATTGATGGAGAGCATATCCTAAAAATCCCAGATGGAACCGTAGCGAGAATGACTAAGGCGTTGAAGATGGGCGAAAAAATCGCGAAACATTCCGCAGCCGTAGTCATGCACTACGGTGAGGACAGATTTCGCGATTTTTTCGCGCAGATTCGGCGTCTTAGGCATTTACAGTAGGTTCCACCTGGGGTTTTTAGGATTACTGTGTGCGTTCAAGGGTGAAGCGGTAACCTCGCCCGCGCAGCGTTTCGATGGGTTGCAGCGCACCGTCGGCATCCAGCTTGCGCCGCAAGCGCCCCACCAGGACTTCGAGCACATTGCTGTCGCGCTCGAAATCCTGGTCATAGAGATGTTCGGTGAGTTCGGTCTTGGATACAACCTCGCCGGCGTGCAGCATCAGATATTCGAGAAGGTGATATTCATACGCCGTCAGTTCCACAGCCGTACCGTGCACATTGACTTGCTGCGATACGGTATCCAGTTCCACCGGCCCATGGCGCAACACCGGCTGCGACCACCCCGCCGCGCGGCGCAATAGCACCTTGACGCGCGCCAGCAGCTCTTCCATGTGAAACGGCTTGACGAGATAATCGTCTCCTCCCGCTTCCAGACCTTCCACTTTTTCCTGCCAGCGGCCGCGCGCGGTCAGTATCAGTATGGGAAAACTCTTGCCCGCCGCGCGCAGGCGCTTTATCACGTCGATGCCAGACAGCTTCGGCAAACCCAGATCGACCACGGCGACATCGGCGGGGAACTCCTGCGCCATGTACAACCCCTCTTCCCCGTCGGCCGCCGCATCGACAGCGTAGCCTTCGTCGTGAAAACGGCTCGTCAGTTGTTCGCGCAGCGAAGCCTCGTCCTCGATGATCAATATACGCATCGTTCGTCACAACCATGATACGCCAGCTTCTCGATATTGTGCATCAGGCAATACAGCTTCCATTGCCCATCCACCTTGGTTCTTCCGCGCAGGGTGAAACGGTTCAGTCGCTTGTTGCCACGCAGATAGGGGTCGGTGGCGGTGACAACGGGGAGCAAGAGCTCTTGCTCAGACCCCGTGCCGTGGGCCTGGGCGTCAATGATGATTTGCGTCTTATCACCCACCGCCGCCACACCGGTCTTGATGAGCGCGGCGGGGTGAAAGGCGGGGGCACCTTCGATGTCGTTTTTATAACGGGAATGGAAGTCCGAGAGGTCACGCTCGTGATCGACAAGGTGGCAAAGCGTATGTTCAAAACTCCCGGATAATACTTGCCGGTCAAAATCGACGGGCAGAAGTTTTAGACTTTTGTGAACCGGTTTATAGCGCGCCATTTTCGCCACCGTCTGCATTGGATGCCGTAGAGTGATTATGCCAGATCGAAGGGCGGATTTTTACAAAAAAGGGGGGTTCTACAGCCTCATTTGGGATAGGGAGAAGCCTCGCGCGCCCTTGATGGAACTTAATTTTTGATCCATATTGCCACTGCTGGCTGGAGTCGCCATGTAGAACCCGAAAATCAAGAAACCTCTGATGTGTCAGAGGTTCCGCGGCACAGGGAAGAACGAAGCGAAGGGTTCTGCTCTGAGAATTCCAGGATGGAATTATTCAGAGCTTCCTCAATATTATCCGTTTCATGCCTACCCCTTGCGGTTTTTGTGAGTTTTCGCGATCTTAGTACAAAACAGGGGGGGATATAAAGATTGCGCAAAGAACGCCGCTATGGAAAAGAAACGCATTGCCTGAAGGAGCGCCCATGCTGATCGAAGTCAAAGTCCCGGTATTGTCGGAATCCATAACCGAAGGCACGCTGGGGAAGTGGCACAAAAAAGTCGGCGAATTCGTCCGCCGCGATGAAAATCTCATCGACCTTGAAACCGACAAGGTCGTGCTGGAAATCGGCGCGCCGCAGGATGGCGTGCTGGCCGAGATCAGGAAGAGCGACGGCGCGGTCGTCAAAAGCAGCGAGGTGATCGCCGTCGTCGATACCGCGCAGACCATGCCACATGAGACGCCGCCGTTGGTTGCCGCATCACCCCAGGCTGTGGCGCAAGAGATGAGTCCGGCGGTGCGCAAAATGGTCGCGGAACATCGGCTGGACGCCACGCAAATCGCGGGCACCGGCCGCGGCGGACGCGTCACCAAGGAAGACGTGCTGCATCATCTTGAAAAATCCGTGGCGGCCGAGGAAAAGACGCCGTCCGCGCCGGTAACGACGCCGGCGGCGGGCCGTGTCGAGCAGCGCGTTCCCATGACGCGTTTGCGCGCGCGCATCGCCGAGCGGCTGGTGCAGGCGCAACACACCGCCGCCATGCTGACCACTTTCAATGAGATCGACATGCAGCCGGTGATGGATCTGCGCAGCCACTATCAGCAAGATTTCCAGAAGAAATACAACGTCAAGCTCGGCTTCATGTCCTTCTTCATCAAGGCCGCCGTCGAGGCCCTCAAGCAATTTCCGGTGATCAATGCCTCGGCCGATGGCAATGACATTCTCTATCACGGCTATTACGACATCGGCGTGGCGGTGAGCACCGAACGCGGGCTGGTGGTGCCCATCATCCGCGACGCGGACACGCGCTCTTTCGCCGATCTTGAGTTGCGGGTGACGGAATACGCGCAAAAGGCACGGGACGGCAAATTGTCCGTCGAGGACCTCACCGGCGGCACGTTCAGCATCACCAATGGCGGCATCTTCGGCTCGCTGCTCTCGACGCCGATTCTGAACCCGCCGCAAAGCGCCATCCTGGGCATGCACAAGATCGAGGAGCGCGCCGTCGTCGTGGAGGGGCAGATCGTGATCCGTCCGATGATGTATCTTGCCCTGTCCTACGATCACCGCATCGTCGACGGCCAGGAGGCGGTGCGTTTTCTGGTGGCGATCAAAGAGGCGCTGGAAGATCCCGCCCGTATGCTGTTGCAGGTGTAGCTAATGGACCAATACGATGTGGTGGTGATCGGCGCGGGACCCGGCGGTTATGTCGCCGCGATCCGCTGTGCTCAGCTCGGCCTGCGCACGGCGTGCATCGACAACTGGCGCGACAAGCAGGGCAGACCGGCACTCGGCGGCACCTGCCTCAACGTCGGCTGCATCCCCTCCAAGGCATTGCTGGATTCCTCGCATCACTATCATCGGCTCCAGCACGAATTCGCCGCGCACGGCATCAAAGTCGATGGCGCGACGATGGATGCCGCGGCGATGGTCGAGCGCAAGGACGGCATCGTGCGCACCCTCACCGACGGTATCGCTCTGCTGTTCGCCAAGCACAAGATCGCCTGGCTGCAAGGGCATGGCCGGTTGCTGGGGAATAATCAGCTAGAGATTCTGCCGCAGGATGCCGCGGGAAAGGCCGATGAAAAGAACCGTTATACCGTGGCGGCGAAAAACACCATCATCGCCACCGGCTCGGTCGCCGCGCCTCATCCTTTGGCGGTGTTCGACGGCACGCGCATCGTTGATTCAAGCGGCGCGCTGGATTTCACCGAAACACCCAAACACCTGGGCGTGATCGGCGCCGGCGTGATCGCGCTGGAGCTGGGCAGCGTCTGGCGGCGCCTCGGCGCGCAGGTCGAGATATTCAGCCGTGGCGACGCCTTCCTGCCGCGCGTGGAAGCGCAGCTCGCCGCCGAGGCTTACCGCCTCTTCACCGCGCAGGGCATGGACATCCACCTGGGCGCGCGAATCAAGGAGGTGCGCACCGGCAAGAAACAAGTGGCGCTCACCTATGAGGACAAGGAAGGCCGGCACAAGCGGGTCTTCGATCGCCTGCTCGTCGCCACCGGCCGGCGGCCCAACACGGCGGGGCTCAATGCCGAAGGGGCCGGTCTCAATCTCGATGAAAACGGTTTCATCACTGTGGATGAACAGTGCCGCACCAACCTGCCCGGCGTCTATGCCATCGGCGACGTGGTGCGCGGACCGCTGCTGGCGCACAAGGCTTCGGAGGAAGGGATCGCCGTGGCGGAGCGTATCGCCGGTCAACACGGCGAGGTCAACTACGCCACCATCCCCTGGGTGATCTATACCTCACCCGAGATCGCCTGGGTGGGCAAGACCTCGCGGGAACTGCGCGAGGCCGGTGTGGATTTCCGGGAAGGCATGTTTCCCTTCAGCGCCAATGGCCGCGCCCGCGCCCTGGGCGAGGCGCACGGCATGGTGAAAATCCTTGCCGACGCCGGCACCGACCGCATTCTCGGCGTACACATCCTCGGCCCCCAGGCATCGGAAATGATCACCGAGGCCGTCACCGCCATGGAGTTCCACGCCAGCGCCGAAGACATCGCGCGCACCACCCACGCCCACCCCACCCTCAGCGAAGCCTTGCGCGAGGCGGCGCTGGCGGTGGACAGGCGGGCGATTCATCGTTGACTTCTATGCCTGTGAAGCCGCCGGTTTGCGCCTGAACCGCTCCGCCAGCCGCCGGATCATCACGTAGAACACCGGCGTCAGGAACAGCCCCATGAAGGTGACGCCGATCATGCCGGAGAATACGGCGATGCCGATGGCGTGGCGCATTTCCGAGCCGGCGCCGGTGGAGAACACCAGCGGGGTGACGCCCATGATGAAGGCGAACGAGGTCATCAGGATCGGCCGCAACCGCAGGCGGCTGGCTTCGATGGCGGCGGCAAGGGTGTCGCGGCCCTGGCGTTCGAGGTCGCGGGCGAATTCGACGATCAGGATGGCGTTTTTCGAGGCCAGCCCCACCAGCACCACAAAACCGATCTCGGTGAAGATGTTGCGGTCGCCGCCGGTCAGCCATACGCCGAA
Organism: Gammaproteobacteria bacterium; assembly: GCA_033717875.1. GTDB lineage: Bacteria > Pseudomonadota > Gammaproteobacteria > Ga007554 > SBBG01. The sequence continues at coordinate 32,239 of JADDKJ010000024.1, forward strand.
GGTGGCGGCGAGCAGGCTCAGCGGCACGACGAGGATGATCGCCAGCGGCAACGACCAGCTTTCATACAGCGCGGCCAGCACCAGGAAGACCAGTAGCACGCACAGCGGGAATATCCATACCGCGGTATTGCCGGCGAGGATTTGCTGGTAGGTGAGATCCGTCCATTCATAGCTGATGCCTTTAGGCAGGGTGTCACGCAGGATTTTTTCCATGGCGGCCTCGGCCTGGCCGGAGGAGACGCCGGGCGCGGGACCGCCGTTGATGTCGGCGGCGACATAGGTGTTGTAGCGATCCACACGGTCCGGGCCATAGCTTTGCTTGACGTCCATCAGGCTGCCCAGCGGCACCAGCTCGCCGGCGGCGTTGCGCGTCTTGAGTTGCGCGATGTCCTCAGCCTGCATGCGATAGGGCGCGTCGGCCTGCACGATGACCTGATAGGTGCGGCCAAAGCGGTTGAAGTCGTTGACATAGAGCGAGCCGAGATTGATCTGCATGGTCTCGAAGATATCGGAAAGCTGCACGCCCATGCGCTTGGCTTTTTCTCGGTCGATGTCGGCGTAGAGTTGCGGCACGTTGATCTGGTAGCCCGAGAATATACCGGCCAACTCGGGGGTCTGGTACGCCTTCATCTTGACCTGTTCGACCGCCTGGTACAGCACCTCGAAGCCGAGATTGGCGCGGTCCTCCACCTGGAGCTTGAAGCCGCCGATTGCACCCATGCCCATCACCGGCGGCGGCGGGAAGGCCATGACGAAAGCATCCTGTATCTGTCCAAGTTGTTGATTGATACGGCCGGCGATGGCAAAGCCGGACAAGTCCGGCGTCTGGCGTTTCTCGAAATCATCGAGACCGAAAAACACGATACCGGCGTTCGGCGCGTTGGTGAAGCCGTTGATCGACAGGCCGGGAAACGCCACGGAATCCTTCACGCCCGGTGTCTTGAGGCCGATTTCGGACATGCGCCGGATCACGTCGTCGGTGCGGTCTAGCGAGGCGGCGTCCGGCAGTTGCGCGAAGCCGACCAGATATTGCTTGTCTTGCGACGGCACGAAGCCGGACGGCACGCGCATGAAGAGAAAGACCGTCACGCCCATCAGCAGGCCGTAGATCAGCACCGCGATGATCTTGTGATGCAGCACGCGCCCGGTGGTGGTGGTGTAACCATGCGAGGCGCGGGTGAAGACGCGGTTGAAGAGGCGGAACACCGGCCCCAGCACCACGTCCATGGCGCGCGCGAGCCAGTCTTTGGGGGCGTCGTGCGACTTGAGCAGCATCGCCGCCAGGGCAGGCGATAGCGTGAGCGAGTTGAACGCGGAGATCACCGTCGAGATGGCGATGGTGAGGGCGAACTGACGATAGAACTGGCCGGTGAGACCGCTGAGAAAGGCAATCGGCACGAACACCGCGATCAGCACCAGCGCGATGGCGATGATCGGGCCGCTGACCTCCTCCATTGCCTTGTAGGTGGCGGCGCGCGGGCTCAGGCCGTTGGCGATGTTGCGTTCGACGTTCTCCACCACCACGATCGCGTCGTCCACCACGATACCGATGGCGAGCACCAGGCCGAACAGCGTCAGTGTGTTGATGGAAAATCCCAGCAGCCACATCACCGCGAAGGTGCCGATGATCGATACCGGCACCGCCACCAACGGGATGATCGAGGCGCGCCAGGTCTGGAGGAACAGGATCACCACCAACACCACCAGCAGTATCGCCTCCAGCAACGTCTTCACCACCGCCTCGATGGAGCTGCGCACGAATTGCGTCGGGTCATAGACGATGGAGTAATCGAGACCCTGCGGGAAATCACGCTTCAGCTCTTTCATCGCCTCGCGCACATCGCTGGAGAGCTGGAGCGCGTTCGATCCCGGCGCTTCGAAAATGGCGACCGCCGAAGCCGGCTTGTTATTGAGCAACGAACGCAGCGCATAATTTTCCGCGCCGAGCTCGATGCGCGCCACATCGCTCAGGCGCGTCAGGCCACCATCGGCGCCGGTCTTGACGATGATGGCGCCGAACTGTTCTTCGGTGATGAGGCGCCCTTGCGTGTTGACGTTGATCTGGAATTCCGAGCCGTGATTGCTGGGCGGTGCGCCGATCACGCCGGCCGCAACCTGCACATTCTGTTCACGGATGGCGCGCACCACGTCGGAGGCGGTCATGCCGCGCGCCGCGATTCTGTTAGGATCGAGCCACACGCGCATCGCGTAATCGCCGGCGCCGAACAGCAACACCTGACCCATACCGGGAATGCGCTCGAGCCGGTTCTTGACGTTGAGCTGGGCGAAATTGCGTAGGTAGGTATCGTCGTAACGGCCGTCGGGCGACAGCAGATGCACCACCATGGTCAGGTTGGGCGAGCTTTTCACGGTGGTGACGCCGATACGCCGCACTTCTTCGGGCAGCCGCGGCAGGGCGCGCTGCACGCGGTTTTGCACCTGGGTTTCGGCCTGTTCGACGTTGGTGCCGATCTTGAACGTGACAGTGATGCTAAGCACACCGTCGCTGGTGGAATTGGAGGACAGATAGAGCATGTTCTCCACGCCGTTGATCTGGTCCTCCAGCGGCGCGGCGACGGTTTCGGCAATGACCTTGGGATTGGCGCCGGGATAGACCGCGCGCACCTGCACCGACGGCGGCGCCACGTCCGGGTACTCGGAAACCGGCAGCACGCGCAGCGACAGGATACCGGCGATAAAAATCATGATCGATATCACAGCCGCGAAGATCGGCCGGTCGATGAAGAATTTGGCGAGCTTCATCCGTGGCTCCTTCCTGGATTATTGCTTGTTCTTGGCGCCGGAGGCGTCGGGTGCCGCGGTCTGTTTAGTATCTTCCGGTTTGGCGCCGCTTTGTTGCGGGGCCGGCCAATTGCCGGCGGACGCTGCGGTGGCGTTTTCCATGTTGACGGTTTGCGGCGTGACAGGCATGCCCGGCATGACACGTTGCAGGCCGTTGACGATCACCATTTCGCCGGGTTTCAGCCCTTCCTCGATGACACGCAGCGCGCCCACCAATGCGCCAGGCTTGACGGGCCGGTATTGCGGAACCTTGTCGGCACCGACAACAAAGACGAAGCGCTTGCTTTGATCCGTGCCGATCGCCTTGTCGGCGACGAGCACCGCGTTGCGCTTGCCGCCTTCATCGGTCAGCTTGACGCGGGCGAAGAGCCCCGGCGTCAGCGCGCCATCGGGGTTGTCCAGCGTGGCGCGCATCCGCACCGTGCCGGTGGCGGGATCGAGGCGGTTGTCGACGAAATCGAGCCGCGCGCGGCGCGGGAAGCCCGTCTCATCGGCGATGCCGACGTTGACCGTGACCGCTTCACGTTTGGCCAGGCGTGGCGCGAAGTTGAGATAGGCGCTCTCGTCTGCATCGAAGGCGACGTAGATCGGATCTTGCGAAACCACCGTGGTGAGGATGGTCGCATCGGGTACGCCGGATTGAACCAGATTGCCGACGGTAATTTCGGCCTTGCTGGCGCGCCCCGTGATCGGGGAGCGCACTTCGGCGAAGGAAAGATCGAGCCGCGCGGCGTCGAGTTCGGCTTTCGCCGACCGCACCTCCGCCTCTGCCGCGCGCGCATCGCTGAGCCGTTGATCGTAATCCCGCTGGGTCACGACCTTTTCGCTCAACAGTTTTTCAAAGCGCGTCAGTTCCTTCTGCGCGAATTCGGCGCGTGTGCTCGCGCCGGCGAGGGCGGCTTCGCTGCGCGCCACCGCCGCCGCGAAGGAACGCCGGTCGATGCTGAACAGCGGATCGCCTTTTCTGACCAATGCGCCCGGCTTGAAATGCACCGCCTCGATGTATCCCGTCACCCGTCCCCGCACTTCGGCGCGCTCCACGGCTTCCAGCCGTGCCGCGAATTCGTGGCTTTCGGCGACGGGCTTTTCAATCGCCGCCGCCACTGAGACGGGCATCGGACCGGGAGGTCCACCCTGCTGGGGCGGTTGTTGCTGGCCGCAGGCGACGAGCAGGGTAGCGATAACCGTCAACAAAATCCTTTTCATGGCTACCTCGCGTAGAAAGGGGAAACGATCTTCATAGGAAGATGTAATCATTCTATCAGATGAGCACGAACCATCAACGCGATGGAAAGAAGGGTTATAATGCTGGTTCTGTTTCCCGCGTGACTGGCTCTCGTTGTGCCGGTCACTTCTGATCAGCGATATTGATGACCTCCCCTATCCTTTCTTTCTTCGCCACTACCGCCAAAGGCATGGAGCCGTTGCTCACCGATGAGCTGCGCGGGCTGGGCATTTCCGCCATTGCCGAGACGCGCGCCGGTGTGTCCTTTGAGGCGACCCTGGCGCAGGCCTACCGTGTGTGTCTGTGGTCGCGCATCGCCAGCCGGGTGTTGCTGCCGCTCGCCCGATTCGAGGCACCCACACCGGAAGCGCTGTACGACGGCGTCCGCGCCATCCGCTGGAACGAGCATCTGGCGCAGGACGGCACGCTGGCGGTGGATTTCAGCGCCGTGCAATCGCGCATCACGCATACGCACTTCGGCGCGCTCAAGGTGAAGGACGCCATCGTCGACCAATTTCGTGAGCGTTACGGCGTGCGGCCGTCGGTGGCGCGCGAGCGGCCGGATGTGCGCGTCAATGTCCACCTGCGCCGCGACGAGGCGACGGTGAGCATCGACCTGGCCGGCGAAAGCCTGCATCGGCGCGGCTATCGGCAGGAAGGCGTGGAGGCGCCGCTCAAGGAAAGTCTCGCCGCAGCGATACTGCTGCGCGCGGGCTGGCCCGCCATCGCGCGCGATGGCGGCGCGCTGTTCGATCCGATGTGCGGCTCGGGCACCTTGCCCATCGAGGCGGCGCTGATCGCCGCCGATATTGCGCCGGGATTGTTACGGCCGTATTACGGCTTTCTGCGCTGGAAAGGCCATGACGCCGCCGCATGGGCCGCGCTGCTGGCCGAGGCCGGCGAGCGCAGAGAGCAAGGCTTGCGGCATCTGCCGCCGATCGTCGGCTACGATGGCGATGCCAAGGCGGCGCGGGTGGCGGCGGCCAATGTGCAGCGCGCGGGCTTGCAGGGTCTGGTGCGCATCGAGCAGCGCGAACTGGCGGCTGTCGATGGTGCGCCCGCGCATGGCAGGGGCGGGACTCCCGGCCTGGTGATAGTCAACCCGCCCTACGGCGAGCGCCTGGGCCAGATCGAGGAGCTGCGGCCACTGTACCGGCTGCTTGGTGACAAGCTCAAGGAATATTTCCACGGCTGGAAGGCGGCGGTGTTCACCGGCAATCCCGACCTGGGCAAGCACATCGGTCTGCGCGCGCGGCGCATCCACACCCTTTACAATGGCGCGATCGAGTGCAAATTGTTGAGCTTCGATGTTGTCCCGGAATGGTATGTGGGGTTTCATGCGCGAGGCGGTGAAGCCGTATCAACGCCCGCGCCCACACCTGTATCCGTGCTCGCACCTGCCGCACCGCCGAGCGCGGGCGCGCAGATGTTCGCCAACCGGCTGCGCAAAAACCTCAAGACCCTCGGCCGCTGGGCGGAGCGCGAGGGCGTGCATTGTTATCGTCTCTACGATGCCGATCTGCCCGAATACGCGCTGGCGGTGGACATCTACGAGCAGTGGGTGCATGTGCAGGAATACCAGGCCCCCAGGACGATCGATCCGGCCAAGGCCGAAGCGCGGCTGCGCGAGGCCCTGGCGGTGATTCCCGAGGCGCTCGGCGTTCCCGCCGGCCATGTCTTCTTCAAGGTGCGCCAGCGGCAGAAGGGCAAGGCGCAATACGAAAAGCTCGACGCGACGGGCGAGTTTCACGAGGTGCGCGAGGGCAATTGCAAATTGCTGGTGAACTTCTCCGATTATCTCGACACCGGCCTGTTTCTCGATCATCGCCCCACGCGGTTGCTCATCCAGCAACTGGCGCGAGGCAAACGTTTCCTCAACCTGTTCGGTTACACCGGCGCCGCCACCGTGCACGCAGCGATGGGCGGGGCGGCGGCCACCACCACCGTCGACATGTCCAACACCTATCTGGACTGGGCCAAGCGCAATCTCGCCCTCAACGGTTTCGGCGGCCGCAATCACCCGTTCATCCAGGCCGATTGCCTGGCCTGGATGGAACAGGAACAAGGCCGCTATGACCTGATCTTCCTCGACCCGCCGACCTTCTCGACCTCAAAGCGCATGGCGGACACGCTGGATATCCAGCGCGATCACGTCGCCCTCATCAAGGCGGCGGTACGCCTGCTCGCGTCCGGTGGCGTGCTGATCTTCTCCAATAACTTTCAGCGCTTCAAGATGGACCGCGAGGCGCTGGCGGGCCTGACCATCGAAGACATCACGCGCGCCACCCTGCCGAAGGATTTCGAGCGCAATCCGCGGATTCACAATTGCTGGCGGATCACGCGCAAGCGCTAACCCGCCCTACTTTTAAGGCTCAATCCCCATATCGCGGCTCGGCGCTGATCTTGTGGATGCTCAGATCGGCGCCTTCGTATTCCTCTTCCTGCGAGAGCCGCAGGCCGACCAGTTTCTTTAATACGCCATAGACAAGAAATCCCCCCGCGGCGGCAATGCCGACGCCGAGCAGCGTGCCGACCAGCTGCGAAGCGAAGCTGACGCCACCCACCCCGCCCAACGCTTGCGCGCCGAAGATTCCAGCGGCGATGCCGCCCCAGGCGCCGCACAGGCCGTGCAACGGCCAGACGCCGAGCACGTCGTCGATCTTCCACTTGTTCTGAGTCAAAATGAAAGCGACGACGAACAACGCGCCGGCCAGCACGCCGGTGACCAACGCCCCCAACGGGTGCATCACGTCGGAGCCGGCGCAGACCGCCACCAGCCCGGCCAGCGCGCCGTTATGGACGAAACCGGGATCGTTGCGGCTGACGAACAGCGCGGCGAGGGTGCCGCCCACCATCGCCATCAGCGAGTTGACCGCCACCAGGCCGCTCACGGCGTCGATAGTCTGCGCGGACATGACGTTGAAGCCGAACCAGCCCACCGCCAGTATCCAGGCGCCCAACGCCAGAAAGGGGATACTGGACGGCGGGTGCGCGGAGACGGCGCCATCGCGCCCGTAGCGGCCATGCCGCGCGCCCAGCAGCACCACCGCGCCCAGCGCGATCCAGCCGCCCACGGCGTGCACCACCACGGAACCGGCGAAGTCATGGAATTTCGCGCCAAACTGTTCCAGCAGCCAGTCCTGAATGCCCAGGCGCCCATTCCATGCAATGCCCTCGAACAAGGGATAAACGAACGCCACCAGCAGAAAGGTAGCCGCCAGTTGCGGATAGAATCTGGCGCGCTCGGCGATGCCGCCGGAGACGATGGCGGGAATGGCGGCGGCGAACGTCAACAGGAAGAAAAACTTGACCAGTTCGTAACCGTTCTTTTCGGTCAGCGTCGATGCACCGTGCAGAAAGTCGGTGCCATAGGCGATACTGTAACCGATGAAGAAATAGGCGATGGTGGAAGCGGAAAAATCGGTGAGGATCTTGACCAGCGCATTGACCTGGTTCTTCTTGCGCACCGTGCCCACCTCAAGGAAGGCGAACCCCGCGTGCATCGCCAGCACCATGATGGCGCCGAGGAGGATGAAAAGTACGTCGCTGCCGGATTTCAAGGCATCCATTGTTTTGCTCCCGTGAACAATATTGGTGCGCTTGGCAGCAAGATCTGTACCAAAAAAGTGCTTTTACATGAGAAACAAGGGATTAAGACTTCGCAGAGAGAAAGGATCAAACAAAAAAAGAACCAATATGGTGCAATGACAAATATATTGCACCATATTGGTTCGCTCAGGCGATCGAGCGTTACATCTGCGATTGCAGGTAATTGTGGATGCCAACCTTCTGAATCAGATCGAGTTGCGTTTCGAGCCAGTCGATGTGCTCCTCGGTATCCTCCAGCAACTCCTGAAACAGCGCCTTGGAGACATCATCCGCTTGGCTCCGACAGTATTGAATGGCCTCGCAGAGCGGCTGGCGGGCCTGCATTTCGAGGGCGAGGTCGAGCTTGAGTTGCTCCTCGACGTTTTCGCCGACGTTGATTTTATGGAGATCCTGAAGATTGGGAATGCCTTCAAGGAACAGGATGCGGTCCATCAACTGCTCGGCGTGTTTCATCTCCTCGATACTTTCGTGGCGAATCTTTTCCGCCAGCTTCGTGAGACCCCAGTTTTCCTGCATCTTGGAATGCGTGAAATACTGGTTGATGGCGGTCAGCTCGCAAGTGAGCTGCTGGTTCAGATAAGCAATGATTTTCTTGTCACCTTGCATGGCGGTATCCTCTCTCGAATTTAGGTTGATCTTTCCGGCCGCTTGAAAACAGCTCCATGGCAGCTTGGGCACGGCGGAATATGGCTGACGGCGTGAAAATGCAGCAGTTTGCTGCAATTATCGCATTGCAGGGTGCCGATGCCGGTGATTTCGCCGCTGTGATAGAGCGAGGCCTGCCGGGCGCGCTCGGCGAGCATGAGCAGTTCGAGCTTGGTCTGATCGGCGGCGGCGGTGAATATTTCCAGCAGCCGGTCTTCGATGAGACGCAGATCAAAACGCAACCAGTCCTTCAACTCGCCGCCAGTATCGGCCAGGTATGTTCCCGCATCTTCTATATCGCGCACCAGATAATCGCCGATGCGCTCCGCCTCTTCCCGTGTCAGCTCGCCCAACTCCACCGCCTTGTCCTTGGCGGTCTCGACGGCGTGGCGCAGGTTCTGGTACCCGGCGTGCGCCATCGCGGCCTTCACCCGCTCCATCATGCGGTCGTAGGCGTGGAGATGTTTTTCGTTAAGCGAGCGCTTTTCTTGTGTCATGGGCGATCCTGTAAATACCCTTTAAAAAATTAAGCATAGCATAAACCACCGCGGCGAATACGCATCCCGCTATGCTGCGCAATGCCCACCGGTGACTTATAATGAGTATCAATTTCGTTTTTCAATCAGACCAATAACGCCATGAACGAGCATTACACCCCCGCCGAGATCGAACAGCAGGTTCAACGCCACTGGGAGGAAAACCGCACCTTCAAAGCGGTCGAGGATCCGACCCGCGAGAAATACTACTGCCTGTCGATGTTCCCTTACCCCAGCGGGCGGCTGCACATGGGGCATGTGCGCAATTACACCATCGGTGATGTGATGTCTCGTTACCAGCGCATGCTGGGCAAGAACGTGCTCCAGCCGATGGGTTGGGACGCCTTTGGCCTGCCGGCGGAGAACGCGGCGATGAAGAACCAGGTCGCGCCCGCAGCGTGGACTTACAGCAATATCGCCTATATGCGCAGGCAGCTCCAGTCGCTCGGCCTGGCGCTCGACTGGGAGCGCGAGCTCGCCACCTGCAAACCAGACTACTACCGCTGGGAGCAATGGCTGTTCACGCGGCTGTTCAGGAAGGGCGTGATCTACAAGAAGCTCGGCGCGGTCAACTGGGATCCGGTGGATCAAACCGTGCTCGCCAACGAGCAAGTGATCGACGGGCGCGGCTGGCGCTCGGGCGCGCTGGTCGAAAAGCGCGAGATCCCGATGTATTACTTCCGCATCACCGCCTATGCCGACGAGCTGCTGACGGGCCTGGACACCTTGCCGGATTGGCCGGAGCAGGTCAAGACCATGCAGCGCAACTGGATCGGCAAGAGCCGCGGCATGGAGGTGCATTTTCCTTACGTTCCCTCGGCCGTTATGGGAGAGGGAGCGACCAAAGAAGTTCTGAAGGTATTCACCACCCGCCCCGACACATTGATGGGCGTCACCTATGTCGCCGTGGCCGCCGAGCACCCCCTGGCCGAACGCGCCGCCGCGAACAATCCCGCGTTGCGCGCCTTTATCGAAGAGTGCAAGAAGGGCGGTGTCACCGAAGCGGAAATCGCCACGCAGGAAAAGAAGGGCATGGCGACGGGGGAATATGTCACGCATCCGTTCACCGGCGAGCGGCTGCCGGTGTGGGTCGCCAACTACGTGCTGATGGGCTACGGCGAGGGTGCCGTGATGGCGGTGCCGGCGCACGACGAGCGCGATTTCGAATTCGCCATACACTATGGGTTGCCGGTCAAGGCGGTGATCCGGCCCGCCGCCGGCGCGCTGTCCACGCCTCTCGAAGCCGCCTTCACCGACTGCGGCATCCTGTTCAATTCCGGGCAATTCGACGGCATGACCTTCGAGCACGCCTTCGATAGCATGGCCGCGGTCTTGCAGACCAAGAACCTGGGCCAGCCGAAGATCCAGTTTCGCCTGCGCGACTGGGGCATCTCGCGGCAGCGCTACTGGGGTTGTCCGATCCCGATCATCCACTGCGCCGGCTGTGGCGATGTGCCGGTGCCGGATGACCAGCTCCCGGTGGCGCTGCCGGAGGACGTGGTGCCGGACGGCAGCGGCAATCCATTAGCAAAGATGCCGGAATTCTACGAGACCACCTGTCCGCAGTGCGGCAAACCGGCACGCCGCGAAACCGACACCATGGACACCTTCGTCGAGTCATCGTGGTACTACGCCCGTTTCGCCGCGCCCGATTGCGCCACCGGCCTGGTGGACGAGCGCGCCCGCTACTGGCTGCCGGTGGATCAATATATCGGCGGCATCGAGCACGCCATCCTCCACCTGCTTTATGCGCGCTTCTTCCACAAGCTGATGCGCGACGAGGGATTGGTGAGCGGCGACGAGCCCTTCCGCCGCTTGCTGACCCAAGGCATGGTGCTGGCCGAGACCTTCTATCGCATCCATCCCAACGGCAAGAAGGAATATTTCTTCCCCCACGAAGTCGCCATCGAGCGCGACGCCAAGGGCCGCACCGTCGCCGCCACGCGCAAGGCCGACGGCGAGCCGGTGACCGTGGGCGGCATCGAAACGATGTCGAAATCGAAAAACAATGGTGTCGATCCGCAGGAGCTGATCGACAAATACGGCGCCGACACCGCCCGCCTGTTCATGATGTTCGCCGCCCCGCCAGAACAGTCGCTGGAATGGTCCGACGCCGGCGTGGAAGGCGCGTTCCGCTTCCTCAAGCGGCTGTGGAAACGCGTCCACGACCACCTTGGCCACGGTCCCGCGCCCACGTTGGACGTGGCGGCGCTCAATACCGAACAGCGCGCGCTGCGCCGCCAGGTGCACGAAGCCATCACCAAGATCAGCGACGATATCGGCCGACGCTACACCTTCAACACCGCCATCGCCGTGACCATGGAACTGATCAACGCCCTCTACCGCTTCGAGGACACTTCCCCGCAGGGCCGCGCCGTGATGCAAGAGGCCCTGGAAGCCGTCGTGCTGATGCTCGCACCGATCGTGCCGCACATCACCCACACCCTCTGGCAGGAACTGGGCCACAACGAATCGGTGGTCAATGCCCGCTGGCCACAGCCCGACCCCGCCGCGCTGGTAAAGGACAGCATCGAGATCGTGGTGCAAGTCAACGGCAAACTGCGCGGACGCATTTCCGTCGCCGCCGGCGCGGATCGCGGCGAGATCGAAACCACAGCGTTGAATGATGAGAACGTGCGGCGTTTTGTGGAGGGCAAGGAGATCAAAAAGATCGTCGCTGTGCCGGGCAAGCTGGTGAATATTGTGGTGGCCGGGGAATAGATCGCGATGGCCGGTTGCGCACATGCCCAAGCTTACACCCACTAGCTATAAGCCTGCCGCCAAACCCGCCCTGGTCAGCCTCGCCCGTGTCCTTTCCAAGCTGGGCGTGGCCTCAAGGACGGTGGCGGCGGGTATGATCGAGGCGGGCCGGGTGGCGGTGGATGGGCGGGTTGTCACAGATCCCGAGCTACGCATCGATATGGGAAAAAACCGGGTTGAGGTGGATGGCAAACCGCTGGCCGCCCCGCAAAAGCGCTATCTGGCGGTGAACAAGCCGCGCGGCCTTGTGACTACCGCGAGCGACGAGCAAGGGCGCGCCACCGTTTACGAATGTCTGCGAAGTGAAAGTGCCTGGCTCGTCCCCGTGGGCAGGCTGGACAAGGCTAGTGAGGGCTTGATTCTGTTCACCAACGACACCGCGTGGGCGCAGCATATTCTCGATCCGGCCAGCCATGTGCCCAAGACCTATCATGTGCAGGTCGACCGGCTGTTCAGCAAAGCCGATCTGGTTCGGTTACGGGAGGGGGTGACGCTGGAGGACGGCACGCTGGTCCGGGCCGCGCAGGCGTATCTGTTGCGCAGCGGTGAAAAGAATTGCTGGCTGGAGATCGTGCTGCATGAGGGCATCAACCGCCAGATCCGGCGTATGATCGACGCGCTGGATGCGACCGTGCTAAGGCTGGTGCGCGTCGCCATCGGGCCGGTCGAGCTGGGATCGTTGCCCAAGGGGCAGAGCCGTCCATTGACGGAGCAGGAATTGCGGGGCCTGTCGTTAAGGAAGCGCTGATTTGTTAGCGCTTCCGCGCGGCACATGGACGTGCCGCCATTTTCGATGGCGACTAGCCATCGAAAATGAAGAAAAGCAAAAATCACATTTTTGCTTTTCGTGCGCTGAAAATTCCAGGATGGAATTATTCAGCGCTTCCTTTTAAAGCGGGACAATGTGCGGAAAAAATAAGCCCCGGCGCCTTGGGGAAAGCGGCCGGGGCAAAAATACCCGGCGGGGGAGCCGGGCATCAGGGGATATCCGTTCAGGGAGGGGGAACGGAGAAGCACAAAAGCTTGTGTTCACTCAATAAGACCTGTGGTTTTGCGCAAAGTTCATTTTGTTCGGCTGGGGAATGCAAAAGGAACCTCTGATGTGTCAGAGGTTCCTATGGCACAAGGATGTGCTCTGAAAATTTCAGGATGGAATTATTCAGCGCTTCAAAAAAATAACCCCGGCTCTTGGGGAAGAGGCCGGGGCCAAGAAATGCCCGGCTTGGGGGAGCCGGGCATAGGGGGTCCGCCCCGGGAGGGGGTGGGGCGGATGAGTGCAAAGCATTGCACCTGAAAGATTAGATAGGGGTGTTTATGAAAAGTTCAAGGAGGGGCGATAAATTTTCGTCACCAACCCAAACCTCGCCCTTCTTATCTTCCGCGCCATGTCTGAATCTGCTTGCGAATCAATGGTAATGCCGATTGTGCCGCCTTTTCGCCCTCCAGAATGGCGGAATGCTTGCTTTCGAAATCGGCGGCGCCGATCATGCCGGTATTGGGGCGGATCACCACGTCGGCACTGGCCAGTTCATAGTTGCTGATCGATTGGCCCATGATGGTAAAGGTTTGCAATAACACGTCCAGGGTGCCTTCGATTTTGCCGCTGTCCGGTTTTTTGGAGATATCCACCGCGATGATAATGTCGGCGCCCAGATTACGCGCGACCTTGACGGGGACGGGGCTGGTCAGCCCGCCGTCGACATATTCACGTCCGGCGATGGAAACGGGTTGAAACACACCCGGCACGCTGCTGGAGGCGCGCACCGCCATGCCGGTATTGCCACGCCGGAACAGGGTCATTTCTCCACTCTGCAAGTCAGTGGCGACCGCGGTGTAGGGTTTGGCGAGATTTTCTATCGGCCGGTTTTGCAGCGCCTTGTTGATGAACGTCTGCAATTGTTCGCCCTTGATGAAGCCGCGCGACGGCAGCGCAAAGTCGCTGACACTCGACTCTTCCATCTGGAAGGCGATTCTTTGCAGTTCAAAGCCGGTATAGCCGCCGGCATACAGCGCGCCGACCACGCTCCCGGCGCTGGTGCCAACGACCATGTCCGGCACGATGCCCTGCGCCTCCAAAACCTTGATGACGCCGATGTGCGCGAATCCCCGCGCCGCGCCGCCGCCCAGCACCAGGGCGATCTTCGGCGGGGGCGGAGGTGGCACGGGTTTGACAATCGCCACGGGCGGGGGTGCGGGCGGTGTTTCCTTGGCCACCGGCGGCGTGGTGGTGCAGGCCGCCACGAGCAGCATCAGCGGCAGGCACAACAGGCGGATGTTTGCCATGTTGAGCGGGGGTTTGATCGATCTGTTCATGTTGTATCTCTAATTCTCAACCTAAAAAAGTTATTGAACCATTGAACCGCAGAGGGCGCGGAGAACGCAGAGGAAAAACAAGACCTTGGCAAGTTGTGCCGCGCCACCCGCTGGGTGAGGGCGCGCACTACACTAACCACTTGAATTTCTTTGCGTTCTCCGCGTCCTCTGCGGTGAATCGCCCTTTATTAGGTTCAATGCGCCTCATCCCAATTATTCCCGGTCCCCACATCCACCACCAGCGGCACCAATAACGCCGCCACCCCCGCCATGCTGTCGCGGATGAGCGTGGCAGCCTGTTCCACGGCGTTTTCATGAACCTCGAACACCAATTCGTCGTGTACCTGCATGATCATCTTCGCCGGTAGCCGGCCCTCGCCGATCATGGCGTCGGTCTGGATCATGGCGAGCTTGATGATGTCCGCCGCGGTGCCTTGCATCGGGGCGTTGATGGCGGCGCGCTCGGCGTATTGGCGGCGGCTGCCGTTGCGGGCGTTGATGTCGGGCAGGTAGAGGCGGCGGCCGAACATGGTTTCGACATAGCCCTTTTCGCGCGCTTCATTGCGGGTGCGGTCCATGAAGGCCTTGACGCCGGGATAGCGGGCGAAATAGAGATCCATATACTGCTGGGCGGCGCCGCGCTCGATGTCGAGCTGGCGCGCCAGGCCGAAGGAAGACATGCCGTAGATCAGGCCGAAGTTGATGGCTTTGGCGTTGCGGCGCTGTTCGCTGCTGACCTGTTCGGGCGGGATGGCGAAAATCTCGGCGGCGGTGGCGCGGTGAATGTCCTCGCCGCGACCAAAGGCGCGCAGCAGGCCCGCGTCCTGCGACAAGTGGGCCATGATACGCAGCTCGATCTGTGAATAGTCGGCGGCGACAATCTTGTGGCCGGGCGGGGCGACGAAGGCTTGGCGGATGCGCCGCCCTTCCGCGCTGCGCACCGGTATGTTTTGCAGGTTGGGATCGGACGACGACAGCCGTCCGGTGGCCGCCACCGCTTGGCTGTACGAGGTGTGGACGCGTCCGGTGCGCGGATTGATCTGCCCCGGCAGCTTGTCGGTGTAGGTCGATTTCAGCTTGGCGAGTCCGCGGTGCTCCAGGATCAATCGCGGCAGCGGATAGTCCAGCGCCAGCTCGGCCAGCGCCGATTCCGCCGTCGAGGGTTGGCCGGTGGGGGTCTTTTCCAGCACCGGCAGCTTCAGCTTGTCGAACAGAATGGCCTGGATCTGCTTGGGCGAGTCGAGGTTGAAAGGTTGTCCGGCGGCGTGGAACGCCCGCTGCTGGATGTCCAGCATCTGCCGCGCCAGCTCCTCGCTTTGCCGGTAGAGCATGCCGGCATCCACCAGCACGCCGTTGCGCTCGATGCGCGACAGCACCGGCACCAGCGGCATCTCGATCTCCTCGAACAGCTTTTTCAGGCCCGGTTCGATGGCTAGGCGCGGCCATAGCGTCTCGTGCAGGCGCAGCGTCACCTCGGCGTCTTCGGCTGCATAGGGCGCGGCCTGCTCGATGGCGATCTGGTTGAAGGTGAGCTGGGCCTTGCCCTTGCCGGCGATGTCTTCGAAGCGGATGGTGCGATGGCCGAGATGCGCCAGGGCAAGAGTGTCCATGTCGTGGCGCGAGGCGGTGCTGTTCAGCACATAGGATTCGAGCATGGTGTCGTAGCGGATACCGGCCAGCCGGATGCCGTGGTTGGCGAGCACGCTCATGTCATATTTGAGATTCTGACCGACCTTGGGCCGGCGCGCGTCTTCCAGCAGCGGGCGCAGCCGCGCCAAGACCTGCTCGCGCGCGAGCTGGGCGGGTGCGCCGGGATAGTCGTGCGCCAGCGGCGCATACGCTCCCTCGCCCGCCTGGACGGCGAACGACACGCCGACGATCTGCGCCTGCATGTAATCCAGGCTGGTGGTCTCGGTGTCGAAGGCGAACAGCTCGGCGTGTTCCAGTCTGGCGATCCACTGTTCCAGCTCGGCCTCGGTCAGGATCGTGTAATAATCGGTCGTCGAGGAGGGTGAGGTCTGTTCCTTTGCTCTTTCCTCTTTCCCCTTTTCTCTCTCTTCGATCTGTGTCAGCAGGTTCTTGAATTCCAGCCGCCTATACAATTCGCGCAACGACGCGGTATCGGCCGGTTGCAGGCGCAGATCGAACGGCCCCACCGCCAGCGGCACAGTGCAGTGGATGGTGGCCAGTTGCCGCGATAGCGGCAGCAGGTGAAGATTATCGCGCAGGTTCTCGCCGATCTTGCCGCCGATACTTGCGGCGTGGGCGACGAGCTCGTCCAGCGAGCCGTATTCCTGCAACCACTTGGCGGCAGTCTTGGGGCCGACCTTGGGAATGCCGGGGATGTTGTCCGAGGTGTCGCCCACCAGGGCCAGCCAGTCGATGATGCGCTCCGGCGGCACGCCGAATTTTTCGATCACGCCCGCGATGTCGAGCTTGCTGCCGGTCATGGTGTTGACGAGGGTGACGTGCTCGTTGACGAGTTGCGCCATGTCCTTGTCGCCGGTGGATATCACCGTCGAAAGTCCCTGAGCACCAGCCTGTGCCGCCAGCGTGCCGATCACGTCGTCGGCCTCCACCCCTTCCACCACCAGCAGTGGCAGCCCCATGGCGCGCACGATGGCGTGCAGCGGCTCGATCTGTGTGCGCATATCGTCGGGCATCGGCGGGCGATGCGCCTTGTAGTGCTCGAACAGCTCGTCGCGGAAGGTTCGGCCCGGGGCGTCGAACACCACGGCGATGTATTCCGGGCCATAGTCCGCGATCAGTTTTCGCAGCATGCTGGCCACGCCATAGACCGCCCCGGTCGGCTCGCCGCGCGAGTTGGTGAGCGGCGGCAGGGCGTGGAAGGCGCGGTAGAGGTAAGAGGAGCCGTCCACCAGGATCAGCGGTTTGGGTGCGGGTTCGGTCATGATGTGTGCGACTATGCCTGCAAAGGCTTTTTCGTTTATGATGGACGTTCTTCCAATTAAGTATGCCGCCAGCGGCCCGATATATTCAGTACAAGGCCATCCCAATTCCTGGCGGTCACTTGATACGGAAACCAAATTTATGAACGCACAAGAACGGCAATCTCATCCCAGTCTCAAACCCATCAACGACACCGCGCTGACGCGCGAATCGTGGAAGATCTTTCAGATCATGGCCGAATTCGTCGAAGGCTTCGAGCGCCTGTCGCAGATCAAGCCCTCGGTGAGCATCTTCGGCTCGGCGCGCACGCCGGTCGATCATCCCTATTATAAACTGACCGAAGACATCGCGCGCCTGTTATCGGATTCCGGCTTCAGCGTCGTCAGCGGCGGCGGGCCGGGCATCATGGAAGCGGCGAACCGCGGCGCTTTTGCCGGCCGCTCGCCCAGCATCGGGCTCAACATCGTGCTGCCGCACGAGCAGGTCTCCAACCCCTACCAGAACATTTCGCTGAACTTTCGCCACTTTTTTTCGCGCAAAGTGATGTTCGTCAAATACGCCTCGGCATATGTGGTGTTGCCGGGCGGCTTCGGCACGCTGGACGAGATGATGGAGATCCTCACTCTGGTGCAAACACACAAGACGCGCCAGATCCCCGTCATTCTGGTGCACAAGCCGTTCTGGGAAGGATTGCTCCACTGGTTCAAGACGACGCTGGTGACCGAGGGCGTCATCAGCCCGGAAGACCTCGACCTGATGCAGATCGTCGACACTCCCCAGGAGGTCGTCGATGCGATTTTCAACCACTACGAACACCGCGGCTTCGAACCTTCCGCCGACGAGCAGGCGACGCTGCTGGATTTATAAAGGAACGTACAGGGATGCGCCACATACTCCTACTGATGGCCGTTATGCTGATTTCACCGGCATGGGCCGCCGAAGGCGACGCCAAGAAGCCCGAACTCCCTCCGCCGCCGACCGACAGCCTGGACGGCGGGGCCGTTCCCGAGCCCGAAATCAAGATCATCGAGCGGCCTCAGGAAAAGATCGAGGAATACCGCATCGGCGGCGTGCTCTACACGGTCAAGGTCACGCCCAAGGTCGGCCCGGCGTATTATCTGGTCGATACCGACGGCGACGGCAACCTGGAAACGCGGCGCAGCGATCTCGATCCGAGAATAGCGATTCCGGGTTGGGTGATATTTCGGTGGAAATGAGAGACTCGAATTAATCGCCGGGATGCGCCCTGTGCGCACCCCGGCGTCGTCGATTAGGGAAGCGCTGATTTATTAGCGCTTCCGCGTGGCACACGGAGGTGCCGCTATTTTCGATGGCGCCAAGCCATTGAAAATGAAGAAAAGCAAAAATCACATTTTTGCTTTTCGTGCGCTGAAAATTCCAGGATGGAATTATTCAGGGTTTCCTTAGCGGTGTCCTCCGCCCGGCCCCATGCCGCCACCCATCGCGGGAGGCTCTTCAGGCAGTGTCATACCCCTTTCCTTGGCGCGCTCGACCATCTTTTTGTGATGCTCGGCGCGGAAGGTCTCGCGCTCCTCGCGGGTATTGAGAGTGCGCATGTTGGCGCGAAATTCGTTGCGTTCCTCGGGGGTCATCAACTGGCTGCCGAAAATACGCTCGCGGTCCTGGTTTTGTGTCTGTAGTTGCTCCTGTGACTGCACGGGATCGGCCGCCAAAACGGCCGCTGAACAAAGCGAAAATCGGGTGGCGCAGAGGAACCTCCCCCCTGCGCTCCCACGGAACCGTACGTGAGAGTCTCCCCTCATGCGGCTCTTGTCATTGAGCCATTCAGCTTCGGTAGACCATGCGCCAGTGAACAAACAAATCGGGGCGACTGCGACGAATCCGCCGCAGCCACTCGTATGCCCGCCACAGGCTTCTACGCACGCGCTTGTGCTTGCGCGCAATCCACTTGGCTAAATGCAGGTCAATGTGTGCCATGACTGGAGCTAACCCAGAGCGGTAGAAACGCCCGTAGTAATCCATCCACCCCCGTACGACCGGATTGACCCGACGCGCGATTTC
The DNA here is from genome assembly GCA_033717875.1 of Gammaproteobacteria bacterium. Classification (GTDB taxonomy): domain Bacteria; phylum Pseudomonadota; class Gammaproteobacteria; family Ga007554; genus SBBG01. The sequence continues at coordinate 51,082 of JADDKJ010000024.1, forward strand.
CTCAAGGGAAATCGGGGTACGCCGGTGCAAGCTCCAATCCCGCACGGTCTGGCGAATTGCCTTGGTCGCCTTGCCGCTGATAGCGGGCAGGTAGTTCAGGGATACTGATCCGTCCTTTGCTTTGGACTTCCGGGGACGGAACGCATACCCCAAAAAGTCGAAGCTGATCTCTGGATAGTTCCCCTGCCGCTGCCCATCCTTGCAATAGACGATCTTCGTCTTGCCCGGACTCATCTCCAGCTTGCACGCCGCGAGGCGTTCTCGCAGACGCTCGCGCTGCATCGTTGCCTGCGCAAGACTTTTGCAATGAATCACCACGTCATCCGCGTAACGCTCAAAGCGAATGACAGGAAAAGTCCGCGCCATCCACGTGTCGAACGCATAGTGCAGGAACAGGTTTGCCAATAAAGGGCTGACAACGCCCCCTTGCGGCGTACCCCGATCCCGCGCTTGCAGCGTTCCGTCCGGCAATTGCACCGGCGCGGTCAGCCATCGCCTGATATACATCGTGATCCATTTGCAATCGGTGTGCTTGATGACCGCCTTCATCAAGAGTTCGTGATCGATATTGTCGAAGAACCCTTTGATGTCCACGTCCAACACCCAGTCAGTTTCCCAGCATCGCTGCCGGGCTACCGCCAGAGCATCATGCGCGGATCGGTGCGGCCTGTAGCCGTAGGAGTCGACATGAAAGCACGGTTCCAGAATCGGCTCCAGCGCGTCTTTGACCACCATTTGCGCGATACGGTCGGCTACCGTGGGAATCCCCAACGGCCGCGTTCCGCCCGACGCTTTCGGTATCTCAACACGTCGCACCGCAGGCGGCATGTAGCTGCCCGACGCCAGCCGGTTCCAGAGCTTGTACAGATTCCCCGAGAGGTTCTGCTCAAATTCCTGGATCGACTGCCCATCGACGCCCGCTGCCCCACGATTGGCTTTGACCCGCTTGTACGCTTCCCCCCCGCGTCAGAATAGTTGTCACTGTTTTCTGTAACCCCAAGAGAGAAGGCGGTGGGGCGGAAAGTGACGAGAGATGTCGAGGTATTCGGAAGATCTGAAGCAGTCTGTTTTGAGGAGGATGATG
>JADDKJ010000025.1:0-51884 GCA_033717875.1 Gammaproteobacteria bacterium
GCGTGAGGTAGCCATCGGTAAAGCATGCCAGTTTTACAGCCCGCTTCAAACTGCTGAATACCGCAATCGTCGTAGCTTTCCGTCATGCTATGCCCCAATTTTTACCCACACGACTTCCTGAAGAGCCTAAATTCATTATCCCCTTGGATGGTGCGCTGCGTGCAAGCTTTTCAAACGCTCCCTGGCGATATGAGTATAGATTTGCGTGGTCGATAAGTCACTGTGCCCGAGCAACATTTGCAACACGCGCAGATCGGCGCCGTGGTTGAGCAGATGGGTGGCGAAAGAATGTCGCAGCGTGTGCGGCGACATTCTGCTTGCGGGAATATTGGCCTGTTGCGCATAGCGCTTGATCAAATACCAGAAGGCCTGGCGCGTCATCGCGGCGGCGCGCTGGGTGACGAACAAGTCGTCGCAGAGCCGCCCTTTCAACAATGGCGGCCGCGCTTCGCGCAGGTAACGCTCCAGCCAAAGGCGGGATTCCTCGCCGATCGGCGTCAAACGCTCCTTGCCGCCCTTGCCCGTGACCCGCACCACGCCCTGATTCAGATTGACCTGCGTCACCTTCAGATTCACCAGCTCCGAAACCCGCAACCCGCTGGCGTAGAGCAACTCCAGCATGGCGCGGTCACGCAACCCCAACAGGTCGTCGACGACCGGCACGGCAAGCAATGCTTCCACTTGATCCTCGGACAGCGACTTGGGCAGCGGGCGGCCCAGCTTGGGCGATTCGATGCGCGCGCTGGGATCGGCCTGAATGCGCCCTTCCCGCACCAGGTATTGATAAAAACGTCGCAGGCACGACAGCAGGCGCGCCATGGACCGCGCATGCCGGCGGGTGGCGAGATAGGCGCGCAGATCCTCTTGCCGAGCGGCGGACAATGCCTTGTTCCGCGCCGTCAGCCATGCCGCAAAGCCGGCCAGATCGGTGCGATACGCCGACAGGGTGTTGGCGCTCAGGCCGCACTCCATCCATAGCGCATCGAGAAAGACATCGACGAGGACCCGATCCTCCTCGGAACAGCCCCGCCGCTCCCGCCCGGCGCGCATCTCAGCAGCGGCTTTCATGTTCCAGCAGCCAGCGCTTGATGAGCAACCCTTCTTCGGCCGTAGCCCCCAGATATCCACCCAGTCCCTGCGCGCCCACCACGCGGTGGCACGGCACAATGATCGGAACCGGATTGGCCCGGCAGGCCCCGCCCACGGCACGCGCGCCGCTGCCGAGCTGCCGCGCCAATTCACCATAACGGCGCGGCTGACCCGGAGGTATCGCGCAAAGCGCCTGCCAGACGCGCTGCTGAAAAGGCGTTCCCGGCAGCGCCAGCGGCAATGAGAAGACATGGGAGGGATCGGCAAAATATCGCTGCACCTGCCGCACCACTTCGGCGGCGATGGAATCGGTGGCCGCTCGCTCGGCGACGTGCGCATCGAGAAAATCCATGGCGGATAATGCGCCATGATCGACGACGATACCCAGCTTTCCTCGCCAGGGCGCGGTGATGATCGCATCGTAGCGGAAAGGGGGCGTGGACATGGCCTATCCTCAGGAAAAACGCCCCAGGTCACGATACAGGCGGCGCACCAGTTCGCTACCCTGCTTTTCCTTTCCCAGCAGGGCAGTGAACTGGCGATGGGCGCGCAACCGCAGTTCCAGCGTATCCGCCTCCAATGCCAACAGGGCATAGAGCGCCCGCGCCTGCACGGGCTGATTATTGTCGCTCGCACGTTGCGCCAGGGCAAACCACGGTTCGAAATCCCCGACCAGCAATTGCTCTTGATTGGCGAGCAGCCGTGCGTAATTCCGGTAAGCATCCCATACTGACGCGGTGTCGATGGCAAACAGGCCATCCCGCGCCAACCCGCCCTCGTCCAGCAACACGGCCTGTTCCAGGCAGGCGATTCGCCGGCCATGCTCGCCGATCTTCCCCGCGCCCTCGGCCAGTGTCGCCCACAGCCGCGCCTTGACGGCCGGAGCAAGCTTATCGTTTTTCAAGGCCATCGCCGCCTCGGCCATGCTATCTTCCTGATGTCCTCCGCCGCGCAAACGCGCCAGCAGATACAAGGAGCGCGCCTCCGGGCCACCATCGGATTTCAACAATTCCACCGCCTCGGCAGGCCGGCCCGAGATCAGCAACACATGGGCGCGCAGCAGACGAGACTGGGTATCGGCATCGCCATAGTCCTGCTGGTAGCGCACGATGGAGGTATAGGCATCCTCCTTGCGGCCATCGGCAATATAGCTGCGAATCACCATTCTGCGCCATTGCGCGATCTGGGCACTGTCCACGCCATCGCGCGATGTCCACAGCAGACGCAGCAGCACGTCGCGGCTCCGCGCCCCTTGACCCAGTTCAATGTACGCCGCCGCGCTCTGCGCCCAGGCCCAACGCATGAAATCCTGCGGAGCCTCGGCGGGAAAACCCGCCACCCGCCGCACCACGGCCTGCCAGTCTTTGCGCTCCTGAAGGATGGCGATGCGCACCCGTTCCCAGCGCGCCCACTCGGCGGGCTGATCGGCTGATGCCGGCTGATGGCTGTCGACAAAACGCAGCGCAACATCAGGCGCGCCTTGCCGGGCCAGCTCGGCGATGTCATCGAGGGAATCGGAGTACACCGGAACGGCGAACAGCGCCAGCCCCAGACAAGCGGGAAAAAGCAGGTTTAAGACGGAAGGAAAACGGAAAGAGGGGAAGCGTAAAGCAAAGGCGGGATACGTGCCGCGAAATGAGAGACCGCTCTTACAGTCTCCACATTCCATTACGGCATCCCGCCCCCGTTTTGGCATGCTGGATTAAAGTTTTTCCTTAATCCGCGCCGCCTTGCCCTTCAGGTCGCGCAGGTAATACAGCTTGGCGCGCCGCACCGCGCCACGGCGCTTGACGGCGACGGACTCGATGCCGGGGCTGTAGGTCTGGAACACGCGCTCCACACCCTCGCCATGAGAAATCTTGCGCACCGTGAAAGAGGAGTTCAGACCACGGTTGCTCTTGGCAATGACAACGCCCTCGAATGCCTGGAGACGCTCGCGGTTGCCTTCCTTCACCTTCACTTGCACCGTAACGGTATCGCCGGGAGCAAACTCCGGCACCTGGCGCGTCATCTGTTCAGCTTCGATTTGTTGAATAATGTTCATACTTTGCACTCCAAAATGACGGGTACTTAACCCTTATCGTATTCTCTGACAAACTCTTCCAGCAGCGCACGCTGTCCGGCGTCCAGCGTCAACCCTTCAAGCAGATCCGGGCGCAGCAGCCAGGTCCGCCCCAGCGCCTGCTTCTGCCGCCAGCGCCGTATCGCCTGATGATCGCCGCTCAGCAGCACCTCCGGCACCCGCATCCCGTCGATCTCCTCGGGGCGGGTATAATGCGGGTAATCCAGCAAGCCCTCGGCAAACGAATCCTGCTGCGCGGAATCCTCGTGCCCCAGCACACCCGGCAGCAAGCGCGCCACGGCGTCGATCATCACCATCGCTGCCGGCTCGCCGCCGCTCAGCACATAATCGCCGATCGACCACTCCTCGTCGATCTCGGTCCGCAACACGCGCTCGTCGATGCCTTCGTAACGGCCGGCCACCAGCATCAACCTGGATCGCGCCGCCAGTTCATGCGCCCCGCGCTGGTCCAGACGCCGCCCCTGCGGCGAGAGATAAATAACCCGCACCGGCTCGGCATCGGCGTTGCGCGCCGCGCGGATCGCATCGCGCAAGGGCTGAACCATCATCACCATGCCGGGACCCCCACCATAGGGACGGTCATCGACGTTGCGGTGTTTGTCGTGGGTGTAATCGCGCGGATTCCACAACCCCAACCGCAACAACCCCCGCTGCACCGCCCTGCCCGTCACACCATGCCGGGTAAAACCCTCAAACATGGGGGGGAACAGGGTGAGGACATCGACGCGCACACTAAAACTCCGGGTCCCAATCGACGCGCATCATCTTTCCGACCAGATCGACATCGATTACCACCTGGTCGATGAACGGAATCAGGCGCTCCCGCTCACCCTGAACCACCAGCACGTCATTGGCGCCGGTTTCCAGCAGATGATCCACTTTCCCGAGCGCCACGCCGTCCAGCGTTACGACTTCCAGCCCGATCAGATCGGACCAGTAATATCGCCCTTCCTCCGGCGGCGGCAACTGCTCGCGGTGCACCGCGATATCCGCGCCGCGCAGCGTCTTGGCCGACTCCGGGTCATCGTAGCCATCGAGTTTGGCGATGACACCCTTGCCGTGCAAGCGGCCATCCGACACACGCATGGCCTGCCACTGGCCTCCCACGCGCACCTGCCATGGGAGATAATCCAAAATACCTTCACGCGGCTCGGTATAGGAATACACCTTGACCCAGCCGCGCACCCCATAGACGCCGGAAACCCGTCCGATAACAACCAGATCAGAGGAATCGCCGCTCATCCTGGAGAATCAAACCCCGCCGGAAAACCGCGGCGCGGAATCAAACGATCAGGCCGCCTGCTGCTTGATCAGCGTAGCGACGCGATCGGAAGGCTGGGCTCCCTTGGACACCCAATAATTCAGCCGCTCGCTATTGACGGACAGGCGCACCTCGCCACCGGCGGCGGCGGGATTGAAAAAGCCCACGCGCTCGATGTAGCGGCCATCGCGCGGGTTGCGGGAATCGGTCACGACAACATGATAAAAGGGACGCTTCTTCGCGCCGCCACGAGCCAAACGGATGGTTACCATTATCTTTGCTTCCTAATCAAATTCGACTTGTCCGCCCAGGCGTCAGGCAGAGTAAAACGGAGTATTTTACGTGATTTTCAGAAAAAAGGAAGACGCAAGGAAGTGCCGCCATTTTCGATGGCGACTAGCCATTGAAAATGTCAGCGCTCCCTTAAGATTGGCCGGACGAGGCCTCGCTCAATGTTTGGGCGCCACCGCCACCAGGCCATACGGCCCCATGCCGGAGACAAACGGCGCACCGGGAATGGGCGCCAGTGCGCCTGACCTGGCATCGACCTTATATACCGAAACATTGTTGGCGCCGTTGTTGGCGACATAGGCAAAATGCCCCGAGGGGTCGATCGAGACCGCATACGGGAACCAGTCGGTAGCCACCGGCTTGCCGGTCGACAACGCGCCGGTCTTGGTGTCGATGGCGTGGGTAAGCACGGTATTCTCCCCCCAGCTCACCACATAGGCGAAATGATTTTGCGGATCGATGCTGATTGAATAGGGACGCACGCCGGTCTTGAAGGGCGCTCCCGGCAGCGGGCGCAATGCACCGCTCGCCTGGTCGATCTCATACGCCGAGACCGTGGTGGAACCGTAATTTGTCGCATAGAGATGCGTGCCGGCCGGGTCGACGGTGGCGAAGATGGGATGCGCATCCGAAGCCACGGGCTGCCCCGCTTCGGTCAGCGCACCGTTAACGGGATCGATTCTATACGCCGAAACGGTGTCGGAATCAAAGTTTGTCACATAGGCAAATCGGCCCTTGGGGTCGATCGACACCGACAGCGGATTGCCCTGGGTTGCCGCCGGCTTACCCGCAGGCGTCAAAGCGCCGGTTCTGGGGTTGATCCTGAACGGGGTGATGCTGCTGGACTCGCGCGCCGTGACGTAGAGAAATTTCCCGGCAGGATCGATGGTTGCCGCCAGGGGATGCAGCGCCACCTTGAAGGGAGATCCTTTCACGGGGGTCAACGCGGCGGTTGATGGGTCGACCCTGTAAACGGAGATGCTGCTGGAACCCTGGTTCACCACATAGGCGAAATGCGCCTCGGGATCGACGGTCACTGAGATCGGAAATTTACCCGCCGGATAGGGCGAACCCGGCGCCTGTTGCAGGGCGCCGGTTAGCGGATTGACCTTGTACGCCGAAACATTGTGGCCTGCCTGGTTTGCCGTGATGACGAATTCGACGTCTTGAGACGCACCGTGCACACTTGCTGGTTCCACAGCAATTGCAAAGTCCGCATACGTTCCAAACAGCGCAACCAACACCATGACCGTACCCTTGCCCGGCATCACAACACCCCCTCGATGAATGCGCCCGCTCGCAACGAAGCAATCCCGACCTTCGCCCTGGGTTTTTCTACCACATCTCATTCCATTTCGCAATAAAAAGTGAAATATTGTAGGGTGCGTTCCACGCACCATTACCATTGGTGCGTGGAACGCACCCTACAAAATTATTGTCGTTTTTAACGCAAATTGGAATCAGTACACTGATGCAAGCACCTCGAAAACAGCACCTCGAAAATGGCGCGACAGTGAACCGGACGGGAAGCCGTCTGTCCAATTTTCATGACCAGATTTACCCCCCGAGGAAGAACCATGCTGATAAAAAAGATCCATGGCCTGAAGCCATCCGAGATCACCGATCAACAGACTTATCTGACGCGGCGTGAATTCATGGGCACGCTCATTGGCGCAGCGGCCGCGGCGTCACTTCCCGGGTTGCTGGCGCCCGGCGTGGGCCATGCCGGCCCGAAACTGCCCGGCGTGCGCAAGGGGCCGTTCGCCACTGCCGAGGAACTTACGCCCTACAAGGACGTAACGGGCTACAATAATTTCTACGAATTCGGCACAGAAAAAGAAGACCCCGCACGGCTGGCGAAAAATTTCCGCACCAAGCCCTGGACGATAACGGTGGAGGGTGAAATCAACAAGCCTGCCGTTTATCAACTTGAGGATTTCATCAAGCCCCACGCACTGGAAGAACGCATCTACCGCCTGCGCTGCGTGGAAGGGTGGTCGATGGTCATTCCCTGGGTGGGCATCCCGCTTGGCGAGATGATCAAACGTTTTGAACCCACCTCCCGCGCCAAGTACGTCGAATTCACCACCCTTCACGACCCGGCACAAATGCCCGGCCAGCGCCGGGCCATATTGAGATGGCCGTATGTCGAAGGTCTGCGCATCGACGAGGCGACTCACCCGCTGACGATGCTCGCGGTCGGCCTGTATGGGGAGGTTTTGCCCAACCAGAACGGCGCGCCGTTGCGGCTGGTGGTGCCGTGGAAATATGGATTTAAAAGCATCAAGTCCATCGTCAAAATGCGCTTTATGGAAAAACCGCCGGTCACCGCCTGGATGGCGGCCGGTCCCGCGGAATACGGCTTCTATGCCAACGTCAACCCCGAGGTCGACCACCCGCGCTGGAGCCAGGTGCGCGAGCGGCGCATCGGGGAATTCTTCAAGCGCAAGACCCTGCCGTTCAACGGCTATGCCGATCAGGTGGCGCACTTATACGCGGGCATGGATCTGAAGAGGTATTTTTAACCTAAAAACCTCGGTTGGAACCGTAGCGAGAATGACTGAGACGTTGAAGATGGGTGAAAAAATCGCGAAATATTCCACAGCCGTAGTCATGCACTACGGTGAGGACAGATTTCGCGATTTTTTCGCACAGATTCGGCGTATTAGGCAGTCGCAGCAGGTTCCAACCGAGGTTTTTAGGTTTAATCGCGCCCCATGACGCAAAATGAATGGATCACGCGGGTACTCAAACCCGCCGTTTTTGTGCTGTGCCTGCTGCCGCTGGCATGGCTCGCCTGGGATGCGGTAAACCAGCAATTGGGCGCCAACCCCATCGAGAAGATCTCGCGCCGCACCGGCGACTGGGCACTGCGCTTCCTGCTGATCACCCTTGCCATCACCCCGGCGTGGCGGCTATTGAACTGGAACGGCTTGATGCGGCTGCGGCGTATGCTCGGGTTGTTCGCTTTTTTCTATGCCTGCCTGCACTTTGTCAATTATCTCGTCATCGACCAGTTTTTCGACATGGACGAAATTATCAAGGACGTGCTCAAGCGCAAATACATCACCGTGGGCTTCATCAGCTTTCTTCTGCTTATTCCGCTCGCCGTGACCTCGACCAATAAAATGATGAAGCGGCTGGGGGGAAAGCGCTGGCAGCGGCTCCACCAATTGGCCTACGCGATCACCATTGGCGGCGTGGTTCATTACCTCTGGCTGGTGAAGAAGGACTTGCGGGAACCGCTCATCTATGCCGCTCTGCTGGCACTGCTGCTCGGCTATCGCTGGTGGCTGAAACAGCGGCAAGCAAGCAGCCGGCAAAGCACCGCCACCCCTGCACCGCCGCAATAAAAAGGCGGGACCAAGCCCGCCTTTTTATTCACCGTTACCCGCTGTTGTTACGGCAACTGCGATGACAAATACTCCGCCACCGCCTCGATATCTTCCGCGCTCATCTTCTTGGCGATATCGCTCATCATCAGCGCAGGATCGTTGACGCGCCCCCCGGCCTGGAAGTCCTTCAGGTTTTTGATGAGATAATCACGGTGCTGACCACCAATGACGGGGAAAGTGGGGACGTTGGGACCCTTGCCCTTGCCGCGCTCGCCATGGCAGTTCACGCAGGCATAGAGATCTTTTTCAGGCTTGCCCTTCAGAAAAATCTCCTCACCCCTGCTGGCCTTCTTCGAGTCTACCTTCGTCAGCGCTTCCTTCACCATTTTCTGCTGCGAGAAGTAGCTGGCGATGTCCTTGAGATCCTGCATGTCGGTCACGCCCGCCGCTATGCCCGCCATGGTCTCATTGTTGGCGCGGAGAGTGCTTTGAAAATCCTTGACTTGCTTGACGATATAACCCGCATATTGACCGGCCAGACGGGGAAAATCCGAACTCTCGCTATTACCCATGCCGCCGTGGCAGCCTTCGCACAGCGCCGCTTTGTCTTTGCCCGCCACAGGATCGCCAATGGGCGCGCCCGCGGCCAGTGCTCCCTGAGCAAAAATTGTCAAAGAAAAAAATACAGCCAACCCACCCACTTTGTTGATTATTGCCATAGCGTTAACCCTTATGTTTATGACCCCTCACCATTCAAGCAACTTATACCCTTCGATCAGGCATAGGAGTTGATTGTTCCTTATATCAAGCCGTCCTTCCCGCGTCAATCCACACCACGGCGCAATGCTATATTCCCCCTACGCGACAAAAGGGCTTACTGCGGCCATTCCAGGTGATAGTTGAAATTGACGGTTTGCGTCTTCCCGCCGCAATCGAGCGTGACTTCGAGCACCCAATCGCCCCCCATCGAGAACTCGCCGCTACGCGCCTGATAGGCGCCCGTCGCGCCCTTTTGCGTCATATCGAAATAGGTTTTGTCGCTGCTCATTTCCATGCCCGGCATGTACTGGCGAAGCTTGACGCGGCAGTCACCCGCCGGCTGATCGCCCTGGCGCACCGTTGCCGTCACCTCGGCGCTGCCGCCCACCTCCGGCGGCCGGGGATCGGTGTCCAACGACAGAAAGAAGCTGCCCGCCTGTTGCGGCTTGGAGGATGCGCCGGACTGCTCTTGCCCCGTACAACCGGCCACGACCACCAGAAACACACCGGGTAACGCCAGCCGCCTGATATTCACCACCGGATACTCCTTTGAGTACAATGATCGCCACAAACGATAGCATCCCCGGAAAAAATTGTGAATCGAGAACCAGGCCCCCACATGAGAACCGGCATGATTGGACTGGGCGCGATGGGCATGCCTATTGCCGCCAATCTGCGCAAGGCGGGATATCTCGCGGCAGCGTGGAACCGCACGCGCGCCAAGGCCGAAGCCCTCGCCGGGCAAACGGGCGCCGCCATCGCCCCCACCCCGGCCGAACTGGCGGCGCAATGCAAGCTTATCCTAATCAGCGTGTCCGCCGACCAGGACCTGCGGGAGGTGATAGACGCGCTGCTGCCCGGCCTCTCGCCCAATAGCGTGGTAGTTGACACCTCCACCGTGAGCGCGCAAACCGCACGACAGGTGGCGCAGCAACTTGCGCGGAAAGAGGCGCACTTTCTCGATGCGCCGGTGACTGGAGGAGTCGAGGGGGCCAAGAACGCCAGGCTATCGATGATGGTGGGCGGCGATGCCGCGGTACTGGAGCGGGTGCGCCCGGCGCTGGAGGCCATCGCTCAACGCATCGTCCACATGGGACCGGCGGGCAGCGGCCAGATGGCCAAAGCGGTCAATCAGATCATGGCTGCCGGCATCAACCAAGCGGTCACCGAGGCGCTTGCGTTTGCCAAAGCGGCGGGACTCTCTTTGGACAAGGTAATCGAAGCCGTGAGCGGCGGCGCGGCGGGCAACTGGTTTCTCAGCCATCGCGGGCCGGCCATGGTGCGCGACAATTTCACCCCCGGCTTCAGGCTGGCGCTTCATCACAAGGATCTGTCCATCTGCAAACAAATGGCGAGCGATTTGGGCGCCCAACTGCCGCTTGTCGAAATGACCCTGATCCATTATCGACACCTGATGGAGGCGGGCTACGGCGACGAGGACATCTCCGCCCTGTTCCGCCTCAAACAGCAACTCTTCGGGGAAAAACCATGAAAATCCAGATCGAACGCAATCCGTCCCAGGCGCGGCTGGAGGAGCTGGAAGTGCGGCACTGGCCGATCTGGACCAAAGAGGTGTCTACGTTTCCCTGGACGTATGACTGCGAAGAGACCTGCTATTTTCTGCAGGGCGAGGTTGTCGTCACCCCCGCCGGCGATGAGCCGGTCGCCATGGGTGAAGGCGATCTGGTCACCTTCCCCGCCGGCATGTCATGCGTCTGGGACATCCGCCGCGCGGTGAAGAAGCATTATTCGTTCGATTGAGAAAGGCGGGGCGATCTACTGCTCCGCCCCGAAATGACAAACATAATCCAGCAGCTCATCCACCTCGATCTCGAAATGCGAGTTGCCCGGCACCTCGAAGCTTTGCCCGGCTTCATAATCCGTCCAGGCCTGGTCGTCGGCCAGTTTGACCCGGCAGCGGCCCTGAGTGACTTCCATCACCTCCGGCGCCTGGGTGCTGAAACGGTAAGTGCCGGGCAGCATCACGCCCAAGGTCTTCATCTCGCCTTCCGGGGTGATGATGGACCGGCTGGTGACCTTGCCACCGTGGTAGATATTGGCTTTCTTTTTGACTTCGACGTTTTTGAAACTCATGACTTTCCTTTCCTCAATCGCGCCGCGATCCGCATGCGCAACGCATTCAGCTTGATAAACCCGGCGGCATCGGCCTGGTTGTAGGCCCCCGCGTCTTCCTCGAAAGTGGCGATGGTGGGATCGAACAGCGAATCCGTGTCCGACTTGCGCCCCACGACGCTGACGCTGCCCTTATAGAGCTTGACCCGCACCACACCGTTGACGCTGGCCTGCGAGGCGTCGACCATTTGCTGCAACATCCTGCGTTCCGGGCTCCACCAGTAGCCTGTGTAAATCAGGCTGGCGTAACGGGGCATCAGCTCGTCCTTGAGGTGCGCCACCTCGCGATCGAGCGTGATGGACTCGATGGCGCGGTGGGCCTTGAGCATGATGGTGCCGCCGGGGGTTTCGTAACAGCCGCGCGACTTCATGCCGACGTAGCGGTTTTCGACGATATCGAGCCGGCCTATGCCGTTTTCGTTGCCCAGGCGATTCAGCGTGGCCAGCACCGTGGCCGGACTCATGGCCTCACCGTTAATGGCGGCGATGTCGCCCTTGGCATAGCTTAGCTCCACATAAGTAGGCTTGTCCGGCGCCTTTTCAGGGGCCACCGACCAGCGCCACATGTCCTCTTCCGCCTCTGCCCAAGGATCTTCCAGGATGCCACCCTCGTAGGAAATATGCAGCAGGTTGGCGTCCATCGAATAGGGTGATTTCTTGCCGCGTTTCATTTCCACCGGAATGCCGTGCTTTTCCGCGTAGGCGAGCAGCTTTTCGCGCGAGGTGAGATCCCACTCGCGCCACGGAGCAATGACGCGCACCTCGGGCTTGAGCGCGTAGTAACCAAGCTCAAAGCGCACCTGGTCGTTGCCTTTGCCGGTGGCGCCGTGGGAGACGGCATCGGCGCCGGTCTCGTTGGCAATCTCGATCTGGCGCTTGGCGATCAGCGGCCGGGCGATGGAGGTGCCGAGCAGGTATTCCCCTTCATAGATGGCGTTGGCGCGGAACATCGGAAAGACGAAATCGCGCGCGAACTCCTCGCGCAGATCGTCGATATAGATCTCCTGCACACCCAGCGCCTGGGCCTTGGCGCGCGCCGGTTCCAGCTCTTCGCCCTGGCCGATATCGGCGGTGAACGTCACCACCTCGCAGCCGTAGGTATCCTGCAACCATTTGAGAATGACGGAGGTATCCAGCCCGCCGGAATAGGCGAGCACCACTTTTTTGACATCGGACATGTAACAAACCCCGGTTTTTATTCGGCAAGACGGAACGATTGTGTCGCCATTTTTTGCGAAACCTGACGGGACATCCAAGTCTCCCTCAGGAGCAAAAAATTGGCGACAAGTATGCCTCCGGCGGCCCGCGTTCATCCTGCGTCCGCAACGGCGCGCTACTATGCAGCGCACCCTTGCTCCCACAATGACTTGACGCCGTGTCGGGTGCCTCCTATTTTGTCTCTGCCTGCGCTTACGCGCAGACTCCGACAAAACATCCAGCCCTACGGCTACGCGGGGGCACGTCAGCCATCGCTCGCTTACGCATCGCTTCCATGGCTTCCGGCAGGGAAAAGTATACCCGAAATCCGCTTCACGGCGGCATAGTCACAACTTTTCCTCTGATCGCACGCAAGAAAATTTCCTTTCTGGCCCATTGCAATCCTCCCGCAACCCCCGCATGAAATAGGTATCCCAAAAACGGACAACAGGGAACGATCTTCGGGATCAGCGTCGCACATTTGGACATCAAGGAGGCACATCATGAAAGACTGGAACATCATTGCCATCGCACTGCCCGAGCGCGAACATTTTCTCCTGGAAAAGCTCAAGCCTTTCGGACAATTCCAGCTCACAGCGTTCAGGGGTGTACTCACCGGGAAGGCCGATGACGTCGCCTGGTTTCTCAATGATCTGCGCAAAGCCATGGACGAAGATGCCGAATGGACGGAAAGCCTGTCCCGCCTGCTGCCGATGGACCAACGCTTCCAGTTCACCCTCGACACCCTGGAAGATCAACTGGCGAAGGCCGCGACCCCGCTCGTCGGCCGCATGTCCGATGGCACATTCTATGTTCGCCTGGAATGGCGCGGACCCCACTTGCGGATTACCGGCCCCGACCAAGAACGAGCGCTGGGCGACCACCTCACTGCCGAAGCACACCGGCAGGGCAAGACATTGCATGTTTCTTTCGACAACCCGGACTACATCGTGGCCGCCGAGACCGTGGATGACAGTGGCGGCGTGACTCTGCTGTCGCAGGACCTGCGGACGCGTTATTCCTTTGTCAGGGTCAGATAGGCAAAAACTCCAACCACCAAGAAGAGGCAAGGGTGGCTGAATGCCCCGTGCATAAAGGCCGTTCACCCTCCGTTCGCGCGTATGAAACAAGGAACGGTGTATAATACCTGGCATGCCAGAATCCCCACAACAAACAGAAACCATGCCACCCATCCCAGCCCCCTCCCCCGAACAATGGCGCCTCTCCGCCGGCGAAGTCCGCGCCCGTTTCGATCCCGTTCAACTCCCCTTCGAAACCACGGCGGAACTGCCCTACGAAGAGAGCGTCATCGGCCAGGAGCGCGCGGTGCGCGCCATGGATTTCGGCCTGCACATCCAGGATCACGGCTACAATATTTTTGTCTGCGGCATTCCCGGCACGGGCAAGAGCACCATCATCAAGTCCATGATCCGGCAGGTCGCGGAGACGCGCCCCACCCCCGGCGATTGGTGCTACGTCCACAACTTCCGCGACCCGGACCATCCGCGGGCCTTGAGCCTGCCTCCCGGCAAAGGACGGGAATTTCAGCGCGACATGGAGCACCTCATCACCTCCTTGAAAGAGGAATTCCCCAGGGTCTTCCAGAGTAAGGATTACGAGGAACAACGCGAGCATATCGAAGAGGAATTCTCCAAGGCGAGGGACGCGCTCAGCGAAAAACTCGACGCACAGGCCAAGGAGCACGGCTTTCTCGTCAAGGGTACCCGCGTGGGCATCATTCTCGTCCCGCTGCACAAAGGCGAGCCGCTCAATCCCGAGCAATTCGAGGCTCTGCCCGAAAACGTGCGGGAAGAAATCCAGCAGAAGGAAAAGGCGGTGCGCGAAGAGGTCGCCAATTTCCTGGATCGCGTTCGCGCCTTGCGGGAGGAGATGGCTGAAAAAATCGCGCAACTCAACCTGCAAGTCGCGCTATACACCTCCGAGCACCTGTTCGACAGCCTGCGGACGAAATACCAGCCCTTCCCCAAAGTGGTGGATTATCTTCAGGCGGTGCAGCAGGACGTGCTGGAAAACGTCCAGGACTTCCTCGCCGAGCAACATGAGTCCGCCGCGCCGATGCCGGTTCCGGGCCTGGAGCTGGAACCAGCGCGCCGCGCCATGATCCGCTATGCCGTGAATGTCGTCGTCGACAACAGCGCGACGCGCGGCGCGCCCTTCGTTGAAGAGACCAATCCCACCTACAACAACCTGATAGGCCGCATCGAGAAAAAGGCGCACCTGGGGTTTTTGTACACCGATTTCACCCTCATCAAGGCCGGTTCCATACTCCAGGCCAACGGCGGCTACCTACTCGTCAACGCCCTCGATGTGCTGCAAAGCCCCTTTGCCTGGAACGCGCTCAAGCGCATCGTCATGAAGCGGGAACTGAAGATCGAGGACATTGCGGAAACTTACGGCTTCGCCGCCGCCTCCGGGATCAAGCCCGAACCCATCCCCATCACCCTGCGCGTCATCCTGGTGGGCAGCCCCTATCTGTTTTATTTGCTGCAGGAATACGAGGAAGACTTTCCGAGGATCTTCAAGGTCAAGGCCGACTTCGACGTGCAGCAGAATCTCCGCGATCAATCTCCTCTCCAGTACAGCTTCTTCATCGCCCGGCTGTGCAAGGACAAAGGACTGCTGCACTTCGACCGCGGCGCCGTCGCGGCGGTGCTGGAACAAGCGGCGCGCTGGGTGGATCACCAGAAGAAGCTTTCCCTGCGTTTCGGCGACCTGTCCGACCTGCTCCACGAATCCAGCTTCTGGGCGGCGCGGGAAGGCAAATCGCTGGTATCGCGGTCTCATGTGCAGCGGGCCATCAAGGAATGGATACACCGCTCCAACCTTCTGGAAGAGCGCATTCAGGACCTCATCGCCGAGGGAACCCTGATGGTGGATGTGAGCGGCGCGGTGGCCGGCCAGATCAACGGTCTGTCGGTGTATGACCTCGGCGGCTTCTCCTTCGGCCGTCCCTCGCGCATCACCGCCCGCGTCTTTCTCGGCCAGACCGGAATCGTGAACATTGAGCGCGAAGCCAAACTGAGCGGCAAGACCCACAGCAAGGGCGTGCTCATCCTGTCGGGCCTCCTGGGCGGGCGCTATGCGCGCGACATCCCGCTGTCGCTGTCGGCCAGCATCGGCTTCGAGCAGAGCTACGGCGAAGTGGAGGGAGACAGCGCGTCGGCCGCGGAACTCATCGCCCTGTTGTCCGCCATCGCCGGCATCCCCTTGCGTCAGGACCTCGCCATCACCGGCTCCATCAACCAGCGCGGCGAATTACAGGCCATCGGCGGCGTCAATGAAAAGATCGAAGGTTTCTTCGCCACCTGCAACGCCCTGGGCATGACCGGCACGCAAGGTGTGATCATCCCCCGCCGCAACGCCCAGCATCTGATGCTCAAGGAAGAAGTGGTGGAGGCGATCGACGCCGGACGGTTTCACGTTTACGCCGTTTACACCGTGGACGAAGCGCTGGAAATACTCACCGGCCTGCCCGCCGGTGAACTCCAGCCTGATGGAACCTACCCTGATGGCACCGTCAACGCGGCAGTGCTGGGCACGCTGCACGACATGGACGCACGCCTGCGCGCGCTGGAGAGCAAAGGCGCCACCGGCTTTCCCTCTGAATCTCTCGAAGAAGAAGAAGAGGAGGAGGAAGGCGAAGAAGAAAATGGGGAAGAGGATAAAAGCCACTGAGAGCCTGCTCAAGAAAAGGGGGAGATTTCACTCCTCCCCTCCTCTTTGAGAAGGGGTGCCCCGCAGGGGCGGGGTGGTGAGCAGCCGCCGCATTTCAAAAACACAACACCAGAAAGGATCATCATCAATGAAAAAAAAGGGCATTCTCGTCACCGGCGGCGCCGGTTACATCGGCAGTCATGTCGCGCGCCAACTGGGCGAACGCGGTGAACGCGTCGTCGTCCTGGACAACCTCTACAGCGGCTTTGCCGACGCCGTGCTCCACGGCGAATTGATCGTCGGCGACACCGGCGACCGCGCACTGGCCGCCCGCGTACTGCGCGAACACGACATCGACGCCGTACTGCACTTCGCCGCCCACACCGTCGTCCCCGAATCGGTATCCAACCCGCTGAAATACTACGGCAACAACACGTGCGGCACCCGCAACCTGCTGCAATGCTGCGCGGAAGCCGGCGTCAAGCACTTCATCTTCTCCTCCACCGCCGCCGTCTACGGCATCCCGGACACTGCATTGGCCAGCGAGGACAGCCCCACCGCCCCCATCAACGCCTACGGCACCTCCAAGCTGATGAGCGAATGGATACTGCGCGACCTGAGCGCCGCCACCGACCTGCGCCACGTCGTCCTACGCTACTTCAACGTCGCCGGCTCCGACCCGCAAGGCCGCATCGGCCAGTCCACCCGTGACGCCACCCTGCTCATCAAAGTCGCCTGCGAAGCCGCAGTGGGCAAGCGGGCATCCGTCTCCATCTTCGGCGCCGACTACCCCACCTCCGACGGCACCGGCGTGCGCGACTACATCCACGTCGAAGACCTAGCCGACGCCCACCTCAAGGCCCTCGACTACCTGCGCAACGGCGGCGCCTCCACCACCCTCAACTGTGGCTACGGCCACGGCTACAGCGTACGCGAAGTGCTCGACACCGTGCAGCGCGTCAACGGCGCCCCCCTCACCATCCACGAACAACCCCGCCGCGCCGGCGACCCGCCGATGCTCGTCGCCAAAGCCGACCGCATCCGCGCAACACTCGGCTGGCAGCCGCGTTATGACGACCTGGAATTCATCGTCAAGACATCGCTGGAGTGGGAAAAGAAACTGCGCCAGCGCGCGCCTTCGACCCTCACCTCTTGATAGACAAGGCATCCGTTGTGCACACTGGCAGACATAATGAGCAATCGAGGAAATCTTGATGACTACCGCAGGAATAAAGGAAGCGCGGCAACACCTCACCGAAGCCGTAATCATGCACCACGGCGAGGACAGATTTCACGATTTTTTCGCGCAGATTAAGCGTATTAGGCATTCGCAGTAGATTCCAACCGAGGTTTTTAGGTTTTAACTACCCAGAACCGGGGCGGCGGACCTGGCAAGAGAGTTTGGCGGGAAATATGGCATCAAGACCTTGGGCTCCATTCAGCTCTCAGCCGCCCATAGCCTTCACAATTCCAAATTTCTTTGCTCCGACAAAACCCTTTCCAAAGTAACTTCACGGATGGGAATGAAGCTGGTAGTCATAACTTAACTCTCGGCTGGCAGCCGCATCAGGAACCTCGCGGCACAGATCATGCAAAGCTCACCAAGGTGACGGAAACCGGATATAGAAATACGGTGCCAACGAATCATGGATAAGACAATTTTCGCTCGGGAAGCGCGGACAGTAGAGTTCGTTGCCCGTCATTTATGGCACTTCATACGTCCATTGGTAAAAACGCACTTGTCACCGCGTTGCCGCCATTGCGTTCTTCCTGACACAGCAAGCCCTCTGGATGAAACTGGTCTCTGCAAGGAATGCCGCGAGTATTCCACCACTGCCCCGACCGGAACCGCCAAGCATGCGCAACCCCACGACAGCGTCACCGACCCGATCGATGACATTCTCAGATCGTACACACAAAGCTCCAAAGGCCCCTACGACGCCATACTGCTGTTCAGCGGCGGCAAGGACAGCACCTACCTGCTGCACCGCCTCGTCACGGATTATCCGCGGCTGCGGATACTGACGATGCTGGTCGACAACGGGTTCCTGAGCCCGTTCGCCGTTGAAAACGCAAATCGCGTACTCAGACGTTTCGATGTGGATCACATTACGGTACGGCCTCAGCCCTCATTCGTAAAAAAGGCGTTTCGTTACGCGCTGACCAATCTGGACAAACAGACCGGCTACAGCATTGTCGACCAATTCGATGGACACATCACTTTTGATACCGCCAAAAATTTGGCTGCCCGCCAGGACATTCCGCTGGTGATCTGCGGCGTATCACGTGTGCAGCTGGAAAATGTCTTCGGCCCCATCGGCTTTGAATTCCCACCTGAACAGGAACAAGCCCCGCTCACGACGCATGCCGGCATCCCGTTACGCGAGGTATTTAGCGAAGACGAAATGCAACACTGGTTCGACGGCTCATGCTTCCCCGAAGAACGGGTGCCGCGCTTCCTGTTCCCTTATTACGTGTGGGATCCAAGCGAGGAATTCATCCTCACGGAAGTCTCTCGCCTTGGATTGATCGACAGCAGGCAAAGCAGCCCGCTTCTCACCAACAATACGCTCATCCCGGTCATCGGCATGGCGGAAGTGGCGCGTTTCGGCTACAGCAGCTTTGAAGTGGAGTTTGCCCGCATGGTACGCGAAGGCAAATCCGAGCGCGGCTATTGGCTGAATCTCTTCGAGATGCTGGAATACTCAACCAAGACAGGCCACTTCATAAACAAGACAGTGACTGATACATTGGCGCAACTTGGATTGACCAAAAAAGACATCGGCGTCGGCTGAGGATAAAATGGCCCACACGCAACCGCTGACCCTGATTGAATCCATCGAGCAGAAGGTGAAAGAAAAACCGGACGCCGTCGCGTTCTTTTCGGAAACCCCGAACGGCTGGACACCGCGAACGCACCACACCTATCACAACGATATCCTTCGCGTTGCCGCCACCCTGAGGAGGCAAGGCATCGAAAAAGGCGACCGGATCGCAATCCTGGCCCGGCCCGCCTACGAATGGGAGGTCGCCGACAAGGCCATCATGTACCTCGGCGGCATCACAGTCGGCCTCGACCCCAAGAGCACCGGCCGCGACCTGGAATACATCATCGAAAACGCCGGCATCCGCGGACTCTTCGCCGAGAATCATGAATTACTGGAATTGATCTCGCCACCATCGCGCGATCGGCTCGCCTTTATCTGTCTGTTCGAGGCGGATCCCGCCACAGACGGCCGTTTGCACAACCTTGGCGCCCTGCTGGAAAAAGCCCCGGAGACTGTCTTGCCATGTGAGGCGCGCCCCCACGACGTGGCCGCCATCATTTTCACCTCCGGCACAACCGGCAGACCTAAGGGCATCCCCCTCAGCCATCACCAGCTCACCTTGGGGTTCCACGCCATGGAAAAGGCATTCGCCGCCGAATTTCAGAGGGGACATCACAAAACCTTGATCTGGATACCGCTCAGCAATGGTACCGGCCGGTTGGTATCCTCGCTCTGTTACCATCTCGGCGTCGCCCAATATTTCATCAAGGATCCGCTCAGCCTGTTCGGCAAGGTCAAGGAACTCAATCCAACCTTTTTGATCGTCGTGCCCAGACTCCTTGAAAAAGTTTACTCCGAAATCCGCAAAAAACTGCGTGAAAAACCATTCGCGGCTTTCCTGGTGAACAAACTTCTCGCCCTTCGCGCGCACCTTCCGTACCCCGCCCTGTTGACCCTCACCGATCATTTATTGATCGGTAAACTGCGGCGCGCCGTGTGGGGCTCCGGGATGCGTTTCCTGATCTCCGGTTCCGCGCCTGTCGATGCCAGGATACTCCGCTTCTTTGACGCCCTTGGAGTCCCCACCTATGAAGTGTATGGCGCAAGCGAGGCCGCCATGCTAATGACGATGAACCACCCCGGCGCACTTCGTTATGGGTCGGTGGGCCAGCCGGCATCCATCATGGACCTGCGCCTTGCCGCCGATGGGGAGATTCTCGTCAAAACACCCGCTGCGCTGAAAAACTACTGGGGCGAAACCGACAGTGGCCGCCTTTTCGACGAGGAAGGGTATCTGAAGACCGGCGATCTGGGACGGCTGGAAGATGGCTATGTCTATATCACGGGCCGCAAAAAAGAGATCATCAAGACCTCCACCGGCCAGCGGATATCTCCGAACGAGATCGAGAGCAACTATAAAGACATTTTAGGCATCGAACAATTTGTGGTAATTGGCAACGGGAGAAAATATCTAACCGCTCTCGTGACCATGGACGAATCCTTTAAATCACAACTACTTGCCACAAAAGAGGAACCGACTTTTTATCTCCACCGCGAAATAGAAAAACGTAACCCCACCATTCAGAACAACCGGCAGGTAAAAAAATTCGCCCTCCTCCCGGCGCCACTCTCCATCGAGGCTGGTGAATTGACCACAACACTAAAGGTTCGCCGCGCGGAGGTCGAAAAGCGTTACCAGCAGATCATCAACACCATGTACCCAGAGGAAGACATATGAAAGGCGTTTTCATAACGGGCGCGAACGGCAACGTCGGCTCACGACTCACAAAGGAATATCTGACCGGCTCCAATTACAAATTATTCCTTCTCGTTCGCGGCAAATCGCAGCAAGATGCGACTGATCGACTCAAAAAAGCCCTCGCCTTTTGGGAAGTCCCCTTCGAACAATACCCTGACCGGATCGAAGTGCTGTGCGGCGACATCACGCAACCGGATTTGGGCCTCATGCCAGACCAGATCGCGGCCATTCAAGATCGAGTCCACCTGTTCATACACGCCGCATCGAACATCCGTCTGGATCTGACTGTAGAGGATGCCCGCCGTATGATTCTGGGTGGCACCCAAAACGCCTATCGCCTCAGCCAGAACTTCTCTCACCTCGAACGCTTCGGATTCATCAGCACCATGGAGGTGATAGGGCGTTACAAAGGGCTGGTCAAGGAAGAATTCCTGACCAGTTACAAGCTAGATTTCCTCAACACCTACGAAATCGCCAAGTTCGAAGCCGAAGAATTCCTCAAACAAGAAATCGAATCAGGGGCCTCCATCAGTCTATTTCGACCCACCATGGTCGTCGGCGAAGCGGCCACTGGCAAGGCACTCGGATTTCAGTCCTTCTATATGATGGTCGAAAAAATGCTGCTGAATCCCGACTACCCGATCCTGCCCAAAGGCCCGCCGGTGGATACGATCCCCGTTGACATTCTCGCACAGGGGATCGTCAAACTGATGGAATATCCCGACGCCCGGGGGCAGGTCTATCACCTCGCCCAAGGCCTCGCCGATCCGATCACATTCCCTGAATTCATCAGCGAATTACAATCCATACTCGAAACCCGGCTGCACCGCAAAATCCGCCGCCCCATCTATATCGCCCCGATATTTCACCGGATCTTGCTCACCACACTCAGCAAGATCACATGGGGGCGGCTGAGGCGTTTTTTCCGTGTCCAACTTATTTTTATCAAATTCGCGGGACTATCCTGGAAAGTCGACAACCAGAAAACTCGCGGCACCCTCAAAATCCTGGGCGTAAGTTGGCCGCCACTCAAACAATATCTACCGATCCTGATTGGCTATTATCTGGAACATCGAGACAAAAACAAATTGCCGTTTTAGAACACGTCCACCCTTCGGCAATACGCCTGCGCCGGGCTCATATGCAAATCCGCATTTCCCTCACGCCTCCCTAAAGCAATTGTTTGTCTCCTTAAGGAGACAAACAATTTTTCTTTACATCATCAAATAGATATCCTTCCCTCAACATATTTTCCTTATTTAAAAAAGAAAATTTGTCACGTCTTGTCTCAAAAAGGAGACGCATTATCCTTGCCGCGAAGTCGTCCATAACTATATCAACTTGATTTTTAACTATTTTTATTTTTGGCTCAGTAATTGCCTACATGGTTTTCAGACTATTCTTTCGAACAGTAAAAGATTTCAATTTGGTCTTAGCCTGGAAACCGTATGTGGGCCATAGCGATTTTTTTGAGATCCCGCTTTGTAACTTCTGATTCCGTGATGAAATTCTCTCCCATGCAGCGACAGTGTCGGCATTCATTCCGCAGCCATAATAATCCACATCAACATCGGGAAATACCCCCGCAAGAGAACGGTGAACGCGCCGAGCACAGTGCTGCGGCACGGTTCGCCACCAAGCCAAGGATTTATTAAAGGAAAAACATGCCATGACAAAAACCCTGAGGATCGTCCGTAGTGTCCGGCAATTTTGCCAATCAGCCCCTATAACAGGCTGAACCAAACAAGGAAAATACCGTATCCATGGGTGTCGCCGATTTCAACGTGAGATTGGGGAAACAGGAGCTTTTGTGATTATTGGCGAAACCGATAACCAATTAAATCTATTACAGAAAATTTCCAGACACTACCAATCTGTTATGCAAATGTTGGATTTTGTGATGAATTCCTCATTCCTCAAGAGACCGAATTAACATCAATTTATCTTTGATCCAGAGTAGGCTAACACACAATCCAGACTAGGCAAGACGGCATAAACTCAAGGAAAAAGTTCTTACAAATTCATGAGCACCTCCATAATCTTCGGAGAACCCGTTGAAAGCGCAGCTCAACATGCTCATGCACTGTTGCGTGTACCCCGCTTTTTCTACTACTTGCCGATCGAAAATTATAGAAATACCTTAATATATCTGAGGAATATACGAAATGAAACCGAACGTTATCCCCATCTTTAATGTAGAAAAAAGCGCAGAAGCCGCAAATCCTGCCCGCATAGAAAATTTGGCGGATGAATATTTATTTCCCCCAGACAAGCCACTAGAAATACGAATAGCGCGCAGCGCCAGAGAGCTCCATGACGCCTATCACCTCGTCTACAATCAATATTGCAAAATAGGATATCAGATTGAAAATGATAGTAAAATCAGGTTTACCCCACATTTTGCACTACCCACTAGCCATACGTTTATAGCACTATCGCACGGAGAAGTCGCGGCTACACTTACAATGGTAATCGATGGCGCCCTCGGCCTCCCCATGGAGAAGGAATATCCAGAAGAAATTCAATTGCTCAGGAGAAAATCGGGGGCATTGCTCGCCGAAATTTCGTGCCTCGTAACACGCCGCTCTAGAGATTTAACTTTACTGTTACAGCTCTTCTATGCAGCCTATATTTACGCATTACACAGGCATAAGGTAAGTGATTTCTGTGTTGCCATAGCACCAGAGCACCAAAGTTTTTATAGGCATGCCATGCTCCTCGAACAAATCGGCCCCGTCAAGGAATACGCACTTATCAATCACATGCGCACTGTGGCTATGCGACTAAACCTTCCTTCCGCCGAACAGCGTTATCACAAAGCGCACAGTATGCGAAAAATGCTGGGACGATTTTTCCTTGGCAAAGAAGATCTACAGCAAATAGGCAGGAACCTCAAGCACCCCGACCAAAGCGCACTCCAAGCTCGGCTCGAGTTTGCGCGCGCATATCTAGATCGAAACCATTTACCAGCCGCTGTCACTCAGCACATCGACGATGCTTTCCGTGAAGCACTACTTACCGAAGAAAGTAACAACTTGGCACTTGCCAGTTAGCGGCCTGGTCGATGAGAAATAGTCCTTGGCCTAAAGGATGCCTGCATGAGGCCATGACGACCCGGCCATCAAAATGCCCTAAGCTTATGGGCATTCTAAAAATTCGCTGAAGCCGCGATGGCGGCGTTGGAAATGCGCTCAAAATGCTCATGTACTCCGTGTACACTCCGCTTTTTCGCGCATTTCCGCCTTGCCATCGCGCCTTGATCGAATTTTTAGAAGCGCCCTTATGGCGTTTTCTCTGCCGGAAAAAGACGGGGTTCTTCGAACGGAAGCCGCGATTAAAGCCTACTTCTAAATGGAGGTGCCCCAAAAAAGCAGCTCGTGCAAGGCGCAGTCGAAAATAGCCGATTACACCTTGCACGAGCCGTCGCGTAATTTAGGTCTGCTTACGGCGACGCAGGCTGAGGGCGCTCAACCCAACCAGTCCCAAACCCATCAGCGCGATGCTGGCAGGTTCAGGCACAAACACCGCATCCAACGAACCATTGATAGTTTGTGTACCAACAGGAACGAACGAGTTCAGTTGCGCGGATTGAAGAGAAAAACTGTAAAAGGGTACTGGCTGGGTGAAATAACCCATACCCGCACCAGTCAATGCGAAATTGGTTTTAGCACCAAAACTACCGCAGTTGATACCACCTACACAGGTGCTTAGGGTGGGGTCAAGCGTACCCGCACCGCTGATTGCAGCCCCCGTTGCGATCAGATAATCAGGATCTCCGGTATTCCCGGTCGCCCAGGGAAGACTGCCGTTTGCGGGCGCGGCAAAGGTTGTGTCGCTGTTAGGGTCGATCCAGAGCGCCAGACTGCCGCCCGGAATGAACGTGAAACTGGTCACGCCAGCAACGGTCGCGTAGGTTCCCGAAGCCTGCAACAGAGCATAAAGCCCATATCCACCAGAGCCAAAACTACCGAGCTGAGTAGTGACTGGGGTGGTCCCATCATTAGCAACAAACTGACCGGCTTGCCATTTAAGCGAGGTTTGAAAGTTCCCCACACCATCAAAGGTAACAACTTCCACATAGTTACCGGTAATCTTGTCGGCAGTAAAGACATTGGCCGCACTACCGGGCACAGAAGTCTCCGTCACCTGGAAATCGCTAAAAACAGCAGCCATGGAACCAGCGCTTGCCGTGGCCATAGCTGCAATTAAACCCGCTTGCGCCAATTTCAAATTGAATTTCATTTCTCGTTCCTCATAGGTTACTTAAACAATGACTACTGCATTGCCACACACAAAGTAAAGCATTTTTCGTGCCATAAAAATAATACCCAAACAGAAACAATACCTTAATAAACGATCCACCCCCCGTCGCGGCAATTCGGCAAATAAAGTGTAAAAAAATCCGACACTCGATCAATAACCAAAAAAATAAATAAGCCATTGAAAATAAACAATAAAAATTTTTTAGGGAGGTGATAAACACAGACTTCGATCATACCCGGCCTAAAAAACTGTAAAAAATTCCGACAAATATAATTTTTACCAGAATAAACAATATATTACATCAGTTTCACGATTTTTTACTCTTTCTTCGCCGCCCACCAATGCAGACTAAACAGCCCCCGTAACCTCGCCCCCCCTTCATTCAGGAGGGTATCACAAGGTTAAGAACGGCTTCTTGGCGGTTTTCATCAGCGAATTCAGGGACATAAAGCCGCCTCACATAGCAACGCAACGTCCAGAGAAAGTTTATCGCGAGCGGTGAGAGGCCCGGGCAAGCCCGCCCGCGATTTTGATTATCCACCAAGCTTCTTGAGCAAAGCCCGGGCATCCGCAGCCTCATTGAATTCGCCATTATTTTTTAGAAGACGCTCCAACTCTTTACGCGCTTCCTGGCTGTATCCAGCTTTGTCCAAGGCAACCGCGTAATGATAACGTATGCCTCCAGCAGCGGATGCCTTGCTGGCGGCAGCCTGCAGCAACTCTAGGCCGCGCTTCACCTGGCCCTTCTGTACCAGTATCCAGCCCAAGGTGTCGCCGATAACAGGCTGCTCCGGGGCAAGGCTGTAGGCTTTTTCTGCGTAATCAACAGCACCGGGATAACCCTGTTCGTAGGATAGCCAGGCAAGATTATTCAGTGCGACGACGTTGTTTGGCTGTTTCTCCAACACTTTTTTATATTGTTCAACCGCCTCTTTACCTTTCCTGTCCACTTGATAGGTGCTGGCCAGTATGATGCGCACCCCCATGTCATCAGGGTGTTCGGCAAGCCATTGCGCCAAGACTTGATAAGCACCCGCAGTATCACCGGCCTGTTTACGAGCGCCGGATAGCTTGAGAGCCAGACCACCGCTCTTATCTCGCTCAAAGGCCACGGCATAGGCCTTGGCGGCATCCGAGTACGCCTGGCCGCTCATGTGAATATCGCCTTCGAGTTCGTAGCCAGCCGGGAATTTATCCTGCTGTTTCTGGATTTGGCGCGCGATGCGCAAGGCTTCCTGGGGACGCTTGTTCTGCACCTCCAGTTCGGCCAAACCTATTGAGGCAGGAAGAAAGTTCGGATTGAGCTCAAGAGCTTTGTTCAGGCTGCTGGCGGCAGCCTTGAAATCTTTCACCCTGGCTTGGGCTTGGGCCAGCAGATACTGCACCTGCGGTGATTTAGGCAGCTTTTCCGCGAGTTTTCGATAGCTAGAGACAGCGCTATTGACTTCGCCCGCCGCAAGCTGCGCCTGCGCCAATGCCTCAAGAGCGGCAGGAGTGCCAGCATAAGTATTCTGAATGTCTCGCGCTATACTTAATGCCTTGAGCGCTTCCTTCTGTCCCAGGTAGATATTGATCAACGCCAATGCCGGCTGAAGAGCCTCGGGGTGCTTTTGCCTGGCCTTTTCCACCCAAGCGGTGGCTTCCTTCCGCTTTCCAGCACGCAACTCCAGGTCGGCGAGCGCCAACAGGCTGCCTATGTGGTCATCATCCTGCTTGAGAACATCAAGGTAATGCCGGCGAGCCGTTGCGGTATCATTCTGGAGCAGGGCAAGCCGCGCCAGTCCAGCGTGCGCAGTGAGGTATTTCGGATCCAGCGCCAGCGCCTGTTCAAGCAATTGCCGGGCTCTGGGGTAGTTTTTTTGGTCCGCGTAAACCGAGGCGGCAAACCCATCCGGCAATGGACTCCTGGGGTGCCGGGATTTGAATTGGGCTATGGCTTGCAAGGCGGCATCATACTTTTTCTCGCGCAAATGCGTGAGGATGCGCAGTACCTCGGCCTCCATGAAATCCGGCTTGGCCTGCAAGGCGGCGTCGAATTGCGCCAGAGCCAGATCCGTCTTGCCCTGCGCTTGCAGTGCCTGTCCTAGTTCCAGGTGTGTTTCGGCAGAGCCAGACTCTGCTTCCGAGGCGCGCTCCAGATAGCTGACCCCGATCTGCAAATCCCCCTTTCGCAAATATATCCGCCCCAGCAACTTGATGACTTCCACGTCATCCGGGTTTTGCCTGGCGATCGGTTCGAGAGTCTTTATGGCGTCAGCCACAGCGCCTCTTTGCGCCTGAACAAGACCTAGCAGTTTGCGCACTTGTAGCGAATTCGGATCAATACTTGACAAGCGGAGCAATTGTTCTTCGGCTTGTTGATCATGCCCCTGCGCGAGGTGCGCTACCGCGAGATAGTAAGCCGCGCCCAGATGACCTGGGCGAATTTTGAGGAAATTCTCCAAAGATGCCTGGGCTTTGGGAGCATCCTTGGCGACCAGCGCCTGCCTTCCCTCGAGATAACGGATATCGGGATATCCAGGCGCCACCTTGCGCACCGCCTCCATATCGGCCTTGCTGGCATCCAGATTACCCATTTCCAGATGAACCTGGGCGCGCTCAAGGATTGCGGCAAAGTCGTTTGGATTGGCCTGTATGGCCTTGGCATAAGCATTCAGCGCCTCTTGCGGATGCTGCTGCGACTGTTCCAGCTCGGCCAAAAAGCGCCACACCTTACCGTTCCCCGGATCCTGAACCGTAGCCTTGCTTATCCACACCTTGGCCTCATCCACGGCGCGGCGGCTTAGTTCCAGCTTCGCCAGAGCCAGCAATGTATCGCTGCATTTATTACCACCACACGCTTCCAAAGCAGCGGACAAATCGGCTTGCGCGGCATCGATCTTCTTTGAAGCAAGATTCGCCTCTCCTCGCAAGGTCAGCAGACTTGCGCGCACGGAAGGGGGGGCGCCAGGATCAACCTGAATCTCGGTCAGCACTTGCTCCGCCTTGCCTTGCAGCAGCAAAGCCCGGCCCAGCGGCACAACAATCGCCGCCGGATCAATGCCCAGCGCACGGGCGCGCGTCAGTTCCTTTTCGGCAGCGGCTCCATTTTCCATGTCGAGATAGATTCGCCCCAACAACCACCGCGCCTCGGGATTATCAGGGTTTTGCTTCAACGCGCTCTTGAGCTCGATAACGCTCGCCTTGATGTCGCGCTTATCCTGATAATCCTTGGCGCGCTGGACGTGTTCGGCGTCGGACAAATCGGTCTTGCCGCAGCCAGTCAATAAGGCAGCGGAACCGAAGATGATCACCGGCAATGCAATTGCGCAACGAACGCTCCAGGGAAAAAGGTTTATTTTGAACACGGTCGTGGATCTCTATATTTTCGAAGTTGCATAGAGGAGCGCAATCTCTTCACATAATGAAACGAATTTTTGCAATCAATGTTAACCACCAAGCCGCTTGAGCAAGGCACGAGCATCCGCAGCCTCATTGAATTCACGACCATCCTTCAGAAGGCGCTCCAGCTCCTTGCGCGCCTCCTGGCTACGCCCTCCCTTGTCCAAGGCGACGGCATAATGGTAGCGAATATCCGGAGAGGCAGGGGCTTTGGTAGCGGCGGTCTGGAGCAGTTCCAGGCCGCGCTTGACCTGCCCCTGCTGCACCAGGATCCAGCCCAGGGTGTCAACGATGGCTGGTTGGTCCGGGGCGAGTCCGTAGGCTTTTTCCGCGTAGTCCACGGCACGGGGATCACCCTGCTCGTAGGAAGCCCAGGCAAGATTATTCAACACAATGACGTTGTTAGGCTGCTTTTCCAGCACCTTACGATACTGCTCCATAGCCTCTTTGCGCTTGCCATCCGCCTGATAAGCGCTGGCCAGCACGGCGCGCGCGCCTGCATCATCAGGACGCTCGGTGAGCCATTGTGTCAGCACCTGATACGCCCCGGCGGTGTCGCCGGCCTCCTTGCGGGCACCGGATAACTTGATCGCCATGCCGCCGCTCTTGCCGCGTGCAAAGGCGGCGGCATAGGCCTTGGCGGCATCCGCATAGGCGCGGCTGCTCATGTGGACGTTGCCTTCGAGTTCATATCCGGCCGGTGATTTGTCCTGTTGCTTCTGCACCTGACGCGCGATGCGCAAGGCTTCCTGGGGACGCTTGTCCTGAAGCGCCAGCTCGGCCAAAGCGATAGAGGCGGGCAGGAAGTTCGGGGCGAGCTTGAGGGCCTTGTTCAGGCTGTTGGCGGCGGCCTTGGAATCTTTTGCCCTGTTCTGTGCCTGGGCCAGCAGATACTGTACCTGAGGCGATTTGGGCAGTTTTTCCGTGAGTTTGCGATAGCTGGACAGGGCGCTGCTGGTCTCGCCCGCCGCGAGTTGCGCCTGCGCCAGCGCCTGCAAGGCGGCGGGATTGTCGGCGTGCTCATCCTGGATGTCCCGTGCGACGCTCAGCGCCTTGAGGGGTTCGTTCTGCTGCAAGTGGGCGTTGATCACCAGGAGGGCGGGTTCCAGTGCCTTGGGGTTGCGTTCCCGCGCCTTTTCCAGCCAGGTCATGGCGTCTTTCGGCTTGCCGGCCCGCGCCGACAGGCTGGCGAGCGCCACCATGGCGCCGATGTTTTTATCGTTATCCTTGAGAATGTCCTTGTAACGCTGTTCGGCCTGCTGGGTTTTGCCCTCTTGTAGATCGAGTTGCGCGAGATTCATCTGTGCCGGACTGAATTTGGGCTGGATTTTCAGGGCCTGTTCGAACTGCTTGCGCGCCGTGGCCACGTCCTTCTTGCCCAGATAGGCGGCGCCCATCAGGTTATAGGGTACGGGGTTGCTGGTGTCTTTGCGGGCCATGGCCTGAGCCGCGGCAAGGGCTTTGTCGAAATTCTTTTTTTGCAGGTGGGTGAGCGCCAGCAGGACATCCGCCTGCATCGGCTCCTTGCCCAGTTCCGCGGCGGATTCGAGCTCCTTGACGGCCAGATCGGTCTCGCCCGACGCCAGATGCCCGATCGCCAACTGGGTGCGTATCGCCGCGGCGTTGGGCGCAAGCTTGGCCGCCTGTTCGAGATAATCGGTGCCTTTCTCGAGGTCGCCGCTCTGCATGTAGGCGCTGCCCAGCAGGGCCAGCAACTGGGAATCCTGGGCGTTACCCTTGACCGCGGGCTCCAGAGCCTTGGCCGCTTCCTGCGGGCGCTTGAGTTTCATCAAGGTGGCGCCGAGAAGTTTGCGCGCGGCGGGATTGTCGGGCACTGCGTCGACATAGCGCGTGAGTTCGTTTTCCGCTTGTGCGAACTGGTTCTTGGCATAGTGGACATTGCCCATCAACAGCAGGCTGGGTAGATGTCCGGGGATGATCCTCAGCGCTTGCTGCAAGAATTCCTCGGCGGCGTTCAGGTCTTTTTCCTGAAACGCCATGGCGGCGGACAGATAATTGGCGAGGGGGTGATTGGGCGCGCGCTTGCGCACGGCCGCGATGTCCTTTTTCGCTTCGGCGGGCTTGCCCAGCGCGAGTTGTTCAACGGCCCGCCCCAGATAGGCTCCCGCATTCTGGGGGTCGATCTGCAACACTTTCTGGAAGGTCTGAATGGCCTCGGCATGACGGCCCGCCACCCGCTGCAAATCGCCCTTCAGCAACAGGGCCTCGATGCTGCTCGGATCGGCCTTGAGGGCACGGTCGGTGAGTTTTTCCGTGCCCGCCGGGTCTTTTTCCATGAAGGTGATGCGCGCCTGGCCGATCAAGGCATCAGGGTAGTCGGTCTGCAAAGCCAACGCCTCCTGGTATTTTTCCTTGGCCTTATCAACCTTGCGGGTCGCCAGGAAAGCATGTCCCTGAAGGGTCGCCACACCCGCCTTCAAGGCCACCGATGCGCCGGTGGGCGCCTTGATTTCGTCAAGCACCGCCTCGTTGCGCCCTTGCATCAAATACGCTTTGCCAAGCGGAATGAGCACCTTGTCATCCAGCACCCCCAGATCCTTGGCGCGTTTCAGTTCCTTGGCCGCGCCCGGCCCATCGCCCTGACGCAGATAGATCTCCCCCAGCAGAAAACGGGCATCCTTGTTGTCGGGGTTTTCCTGCAGGGCATTCTTGAGCTGGATGATGGCGGACTGAGTATCGCCTTTTTGCAGATAACCTCTGGCATCACCCAGCAGCTTTTGACTGTTATCCGCATACGCCAGACCGCCGCCCATCATGCCTGACAATAACAGCAAATAAAAAATCCTGCCCTTGAGTGCTACGGTGCTCTTTTTCATGGTTTCATCTCATCAGCGTGAATGATTCTAAAAACGGCGGTCGCGCAGCAACCGCACATACTAAGGAGCGCCTCGCGGCGCAGGATGGCGGGTTACGGCCTGCGGCCTAACCCACCCTACTTCAACCCATATTTGGTCATCAAGTCATACAGCGTGGGGCGGCTGATTCCCAGCATCTCCGCCGCTTGCGACACATTTCCGCCAAACCAGCGCAGTGCCCGCTCCAGAGCTTGCCGCTCGGCGTTGTCACGCACTTGCCGCAAATTGAGCGGCACTTCCTCATGCTGCGGCGTAAGCGCCAGCTCGAGATCCTCGGCGGTGATTTGCAAACCCTCGCTCATGATCACCGCCCGCTTGACGCGGTTTTCCATCTCGCGAATGTTCCCCGGCCAGTGATAAACCTCGATAGCCGACATCGCCTCCTTGCTCAGGCCGCGTAACGGCTTATGCTGCTGCTCGCCGAACTTGTCGAGAAACGCGCGCGCCAGGAGCGGAATGTCACCGTCGCGTTCGCGCAACGGGGGAATGTGTATGGTCAGCTCGCTGATCCGATAATACAGATCTTCGCGGAATCTACCGGCTTTCACCAGGGCGGGAATGTCCTGGTGAGTCGCGCAGACCACTCTCACATCCACGGCGATTTCACCACGTCCTCCCACACGCTCGATCACGCGTTCCTGCAAAAAGCGCAACAACTTGGCTTGCAGCGCCACGGGCAGGTCGCCGACCTCGTCCAGGAACAGCGTTCCCCCTTCGGCATACTCGATCTTGCCGCGCACCTGCTTGGTGGCACCCGTGAAGGCGCCTTTCTCATAGCCAAACAACTCGCTCTCCAGCAACGCCTCCGGGATGGCCGCGCAATTGATGGCGACGAATTTCTGCGTGGCACGGGGACTCAACTCATGCAAGGCGCGGGCGAGGAGCTCCTTGCCGGTGCCGCTTTCGCCCAGCAACAGCACGGTGACATCGGTCGGCGCCACTTTCTCCACGGTTTGACAGACCTTGAGCATCTGCGGACTGGAGGCGATGACGCCTTGCAACGGGGAACCGCTTCGTTGCGTGGCCGCCAGGCGGCGGTTTTCCATTTCCAGCTCGCGCAGATAGAAGGCGCGGCCCACGATCAGCGCCAGGATTTCGGGATCGACCGGCTTCTGATAAAAATCATAGGCCCCAAGCCCCACCGCTTTTACCGCATTTTCGCGGTCATCGTTGCCCGTAACCATGATGACCTTGGTCGTCGGCGCAATGGCGAGGATTTCCTTCAGCGTCGCCAGACCCTCGCTGGCGCCGCCGGGATCGGGAGGCAAGCCAAGATCGAGGGTCACAACCGCGGGTGTATGCCGCCGCACCTGGGCAAGAGCGCTTTCACGATCTCCGGCGGTCACCACGTCAAAGCCATCGAAACACCACCGCAGTTGGCTCTGCAAGCCAGGGTCATCCTCGACGATCAACAGTGTTTTTTTTGCATTCATGCGTACCCCCGCCATCCTTTGTGTTATAGGCCGTTCAGAATCTTCACGTCCCGTCGCACCTCCTTCAGGGGCAGCAGGATACGAAACAGCGTACCCTTGCCCGGCGTGCTTGTCACTTGAATTTCGCCGCCCAGATCACGCACCAGCTCCCGGCTTTGGTAGACACCGATTCCCATCCCCGTCCCACCCTTGGTGGTTTGAAACGGCTGAAAAAGACGCTCACGGATAAATTCGGCGCTCATCCCGTGGCCGCTGTCCTCGACCTCCAGTACCGCCTGGCCGTCGGCGCCGCTCAACCGTATACGCACATAACCATCGGCAGGCGTCGCCTCTTGTGCATTCTGGACGAGATGTACGAATACGGCGGCAAGGCGATCCCTGTCCGCCTGTACAAACAGATCCGCTTCACTGCGCTCCAGCACGGGAGCAGGCTTGGCGTGCGCCCGCATGGCGACAACTTCGCGCAGCAGCGCGTCCAGGTCGAATTCGCTCGTCATCCCCGTGCGCGCGCTTCCCGAGCGCAGTTGCGCCAGCAGCCGGTTCATTTTCGCCGTGGCATGTTCCACGGTATTGATCGCATCCTCCATGAAGGCCGGGTTATGCTTGTGCCGCGCGGCATTCGACACCACCAGGGAAAGCTGGGCGACCAGATTCTTGAGGTCGTGCACCACGAAGGCCGACAGCCGGTTGAACGCCTCGAACTGGCGCGCCTCCACCAGCGCCTGGGCGGCCTCGAGCTGGGCAAGATAACTGGCCGCCTGGCAGCCCGCCGTCTTGAGCAAATCACGGTCCTCCCAGTTGATGTGCCGGGCCGCGCGCGGCTGGGTCAACACCATGAACCCCGGCACCTGCTGGTGCAGAACCAGGGGAACCACCAGCCACCCTTGAGGAAAATCCCGCAGCCACGAGGGCATTTCCAACCCTTGGTAAATCTCGGGATGACGGGCATACTCACCGAGGTCGATGACCCACTGGCGCTTTTCCAGGAAATCGGCCAGGGAGCTCTCGTCGGGCTCGCTGGCGCCGGCCTGCTGCGGAACATTCCAGCGCGCCGCCGGCATGAATTGCGACACAAACGGCGAGTCCGAATCAACCGTGCCACGCCGCCACCACAACATGCCGGCGGGGCTGTCGACGATCTGCGCCAAGGCCTTGATGGTGCGCTCCCGCGCCGGACCGATCTGGTGACTGTCCGGCGCGCTGCCTGACAGCGTGCGGATAAAGCGCAGCCACTCTTCCCGGTAATCGTATTTATGGCTGAAAAAGTGCTTGTTGAGCAACACCTTCCACCGGGCGCGCGCCTGCCCGGACGAGAGGATAACCAACAGCACCACAGCCGCACCGAACAGGAAGATCGCCTGCGCCACCATGCCCCAGCTTCCGCCGTAGAGCCGTATGTAATACCCCGCCCCGGCCATCACCAGCAGATAAATGCCCGCCCCCAGCAACGCCGTGGTATGAAAAACGACCCCCCGCGAGACAGCCACATCCAGCGACCACTGCGGATTGCGTGCGGCCGACACGGCGATAAGCGGCACGGCCAGGGCGTTGATCACGCCACGCGCGTCCCACAGATGCCTGTCGACATGCTGAAAGAGCAAGGCATCCGAGTAGAGGAAAAAGTCATAGGCGAAAAAGCCACCGATGCCGAGACAGAGGAACTTGATGCCCCACTTCCGCTCCGTGGACGTATTGCGAAAAATCTGCTCCACCAGCCCCAGGCCCGCGACCGCCAGCAGGACATAGCCGAGCACACGCAAATCCACGTCACCGGCCAAACCGCCCACCTCTGGCCAGACAAGCACCCCAAGCAGCGCCAGGCACACGCCAATCAGGCCGCCGGACAGCCAACGCAGTTTTGCGGACATCCTCACCCCGCCCTGCGTCGCGCGCAGCAACCCGATCAGAAAGGCGAACCAGATTCCGTCGCGGATGACCTCGACCACCGGCAACAATAGGAGGGAAGGATAACCGCTGGCGGCGTGATAAGCCGCGATTGCCGCCCATGCGACGGTTGCAATGACGGCGGAAACCAGCAAGCCTCCCTGCAACCGTCCCCGCCAACTGGTCAACAGCAGCAGTGACAGCACGAGGAACATCAGTGCCGCGGCTGAATAGCTGATGACGCCTATATTGAACATATCGGATACTGGACTAACGCGCGCCTCTGCCCCACAAAATCACTTCTGCCGTTTGAAACAGTATCATCAGGTCCAGAAACAGGCTGTGATTCTTCACGTAATATAAATCGTACTGTAGTTTTTCAATGGCGTCCTGCTCCGAAGAACCATACGCATAACGGATCTGCGCCCAACCGGTGATACCGGGCTTGACGCGGTGGCGCTCGGCATAATAGGGGATGTTCTGGGACAATTGCTCAACGAATTCCGGTCGTTCGGGACGCGGACCGACGAAACTCATCCGCCCCGTCAATACACCGAACAACTGCGGCAGCTCGTCAATCCGCACCTTGCGGATGAAAGCACCGACCCGTGTCACGCGGCTATCCTTTTTGCTGGCCCACTGTGGACCATCCTTCTCCGCGTCGACCCGCATGCTGCGAAACTTCAGCACCTCGATCAACTCCCAGTTCTGCCCTACGCGCACCTGCCGGTAGAAGACAGGCCCACGCCCGCCGCTTTCGATCAGGATAGCCAAGGCCGCGATAATCATGACCGGCCACGCCAGAGCAAGTATCAGCAGGCTGGCGACGACATCGAAAATGCGCTTGTTGTAGTCACGCAAGGAACTGGTGAGAAACCCGTCGGAAAAGATCAGCCAGCTCGGATGCAACAAATCCAGACGGATCAGGCCGGCCTGGCGCTCGAAAAAGGCGGGCATATCGACCACCTCGATGCCGCTCATCTTGCAGTCCAGCAATTCATGCACCGGAAAATTCTTGCGGCGGTCCTCGACGGCCACGACGATTTCGTCGATCCGATGCCGGTTGGCGAATTCGAGCAACGGTATATCGAGACGCAGCACTTCCCCTTCGTCCACCGTCACATGCTCGCCCGGGACATGCACGTAACCGATGATCGCGAATCCCCGCCGGTCGACTTTCCGGCGCATGCGCTGGGCAATCTGTCCCGCGCGCGTGCCCGTCCCCAGCACCACTATACGCTTTTTCAAGGCTTCCTGGTCGATGACTCTGAAAAACACCAGCCGGGCGCAAATAATCCCGCCCAGCGCGATGCCGAATGACAAACCAAACGCGCCACGCCCAAGAAACAGGGAAGGAAAGATATAAAAAGCGAGGCTCATCAACCCGAAGCCCAGCAGGATACTGATACCCGTGCGCAGCAGCATGCCCGCGAAGCCATCACGCAAATTGGCCTTGTAGAGCCCTACCGCCGTCATGACGCTGATCATGACCAAAGCGAACAAAACCGCTTTCGGCCATAACGGCTCCACGTCCTCGACCGCGCCATCGTCACCGCCAAAACGCAGCCACGCGCCCAGGTAAATGGACAGCAGCAGTATTGCGGCCTCAATCGCCCCCAGCCACAAAAAGCTGTGAGGCACATAGTGTCTGAACAGTCGAAGCATAAATACCGGAATCAGCCCCGAATCGTTTTTAATCGTGTGCTATGAGAATAGCGAGCTCGTTCCGTCTGAATGACATGAGGATGCACATTCCCTGTGTTTTACGGCAGATTATGCTGCTCCCGCCGTTACACAACTATTACACCCGCTGGCGACGCATGTCCATAATAATTATAATGGATACATTAAAAGACCACCTGTAGGTGGAAACTTACACTGACTGTAGGACAAACCCGATCCCCCGCGATTACTACTGCGCATAGTGACGGAACCAGCGCGCTTTGCTATCTTAGCGGACATTTGCCAAACGCGGCTTTTAGAGATCAAATCACCATCATGAAAATCACCATCTTCGGCTCGGGTTACGTTGGACTCGTCACCGGCACCTGCCTGGCGGATGTCGGCAATGATGTGCTGTGCGTCGATATCGACGAGCGCAAGATCGACATGCTCAAGCAGGGCCAGATCCCGATCTACGAGCCGGGCCTGGAGGCGCTGGTCAAAAGCAATGCCGCGGCGGGCCGACTGAATTTTACCACTGATATCGCCGCGGGTGTGGCGCATGGACTGTTCCAGTTCATCGCCGTGGGCACGCCGCCCGACGAGGACGGCTCGGCCGATCTGCAATATGTGCTGGCCGTGGCCAAGAGCATCGGCGAACACATGCAGGATTATCGCGTCGTGGTCAACAAGTCCACCGTGCCCGTCGGCACCGCGGACAAAGTGCGCGCGGCTGTCGATAGCGCGCTGGCCGCGCGCGGCAAACAAATCGAATTCGATGTCGTCTCCAACCCCGAATTCCTCAAGGAAGGCGCGGCGATCGACGACTTCATGAAACCCGACCGCATCGTCATCGGCACCGACAACCCGCGCACCACCGAGCTGCTGCGCGCCCTCTACGCCCCCTTCAACCGCAGCCACGAACGTCTGGTAGTGATGGACATCCGCTCGGCGGAGCTGACCAAATACGCGGCCAACGCCATGCTGGCGACCAAGATCAGCTTCATGAATGAACTGGCCAACCTTGCCGAACGGCTCGGCGCGGATATCGAACAGGTCCGCATCGGTATCGGCTCGGACCCGCGTATCGGCTATCACTTCATCTATCCCGGCTGCGGCTATGGCGGCTCCTGCTTCCCCAAGGATGTGCAGGCGCTGGAACGCACCGCGCGGCAGATCGGCTACCAGGCCGATCTGCTGCGCGCCGTGGAAGCCGTGAACGACCGCCAGAAAGAAATATTGTTCGAAAAGATCAGCAAACACTACGACGGCAAACTTCAAGGACGAACCATCGCGCTATGGGGACTGGCTTTCAAACCCAACACCGACGATATGCGCGCCGCCCCCAGCCGCACGCTCATCGAGGCACTGTGGGAGCGCGGCGTCACCGTGCGCGCCTATGACCCCGAAGCGATGCACGAAGCGCGGCGCATCTATGGTGAACGCCCCGACCTCATCCTGTGCGACTCGCCGCAGCAGGCCCTGGAAGGCGCGGATGCCCTGACCGTGGTGACAGAGTGGAAAACTTTCCGCAGCCCGGATTTCGCCGCCATCAAGACCACGCTCAAGCAGCCGGTGATCTTCGATGGCCGCAATCTCTACGATCCGCGCATGCTTGCCCGAGAAGGCTTCACCTATTACGCGATCGGACGCGGCACTCAAATAATCTGAGGAGTTTCCCATGCCTGACCTGAATCAGACAAAAATCGGCATGATCGGCCTGGGCTATGTCGGCCTGCCGCTGGCGGTGGAATTCGGCAAACAGCTTCCCACCGTGGGCCTGGACATCAATCCGGCGCGTATCGCCGAACTCAAGGCGGGCAAGGACAGCTCGCTCGAAGTCGAGCCCCGGGAACTGGCGCAGGCCACCCAGCTCAGCTTCACCACCAACCCCGACGATCTGGCCTCGTGCAACGTCTACATCGTCACCGTGCCGACGCCGGTCGATGAACACAAACGCCCGGACCTCACCCCGCTCGTCAAGGCCAGCCAGACGCTCGGCAAGCTACTCAAAAAGGGCGATATCGCGGTCTTCGAATCGACCGTCTACCCCGGCGCCACCGAAGAAGTGTGCGTACCGATCATGGAGTCGATCTCCGGCCTCAAATACAACCAGGACTTCTTCGCCGGTTACAGCCCGGAACGCATCAACCCCGGCGACAAGGAACACCGCGTCATCAACATTCTCAAGGTCACCTCCGGCTCCACTCCCGAAGTCGCCGATTTCGTCGACGCGCTCTACCGGCGCATCATCACGGCGGGCACCCACAAGGCGAGCAGCATTCGCGTCGCCGAAGCGGCGAAGGTGATCGAAAACACCCAGCGCGACGTGAATATCGCGCTGATCAACGAATTGGCGCTGATCTTCAACCGTCTCGGCATCGACACGCTGGAAGTGCTTGAAGCCGCCGGCACCAAGTGGAACTTTCTGCCGTTCCGTCCCGGCCTGGTCGGTGGTCACTGCATCGGTGTCGACCCCTATTACCTGACCCATAAAGCCCAGGAGATCGGTTACCTGCCGGAAGTCATCCTCGCCGGTCGCCGCATCAATGACGGCATGGGCCCTTATGTGGCGCAGCGCGTGGTCAAGATGATGATCCAGCGCCGCGTCCATGTCGCCAACGCCAATGTGCTGATCCTGGGCCTGACCTTCAAGGAAAATTGCCCGGATCTGCGCAACACCAAAGTCACCGACATCATCAAGGAACTGCACAGCTATCACGCCCAGGTCGATGTCTACGACCCCTGGATCAACCCCGCCGAGGCCGAGCACGAATATGGCATCACGCCCGTCGCCACGCTCGAACCGGGCAAATACGACGCGATCATCCTCGCCGTCGCCCACCACCAATTCCGCGAAATGGGCGCTGAAAAAATCCGCGCCCTGGGCAAGCCGCACGCCATCCTGTTCGACGTGAAATACATCCTGCCCGCCGACCAGGTGGATGGAAGACTGTAAGAAAGAAAAGAACAACCATGAAAATCCTGATCACAGGCACCGCCGGGTTCATCGGCAATGCGCTGGCGCAACGGCTGCTGGCGCGCGGCGACGAGGTTATCGGCATAGACAACCTCAACGACTACTACGACGTCAATCTGAAAAAGGCGCGCCTGGCGAAGCTGACCGGCCACCCCAACTTCACCGATCTGCGCTTGAGCCTCGAAGATCGCGGCGGCATTGAAAATGCCTTCGCCCGATACCAGCCCCAGCGCGTGGTCAACCTCGCCGCCCAGGCCGGGGTGAGGTATTCGCTCACCAATCCGCACGCCTACGTGGACAGCAATCTGGTCGGCTTTCTCAACATTCTGGAAGGCTGCCGCCACCACAACGTCGAGCACCTGGTATACGCCTCCAGCAGCTCGGTCTACGGCGCCAACACCAAGATGCCGTTCTCGGTACACGACAATGTCGATCATCCGGTTAGCCTTTATGCCGCGAGCAAAAAGGCCAACGAGCTGATGGCGCATACTTACAGCCATCTGTACCGGATGCCCACCACCGGCCTGCGTTTCTTCACCGTTTATGGCCCGTGGGGACGGCCGGATATGGCGCTGTTCAAGTTCACCCAGAACATCCTCGCCGGCAAACCGATCGACGTCTACAACTACGGCAACCACAAGCGCGACTTCACTTACGTCGACGATATCGTCGAAGGCGTGGTGCGGGTGCTCGACAAGGTGCCGGAACCCAACCCGCAGTGGACTGGCGATCAACCCGACTCCGCCACCAGCCTCGCCCCCTACCGTCTCTACAACATCGGCAACCATCAGCCGGTGGAGCTGTTGCATTTCATCGAAGTGCTGGAGAAGGCCTTAGGCAAAAAGGCCGAGAAGAACCTGCTGCCGATGCAGCAGGGCGATGTGCTCGCCACTTACGCCGATGTGGATGATCTGATGCGCGATGTCGGCTTTGCGCCCGCCACAGCCATCGAGGAAGGGATTGCGCGGTTTGTGGCGTGGTACCGGGAGTATTACAATGCCTGAGCCCCGGCAGGGGTGATGGCGATCTATTCGATCACACGCCAATGAGCAAGGTCACAAACGCCACGGCATAATCCCGCTCGTCGGCGAGGCTGAGGTGCCCTTCGCCTATGCCCAGCTCTCGACGAAGCTGTTCCGCGCGGCCGTGGTAGACGAGCGACGGCCTGCCTTTATCGTCATGAGCCACGCCGATGTGACGCAGGCTCAAGCCATCGCGGAAACCGGTGCCCATGGCCTTGGCGGCTGCCTCCTTCGCGGCGAAGCGTTTTGCGAGGAAGTGGGCGGGTTGGCCGGCGAGGCAAAATTCCTGATATTCCTCTTCGGTCAAGATGCGGCGCGCGAATTTGCTGCCGTGGCGGGCCAGAGCCTCATCCATTCTGGCAACGCGGACGATGTCCGTGCCGATGCCGAAAATCACCCGCGGCGGGCCTCGGTCATGAGGCGCTTCATTTCGCGCACGGCCTCCTGCAAGCCGGTGAACAGGGCGCGGGCGATGATGGCGTGGCCGATATTCAATTCGCGAATGGCGGCGATGGCGGCGATGGCGGCGACA
Source organism: Gammaproteobacteria bacterium (assembly GCA_033717875.1). Classification (GTDB taxonomy): domain Bacteria; phylum Pseudomonadota; class Gammaproteobacteria; family Ga007554; genus SBBG01. Next base: position 40,384 of record JADDKJ010000025.1, read on the forward strand.
TTCTGGTAATTGAGACCGTGCCCGGCGTTGACCTGCAAGCCGGCCTCCAGACCATGCACCACCGCGGCACGGATGCGCTGCAATTCGCGCTCGCGGGCGGCCTTGTCTCCGGCATCCGCGTAATGGCCGGTATGGATCTCGATGGCCGGGGCGCCGGCGCGGGCGGCGGCATCGACTTGCGCAAGATCGGCATCGACGAACAGCGACACCCGGCAGCCCGCTTCGCGCAGCCTGGCGCAGGCCTCGGTGATGCGCGGCAGTTGCCCCGCCACGTCCAGCCCGCCTTCCGTGGTCAATTCTTCGCGGCGCTCGGGCACAAGGCAACAATCCTCCGACTTGATGCGCTCGGCAATGGCGAGCATGCCCTCGGTGACGGCCATTTCCAGATTCATGCGCGTCAGCAGGATGCCTCTCAGCACTTCGACATCGCGCTCCTGAATGTGGCGGCGATCCTCGCGCAGATGCAGCGTGATACTGTCCGCCCCCGCCTGTTCGGCCTCGATGGCGGCTTGAATTGGCTCAGGGTAGCGGGTGCCGCGCGCCTGGCGCAGCGTGGCGATATGGTCGATATTGACGCCCAGCAAAATTTCCCGGTCGTAACTCATGCAAAACCGTCCTTCAATTCACTATATAACTCGCGGCTGCGCAACGGTCGAGGCCCAAGATGGACGGCCAACGCCTCGCGCAACAACCGCTTCGCTTCGCGCAATACCACCGCGTCGTCCAGCGCATCGCCAGCCAACGCGATCAGGCTGCGGCCCTGGAGGATGAGCGCCGCGTCGCCGCCGGTATATCGCACCGGCCCTCGTTCCAGGTCATAGCGGTAGACACCCTCCGCCGCGATGGGAAGACCTGTCGCAACATCGCGATCCAGCACCAGCCCGTAGCCGGTCTCCTGCAACAGATGCCGCTCGAAACCACGCAGCACGCGCTGCAAGCCGGTGTCCTGATGCGCATATTCCGCCAGAACGCGCAGCGCGGCATCATACCGGTCAAGCAGCGCCGGATGCGGATCGTGGCGCTGCAACAGGCGCAGCAGCAATTCATTGAGATAAAAACCGCTCAGCAATGCGTCCCCTTTCAACACCGGCATGATGCCATGCTCTTCGGCGGCCTCCAGAGTCAAGAGATCGCCCTTGCCTGTCCACGACATCAGCAGCGGACGAAAAGGCTGCAACAGACCACGCAAGCGCGACCTGGCCGTCCTCGCCCCGCGCGCCACCAGGCCCAGCCGGCCATGTTGCGGGGTGAACGCCTCGATCAGCAGACTGGTGTCGCGATAGGGCTTGCCGTGCAGCACATAGGCGGGTTGCAATGCCACGCGGGTCATTTAATGTCTCAACACCATAAAAACCGGGAATTTCCTTTGTAATTGTAATACATCGGCACGTGCAATTCATGAATTGTTCGGGTTACTATTAGAAAGCCCTGAATAATTCCATCCTGGAATTCTCAGGGCACGAAACGCAAAAATGTGATTTTTGCGTTTCTTCATTTTTCAATCACTTGCCGTGGTTGAAAAATGCCGGCACATCCGTGTGCCGCGGAACCTCTGACACATCAGAGGTTCTATGACCTTCTTTCAACCAATACCCGAACCATGAGCGTCACTATCAAAACCCCCGAAGAAATCGAGAAAATGCGTGTTGCCGGGCGCCTGGCGGCGGAAGTGCTGCACATGATCACTCCCTATGTCCGGGCCGGGGTGACCACCGGGGAACTCGACCGGATCTGCCACGACTATATCGTCAACGAACAAAAGGCGATCCCCGCGCCGCTCAATTATCACGGCTTTCCCAAATCCATCTGCACCTCGGTCAACCATCAGGTATGCCATGGCATCCCCGGCGACAAGGTGTTGAAAAACGGCGACGCCGTCAATATCGACGTGACCGTTATCAAGGACAGCTATCATGGCGACACGAGCAAGATGTTCTTCGTCGGCGAACCTTCCATTGTGGCCAAGCGCGTCAGCCGCATCAGCTACGAATGCATGCGCATTGGCATCGAAATGGTCAAACCCGGAATAAGGCTGGGCGACATCGGCCACGCCATACAGCGCCACGCCGAGTCGAACGGCTGCTCGGTGGTGCGCGAGTATTGCGGCCACGGCATCGGTCGCACCTTTCACGAAGAACCGCAGGTACTGCACTATGGCACGCCGGGCACCGGCCTGGTGCTGGAGCCGGGCATGACCTTCACCATCGAACCGATGATCAACGCCGGCAAGCGCCATGTGAAACTGCTGCCCGATGGCTGGACCGTGGTGACCAAGGACCGCAGCCTGTCGGCGCAGTGGGAGCACACCATCCTGGTAACTCAAAGCGGCTTTGAAGTATTGACCAAGCGGCCCGAGGATGACATCTAAGTTCGACGCCCCGGCCTTCGACAGCGGGACAAATCTCCTGCCGCTTTTCCGTACCGCGCTACAGTCGGCACAGCAGACACTGAAGGAGCGTTTTCTTGGCGGCGCGCCGGCCGAAGAGCTGGTGCGGGGACGGGCCAGCCTGGTCGACGATCTGCTGATACGCGCCTGGCACACACTGGTGCTCTCCTCCGATGACGATGATACGATCGCCCTCGTTGCGGCGGGCGGTTATGGACGCGGCGAGTTGCATCCCGGTTCGGATATCGACCTTCTGATTCTGCTGCGCAACAGCGATCACGTCCGCTATCAGGAGCGCCTGGAACAGTTTCTGGTGTTCCTGTGGGACATCGGCCTGGAGGTCGGGCACAGCGTGCGCTCGCTACAGGAATGCGCAGACGAAGCGAGCCGCGACATCACGATCGCCACCAACCTCATGGAGTCGCGCCTGCTGGCCGGATCGCCCCCCTTGTTCGAAGCGATGCGCGCCGCCACCGGGCCGCAACGCATCTGGCCCAGCCGCCGGTTTTTCGAGGCCAAGTGGCAGGAGCAGATCGCCCGGCATCACAAGTATCACGACACCGCTTATAACCTGGAACCCAACGTCAAGGAAGGACCGGGCGGATTGCGCGACATCCAGATGATCGGCTGGGTGGCGAAACGCCACTTCGGTGCAACCACCCTGCATGATCTGGTCGGCCATGGCTTTCTCACCGAGTCCGAATATCAGGAACTGATCGCCGGCCAGAATTTTCTGTGGCGGGTACGCTTCGCCTTGCATACCCTCGCCGGCCGGCGCGAAGACCGGCTGCTGTTCGATCACCAGAAAACCGTGGCGCAACAGTTCGGCTTTCAGGACGAGGAACACAAGCTCGCCGTCGAGCAGTTCATGAAGGAATACTACCGCACCATCATGGAACTGAGCCGACTCAACGAAATGCTGCTGCAACTGTTCCAGGAGGCCATTCTTTACGCCGACAGCGAGACGGTGATCGTGCCGCTCAACAACCGCTTCCAGGCACGCAACGATTTTGTCGAAGCGAGATACGACGGCGTCTTCCGCCGTTATCCCTTCGCCCTGCTGGAAATCTTTCTCATTCTCCAGCAGCACCCCGAGCTGAAAGGCGTGCGCGCCGCCACCATCCGCCTGATCCGCGATCACCGTCATTTGATCAATGAAAAATTCCGCGACGACTTGCGCAACCGCAGCCTGTTCATGGAGATCATGCGTCAACCGCGCGGCGTCACTCATGAACTGCGGCGCATGAACCGTTATGGCGTGCTGGCCGCCTATGTGTCGATATTCGGCAACATCGTCGGGCAGATGCAATACGATCTATTCCACGTTTATACCGTGGACGAACACACCCTGATGGTGGTGCGCAATCTGCGCCGCTTCAGCGTACCGGAATTCGCGCACGAATTTCCGCATTGCAGCGAGCTCGTGCAACGCATTCCCAAACCCGAGATCCTGTGGCTGGGCGGCTTCTTCCATGACATCGCCAAGGGGCGCGGCGGCGACCACTCCGAACTCGGCGCGCAGGATGCGATGACCTTTTGTCTGCATCATGGCATGAGCCCCTATGATGCGCGGTTCGTCGCCTGGCTGGTGAAGCACCACCTCATCATGTCCAGCACCGCGCAGCGCAAGGACATCTCGGACCCGCAAGTAATCGCGGAATTCGCGGCAAAGGTCGGCGACCAGGCGCACCTGGATTACCTCTACCTGCTCACCGTCGCCGACATTCGCGGCACCAATCCAGCGTTGTGGAACAGTTGGAAAGACGCCCTGCTGATGGATCTGTACAACGCCACCAAACGCGCGCTGCGGCGTGGGCTGGAGCATATCATCGACCACGCCGAACGAGTTGATGAAATCAAACAGCAGGCGCTGGCGATACTGAAACAGCATGCGCTGGATGAAACCGTCATCGAGGGGCTATGGCGCGATCTGGGCGACGATTATTTCCTGCGCCACTCGGCGGACGAGATCGCCTGGCACACCCAGGCCCTGGTCCATTGCCCCCCCGCCGATCTTCCCCTGGTGCTAGTGCGCCAACAGACACCGCGCGGCGGCACCGAAATCTTTATCTACGCCCGCGACGAGGATCATCTTTTCGCCACCACCACCCGCACGCTCGACCAGTTGGGCCTGACCATCGTCGATGCCCGCATCATCACCGCCAACAGCGGGTTTACCTTGGACACCTACATCGTTCTGGAAGCCGCGGGCGAACCGATCACCAACGCCTACCGCATCCAGGAAATCCTCGCCAGTCTCAAGCAATACCTGGCTCACCCGGGAGAATCGCAGGCCCACATCAGCCGCCGCGCACCGCGTCAGCTCAAATACTTCCCCACCCCCACGGAGATCCACTTCAGCGACGACGAGCGCAACCACCGCACCGCCATGGAACTGATCACCAGCGACCGCCCCGGCTTGCTGTCGCGGGTGGGTCAAGCCTTCATGGAATGCGGCGCACGCCTGCAAAACGCCAAGATCGCCACCCTGGGCGCGCGCGCGGAGGATGTCTTTTTCATTACCGACAAGAACAATCAGCCATTGCGGACGGAGGAACAATTCGATTGTCTGCGCCAGACCATTGCAAGGCATCTTGAAAAACAGCCGTAGCGGCTAAACATTATTTTGCATCCCCTCCCGCTTCGCCACCCCCAGCACGAGGGGATATGATGCTCGAATCAGGCGGCTGCCCAACCGGCCGTTGATGAAGTCCTCCAGGCATTCGCACGCAACAGGGAGGCAGGGATATGTGCTACGGCAAGGTTGTTCTTCATGCGCTGGCAATAGCGCTGCCTTTCATGGCGGTTCTTACCCGCGCGGACCCGGCTTCCGGCCATGACGGACGGCCATCCCCCACCCTTGCGGCACAGCGGTCCACCCACCACATCAGTCTTTCCGATCACCGCAAATCCGAAGCTTCCGGCAAGTTCCAGGACATTTACGCCAGGCGGCCCCTGGCTTTCGAAGCCAACCACGGCCAGACTGACGCCCAGGTAAAATTTCTCGCCCGCAGCCAAGGCTACACCCTGTTTCTGACCCCACGCGAAGCCGTACTGGCCTTGCACATGCCACACGCCAAACCAACCCGCGCGCCTCAGCAACCCTCGACCGCACTGCGGATGAAGCTGGCAGGGGCCAACCCCGCTCCCACGCTGACAGCTCAGGAGAAACTGGCTGGCCGGAGCAACTATTTCACCGGCAGCAACCGGGGCAAATGGCATACTCATATACCCCAGTACGGCCAAGTGAAATATCAGAATATCTATGCCGGGGTAGACCTGGTCTTCTACGGAAACCAACGGGCATTGGAATATGATTTTGTCGTCTCCCCCGGCGCCGACCCTGGCAAAATCATGCTGGCCTTTGAGGCCAAGCCACCGCCGCGGCTGAATATCGACAGCCAGGGCGACTTGTTGCTGCATACCTCGGGCGGCACGCTTCGCCAGCACCGGCCACATATTTATCAAATCATCGATGGCGCCAAAAAATCCATCCCGGGCCGTTACGTGCTCAGGGACAAGGCGAAGATTGGCTTTCAGGTGGCGGTCTATGACACTAACAGGCCATTGATCATCGACCCGGTACTGTCCTATTCCACGTATCTCGGCGGCAGCAGCGGCGACACCGCGTATGCCATCGCCGTAGACCCGAGTGGCAATGCCTATATCACCGGAACCACCAGTTCCGTCGATTTTCCCGGGAGCGTAACAACCAGTTTTTCCGGGAACAGCGACGCCTTTGTGACAAAGCTGGACAGTGGCGGCGGACTTGTCTACTCCATCTACCTGGGCGGCAGCGGCAACGATTCCGCCAATGGCATCGCGGTGGACCGGAACGGCAATGCCTATATCACCGGCAACACCAACTCGAGCAACTTCCCCACCCTGTCGGCCTTTCAAGCCAATTCACCGACAGGCGACAATGCCTTTGCCACGAAACTGGATAGTAGCGGCACGCCAAGCTACTCCACCTACCTCGGCGGCAGCAGTAACGACCTGGGCAATGCCATCGCGGTGGACGCCAACGGAAATGCCTATATCACTGGCAGCACTCAATCAACCGATTTCCCTACCACTCTGAGTTCCTATCAGAATGCCAAGCGCAGCGATTGCAACAATCCGACCGACACCGAAGCTTTCGTGACGAAGTTGAGCACCACGGGCGCAGCGCTCGTCTATTCCACCTTCCTGGGCGGTGGACGCAATGACGAGGGACATGGCATTACCGTGGACAACGCCGGCAATGCCCATGTGACCGGGCATACCGCGTCCACCCAAGGCACCACCGCATGCGGAACCACCGCGAGCTCTTTTCCAACAACGGCAATGGCCTTTCAGTCCCGAAACGCCGGGGGCGACGATGCCTTCATAACAAAGCTGAACGCCGACGGATCGGCGCTTGAATACTCCACTTACCTCGGCGGGAGCAGTGGCGAGCGGGGCGCGGCGATTGCCGTGGATGCGGCGGGCGGCGTGTATGTGACAGGCTACAGCCGATCACCCAATTTCCCCGTTACGACCGCCGCATTTCAGACGAGTTTTGGCGGCGATGAGGACGCCTTTGTCACCAAGCTCGATACAACCGGCCCTGCGCTTGCTTATTCAAGCTATCTTGGCGGCAGCGAGAAAGACTTCGGCAATGGCATCGCAGTAACGCCCGATGGCAACAATACCTATTTGACCGGCACCACCTCGTCGACCGATTTTCCTTTGGCAAACCCTACCCAGCCCGCCTTCGGCGGCCCGCTTTCCGACGCCTTCATCGCCCGGCCAAACGTCACGGGATCGACGCTCATCTATTCCACCTATCTCGGTGGCCAGGGCAACGACGAGGGCTACGCCGTCGCTCTGGATGCCTCCCGCATCCTCTATGTTACCGGCACCACCCTCTCGACGGATTTTCCCGTCACGGCAGGCGCCTATCAGTCCCTGTCCAAAGGCTTGGGCGATGCCTTCGTCACGAAAATCAGCGCTACCGGAACCGCCGACCTTGGCGTTACCAAGACAGCCGCGCCCCATCCGGTTGTGGCGGGAAGCCATCTCACCTACACCATTACGATAACCAACAACGGTCCCGGCGATGCCACTGGGGTGATGCTCCGGGATACCTTGCCGCCGCGCATCACGCTCGTCTCGGCCATGCCCGGCCAAGGCAGTTGCAGCGGTGCGGGCAGCATTGTGAACTGCACGCTGGGGACGATCCACAATCGTGGCAGCGCCAATGTAAATATCGTCGTCATCCCCGCCTCGGCAGGCACACTGAGTAATGCCGTCATGGTGACGGCCAATGAGGACGACCTCGATCCGGCTAACAGTCGCGCCACCATCACAACCACGGTAAACGCCGCACCGCCTGGCGGAGGCGGCGCAGTCAGCCCGGGTGGAGGTGGTGGCGGCGGCTGTTTCATTGCCACTGCCGCCTATGGCTCCTATCTGGACCCGCATGTACAGGCGCTCAGGGAATTCAGGGACACAGTACTGATGAACCATCGGGTGGGCAGGGCGTTTGTTGATCTGTATTATCGCCACTCTCCCCCCATTGCCGCTTTCATCGCCCGCCATGAAGGCCTGAAGATCGCGGTCCGCACTGTGCTCACCCCCGTCGTCTACGCTGTCATACACCCTGTCGCCACCGGGATGATGGCTTCCCTCGGGATTCTCTTCCTGGCGGGATACAAGATGAAACGCCGAACGAAGGCAAGCGACAAATGACCGAGTTGAAGCGGGCGTCAAGCATGCCCTTTTCCCGCCAACCCCCGCAGCTCTTCTGATCCAACGATCTCTATTTTCCCGCGATGCAATCTCACCCAGCCGCGATGCTCGAATTCCTTGAGTAACCGGCTCACCACCTCCCGCGCCGTGCCCAGCTCAACGGCAAGATCATAGTGCGTTTTTTCGATCACCTTTGACGCGCCCCCCAAATCGAGCAAATGCTGCGCAAGGCGGCAATCCATGTGACCGAAAGCCACTTCCTCAACGAGATGCACCAGTCCGTGTATCCCCTGATCCAGGGACGAAAAAACGAATTTGCGGAAACCGGGAGAGCCGCTCAGCGCCTCATGAAAATAGGCTTTTGGAATCACTATGGCGCGCACCGCGGTTTCAGCGACTGCTTCGGCGGGATATTCGGCATCGGCCAGCAGGCAAGAGGTCGTCAGCTCGCAGACCTGACCGGCGCCGATGCGGTAAAGAATGATTTCATGGCCATCTTCCGAAACCCTCTGCACCTTGACCATTCCTTCCAGCACCAGAAGATAGTTCTCGCACGCCTGACCACCCCTGAACACCGCGCTACCCGCAGGCAGTGCGACGTGCTGCGCCGAGCGCATGATTCTGTGCCAGACATCATCCGAGATGGCGCTCAGCGCCGGAAACATCTTCAGCCAACCGTATGTCGTCGATTCGCTCATGCTCGCCCCATCAAGATTAACCGCTCGATTGTGGAAACATACGCCGTATCAGTCTCACGTAGCAAGCCAGGATAATAACGACCCATCATGCAGGATTGCGCCTTCACAATGGTATAATTTTGCTCCTGAAAGACATATTGTTTAAAACACATGCACGACACAGACCAAGAACTACGATCCAGGCTGAACGCCGAAACCGGGAAACTGGCGTGGAAAGAACTGGAAAGACATTTCGCGCGCGGGGTGGTCATCAAGGTGGCGGCGGAGCTCGACCTGATCGAGATTGCAACCTCCATGGCCAAGGACAATAAAGAAACCATTGAACAACTGGTACACGCCGGCAAAATATCACGCACGTCGATGGATGACGCCGAAGACTGGAACACCCGCGCCGCGGTGTTCTGGGCGGTGGTAGTCGCCCCCTGGGTGCTGGTTCAGGAAACAAAAACCCTTCCGGTTTCATAGGGTGCATCTCGCGCACCGCAATAATGGTGCGCACAGCGCACCCCACAATTGACACACGCGATGGCCATCCTCTGGAGAAAGCAAGTCAACGGCACGCGCTACGAAGTACGCACAGCGGGGAATTCGCGCCGCTTGTACAGCGGCGGCGTGTTCCACAGCCAATACAATCCGACCGCCCCGGTCACCGGCAGCGTATGGGATCTGCTCACGCTACCCGCATTCTTCTATCCACACGGAAACATCAAACGCGCGCTGGTGCTCGGTGTCGGTGGCGGCGCGGTGATTCAGCAGTTGCGCCATTTTGTGCAACCCGACGAGATCATCGGCATCGAGCGCGACCCGGTGCATCTTTATGTGGCCCGGCGCTTCTTCGGTGTGGTGCAAGAAAATGTCGAGCTACATGAGGCGGACGCGGTGCAATGGATCAACGAATACGAAGGACCGCCCTTTGACATGGTCATCGATGATCTATTCGGCGAACGCGATGGTGAGCCCGTCAGAGCCGTGAGCGCCGATGCGCCATGGTTCGATTGCCTATCCCGGCATTTGACGCGCCAGGGAATGCTGGTGATAAACTTCGCATCATCGCAAGAGCTGCGCCACTCCGCCTATTTCTCCGATCACCGTGTGAAGCGCCGCTTCAAGACGGCATTTCAATTAACGGTGCCGCTTTGCGACAATGCCGTCGGAGTCTTTCTGCGGCGAGAGAGCAATAGCCAGACAATGAGGGACGGGCTCAAAAAAATCCCGATGCTTGACACCGCGCTCAGAACCAAAAAACTGCGCTACAACATCCGGCGCATCAGCACGCAAGAAATCATTGAATAACGAAAACCCCGCTGAGAAAGACCTTCCCTGGCTTTTCTCAGTAATATGTCGTAGCCATTGATCACGCCGCTTTCTTCAATATCTCGCCTGTCGCCATTTTCTCTTTTGACTTGTCTAACGGCGGGCAGACCTCAGGGTACGAAAACTCGGTATCGTATAGCGCGTTATAGGGATCCACAGCATACGCCTCTTTCGGCGCGGGAGCACACGGCACTTCCTCGGATGCCAGAAATAAAATCCTGTGGCGGGATTTGACATGAACACCGTTGTCTTTAGCCACCCAGGCATCGTGCATCGCCAAGGCTCCACACACCAGCGAACTGCCAATCAATAACACCAGATGCGACCATGCAATGGTCAGCTCCGATGCCTCATGTGTAAAAGCGATAATATCCATGATATTCATGGCACACCTCCTTTTTCACCTGTCACTGCGATGATATGAAAACATGGAGGGAGGTTTTTTTCTGTAACATAGTCACAGAAACAGTTTTCCATGCCCAAGAGCCACGAGGCGATTAAAAATCTGGCGCTGCAACTATTTCCCCATGCTATAGCATAATCCGCTTCCTGGCGCAGAAGAAAACCGCCACGCGGACGTATCCAATAGACCGCCATAGCCAAACATAAGAGCAGGATCGCACACATCTCGCTCGATAAAATGCGTTCCAAACGCGCCCTCCAGGGCCAGGAGGGACGATTTTGCCACCCCAGCAAGCATCAATCCGGCGCGGCTCAGAACGCTGGTCTCACCCACATGCGCGCCGACAATCACATCCATACCGTAGCCCTGAGCCTTTTTCAGAATATTCAGCGAACGGATCATGCCGCCCAGTTTAGAAACTCTCAAATTAGGAACCCAATACTGCGGATTATCGACAAAGGAGTCCAGGTCCTCACAGCAGGTGAGACTCTCGTCGAGGATAATTTTGGTTCCGAGCCAAGACGCGATCTCGCGCAAGCCAACCGTATCGCGCGGCGCCAGCGGCTCTTCGATCGCCCAAAATGGCTGACCTAAACGCTCGAAATAAACCCCTGCCTCATGTGACGAGCGCCACAAATTATTTGCATCGGCGCGTAGCGTGAGGGAAGCGCCAGCGTCACGCAAGCGCGCAATCTTTTCACAATCCCGCTTCAGCACCCCGCTCAGCTTGATCTTGAAATCACGAAATCCCGCATCGAGATAGCGCGCGAGTTGTATGCTGAAGGACGTGCCCTCACCGTCACCCAGTACCGCTGAATAAGAATACATACCGGTCAAGGCCGGCAACCCAAGTAAAATTTCGGCTCTTCAGGAAGTCGTGTGGGTAAAAATTGGGGCATAGCATGACGGAAAGCTACGACGATTGCGGTATTCAGCAGTTTGAAGCGGGCTGTAAAACTGGCATGCTTTACCGATGGCTACCTCACGC
>JADDKJ010000026.1:0-49140 GCA_033717875.1 Gammaproteobacteria bacterium
GCGTGAGGTAGCCATCGGTAAAGCATGCCAGTTTTACAGCCCGCTTCAAACTGCTGAATACCGCAATCGTCGTAGCTTTCCGTCATGCTATGCCCCAATTTTTACCCACACGACTTCCTGAAGAGCCTTCGTTTTTTGGCTGGACTAGACTCTATTGCCCAAGCATCCGGGCGTTGCAACCGTAATGGCTTGCGCGAAAATTCCGTAGTTCATGTTATAAATCCTAATGAGGAAAATATTGGACAGCTAACTGACATAAAAGTCGGTCGTGAAAAAGCCATGCGCGTACTGGACGAAGGGTTTAAAGACTTGATGGCGCCGGATGCCATACAGCAGTATTTTAAATATTACTTTTTCGACCGAACCAGGGAAATGGATTATTCAGTATCCAGCAAAATTCTTGACCGGGACGACAACTTGTTAAACCTGCTCAGTCTCAATGACAAGAATATTGGAAGAAATGCGGCGGATATTCGCTATCTGTTAAAGCAATCGTTCATGACAGCAGGCAAGGCATTCAAAGCTATAGACAGTCCGACTCAAGCTGTTGTAGTGCCTTACGGACCCAAAGGACGTGAATTGATTAACGAGCTTTGCAGCGTTGCAAAGGAGTTTGATATCAAGCGCTATCACAGCCTGTTGAAAAGGGCGCAACGCTTTAGCGTCAATGTGTTTCCTGGAGATTGGCAAAAACTGCTTAATCAAAATGCCGTGCATGAGATTCAGCCAGGTGAAGGGGTTTATCGCCTTGACGAGCGATATTATTCACCTGAGTTTGGGCTTTCTACAACGCCTTGTAATTTGATGAGCACATACCTTTGTTAAAGGAGATCAATCCATGACTCATGACACACCTAAAAATACAGTGAGCTTTAAAGTCTATGGACGGTATGCCTTGTTTACCGATCCGGTTACAAAAATTGGCGGCGAGAAATTCAGTTATCACATTCCGACTTATGAAGCTATCAAGGGTGTGCTCAAGTCTATTTACTGGAAGCCCACCATTATCTGGCATGTGGATCGTGTCAGAGTTATGAGGCCCATACAGACTCAAACCAAGGGAACAAAGCCATTGGTGTGGGGTGGCGGCAATAGTCTGTCGATTTATACCTTTCTGCATGATGTGGAATACCAAGTACAGGCGCATTTCGAATGGAATGAAGCACGCCCTGAACTTATCAAAGATCGCATTGATGGCAAACACTTTTCGATTGCGCAACGCACCATCGAAAAAGGCGGTAGGCAGGATATTTTTCTCGGTGTGCGTGATTGCCAAGCCTATGTTGAACCTTGCAAGTTCGGAGAAAGCAATGGGGCGTATGACGATATTGGCGAACTAGGGTTTGGTTTGATGTTTCATGGTTTCGATTATCCTGATGAAACGGGAAAAACCGATGTAAATGGAAAGCCTGATGAAAGCGGTGAATATCGGCTGCATGGCCGCTTCTGGAACGCCGTCATGAGAAAAGGAGTAATTGATTTCCCAAGACCGGAAGCCTGTTCATTGCAACGTTTTGTGCGAAACATGCAACCTAAGGAATTCTCAGAAGGCGTGAACTTGTTGTCTGTAGAAATGGAGGAAGCTGGGTTATGAGCTGGATCTCAAAATTATATGACACCTATCCCGCACTGGAACGTATTGAAAGTGGTGATAAGCCATGGCCGGTATCTCATTTTGTAAAGAATGCGCATGTTGAGGTTGTTTTGGATAACGAGGGAAATCTCAAAAGAGATCGCTGCAAGATTATTAATGGCATCGATGCGCCTACTCTAATACCGGCCACAGAATCCTCTGCTGGTAGAGCTGGAGATACAAATGCTCCGCACCCGTTATGCGAAGAACTTGGATATTGCGCCGGGGACCTGCCAACTATCGACACAGAGAAATTCGGCAAATACGTACAACAGCTCTCAAACTGGACACGGCATGACTCAAGCCAAATTAAACTTCATGCAATTCTTACTTACGCAAATAAAAAGTCACTATACAAAGATTTGTCGGACTCTATTGGATTGCCTATCAGGATTGAGAAGAAAGATGGAACAAAAGAAAAGATAAAAGACGAGAAGATATTTGTGCGTTGGAGAGTGGAAGTACCAGGTGAGCCGCTAGATTCTACTTGGGAAGATAAGGGGCTTATTCAGTCCTGGATTGAATACGATAAAGCAACCAATCCTAGTGTCGGTTTCTGTTTTGTAACTGGAGAAAATACTCGGTTGGCTAATAATCACTCACGGTTTTTGCGAAGGCCAGGTGATGGCGCAAAAATAGTTTCGTCCAATGATGACGCCGGGTACACATTTCGTGGACGTTTTACCGATTCAAAAACCTCAATAAAGAAAACTGGCCTCCAAGGTTGTGGTGTTTCATACGAAGTGAGCCAGAAAGCACATAATGCGTTGCGTCGGCTTATTGCGCGTCAAGGCCACAAATTTGGTGAATCCAAAGACGATCCCGGCAGCGTAATTGTCGCTTGGGCAGTATCAGGCAATTCAATCCCCGATCCTATGGCCGACAGCTTTGACTTTCTTGGTGAAGAAATCAAGGAAGTCGATATATCACAACAAGAACCAGAAAGAGCGTCAGATGTTGATCATGGCCTCGACCTGGGTCAGCACTTCGCACTAAGCCTGAAAAACAAAATGGCAGGTTATTACGCCAAACTGCCCGTTTCAGACAACATCATCATTATGGGCTTGGATTCGGCAACGCCAGGCCGAATGGCGATCACTTATTATCAGGAATTCGTACCTCAGCAATATATTGATCGTATTGAAGCATGGCACCAAGATTTCGCCTGGTATCAACGCCGTTCAATTGATTACCTTGATAAGGCTGGCAAATCAAAAAACCGTACTGAGTGGCATATTGGTACCCCTTCACCGAAGGCCATCATGGAAGCAATATTTGGTAACACTATGAGTGATTCTCTCAAGAAGAATACAATTGAACGATTACTGCCTTGCATTATTGAAGAAAGGGTGATTCCACTAGACCTTGTCCAGAATGCATTTCGTAGATCCTGTAATCGAGCGGCCAAAAGATTGCCTCCCAAATATTCGACCCGTGATAGCGAAATTGCGGCATGGGAAAAAGAACTCGGCATAGCCTGCGCACTATTCAAAGGCTTTAAAAAACGAAGCATTAACCATCAGAAGGATTATTCCATGGCACTTGAAGAAGACAACTGTTCGCGTGACTACCTGTATGGCCGACTATTGGCAATAGCGGAAAAAATCGAAGGGCTAGCCCTATGGTTGGCGGATGAGAAAAGAAGTACCAATGCGGAAAGACTCATGCAAAGATTTGCAGAACGCCCAGCTTCGACATGGCTAGCTATAAGAAAGAATTTACAGCCCTATATATTACGACTAAATGCAAAAAGAGCCGGATACAGGCATTTGCAACTTATGGATGAAGTTACCAACAAATTCAATTCGGATAATTTTAAAAATGACATGCCGTTGTCAGGCGAATTTATTTTGGCGTTTCATACGCAACGACTGGAGTTAAATCGAAAAGGCGAGACAGAAACCGATTCTAAACCGGCTGATTAAACGAAAAGGAACCAACACATGAGCTTAAAAAACAAAATAGATTTTGCCATTATCTTTAGCGTCAAAAATGCCAACCCGAATGGTGATCCACTCAACGGTAATCGCCCACGCACTGACTATGATGGTTTTGGGGAAGTGTCGGATGTATGTTTGAAACGAAAAATCCGTGACAGATTACAAGATGCAGGAGAAAGTATTTTTGTTCAGTCTGATGAAAAAAAGACTGATGGCATGCCAAATTTGAAAGCTAGAGCCGAATCTAGTGAAGTCGGGTTGGGTAAAGAAGCTTTAAAGGTTGATAAGAGTAACCCATCTAAGAAAGAGAAGACGGCGAAAGCAGCATGTGATAAGTGGATTGATGTTAGGTCGTTTGGGCAATTGTTTGCTTTTGGAAAAGGGGAAGATGACGCTTCAGGCGTATCAATTCCAATACGAGGACCAGTTTCCGTTCACTCCGCCTTTAGTGTTGTACCCATTAATATTACAAGTTCACAGATCGTAAAAAGTGTGAATGCAGAAGAAGCAAAGGGTAAGAGTGATATCAGCTCAGATCGCATGGGCATGAAGCATCGCGTAGATAAAGGAATTTATGTCGCATTCGGAGCAATGTCCCCCCAGCTGGCAGAGAGAACAAGATTTAGCGATGAAGATGCAGAAAAGATCAAACAAGTGTTGCCAAAATTATTTGAGGGTGATGAATCCAGCGCCCGCCCGGCGGGAAGCATGGAAGTGCTCAAAGTCATCTGGTGGCAACACAACTGCAAGCCTGGTCAATATTCATCCGCTAAGGTACATCGCAGTCTTAAGGTGAATACTGACGGTAGCTACATAATTGATTCATTGGACGGCCTCAAACCAGAGGAAATTCCAGGCTTCTGAAATGGACGACCGTCTACTCGCCATCTCCGCCCTGCAACACTACGCCTACTGCCCGCGCCAGTTCGCCTTGATTCATATCGAACAGGTGTGGGAAGAAAACTGGTTCACCGCCGAAGGCCGTGTGCTGCACGAGCGGGTAGATAGTGGCGTTGCGGAGCAGCGGCGCGGCATGCGTTATGAGCGCGGCGTGCTGCTGCTTTCACAGCGCTATCGGATCACCGGCAAAATGGATTTGCTGGAGATCGAGCAAGGCGATCCGCCTCGCTATTTTCCGGTGGAGTACAAACGCGGCAAGCCCAAGGTCGAGGATTGGGATCGCATTCAGCTCTGCGCCCAAGCGCTGTGTATCGAGGAGATGCGCCATACGCATGTCGACGAGGGGGCGATCTGGTACTGGGAGGTGCGTAAGCGGGAGCCAGTGGCCATTGACGACGCCCTGCGGCAAACGACGGTTGCCGTGATCGAGGGTGCGCATGCCTTGCTGGCATCCGGTAAGACACCGCCTCCGACTGAAGACAAGAAGCGCTGCCGGGCGTGCTCCCTCGTGGACCTGTGCGAGCCCGATGCATTCCGGCGCGACCACTCGGCGAGGTATATCAATGAGCTTTTCACTGATCCGCCACAACCAAAGGAGAATGACATATGAAAACGGACCTGGCGTTGTTCGAGGACTATAAAATCCGCAGGGTGTATGACGAGGAGTCGGTAACCTGGTGGTTTTCGGTAGTTGATATCATTCAGGTACTTACGCAGCAGCCAGATTACCAAACGGCACGTAAATACTGGAATAAGCTCAAGGAACGATTGACTAAGGAGGGTAGTCAGTCGGTGACAAATTGTCACCGACTGAAATTGCCGGCTGCCGACGGCAAGAATTACCTTACCGATGTCGCCACCGCCGAAACCCTGCTCCGGCTGGTCCAGTCCGTCCCCAGCCCCAAGGCCGCACCCATCAAGCTCTGGCTGGCCAAGGTGGGTTACGAGCGCATGCAGGAAATGGCCGACCCATCTCGCTCACTCGACCGTGCTCGTGAGACATGGAAAAAGCATGGTCGCAGCGAGAAGTGGATTCAGCAGCGCATGACCGGACAGGAGACGCGCAACAAGCTCACTGACTACTGGGCTAGTCACGACATCAAGCAGGGTGAGGAATTCGCCATTCTCACCAACATCATCCATCAGGAATGGGCGGGGTCAGTGTCAAGCAACACAAGGCAATGAAGGGGCTGAAGGATCACAATCTGTGGGACCACATGACGGAAGCGGAACTCATTTTTACCGCGCTAGCGGAGTTATCGACTCGTCAGATCGCTGAAAGCGCCAGCGCCACTGGCATGAAGGAAAACGAGGGCGCGGCGAAGAAGGGGGGCGGCATTGCAAAACGGGCGCGCAAGGAGCTGGAAAATCAAACCGGCAACAAGGTGGCCTCAGGTAGCAACTATTTGCCGGCATCCAGAAGCGCAAAGCCGTCGATGACCAGTGCCGCGAAGAAGAAAAAGCGCTGAGCGATCTGATCATGAAAAAACTGCTCAATACCCTCTATATCACCCGACAGGAGAGTTATCTTCACAAGGAGCGCGAGACCATCGTTGTAAAACAGGGCGATGACAAACTCGGTCAATTTCCGGCGTTGACTGTCGGCAACATCCTGTGTTTCGGCCAAGTCTCTGTTTCACCTTTTCTAATGGGTTACTGCGGCGAACAGGGGATCGGGCTGGCGTTTTACACCGAGTACGGGCGATTTCTGGCGCGAGTGCAGGGCAAGCAGACGGGCAATGTGTTACTTCGGCGTGCCCAATACCGCTGGGCCGACGACGAAGAAAAATCCACATCCATCGCCCGCCTGATGGTGGCGGCCAAGATTGCCAACAGCCGGTCGGTTCTGATGCGGGAATTGCGCAACCATGGTGATAACACCGTGTTGCAGGCGGTGGTCGAAAAACTAGCCACCAGCTTGCGCCGTGTGCAGCATGCGCGATCAGTCGAGGAAACAATGGGCATGGAAGGCGATGCCGCGAACGCCTATTTCAGCGTTTTCAATGAACTGATCCGAGGGAGCGGCTTTGCCTTTGGCGGACGCGTGCGCAGGCCACCGACCGATCCCGTCAACGCACTGCTTTCATTCGTCTACTCGCTCATCACGAATGAATGCTCATCGGCCTTGCAGGGGGTTGGCCTGGATCCATATGTTGGCTTTCTACATAAGGACAGACCTGGCCGTGCCAGCCTTGCATTGGATTTGCTGGAAGAATTCCGCGCATCCTGGGCCGATCGCTTTGTGCTCACGCTGATCAACAGGCGGCAAGTTCAGTCGTCGGATTTCGTCACTGAAGCCAGCGGCGCCGTAAGATTAACCGATGATGCGCGAAAAAATCTGCTCACCGCATATCAAGAGCGTAAACAGACCGAGATAAATCATCCCTACCTCGAAGAACCCGTACCTATCGGCCTATTACCTCATTGCCAGGCCATGTTGTTGGCCAGGCATATACGCGGCGATACCGAGTACTATCCTCCCTATCTAGTGAAATAGAATGCTGGTACTGATTACCTATGATGTAAGCGTGATCACGCGCGAAGGTCAACGGCGGCTGAGGAATATCGCCAAGACCTGCCTGGATTACGGCATGCGGGTGCAAAACTCGGTCTTTGAATGCGAGGTAACCCCGGCGCAATTTGTCATGCTGAAGAATGAATTGATGGAGATTTTCAATCCGGAAGAAGACAGTCTTCGGTTCTACTTCCTCGGCAAAAAGGGACGGCAAAAAGTCGAGCATGTCGGCGCCAAACCTGTCGCTGATTCATTGCGCGATAGTCTGATTCTATAATCGCTAACCCATCGTTCCCACGATATCCCCGGTCAGTCAGCGGCCCACCAATTTATGTGGTTATAGTGGCTTAGACTTCATCAACGGCGCTCATGTGCCGAAGTGTGCTTATGGGCCATCGGTTAGCGGAGAATTGAATCTTTTTCTTTTTGTGGCGCAGAGTTAATATTGGAGTGTCGCGCCCCGTGCGGGGCGCGTGGATTGAAACCCACTTACGCACTACCGCTTGTATATGCTGTGGCGTCGCGCCCCGTGCGGGGCGCGTGGATTGAAACAAGACCAGGCGATGGAAGGCTTCGCCTATTCGTCGGTCGCGCCCCGTGCGGGGCGCGTGGATTGAAACATATTGTGCCACTTGGGGATTTTGTCGTACGCCCGTCGCGCCCCGTGCGGGGCGCGTGGATTGAAACCAGGCTCATCGGCCATAACAATCCCACACTCACGTCGCGCCCCGTGCGGGGCGCGTGGATTGAAACTCGGTCAAGCGCCATGATCATACCTCGTTTATAAGTCGCGCCCCGTGCGGGGCGCGTGGATTGAAACGCAACCTTGCCACACTGCCATTTATCCACTCGCACGTCGCGCCCCGTGCGGGGCGCGTGGGAGGCATTTTTTTAGTGGCGGCGGCCTGTGCCGCCTGTTGTGCGATTCCCATCGCCGGCCTCGTCCTCGCCGGTGCCGGCTCCACAGCGATAACCGCCTTTTTCACCGGCGACGCATATAAAGAAGTGCTGGCCTGCGGAATCCTTATTCTATTGGTTACCATCGGCTGCTTGGTTTACGCCCGCCATCGGCGAAACGCCTGCTGCTCCACCCCCAACGCAGACTGCACATCAAGTCAATGCAGCGTTGATCCCGCAAAAATAAAGCGGATTACCACCAAATAATTCCATCCTGGGATTTTCAGCGCATGCACTTCCATGCACCACGCGGAAGCGCTAATAAATCAGTGCTTCCTAGGGATACCGCCAGGTTGAGCCGAGCCCCGCACGGCTTCAATAATAATACAATCGCTGGCGCTGGCTTTGCCTGCGCAGCACGTCGTTTTGCAGGTTTTCGACAGCCCTTGCAATTCCTGTTTGAGGTTTGTCAACTGATCGATTTTTTGCTGTATCGCCAACAAATTGCGATCCGCCATATCCACCACTTCCTGACAAGATGCCTGATCATCCGCCGAAAGATTTAATAACCCTTTCACCTCGGCAAGACTAAAACCCATCTGGCGCGCTTTGAGCACAAAACGCAACTGCTGAATATGGGTTTGATTGTAGAGCCTGTGGCCGCCAGCAGAGCGTGGTGGTTTTGGAAGTATCCCTATTCGCTCGTAATATCGAATTGTCTCTATAGGGCATCCTGTCACTTCCGAGAAGTCGCCAATTGAAAGTGCCATAAACCATCCCGAGAAATATGTTGATTCCAAGTTGGCTGGCCAAGCCGAAGGGCGTATGCCGCATAAGAAACGTCTATGCTAACACATGATTTTTGTCAACTTACAGCAGGGTGCGACATCCTGTCGCATTCCCACGCGATTCTTGCCCGTTTAACATGAATACCCTGGAAAGAAAAACCATCCAATCGTAGCCAGGGGATTTGATAATGCAAAGAAAGCTTTTCTGCCTTTCGTTGGTAAGTTGCGCGGGGCTGGGGGGAGTCGCCATAGCCGCCGACTCAAGCACCGTGCCGACACTCGGAGAAATCACCGTCACGGGTACGCGCGAGGAGCGTCCGCTGGCGGAGACGCCCGCCACGATAGGCGTGATAAAAAGAAAGCAGCTCAAGGAACTCAGCCCCTCCCATCCCTCCCAGATCATGGGGCAGGTGCCCGGTGTGTGGGTCAACACCACCGGCGGCGAGGGACACATGACCGCCATCCGCCAGCCGCTCACCACCAGCCCCGTCTATCTGTTTCTGGAGGATGGCATCCCTACCCGCTCCACTGGCTTTTTCAATCACAATGCCTTGTACGAAATCAACATACCGATGGCGGAAGGCATCGAGGTCACTAAGGGACCGGGCACGGCATTGTATGGCTCGGATGCCATTGGCGGCATCATCAACGTGCTGACACGCCCTGCGCCGGCCAAGCCCGAGGCCGAGATCAGCCTGGAAGGCGGCGGATACGGCTGGCGACGGTTGCTGGCCACGGGCGGCAATACCGTGGGAGACAACGGCTGGCGCACCGATCTCAACCTCACCGCCACCGACGGCTGGCGCGATGCCACCAATTACGACCGCCAAAGCGGCACACTGCGCTGGGACCGGGTGTTTGGCAGCGATGCCTTGCTCAAGACCATCGCCACCTTCTCGAACATCGATCAACAGACCGCCGGCACATCTACCCTCCTGGAAACCGATTACCGCGACAACCCCACGCTCAACTACACGCCGATCTCGTTGCGCAAGGTGAAGGCGTTCCGCCTGTCGAGCGCTTACGACAAGGAGGTTGGCAACACCCTGGTGAGCATCACGCCCTATGTGCGCTATAACGAAATGGATCTGCTGCCGAACTGGGCGCTCACTTTTGATCCGACCATCAGCAATGTCCAGAACAAATCCATCGGCCTGGTCGCCAAATACCGCTACGATTTCGTTCCTTTGCGCACCCGTGTCATTGCCGGTGTCGATCTCGACTACAGTCCGGGCAGCCGCTTCGAGCAAAGCATCAACACCACCCGCAACGGCAGGACATTCACCGCCTATACCGTGGGACAAACGCTTTACGACTACGACGCGACCTTCCGCGCCATCTCCCCCTACCTGCACACGGAGTTGTCACCCACCGAACGGCTGAGGCTGACGGCGGGCCTGAGGTACGATCATCTGGGTTACAAATACGACAACAGACTCCCCGACAGCGACATTGTCATCAGACCGGCCAACATCCCGTTCAACATCACCTACCGGCACCCCTCGGACAGAACCGTCAGCTTCGACCGCCTCAGCCCGAAACTCGGCGCGACGTACGGCTTCACACCCGATACCAACGCCTTCGCCTCCTACAACCAGGCCTTTCGTGCCCCTTCGGAAGGCCAGTTGTTCCGTCCCGGCACCGCGCTGAACACGGTGGATCTCAAACCCGTCGTCGCCGACAGCTATGAGATCGGATTGCGATCCAAACTGTCCGAGGCGGCGAACATCGAACTGTCGGTCTACCGCATGACGAAACAGGACGACATCCTCAGTTATCGCGACCCGGTCACAGGAGCGACCCAGGCGGTCAATGCCGGCAAGACCCTGCATCGCGGCGTGGAAATGAAAATCGGCGCCGATCTCTCGCAACAAGTACGCTTCGACAGCAGTGTTTCCTACGCCAAACATTCCTATCAGGAATGGGCCGTCTCCGGCACTGCCGACTACAGCGGCAACGAGATCGAAACCGCGCCGCGGCTGATCGCCAACACCCGCCTGAGTTATGCGCCGCCACTGCTGAAGGGTGGCCGCCTGACGATGGAATGGGTCAAGCTCGGCAGCTACTGGATGGACGCCGCGAACACGCAGAAATACGACGGCCATGATCTGATCAACCTGCGCGCCTATTACCCGGTGCGCACCCACTGGGAACTGTTCGGCAGCATCACCAACCTCGCCGACACGCGCTATGCCGAGACCACATCCTATACCACCACCCGAGGCCGCGAACTGGCACCCGGCATGCCGCGCACGTTTTATGCGGGGGTTCGTTACAACTGGAACAAATAGGAAGGAAACATGCTGTCGCTCTTGATCCGCACCGCCCTGGCCCTGACGATGACGCTGACGACCGTGGCGCACGCCGAAGAACCGGTGAAGAAGAAACACGACATGGCCGTCATGTGGCAAACCGCGCTGACCAAGCCGCCCATTGCCGTATCCGCCGCATTCGACTCCAGTGGCCGGCTATGGCTGGCCAAAGTCGAAAACGGTTATGTGCTGGTCAGCCATTCCGACGACACAGGCAAAACTTTCAACCCGGCGGTGAAGGTCAATACAGCACCGGAGCGCATCGCGGCCGAAGGCGAGAACCGCCCCAAAGTCGCGGTGGCTGGCGACGGCACGGTTTACATCTCCTATACCGAACATCTCGACCAGCCCTTCAGCGGCAATGTGCGTTTCAGCCGCTCGCTGGACGGCGGCAAGAGCTTCTCCGTACCGATCATCGTCAACGACAACCGCGAGACCATCAGCCATCGCTTCGACACGCTCGGCGTGGACGCGAAAGGAAAGATATATCTGGCCTGGCTCGACAAACGCGAGGCCAGCGCCGCGCAGAAAAGCGGCGAACGTTATGCCGGCGCGGCGCTGTATTACGCGGAATCGGACAATCGCGGCGACAGCTTCTCGACCAACAAACGGCTGGCCTCCAACACCTGCGAATGCTGCCGGGTGGCAATGGCGATGGACACCGATGACGTGCCGGTGATCTTCTGGCGCCACATCTATGACAACAATGTGCGCGACCACGCCGTGCTCAGACTGGGCGGCAAGGGCGGCATGATGCGCGTCAACGAAGACAACTGGCAGATCGACGCCTGCCCGCATCACGGCGGCGCCATCTCCGTCGGCGGCGACGGCGCTTACCATGTCGTGTGGTTCACCAATGCGCCGCAGCGCAAAGGCTTGTTCTACGCCCGCTCCAGCGACCAGGGCAAGACCTTCTCGACACCCATGCCTTTCGGCGACCATCAAGCCCAGGCCGGCCATCCTCATGTGCTGGCACAGGGCGAGAATGTGTTCATCGCGTGGAAGGAGTTCGACGGCCAGCGCGCAGCGGTCTACGGCATGGCCTCACAAGACCAGGGCTCAAGCTGGTCGAAACCGGTCAGAGTGGCCGACACCGCCGGGGCCTCGGACCATCCGCTGCTCATTGGCAACGGCAAACGCGCCTTTCTCTCCTGGAACACGGTCAAGGAAGGGTGGCGGCTGATCGACGTGGCCGCGCCATGAACCGATCAACGCTTCTTGCCCTTTGCGTGGCATCCATCCTGACCTGCGGCATTTCACTCCCGGCCCAAGCCACCCCACCCGCCAAACCCTTCGTCGCTGGCAGCATGCAGCAGATCGTCGACGCCCGAAAAGGCAAACCGTTCATCCTGAGCCTCTGGTCGCTCGACTGCGTTTACTGTCCGGCGGAATTGAAGCTGCTATCGCAACTGAAAACCAAGTACCCCAAGCTGGACATCGTGCTCATCGCCACCGACACCCCGGAACAAAACGCCGCCATCGCCGCCACACTCGACAAGCATCGCCTGCGGCACGCGGAAAGCTGGGTCTTCGCCGACGACTTCACCGAACGCTTGCGCTATGAAGTCGATCGCACTTGGCACGGCGAACTGCCGCGCGCTTACTTCTACGACAAGTCCGGCCTTGCGGCGGCGGTCAGCGGTCAATTGAAGGCGGGGGAGGTGGAACGATGGGTTCGGCAGCAATTGGACGCACGCCGGACCAGCAACCAGGGAACCCCCGAAAAATCCAGTCCCTGAGTTTTTCAAGAGGCTAATTAAGGAAGAATCTTGGCTTGCCTTCTTTGGCAGGAGAGAAATCTGCTGGCCACTGTCTGAGAGGAGGCGGGGCGGGGGCGCCTCGCCCCGCCTATCGCGGATAAAAAAACGTCCTCAATGCCCCTTCACATTGTCGCGCTGGCGCTGCGCGAAGTCCTGCAACTGCCGCCGCGCGGCATCGAAGGCGTCGCGAATCGCCACATAAAGATCCTCATGAGACTCACGCTTCACCACCAGCTCCGACCCCGGCACGGTCAGGTCGATGCGCACATTGTAGAGCGTCCCCTGGTGCTGGCTGCGATGCGGCGCCTCCACCAGCACACGGCAGCCCATGATGCTGTCGTAAAAGCTGTCCAGTTTCGCGGCCTTTTCACGGATGGAGGTTTCGGCGGTCTCGGAAAGGGAAACATCGCGCACAGTGATCTGCAAGGGCAATTTCATAACGATCTCCTTGATTCTATGAGGGGTTTGTTCGTTGAATCAGTCTGGCAAGCAAAGAGATCTCTTTGCAAAGGGCTGAATTACAATGTTAAACCTAAAAACCTCGCTTGAAATCGTAGCGAGAATGACTAAGGCGCTGAAGATGGGCGTATTAGGCATTCGCAGTAGGTTTCAACCTGAGGATTTTTAGGTTAGGGTACATGAATCGCGGCCAATTCTCAAATGCGCCGGGCTTCCGCCAGCGCCATCTCAAGAACCAAAAATTTCCGCCGATACATAGCTTGAATTTAGGCAGCGTGTTCGGCTATAAAATCACTATGGCGAATGCAGGGTAAGGGATTACTCGCGGAGGCAAGACAGCCGGACACCATCATTCTCAGGTTCAACAGCTTGCAATTTGAAGGAGCAATACCATGCCATCTCCATTCGAGCCCATCATAGGCGACTGGTACAAGATGCCCGACGGCGAAACATTCGAAGTGGTCGCCATCGACGAAAACGACGGCACCATCGATGTCCAGCATTACGACGGCACCGTGGAAGAATTCGACATAGACACCTGGAATACGCTGGAACTGGAAACCGCCTCTCCTCCCGAGGACCTGGCCGGCGCCTACGATAATATTGACGGCGACGACTACCGGGGCCTGGATGACATGGATGCCATCAGCAGTGATTGGAGTGGTAACATGGATGACTTCGACTAAGTCAGCGGTGTGCGTGCACCGGCAAGCTTGCGCAGGACAGAACAGCCTAAGGACATTGCGCTGCATGCCAGCTTGACTTCACCCCCAACCAACCCAAGGGAATGCCCGCTCGGCATAGCCAGGAATCATGCCTTATAAAGGATTTCTAAGCGCTGCTGCCATTGCGCTCACCTTGATGGCGTTTTTCCCCTACATCCGCTCAATCATCAACGACACCGTTAAACCGCATGTGTTTTCCTGGGTTATTTGGGGCACAACAACATTCGTGGTGTTTCTTGCGCAGATCAAGGACAACGGCGGCGCGGGGGCCTGGCCAATAGGTGTTTCGGCGAGTATCACACTATTCATTGCGCTATTGGCGTATATAAAAAGGGCTGATATCACGATCACCAGAACAGACTGGTGGTTTCTTGTCACGGCGATGTCTTCCTTGCCGTTCTGGTATTTCACCTCCGACCCCTTATGGGCGGTTGTGATTCTTACAATCGTCGATGTTCTGGGGTTTGGGCCAACCGTCAGGAAAGCCTATAATTTTCCGCATTCAGAATCATTGTTGTTTTTTGGCCTGTTCACAGCCCGTAACCTCATCGTCATTATGGCGCTAGAGAACCACTCGGCGACGACGGTATTGTTTCCCGCTGTCATAGCGGCTGCATGCGCGTCGTTAATGCTAATGATCACTTACCGCAGGCGTGTGCTGCCGGCTTGACGGCGTTAAGAAAACCCCAAGATGCTTTTCTGGAGATAGCCTTGAAACTCAAGCAATACCAGGTTGATGCCTTCACTGACAGGGTTTTCGGCGGCAATCCTGCCGCGGTGGTGCCTTTGTCATCGTGGCCGGACGATTCTCTTCTCCAGGCGATCGCCGAGGAAAACAATCTTTCCGAGACGGCATTCTTCGTTTCTTCCGAAAAAGGCTTCACACTGAGGTGGTTCACCCCGGTCAAAGAGGTTGATCTTTGCGGCCATGCGACCTTGGCGGCAGCGCATGTCATCTTTGAAATTCTTGGTTACGCCGAACAAGTCATCACCTTCGAAACGCGCAGCGGAGAGCTGTTCGTGGAAAGGAAGGGAAAGCGGTTGGAAATGGATTTCCCCGCCTGCCCACCGACACCTTGCGAGCCGCCCACCGCTTTAGCGGAAGGACTTGGTCAGCGACCCATTGAAGTTTTGGCCGCCGACGATTACCTGGCGGTATTCGACAACGAAGCCACCATTCGCGCCCTCACGCCCAACCATGCGCTGCTGGGTCAGCTTGATTTACGCGGTGTCGCGGTCACCGCCCCCGGCACGGATGTTGATTTTGTCAGCCGTTTCTTTGCTCCCAAATTCGGCGTCCCTGAAGACCCCGTCACGGGTTCCGCCCATTGCGAACTTGCTCCTTACTGGGCCAATCGATTGGGCAAAAACATCCTGAACGCCAAACAGGTTTCCAGGCGCGGAGGTAACATCACTTGCGAGGTCAAATCCGGCCGCGTGGCGTTGTCAGGGTATGCGGTCACGTTCATGGAGGCAGAAATTGCCTTTTAAAGCCAATACTGTTCAGTATGTATACACTGCAATGATGCAGCCGATGGTGACGATGCGCATGGCCATGTGCGCTTTGCTGCCGATGCTCGCATCTTGCGCCACACCCCAGGTGCAACCGCGCTTGCCACCGCAAATTGCTCCCACGCTGGAGGCGGCGCACGCGGTGATGGCCGATGGGTATCGCTTGCCGTTCACTGTCTGGCGGCCGGCGGGAGAGGTGAAGGCGGTCGTGCTGGCGCTGCATGGCATGAACGATTACCGCAACGCGTTCGCGACTGTCGGCCCGTATCTTGCCGGACGGGGCATTGCCACCTATGCCTATGATCAGCGCGGTTTCGGCCAGACCCGATGGGCCGGGCTTTGGCCGGCCACCGACCGCCTGGTGGATGACCTGCGCACCATGGCCGCCTTGCTCCATGCCGAACATCCCGGCCAGCCACTTTATTTAATGGGGGAAAGCATGGGCGGGGCGGTGATACTGGCGTCCCAAGGCCAGTCGATGCCGCCGGGTTACAGCGGCGCGCTGCTGATCGCACCTGCGGTATGGGGCCGCACAACCATGCATCCCGCGCAACGCGCCCTGTTATGGCTTGCGGCGCATACTGTGCCGGGCTGGCAGGTGTCGGGCAAAGCGCTGGACATCCTCCCTTCGGACAATCAGGAAATGCTCAAGGCGCTGGGGCGCGATCCCCTGGTCATCAAGAAGACGCGCATCGATGTCCTCTACGGAATAAGCCAATTGATGGACGACGCCCTGGCTGCCGCACCGAGGTTGAATGGTCCCGCGCTCATCCTCTACGGCGTGCGGGATGAGATCATCCCCCGCGCTCCCGTTTGCCGCCTGCTGTCGCTGCTGCCGCAGGGGCGGGCCCGGCAATGGCGGGCGGTGGTCTATTCCAATGGCTATCACATGCTTACCCGCGACTTGCAGGCGGATGTGGTATTGGCGGATATCGCCGCATGGCTGGACGACCCGGCAAGCCCCTTGCCTTCCGGGGAGGAGTTGAATGAGGCAAATTCCGCATCATCAACGATGTGCCGGCAGGGTAGCCGGGAATAAGAGACATTAGCGGGATTTCCCGCTGGCTTCGAGGCCGCTCTCATAGTATATTTAACGCCTCAACACCACCTCCCGAGGAAGAGATCCCGCCAGGCTCACGCCAGCGCGGGACGCCGAAGGCGCAACCCGCCCGGAATCGCTCAGGCAAAAGGACCGCGGGAGAAGGTTGACTCTGGAGAGAGATTTGCCTGGCAAATCCGCCGAAGGGGCTCAAGCTCTCAGGCACACGGGACAGAGGGGCGGTAGATAAGCCACGAGCTTATCTACCGCTTTTTTTTTTGAAGCTCTGAATAATTCCATCCTGGAATTTTCAGAGCACGACAAGCAAAAATGTGATTTTTGCTTGTCGTCATTTTTCAATCGCTTGGAGTGATTGAAAAATGACGACACATCCGTGTGCCGTGGAACCTCTGATTAATCAGAGGTTCCTTTATATTGTGACGACCTGAGCCGCCATGCCCCAAACCATCATCCCCGTCTTCGACCACTCGGCGCAGCCCAGCGCCGGGCGCATGCCACACTGGATACGCCAGCACCTGGGCGATCACGCCCATTACGCCGGTACGGCGCAGGCGGTGCGCGAGCATGCCTTGCATACCGTGTGCGAAGAGGCGCGTTGCCCCAATCGTGGCGAGTGCTGGAGCCGGGGCACGGCTACCTTCATGCTGCTCGGCGACACCTGCACCCGCGCCTGCGGTTTTTGCGCGGTGAAGACCGGCCGCCCCGGCGGCTATGATCCCGGCGAGCCGAGCCGGGTGGCAGATGCGGTGATCGGCATGGGGCTGGATTACGTGGTGCTGACTTCCGTGAACCGCGACGATCTGGCCGATGGCGGCGCGCAAGTATTCGCCGATACCGTGTGCGAGCTGCGCCGGCGTAAACCGCGCATCGGCGTGGAGCTGCTGACGCCGGATTTTCAACAGTGCCAGGAGCAGGCGGTGGAGACTATCCTGGCGGCACTGGATGGCGGTTCGCTGGTCTGGGGGCACAACGTGGAAACGGTGCCGCGTCTTTACAAGACCGTGCGCAGGGGCTCGCGCTACGACCGATCGCTGAGCTTGCTGGAACAGGCCGCGCGTGCGCCCGGTGTCGAAACCAAATCGGCGTTGATGCTGGGTCTGGGCGAAAGCCGCGCCGAGGTACTGGAGGTACTGCGTGATTTGCGTACCGCAGGCGTAAGTCGTGTGTCCCTGGGGCAATACCTGCGTCCCACGCGATATCACTTGCCGGTGCGGGAATATATCGCGCCACAGCGTTTTGCCGAGTACGAGGAAGCGGCGCGCGCGCTGGGGTTTACATGGGTGAAGGCGGGACCGCTGGTGCGCTCTTCTTATCATGCGGAAGAAAACCAGTAAAGGAACCTCTGATATGTCAGAGGTTCCGCGGCACAAGGACGTGCCGACATTTTTCAATCACGGCAAGTGATTGAAAAATGGAGAAAAGCAAAAATCACATTTCTTGCTTTTCGTGCTCTGAGAATTCCAGGATGGAATTATTCAGAGCTTCCTAAACAGATAGGACGAAAAGAATGGGCAAAAGAACACCGCTTTATGATGCGCACCTTGCCTTGGGTGCGAAAATCGTCGATTTCGGCGGCTGGGACATGCCGTTGCATTATGGTTCGCAGATCGAGGAACACCACATCGTGCGCCGCGCGGCGGGCATGTTCGATGTGTCGCACATGACCGTCGTTGATCTGGAAGGCGCGCGGGTACGCGAGTTCCTGCGTTATCTGCTGGCCAATAATGTGGACAAGCTGACTGTGCCGGGCAAGGCCCTCTATACCTGCATGCTCAATGAGCATGGCGGCGTGATCGACGATCTGATCGTCTATTTCATGAGCGAACAGTGGTTTCGCCTGGTGGTGAACGCCGCGACGCGCGACAAGGATCTGGCGTGGATCACGCGGCACGCGGACGCATTTGGCGTGACGGTGAAAGAGCGCGACGATCTGGCGATGATCGCCGTGCAAGGACCGGCCGCGCGCGATGCCGTGCACGGTTTGCTGGGCGACACCGCGCCACAGGCCGCCGCGCTGGGGCCGTTTCATGCCGTGATAGCGGGTGAATTGTTCGTTGCCCGCACCGGCTATACCGGCGAAGAGGGTTACGAGATCATACTGCCCGCCATGCAGGCCGCCGGGCTCTGGCAGCGCTTGCAAGCAGCCGGTGTTAAACCCATCGGCCTGGGCGCGCGCGATACGCTGCGCCTGGAGGCGGGGATGAATCTGTACGGCGCGGATATGGACGAGAACACCACGCCGCTGGAATCGGGCCTGGGCTGGACGGTGGCCTGGGAGCCCGCCGCGCGCGACTTCATCGGCCGCGCCGCGCTTGAAACGCAACGCGCGCGGGGCATCACGCTCATGCAGGTCGGACTGGTGCTCAACGACAAGGGTGTGCTGCGCAATCATCAGCAGGTTTTCATCGGCGGCGAGGCGGCGGGTGAAATCACCAGCGGCAGCTTCTCTCCCACGCTGGCTACGGCCATCGCCTTGGCCCGCGTGTCACGCGAGGCGGAAAACGCATGCGAGGTGGAGATACGTGGCAAGCGCGTTTCCGCCAGAATCGTCAAACCGCCGTTCGTCCGCCACGGCAAATCGTGCATTTAGACCATGAAGATGAGGATAGCAAAATGAGCAAAGTCCCCGCCAATCTGAAATACATCAAAAGCCACGAATGGGTGGAGCCGCTGGCCGACGGCACCGTGAAGGTCGGCATCACCGATCACGCGCAGGATCTGCTGGGCGACATGGTCTATGTCGATCTGCCGCAGCCAGGCCGTGCGCTCAAGGCCGGGCAGGAATGCGCCGTGGTCGAGTCGGTGAAGGCCGCTTCCGATGTCTATAGCCCGATCTCCGGCGAAGTCGTCGCCATCAACGAGGCGCTTGCCGCGAACCCCGAACTGGTCAACAAGGACCCGTATGGCGAAGGCTGGATCATGCGATTGAAACCCGCCAACCCCACGGAGCTGGACAACCTGCTGGACGCGGATGGCTACGCCGCACTGATCGCCGCCGAGGCGCACTGATTTTTGAACCGAGATAATCATGCC
This sequence comes from Gammaproteobacteria bacterium, assembly GCA_033717875.1. Classification (GTDB taxonomy): domain Bacteria; phylum Pseudomonadota; class Gammaproteobacteria; family Ga007554; genus SBBG01. The sequence continues at coordinate 19,535 of JADDKJ010000026.1, forward strand.
TTTCATTCCTCACACTGAAGACGATATTCATCAGATGCTCGCCGCCATCGGCGTATCCAGCATCGAAGACCTGTTCGACGAGATTCCCCCGGAACTGCGGGCCGAGGGAGCGCTGGAGAACATCCCCGACGGGATGGGCGAAATGGATACCGCGCGTTTGATGACCGGGCGCGCGGAACAGGATGGCCGCCCGTTATGCTTCGCCGGCGCGGGTGCCTATGACCATCACATTCCCGCCGCGGTGTGGGAGATCGCCACGCGCGGCGAGTTTTACAGCTCCTATACGCCGTACCAGGCCGAGGCCAGCCAGGGCACGCTGCAATTGCTTTACGAATACCAGACCATGATGGCCAGCCTCACCGGTATGGATGTTTCCAACGCCTCGCTGTATGACGGCGCCTCCGCGCTGGCCGAGGCGGTGCTGATGGCGGTGCGCGCCAATCGCAAATCGCAGTCCAAGCGTGTGCTGTTGCCATCCACCGTGCATCCCGTTTATCGCAAGGTGGTGCGCGCCATCGTCACAATGCAGAACATCGAGCTGGTCGAGCTGGCTTATTGCGCCGAATGCGGCCATACCGTGCCCGAGGCGCTGGAGAAATACAGCGGCCAGGACATCGCCGCGCTGGTGATTCCGCAGCCCAATTTCTTTGGCGTGCTGGAAGAAGTGGATGCCCTCACCGATTGGGCGCACCGCAATGGCGCGCTGGCGATCGGCCTGGTCAATCCCGTTTCGCTGGCACTGCTGGCACCGCCCGGCACATGGGGCGAAAAGGGCGCGGACATCGTCTGCGGTGAGGGCCAGCCGCTGGGCGCGCCGTTGTCTTCGGGCGGGCCGTATTTCGGCTTCCTGTGCTGCAAGCAGGAGCATGTGCGCCAGATGCCGGGACGCATCGCCGGGCGTACCGTCGATCTCGACGGCAAACCGGGCTTCACCCTCACGCTCCAGGCGCGCGAGCAACACATCCGCCGCTCCAAGGCGACTTCCAATATCTGCACCAACCAGGGGCTGGTCGTCACCGCCGCCACCATCCACATGAGTCTGCTCGGCCCCGATGGCCTGGAGCGCGTGGCCGGCGCATGCCATGCCAACACTTTGTCCCTCGTGGAGAGCCTCACCGCTATCCCCGGTGTGACCAAATTGTTCGACCGCCCGCTGTTCCACGAAGCGGTATTGCAACTGCCTCGCCCGGCGGGCGAAGTGCTGTGCGAACTCGCCGCGCAAGGGGTGTTGGGAGGATATGACCTGAGCGAGGATTATCCCGAACTCGGCCACGCGTTGCTGGTCTGCGCCACCGAAACGCGCGCGGCGGACGATATTGAAATCTACGCCCATCATTTGCGGCGTATACTAAATCCATAGCAGTTCGATCATCCTAAAAACCTCAGTTGGAGTCGTAGCGAGAATGACTAAGGCGCTGAAGATGGGCGAGAAAATCGTGAAATATTCCGCAGCCGTAGCCATGTGCTACGGCGAGGATAGATTTCACGATTTTCTCGCGCAGATTCGGTGCATTAGGCATTCGCAGTAGACTCCAACTGAGGTTTTTAGGATCATTCATTCACCGCAAGGAGACCGGACCATGGCAACGATCACACTCAAGGGCAACCCCATCAACACCAACGGCGATCTTCCCGCCTTGGCCAGCAAGACCCCGTATTTCAGACTGGTGACCGAAGATCTGGAAGACAAGACGCTGGATGATTTCAAGGGCAAGAAAAAGCTGCTCAACATCGTACCCAGTCTCGACACCTCGGTGTGCGCGACATCGACAAAGAAATTCAACGAGTTCGCCAAAAGCCGCAGCGACGTGGTCATGCTGGTCATCTCCGCCGATCTGCCATTCGCCATGAAGCGTTTTTGCGGCAATGAAGGATTGAGCAACGTCATACCCCTGTCGATGATGCGTGGCCGCAATTTCGCCAAGGAGTACGGCGTGCTGATCCAGGATGGCCCGCTCGCCGGCCTTACCGCCCGCGCCGTGGTGGTGCTCGACGAGAACGACAAGGTACTCTATACCGAGCTGGTGCCGGAGATCGCGCAGGAACCGGATTATGACAAGGCCATGGCGGCGTTGAAGCAAGAATGACATCCAGATAGCCGTGCGCAACTGTGAAGACTATTGATATATACCGTTGGTGCGCGCGGCGCACCCTACTCAAGAGATGATTATGCTGATCTTCGAACACTCCCATCCCGGCCGCCGCAATCCTTCGCAAGCGCCCGCTGACAAAGCGGCGATCAACGACATCCCGGAAAAATTCCGGCGTAAGCAACGCCCGCTGCTGCCCGAAGTCTCCGAGCTTCAAGCCGTGCGCCACTATACGCGGCTGTCGCAGAAGAACTTCTCCATCGACACGCATTTTTATCCGCTGGGTTCGTGCACCATGAAATACAACCCGCGCGCCTGCAACCGCCTGGCGATGCTGCCGGGGTTTCTGGCGCGCCATCCCCATGCGCCCGCCGAGTTGAGCCAGGGCTTTCTCGCCTGCATGCACGAGTTGCAGGAAATGCTCAAGGAAGTGACCGGCATGAAGGGTGTGTCGCTCACGCCGATGGCGGGCGCGCAGGGCGAGTTCGCCGGCATGGCGATGATCCGCGCCTATCACGAGGCGCGCGGCGACAGCCAGCGCACGGAAATCCTGGTGCCTGACGCGGCGCATGGCACCAACCCGGCCACGGCGGTGATGTGCGGCTATACCGTGCGCGAGATCCCCACCGATGCGCAGGGTGATGTCGACATCGCGGCATTGAAGAACGCCGTGGGGCCTCAAACCGCGGGCATCATGCTCACCAATCCTTCCACGCTCGGCGTGTTCGAACGCCGCATTGTGGAGATCGCCCGCATCGTGCACGAGGCCGGCGGCCTGCTCTATTACGATGGCGCCAATCTCAACGCCATCCTCGGCAAGGTCAAACCCGGCGACATGGGTTTCGATGTCATTCACATGAACCTGCACAAGACCTTCTCCACGCCGCACGGCGGCGGCGGGCCGGGCGCGGGGCCGGTGGGCGTGAGCGAGCGGCTGTTGCCGTTCATGCCCATTCCTGTCGTGGACCTCGACGGCAAGACCTATCGTCTGCTCACCGAAAAAGACCGTCCGCAGACCATCGGCCGTCTGTCGGCTTTCATGGGCAATGCGGGCGTGCTGCTGCGCGCCTATGTCTATGCGCGACTACTGGGACGCGAGGGCATGCATCGCGTCGCCGAATTCGCCACGCTCAACGCCAACTATCTGATGGCGCGCCTGGCGCAGAGCGGTTTCGATCTCGCCTTCCCGCGCCGCGCCACGCACGAGTTCATCGTCACCCTCAAGCGCCAGGCCAAGGAGCTGAATGTCAGCGCGATGGACGTCGCCAAGCGCCTGCTCGATCTGGGCTATCACGCACCGACCACCTACTTCCCGCTGCTGGTGCCCGAGTGCCTGCTGATCGAGCCGAGCGAGACCGAAGCCAAGGAAGAGCTGGACCGCTTCATCGCCGCCATGCGGCAAATCCTCGACGAGGCGCAAACCGCGCCGCAACAGCTCAAGGCCGCACCACACACCCTGCCGGTGCGAAGACTGGACGACGTGAAAGCCGCCCGCGAACTTGATCTGACCTGGAAGCCTGCCGCCGTTGCATAACCCATGGCGAGCCACGACAAAGCCCTGAGCCACATCGTCCGCGCCGCGGGATATTCGCTCAAGGGTCTCAAGGCGGCGCTCGCCCATGAGACAGCCTTCCGCATCGAAATCGCACTGTTCCTGGTTCTTGCCCCGCTCGCGTTATGGCTGGGCAACAATGGTGTGGAGCGGGCGCTGCTGCTGGGATGCCTGCTGCTGGTGCTGCTCGCTGAATTGTTCAACTCCGCCATCGAAGCGGTGGTGGATCGCAGCGGCACGGAATTCAACGAGCTCGCCGGACGAGCCAAGGATCTGGCTTCGGCAGCGGTGATGGTTTCTCACATCACGGTGGTTGTGGTGTGGGGGTTGGTGTTGCTGGGGCATTGACAGGTTAAAGCGCCCGCCCTTCCGGCCGATATAACTCCGGTAACCACGGATCTCTACACGGAATGCCAGCCACCTTCTCCGCCAGGATGCACGATCATTCCCGCAGCGACGCTATGCCGGCCCAGGCATTTGGCCGCGACGCCGCCGATGTCTGGCGGCTGCTCAACCTGCTCAATCTCTATCGCCTGTTGATCGCTGGCCTGTTTGTCGCCCTGCCCTGGCTGGATGCCGGACAACGGATTTTCGCCAATGGAGCGCCAGGGCTGTTTGGCGTGGTCAGCCTGGCGTACCTGTTGTTCGGTGTCGCCAGCCTCCTTGCCACCCGCGGACGCTGGCCGGCATTCAAGGTACAGGCGCACATCCAGGTATTCGCCGACATTCTCGCCATCACCCTTATCATGCACGCCAGCGGCGGGGTGAGCAGCGGGCTGGGCATGCTGCTGCTGATCGCCATCGCCGGCGGCAGCATCCTGATGCCGGGGCGCACCGCCACGCTGTTCGCCGCCATGGCGACGCTGGCGATACTCGCCGAACAGCTTTACGCCCAGTTGACCTCCGGCCCCTCGATGCCGAACTACACCCAGGCCGGCCTGCTCGGGGCGACGTTCTTCACCACCGCCGCGCTCACCCACGCCCTCGCGCGGCGCATCCGCGACAGCGAAACGCTGGCGGCGCAGCGCGGGGTGGATCTGGCCAACATGCAGCAGTTGACCGAATACATCATTCAGCGCATGCAAACCGGCGTGGTGGTCATCGATGCCGAGGAAAACGTGCGCCTCATCAACGAAGCGGCGCGACACCTGCTGGGCACGCCCGGCGCCCAGGGGCCGGGCAGTCTCGACCGGATCTCTCCCGAACTGGCCAGCCAACTGCATACCTGGCTTCATCAAGCCGATGTGGAGTCGCATACCTTTCGCCCTGCCGTAACCTCGGCCACCGTGTTGCCGCGTTTTGCGCGCATGGGCGCGGCTCCCTCCTCGGGCACGCTGATTTTTCTCGAAGACACCGCCGCCCTGGCGCAGCAGGCGCAGCAGATGAAGCTGGCCTCGCTGGGCCGTCTCACCGCCAGCATCGCCCATGAGATACGCAATCCGCTGGGCGCCATCAGCCACGCCGGGCAGTTGCTCGCCGAATCTCCCGCGCTGGACAAGCACGACGCGCGGCTGACGCAGATCATCGCCGATCAGTCGCAGCGCGTGAACGCGATCATCGAAAACGTGCTCCAGCTCAGCCGCCGTGATCGCTCCCGGCCGCAGGATTTCGCGCTCGAACCTTGGCTGGAACGGTTTGCGGAAGAATTCAGCCGCAGTGAAAATATCGCCATAACGTCGTTGTCCATCGACATCGCCCCAGCGGACCTTCAGGTGCGTATCGACCCGAGTCAGTTGCACCAGATCGTGTGGAATCTGTGCGAAAACGCCCTGCGCCACAATCCACGCGCCACGCCAGCAATCGCATTGCGCGGTGGGGTGGCACGCGAGTCGGGCGTGCCTTTCCTCGATGTGATCGACAACGGCCCCGGCATCCCCATCGACGTCGTCGAACAAATCTTCGAGCCGTTTTTCACCACCAGCCCCAACGGCACCGGCTTGGGCCTGTACATCTCGCGCGAGCTGTGCGAATGCAACCAGGCGCGCCTCAATTACCGCGCACAGCCGGACGGCGGGTGCTTCCGCATCACCTTCGCCGATCCGCGGCGCAGACAGGTGGCCTGATCATGAACAGACATCTTGCGCTGGTGGTGGACGACGAGCCGGACATTCGCGAACTGCTCGAACTGACGTTGGGACGCATGGGCATCGACAGCCATGCCGCGGAAAACATTGCTCAGGCGCACGCCCTGCTGGGCAAGCACGCCTTCGATCTGTGCCTCACCGACATGCGCCTGCCGGACGGCAACGGCATCGAGCTGGTGGAATATATCCAGAAAAACCACGCCAGCCTCCCCGTTGCCGTCATCACCGCCCACGGCAGCATGGAGCTGGCGATCAGCGCGCTCAAGGCCGGAGCCTTCGACTTCGTTTCCAAACCCGTCGATCTGCACGTCCTGCGCAATCTCGTCAACGCCGCGCTGAAATTGTCCGAGTCATCCTCTCAGGCCTATCCCGTGCGCGAGCGGCGTTCGCGCCACATCCTGCTCGGCGAGTCCGACGCCATGCAGACGATCCGCGCCACCATCGCCAAACTGGCGCGCAGCCAGGCGCCGGTTTATATCAGCGGCGAATCAGGCACCGGCAAGGAACTGATCGCGCACCTGATCCACGACAAGGGTCCGCGCGCCGACGCCTCCTTCGTCCCCGTCAACTGCGGCGCCATCCCCGAGCATCTGATGGAGAGCGAATTCTTCGGTCACAAGAAAGGCAGCTTCACCGGCGCGGCCGGCGACAAGGATGGCCTGTTTCAGGCGGCCCACGGCGGCACGCTGTTCCTCGACGAGGTCGCCGATCTGCCGCTGCACATGCAGGTCAAACTGCTGCGCGCCATCCAGGAAAAAGCCGTGCGCCCCATCGGCGCGCAAAAGGAAACGCCGATCGACGTGCGCATCCTCTGCGCCACGCACAAGAACCTCGCCGCTCTGGTCAAGGACGGCGCCTTCCGCGAAGATCTCTACTACCGCCTCAACGTCATCGAACTACACGCCCCCAGCCTGCGCGAGCGCCGCGAGGACATTCCACTGCTGGCGGAACACATCCTGGAAAAACTCACCCGGCAGGCCGGCGCGGGGAGCGAGGCGCCGATGCTTTCGCGGCAAGCTCTCCAGACACTGCAAGGCTACTCCTTCCCCGGCAATGTGCGAGAACTGGAAAACGTCCTGGAGCGCGCCGTCACCCTGTGCGAGGGCAACACCATCCAGGAGACCGACCTCCACCTCCCGCAACGCACCGCCGAAAAAACCGTTCCGGCGTCCGCCGCGCCCGCCCCGGCTACTGCCTCCGGCGCCCTCGAACCCTACCTCGACACCCTCGAAAAAGACGCCATCATGAAAGCCCTGGAGCAAACCCGTTACAACAAAACCGCCGCCGCCAAACTGCTAGGCATCACCTTTCGCGCGCTGCGGTACCGGTTGAAGAAGTTGGGGATGGAGTGAAAGAAACTCTGAATGATGATTCCACGCACGGTTGTAAATATATCGCCACCGCTCTATACTCCTTACATATCGAAAAATTTGTAAGGAGGCGCGTATGAGTGTCGCCAAACTAACCAGCAAGTTTCAAGTCACTATTCCAGCCGAAATACGCCGCAAACTGGGTCTCCATGCCGGGGATACCATCGTCATTGACGCAGAGGGAGATAAAGCAGTGTTGCGCCCTATCCACGGTGGGCATACCGCCCGCATGAGGGGGCTTGGAAAATCGGTCTGGGCACGACTAGGCGGCGGGGAGAGCGTTCTTCGGACAGAACGTGAATCCTGGGAGCGCGAATGAAGAGTCTTGAGGGAAAAATCCTCTATATCGACAGCAATTGTTTCATCTATCTTTTTGAGGACCACCCGGTTTTCGGCGACATTGCCCAGCGACTCTTCCTGGCGATCGAACAGGGCGCGTGCAAAGCGGTCACGTCAACCTTGACATTGATGGAAGTCATGGCCGGGCCGATGAAGGCGGGCGAACAAGCTTTGGCCAATGAATATGCCGATCTGATTACGACCTTTCCCAACCTGACCTTACGGGACATGGATCACCACATAGCACGGCGCGCATCGCTCTTCCGCGTCACCGGCGCACAAGCTCCCGATGCGATTCACCTGGCCACCGCCGCCCACCATGAAACCGATGGCTTCGTCACCGCCGACCAGCGCCTTGCCAGAATTCCTGGCGTCCCGGTACTGATGCTCAACGACATTGCCATGGAAGCCTGACCAAGAAAAGCTGTTGCATTACCCCGCCCACCCATGTTAAAAACCACTCTAATTGTGTTGATATTGCGCGTCACTTTCTGACACGGCGCGGCAATTCATGGGGAGATGATCCCTCCCACCCGTGACGAGCAAGGCCCACCCCCCACACCGGATTTTTGTGACCTGCGTCACAGTTTTCAATGAATCATGCCTGTTTCGCCAGTGATTGCTCCCCTTCCGCCAAATCTGGCACGCCTCGTGCTTTATCGAGGACAAGGCGCCTGAACTATCGACCAGGCACCGGAAGCGTACCCAACCACGGACAGGTTATCGAATAAGGATGGGCGCCAAAACTTTTCAACTTTATCCAACGAGGAGAAACATCATGAGCATGAAGAAGACACAGCAGGGCTTCACCCTGATCGAATTGATGATCGTCGTGGCGATCATTGGTATTTTGGCGGCGATTGCGATTCCACAGTACCAGGATTACACACAGCGGACAAAGGCCGCAGGAGGCCTAGCGGGGCTGGAAAGCTTTAAACAGGCTGTTGCCATGTGCTCCCAGGAGCAAGGCACTTTAACCGGTTGTAATGCTGGCCTCCTCGGAATTCCTGCCATCCCCGCCGGCACTGTGGCCGACCCGCTTCCCAAATACGTTACTGCGATCGCCTCGATCACCAACGGGGTCATAACTGCCACGTTTGAGTCGAAAGACAGCGCTGGAGTGGCACATACCTTTACGGCATCACCCACTGTTAATGGCTCAAACCTGACCTGGACCTACACTGGAACAGTTTGCGAACCGAAACGTGGCCTGAAGTGCTAATGCTCTGATGATCTGATACAGGCACAGAGAGCAGAGTAGGGTGGACCATGTCCACCCTACTCTTTTTGTGTCGCATTACCCCCTTCTATACTTTAACAAAAGATCATTCGTCATTTCCCTAAAGGCAGCCCCGTGCTTGCGCTCTAAAAAAATCGTTTTACCCGCCGATAAAAGATTGGCAACCAAACTTACTGGCATCGCACGAATATGAGCATCCCCGCATCAACCATGAATGTATCCCTCAGCGGCCTCGCCCGCCGCTTGGTGCTCGACGGCATTCTGTCCGAAGACCAGGTCACGAAAGCCCAGGAATACGCGACGAAAACCAAGATCGCCTTCGTCAGCCACCTGGTGCAAAGCAAACTCGCCGACAGCTACACCATCGCCCAGGCCGGCTCCGAGGAATTCGGCGTGCCGCTGTTCGACATCAACGTCATGGACATGGACATGGCGGCGACGGGGTTGGCGAACGAGAAACTGATCCGCCAGCATAATGCCCTGCCCTTGTTCAAGCGCGGCAACCGGTTGTTCGTGGCGGTGTCCGACCCCACCAATCTGGCCGGGCTGGACGAAATCAAATTCCAGGCCAATCTCACGACCGAGGCGATCCTGGTCGAGGAGGACAAGCTCGCCAAAGTCATCGAGAAGGTACTGGAGGCCAAGGACAACACCATCAGCGCCTTGAGCGACGATGCCGATCTCGACAATCTCGACATTACCAGCGATGAAGATCAGGCACCGAAGGATGCCGGCGGCTCCGATGTCGATGACACGCCGGTGGTGCGCTTCATCAACAAGATCCTGCTCGATGCCATCAACAAGGGGGCGTCGGACATTCACTTCGAACCCTATGAAAAATTCTACCGGGTGCGTTACCGCCAGGACGGCATGCTGCACGAGGTCGCCACGCCGCCCATCGCGCTGGCCAACAAGCTCTCCGCGCGCCTGAAGGTGATGTCGCGCCTGGATATCTCGGAAAAACGCGTGCCGCAGGACGGACGCATGAAGATGGTGTTGTCCAAAACGCGCGCCATCGACTTTCGCGTCAACACCTGCCCGACGCTGTTCGGCGAAAAGATCGTGCTGCGTATCCTCGATCCTTCCAGCGCCAAGCTGGGCATCGACGCGCTGGGCTACGAGCCGGAACAAAAAGAGCTGTATATGAAGGCGCTGCACCAGCCCTATGGCATGATTCTTGTGACCGGGCCGACGGGTAGCGGCAAGACGGTGTCGCTCTATACCGGCCTGAACATTCTCAACACCATCGACAGGAATATCTCCACCGCCGAAGACCCGGCCGAAATCAACCTGCCCGGCGTCAATCAGGTGAACGTCAACCCCAGGGCGGGACTCACCTTCGCTGCGGCGCTGAAAGCATTCTTGCGCCAGGATCCGGACGTGATCATGGTCGGCGAAATCCGCGACCTGGAAACCGCCGAGATCGCCATCAAGGCGGCGCAGACCGGCCACATGGTGCTGTCCACCCTGCATACCAATGACGCGCCACAAACCCTGGGGCGCTTGCTCAATATGGGCGTGGCGCCGTTCAATATCGCCTCGGCGGTATCGCTGATCATCGCCCAACGCCTGGCGCGGCGGCTGTGCAGCCATTGCAAGAAGCCGGTTGACATTCCCCGCGAAGCCCTGCTGAAAGAAGGCTTTACCGAGAACGACCTGGAAGAGAGTTTCACGATTTACGGACCCGCGGGCTGCGACCAATGCCACGAAGGTTACAAAGGCCGGGTGGGCATCTATCAGGTGATGCCCATCTCCGAGGCCATGGGCCGCATCATCATGCAAAATGGCAATGCCATGCAGCTCGCCGACCAAGCGCAAAAAGAGGGCATCTCGAACCTGCGTCAGTCGGGACTGAAAAAAATCAGACAGGGCCTCACCGGCCTTGAGGAAATCAACCGCGTCATTACGGAATAAGGTCTATGGCTACCAAAGCGATCGCAAAAGAACCGAAGATGGATGTCTTCGTCTGGGAAGGCACGGACAAGAAAGGCGCGAAAGTGACGGGCGAGATGCGCAGCGGCAACATCGCGCTGGTCAAGGCCGATCTGCGTAAACAGGGAATCAACCCGCTCAAGGTGAACAAAAAGAGCCTGCCGGCGTTCGGCAAGCGCAAAAAGAAAATCACCGCCAAGGATATCGCCATCTTCAGCCGACAGCTCGCCACCATGATGAGTTCCGGCGTGCCATTGGTACAGTCCTTCGAGATCATCGGCCGCGGCCACGAAAACCCGGCGATGCAGGACTTGGTATTGAAGGTCAAGGCCGACGTGGAAGGCGGTAACTCGCTCACCGAGGCCCTGGCCAAGCATCCTTATTACTTCGATTCCTTGTATTGCAATCTGGTGCAAGCCGGTGAGCAAGCGGGTATTCTGGAAGGCCTGCTGCACAAGATCGCGCTCTATAAAGAGAAAATAGAGGCCATCAAGGGCAAGATCAAAAAGGCGCTGTTCTATCCCACCGCAGTTATCGTGGCAGCGTTTATCATCACCGCCATTTTGATGATTTTCGTTATCCCGCAATTCCAGGACTTGTTCAGCAGTTTTGGCGCCGACCTGCCGGCCCTGACAAAAATGGTGATAGCGCTGTCCAAGATATTCCAGGACTGGTGGTGGGCGATTTTCGGCGGCATTGGCGGGGCGATCTACGGACTGATCGAAGCCAAGAAGCGTTCGCCCAAGTTCCAGCAAACCATAGATCGCCTGCTGCTCAAGATACCCATCATCGGCGACATCGTCACCAAGGCGACGGTGGCACGCTACGCCCGCACCCTTTCCACCATGTTCGCCGCCGGCGTACCGTTGGTCGAAGCCATGACCACGGTAGCCGGCGCCTCCGGCAACGTGGTCTATGAGAAGGCCATTCTCAAGATCCGCGACGAAGTAGCCACAGGCATCTCGCTACAGATGGCGATGCGCCAGAGCGAATTGTTTGCCAATATGGTGGTGCAGATGGTGGCCATCGGCGAAGAAGCCGGTTCGCTGGATGCCATGCTGGCGAAGATCGCCGATTTTTATGAGCAAGAGGTCGATAATGCCGTGGACGGCTTGAGTAGTTTGCTGGAACCGATCATCATGGCGGTACTTGGCGTCATTATCGGGACCTTGATAGTTGCCATGTATTTACCCATCTTCAAAATGGGTGAAGTGGTATAAGGAATTTCGAGTGCGGTAAATTGCAGGGTGCGTCCCACGCACCAATCATCTCTATAGTTTAAAGTAGCGGGCGCTGAATATTTTTTGTCTTCCCTCGCTGCTCATATTGGTGCGTGGGACGCACCCTACTGATGACTCCAACGGACATGGCCCTGATCAACCTTCTTCAATCCAGCCCCATCGCCTTCACGGCGATCGCAACCCTTCTCGGCCTGCTCATCGGCAGCTTCCTGAATGTGGTGATCCACCGTCTGCCGGTCATGATGGAACGCCAGTGGCGCGCCGAGCATGCGGAGATGAACGGCGCGGAGGCGGAAACAACGCCGCAGGAAAAATACAATCTGGTCGTGCCGCGCTCGCGTTGCCCGCAGTGTGGTCATGCGATCACCGCGCTGGAAAACATTCCGGTGCTGAGTTATCTGACGTTGCGGGGCAAATGTTCGCAGTGCGGCGCGCGCATTTCGGCGCGCTATCCCGTCGTGGAGATTCTCACTGCCGTGGTATCCTGTGCCGTGGCCTGGCGTTTCGGCTTCGGCTGGCAGGCCGGTGCGGCGCTGGTGTTGAGCTGGGCGCTGATCGCATTGACATTCATCGACCTCGATCATTACCTGCTGCCCGATTCCATCACCCTGCCGGTGCTGTGGGCGGGGCTGCTGCTCAGCCTGTATGGCGTTTTCGTCGATAGCCATACCAGCATCATCGGCGCCGCAGCCGGCTATCTCAGCCTGTGGTCGGTCTATAAGGGCTTCAAATGGCTGACAGGCCGGGAAGGCATGGGCTATGGCGACTTCAAGCTGCTGGCCGTGCTTGGCGCCTGGCTCGGCTGGCAGGCGCTGCCAGCGGTGATTCTGTTGTCCTCCCTGGTCGGGGCGGTAGTCGGCATCACCATGATCCTGCTGCGCGGCCGTGACAAGAATATACCCATTCCCTTCGGCCCCTACCTGGCTGCGGCGGGATGGATCGCACTGATGTGGGGCGAAGATGTAACGCGCGTCTATATGGATATATCGGGTTTGGGATGATCAGAATTGGTCTGACCGGCGGCATCGGCAGCGGCAAATCCACCGTCGCGGACTGCTTTGCGGAATTGGGCGTAGCGGTCATCGATGCCGACCAGATCGCCCGCGAACTGGTGGAACCCGGCCGTCCGGCATTGGACGCCATCGTCGATGCTTTTGGCCGTGACATACTGGACGGCAGCGGACAGCTTGACCGCGCGCGGCTGCGCGCCCTGGTGTTCGATAACACCACCCGCCGCCAGCAGCTCGAAACGATACTCCATCCCCTGATCCGCACCGAGATGCGCAAGCGTGCGGACGCTCTCGAAGCGAGCGGCGCGCCTTACGCCATCCTGTGCATTCCGCTGCTGCTGGAAACCGGACAAACCGATCTGGCGGACCGTATTCTGGTGGTGGACGCTCCCGAAGAACTGCGATACCAGCGTGTACGCGCGCGCAATGGCCTGCCGGACTCCCAGATCGCCGCCATCATCGCCGCTCAGGTCAGCCGGGAACAACGGCTCGCGGCGGCGGATGACATTATCGTGAACGACGGAGACCTGCCAAAATTGCAACGGCAGGTGATAGCGATGCACCAGCGTTACCTGACCTTGGCCGCATTGAAGTAGGGTGCGCCATGCGCACCCTACTTCGCCGCTATAGGTGATACCCGAAACTCTCCTTGAATCGCACCTGAAATTCCGCCCGGTCAAAGCGGTGATTCTGCGTGCCGTGGTGCTCGATCTTGATCGCCCCCATCAATGATGCAACGCGCCCGGTGGTTTCCCAGTCCATGCCGTTCATCAACCCATACAGCAAACCCGCGCGATAGGCGTCGCCGCAGCCGGTGGGGTCGGCCACCACTTTGGGCGTGGCGGAGGGAATGTCGATGCGTTTGTTTTTGGTATAGATGTGCGACCCCTGTCCGCCCAGCGTGACAATCAGCGCCTCCAGGTGCTCGGCCAGTTCATGGGGAGATTTGCCGGTGCGCTCCTGCATCAACTGCGCTTCGTAGTCGTTCAGCGTCACATAGCTCGCTTGCTCGGTGAACTTCATGAGATCGTCGCCGTCAAACATAGGCATGCCCTGGCCTGGGTCGAAGATAAAGGGAATGCCCGCCTCGGCGAACTGGGTGGCATGTTGCAGCATGCCGTCACGCCCGTCGGGCGAGACGATACCCAGGCTGATGCCGTTCGCCATGGTCACCTCATTCTCGTGGGAAAAATTCATGGCGCCGGGATGGAAAGCGGTGATCTGGTTGTCATCCATGTCGGTGGTGATGAAAGCCTGCGCGGTGTAGGTGTTTTCGATCACCTTGACATGCTTGAGGTCGACGCCGCAACGCCCCAGCCAATCGGCATACGGCCCGAAGTCCGTGCCCACCGTCCCCATCAGCCGGGGATCGCCCCCCAGCAGCTTGAGGTTGTAGGCGATGTTGCCGGCGCAACCGCCGAATTCGCGGCGCATGTTCGCCACCAGAAAGGAAACATTGAGGATATGCACCTTGTCCGGCAGGATGTGGTTCTTGAATTTGTCATGGAACACCATGATGGTATCATAGGCAATGGAGCCGCAGATCAGGGCAGACATAAGGACCTTTCCAGTTGGGTTGATGATGTTTAACAGGGATTATACGGGGTTCGCGCCCGGATTTTCGAGGGCGAAAGGATATGCAACCCCGGCCAGTCTTCAATACCGTCGATTTTTCCCGTCTCCGACTTGGCGAATCGGGTCAAGGGTTGCAGCGATCTGGCCGATATTCATGACATGGCGGACTGTTGACGCCCATCAGATTCACTTCATGAAACATGGAACACGGATGCGTCCGGTGATTAGAACAATCGCGCTTTTTTTCGGCCTGCTCACAGGCTCAACGGCCCTTCAGGCGGAAAACATTCCGTCATTGGTTGATCTGGACAACCAGGTGCAATCCCTGAAAAAAACCGTGCTGGACATCAACCGCGATCTGCTCATCCTCGATGAAACGGCGCGCTCCCCGGAAAAAAACCGGGTAGTGGTATTTTTGGGCATGGACAGAATGCCGCGCTTCGACCTGGCGTCGGTCGAGCTGAAGCTGGACGGCAAGATAGTCTCCACCCGCGCCTATACCGCGGAAGAAACCGCCGCGCTGCAACGCGGCGCGATACATCGGCTTCACCTCGGCGTGCTCGGTCCCGGCGAACACCGCCTGGAGGCGGTTTTTGCCGGCACGACCCCCGGTGACGACCAATATCACAGAAAGGCATCCCTCGCCCTGAAGAAGGAAACTCGCGCCATGCGGGTGATGCTGAACATTTTTGACCCGCTACAGAACGAATCGCCGGAAATGACGGCCAAGGAAATACCGTAGGCTCGAAAGGCGATGGCAAACGCATTTTCAAAATGGATTACGTCGACCCTGCTGCTCATGGCCACCAGCCATGCCTTCGGCGGCCTGCGCGACGACATCCCCTGGAAAGCAACAGATCCGCTCTTCGGCGAAGCGTTGTTCGAGTTTTATCAGGGCGCCGATTTTTCCGCCATCACTCGACTCACCGCTGCTCAAAAGACCGGGGCGCTGAGCCAACCGAAGGACGAAAGCGATCTTTTGCTAGGCGTGCTTTACCTGTCCTATGGCATGCCTAACTCCGCGCAGGAAATTTTCTCCCGCCTGGCGGACAAGGCTTCTTCCAGGCGCACCCAGAATACCGCCGCCTTTTATCTCGCCAGGATCCTGTACCGGCAGGGCCAAATCCTGAAAGCGGAGAAACTGCTATCGGCCACGGATGGCGATTTGCCGGATGCCCTCGTAAAAGAGCGCGACCGCCTGCTGGTCGATGTGCTGGCTACGATGAAACGGTTCCAGGACGCCGACAAACTGGCGGCACAGCTGGACGGAAACTCCGTGGCGAGTTATTACAGCCGCCATAATCTGGCCGTCGCAGAAATCAAATATGGCGACAAGGAACACGGTATGGTCTTGCTCGGCAAACTGGGCGCCCTGCCGTTCAACACCGCCGAAGCAAGAACACTGGAAGACAAAACCAGCCTGGCGCTCGGCTATGCCCATCTGCAAGCGCGCGACGCCGAAGAGGCCAAGGCGCACTTTAACAAGGTAAGGCTGGACGGCCTTTTATCCTCGAAGGCGCTGTTGGGCACAGGGTTTGCCGAGATCGCGCTCGGCCAACGGCAACGCGCGCTGGTACCCTGGATGGAACTGCAAAAACGCGATATCAGGATCCCGGAAACCCAGGAAGCCATGCTGGCTGTGCCCGACACCTTGTTCAAGCTGGAGTCCTACAAAGAAGCCCTCGCCCACTACCAGCGTGCCGTATCCGCCTATATCGACGAAAAGACACAGATCGCCAATGCCATCGCGGCGATACGCGCCGGAAAGCTGCATAAAAACATCCTGCACCAGCATGCCATTGATGAGGGGCGGTGGCGCACCACCCTGCAAAAACTGCCGCCGTCGCCCGAAACCCGCTACCTGCCATGGCTGCTGGAAATCCCCGCTTTCCAGCAGGCCGTAACGCTCTATCGTGACACGCTCACCTTGCTAATCACACTGCAAGCACAGCGCACGCATCCCGCCGCGCAATCCTTGAGCGGCCGCATCGAAACAGCCTTGGCGGAGACCCAGACCACCGCCCAGAAGCTGGAAAGCCAGTTGCAACAAATCGCTATCGCCGAACTGGAACGGCGCATGCAGCGCCTGGAGAGTTATCTTGTCCAGGCCAATCTTGCCGTGGCCGAGCTGTATAACCATGCCGCGGCGCGCGGAGATGAGTGAGATGAAGGAACATCACAAATTGACTCTACTGACGCTCGCTTTGCTGGCGGGATGCAGCCAGGTGAAGGACGACGGACCAACACTTCGCGACTTGGAGAGCCGCAGCGTGACCGTCGAAAAAAACACCACGATACCGGACAGCCGCAGCAAGGCCATCGAGAGCTATCAGTCGACGATCAAATCCACCAAGGATGCCGATATTCAGCGTGAAGCCAAGCGCAAGATCGCCAACCTGGAGGTCGAGGGCGCCGATGCCGCCAATTTCGAGGCATTGCAAAAAACTCCGCCGCCCACCGATAACAGCGGCAAGCGCAACGATGATTTACCCGCGGCCACGAACAACCGCGCCGCCATCGACCTGTATCAGGATTTACTGCAAAACCGTCCGAACCAGGTCGGCAACAAATCCGAAGACGAGGGCAATCTTTATCAATTGGCGCGCGCCTATGAACAGCGCGGAGATTACCGCAAGACACTGGAGACACTGACACGCCTGGTCAACACCTACCCGAAAATCGCCTACCTCGATGAGGTCCAGTTCCGGCGCGGCGAGATACTGTTCACCTTGAGAGATTATGAGGCGGCGGCGACGGCCTATGCCGCCGTCTTGCCGGCGAAGAAATCGCAATTTTACGAAATGGCGCTGTACAAATACGGCTGGTCACTCTACAAGCAGGACAAATATCCCCAGGCGCTCGATCCTTTCTTCACCATTCTTGACAGAAAATTGGATGAAAAAAATATCGTCGCCGATGACTACACCTTGCCGCGCGGCCAGCAGGAATTCGTCAAGGATACGCTGCGGGTCATCAGTCTGAGCTTTTATCACCAGCAGGGGCCGGAATCCATCACCGCCTGGTTCTCCAGCAAGGGACACCGGCCTTACGAGTTCCTGACCTACCGGCAACTGGGCGACCTCTACCTTGAAAAGGAGCGGCTGAACGATGCTATCGGCAGCTTCCGCGCCTTCGTCAAGGAATATCCCGCCCATCCCCAATCGATGCTGATGCGCCAGCGCATCATCGACACCTACACGAAAACGGCGCTTCCGGCGTTATCGCTCAAGGAAAAGGAAGAGTATGTCGCCGCTTTCGAAAACCACGAGCGGCGCCGTGCCGGCGGCGCCACCAAGACCTATGCTGAGCACATCCTCTATAACGACAGCAACACCCAAAGCAAGGTCGCCTCTTTCCTGAAGAGCAACCTGGAAGACGTGGCCCGCCACTATCATGCGATCGCCCAACAGGACAAACAGCACGCCTCTTATGTTCAGGCGGCGCAATGGTACAAGAGATTTCTGCGCCTTTTCCCCGACGATCCGCAGGCGGTGAAAGTCACTTTCCTGCTGGCGGAACTGCTTTACGAAGATGGCCAGTATGTCGAAGCGATCAAACATTACGAGCACGTCGCCTATGAGGCGCCGAAAAACGAGGATGGCGTGGAGGCGGGTTATGCCGCGTTGCTCGCCTACCAGGCACAGGAGAAAAAGCTGTCGGGCTACGACAAGAATGTCTGGCGCCGCAACACCATTGTCAGTGGCCTGCGCTTCGCCGAAAAATATCCGCAGGACAAGCGTGTTCCCGCCATTCTCGCTTCCGCGGCGGAGGAGCTTTTCTCCCTCAAGCAGTATGACAAGGCCGAACAGGCGGCGCGGTTGCTGCTCAAGAAAGAGCCCATCGAAACCAAATTCCGCCGCACCGCCTTGACCATCATTGCCCATGCCGACTTCGAGCGGGAAGCCTATGATCGCGCCGAGGAAGACTATCGCGCACTGCTGGCGTTATTGCCCGCCGGCGATACGGCCAGGAACGAGCTTAACGAGAATCTGGCGGCGGCGATCTACAAACAAGGCGAACAGGTTCGCAGATCGGGCGACATCGCCGGGGCCATCAACCATTTCCTGCGTGTGTCGCAAGCTGCGCCGGATTCCCCTATCCGCAGCAACGCTGAATACAATGCTGCGATCGGCTATATGGCGCTGGGCCAGTGGGACGACGCGCTTCGTCTGTTGAATTATTTTCAGAGTTCCTATCCAGGCAACGTGTTGCAAGGTGATATATCGCGGCAGTTGGTGCTGGCCTATATTCAATCGGGCCAGCCTGCCAAGGCGGCGGGTGAACTGGAAAAGATTCTGACCAGCGACCAGGATGAATCGACGCGACGCGCCGCCGCATGGCAGGCAATCGAACTTTATGAAAAAGGCAAGGACGACAAGGCGGCGATCAATCTTTATATCCGCTATGTGCAGCTCTTCCCCACGCCGCTGGAACAGGCCGTCGAAGTCCGCAACCGGCTGGTCGCGGCGTATCAGCGTGGCAACGATGCGGCGAATCGTGATATATGGCTGAGGGATATCATCAAGGCCGACAAGGAGGGTGGCGCGGAGCGCAGCGACCGCACCCGCCTGGCGGCGGCCAAAGCCGCGCTGGTTCTGGCCGAGCCGGTGAGCGAATCGTTTCGCAAGGTGCGCCTGGTCGAACCCTTGCAGGCAAACCTGAAAATCAAAAAGGAAAAAATGGAAGCGGCATTGCAGGCCTATTCGCTGGCCACGGTCTACAACATCGCCGATGTGACCACCGCCGCCACTTACCAGATGGGCAAGATCTACAGCGATTTCAGCCGCGATCTGCTCGATTCGCAACGCCCCGCCGGACTGTCGCCGGAGGAGCTTGAGCAGTATAACGTCCTGCTCGAAGAACAGGCCTTCCCCTTCGAAGAGAAAGCCATTCAAATCCACGAATCCAACGTACAGCGCATCGCTGCGGGCATTTACGACGAGCCGGTGAAGCAAAGCTTCACCGAACTGGCGAAGTTGCTGCCCGCCAAATACGCCAAACAGGAAAAGAGCGCGGCCATGATCGACGCCTCGGTGGACAGCCAGGCCGGCGC
This sequence comes from Gammaproteobacteria bacterium, assembly GCA_033717875.1. GTDB lineage: Bacteria > Pseudomonadota > Gammaproteobacteria > Ga007554 > SBBG01. Next base: position 39,021 of record JADDKJ010000026.1, read on the forward strand.
GGATGAGAAAGCCCTGACCGCCGCCATCGCGCAGAATCCGCTCGATACCGAAGCCTACAATCGTCTGGGAATTTTATACAGAAACGCCGGGCGTTTCGAGGACGCGCGGAAAATTTACGAACGAGGATTGGGCATTGATGCGCAGTATCGCCTGATCCATCTCAACATTGGCATTCTCCACGACCTTTATTTGCGCAATCCCGGCTTGGCGCTCGATCACTATCGCCGCTACCAGCTCCTTTCCGGCGGGGAAGACAAGCAGATCAAGATCTGGATATCCGATCTTGAAAAACGCCAGAATACGGTGAAAAAACCGCAAGGATGACACGCAATGAAGCGAGCAGCATTGATATTCATCGGTTTGATGCACGCCCTGGGCCATCCGGCGCTGGCCGCGAATGATGGCGCAGCGCCCAGCGTCAAGATCATCGGCGACGACGACATGCCCAAGGCGCTCTACATCGTACCGTGGCGCAAACCGGCGTTGACGCCACCGCCGGAGCGCGCGCCGAAAAAAGAGTTCATCGACGACGCATTCGCCACGCTCGATCAGGACATCTTGGCAAAACAGATTCAATATCACGAGTTATTTCAGGGGAAATAACTTCGTATTTCCGTAAAGTTTTCATGAGCGAATGCCGAAGTACAAGGCATGGTTTGACGTAACAGAGGAGCCGGTATGGATGTTTTCAACACTTCGATTCGATTCTTCCAGGAGGGCGGGTTTTTCATGTACCCCATCCTTCTGGTATTTGCGCTAGGCATCGCGATTTCCATCGAGCGCTACATTTATCTCACCAGTGCACGCAGCAAAAACAGGGAGGCCTGGGACAAGCTCCTGCCGCTGCTCAAGAGCGGCGAATACCAGAAGGCCCTGGCCATGATGGACCAGTCGGATGCCGCCATCAGCAAAATCCTGTCTTATGGGCTGTCGCGCCTTGGCCTCGGCCGCCGTCACGATGATATCGAAACGGCGATGGAAGAGGGATTGATGGAAGCGACGCCACGGCTGGAAAAGCGTACCCATTATCTTTCCACGTTCGCCAACATCGCCACACTGCTGGGCCTGCTCGGCACCATCGTCGGCCTGATCCAGGCCTTCACCGCCGTTTCCAATGCCGACCCGTCGGAAAAGGCCGCTCTGCTGTCATCGAGCATTTCCGTGGCGATGAACACCACGGCGTTCGGCCTGATCGTCGCCATACCGCTGCTGCTGATCTACAGCGTGCTCCAGACCAAGACCACCGAACTGGTGGACAGCCTCGAGATGGCCTCGGTGAAAGTGCTGAACATCATCAAGGAACACGCCAACAAGGACGGCGACAGCCGATGAGACGCCGCTTTCGCCGTTCATCAGGCTCGCCGGAGGAGCTGAATATCACCGCCTTCATGAATCTGATGGTGATATTGGTGCCTTTTCTGCTGATTACGGCGGTGTTCTCGCGCATCACCATTCTGGAACTGAATCTGCCACCCGCCGCCTCCGGGGGGGAGCGTGCGAAGAAGAATCTCCAACTGGAAGTCATCGTGCGCAAGAATGCCCTGGAGCTGAACGATCAGAACGGCAGCTTCTATAAACGCTTCGACAACAACGGCAATGTCTACAATCTGGCCGCCTTGTCGCAATATCTGCAACAGATCAAGGCGCGCCTGCCGGACAAGAGCGACGCTTCGATTCTGCTGGAAGAAGACATTTCCTACGACACCCTGGTGAAGGTGATGGATACCGTGCGGGCCAGCGGCGGCGCCGAACTTTTCCCCGACATTTCCATAGGCGACGCACCCGGCACCGGCGCGCCCGCCGACAAAGTGACAGCGAAGAAAAAAGGCGGATAACCCCGATGGAAATGTCACGGCGCGCCAGGCGCATGGAGCGGCATCACAAGCGCAACAAGCGCAACGCCACCATCAACCTCGTCTCCCTGATGGATATTTTCACCATCCTGGTGTTCTTCCTGCTGGTCAATTCTTCCGACGTCGAAGTGCTGCCCAGCACCAAGGTGGTAAAGCTGCCGGAATCGGCCGCCGAGCAGGCGCCCAAGCAGACCGTGGTGGTCATGGTGAGCGACAAAGACATCATCGTGCAGGGCCGCAAGGTCGTCTCGGTGAAAGAGGTCATGAGCACCTCTGCTGATCTCATCGCCCCCCTGAAGGAAGAGCTCGATCACCAAATCAAGCGTTCCGCCAGGGACAGAAAGGACAGCGAGATCACCATCATGGGCGACAAGGAAATCCCCTACAAGCTGTTGAAGAAGATCTTGGTCACATGCACCAGCGCAGATTACAGAAACATTTCTCTGGCCGTGACGAAAAAAGAGAAGCCGGCGGCGGGGTAAACAAAGCATGACTGTCTATCATCACCACCCCGATCTGCCATGGAATGTCTCCACCAGAGACGAACGGCGCTTCCGCACCATCTCGACGACGGCGCTGGCATGCGCGCTGCTGGTTGGCTTGATCATGTCCTATATCACCGTGCCGAAACCGCCCAGGGAAGAAGCCGAGCAGGTGCCGCCGCGCCTTGCCAAGATGATCATCGAACGCAAAAAGCTCCCGCCGCCGCCTCCACCGAAGCAGGAGACGGTCAAAAAGGAAGACCTCAAGAAAGCGGAAGAACCCATCAAACCCAAGCCGCAACCGGCGCCCAAGGCGGAGATGAAAATCGAGCCCAAGCCCGTGGCCAAGACGGAGCCTGTGCCCCCACCGGCGGAGACGCCGCCACCCAAAGTGGATATCGAGGCGGCGCGCAAGAAAGCCGCCAGCACCGGATTGCTGGCGCTGAGCAACGATCTTGCGGCCTTGCGTGACAAACCCGTCGTACCGAATCCGTCGGATGAAAAGCTGGCCCACCCCGGCAAAGACGAACCCTTCGTCCAACGCGCCATGATCACCTCCGGCACGGCGCGCGCCGGCAGCAGCGCCGCCGCTGTGCCTCCCGCGCTGGCCAGCCGCAATCTCAACGGCGCCAAGCTCAGCGAACGCGCCACCACGCGCGTCACCAGCCCGGAAGCGACGCGACAGGCCAGTGTTGGCGAAACAAGCACACCCAAGACCGCGCCCGCTGCGAAAGGCGGCCGCAGCGACGCGGAACTGCAAATGGCCTTCGACAAGAACAAGGGCGCGCTCTATTCGCTATACAAACGCGCCCAGCGCCAGGATCCCAACCTCCAAGGGCGAGTCGTGCTCAAGCTGACCATCGACCCCTCCGGCAAGGTCAGCGCCTGCGACGTGGTCTCCAGCGAACTCGATTCGCAAGAGCTGATCCAGAAGATCGTGGCGCGAGTGTTGATGTTCGATTTCGGCAGCGAAGACACCGGCACGGCGGTGAAGACGTTCTCCATCGATTTTGTGCCAACGTCGTAACACTACGGATCTTTCTCCTCGAATAATTCTGGATTTCCCAGGCCGCTATTGCATTACCCCACGTTCACCGGCACCAATACCATGGTGTCGTTGCCGAAGATGTCGATCACCTTCACCGCCACGGTGTGGCGCCCTTTTTGCGGGTAGGTGTGGGGCGCGGAGATCAGCTCCAGGCTGCGGTCGCGGCGGGTGCGGAAGCTCTGCCATTCGTTTTCGAAGATGTAGCCGCCGGTCCAGCGCTCTTCGAACTCGGGTTCGTCACTCCCGCGCAGGCGGGAGTCCAGGGGCTGATCGGAGTTCTGGATTCCCGCATTCGCGGGAATGACGGAGTCAATACCCACGTCTCTTGGAACCTTGATGATCTCCTTGCGGCTCATGTAGTCGAAGTCCACGGCCCAGTAGTCCACCCAGTCGGTCCAGTGTTTAGTCAACACGTCGGTAGTGACCACACCCTGCTTGTCCTTGCTCACCTTGATGAGCTGGCCGCGGTCGCCGCGCAGGTCACACACCACGTCGCTCTTGCCCTCCTTCAGCTCGGCGGCCACGGCGTCGAGCAGCCCTTGCGTGTAATAAACAGAAAAATCGGTCAGCTCGATCTGGACGGTGAACTTGTCTTTTTTGTCGTAACGCGGCGTCGCCTCGACGAAGCTGATATCGTGGAAACGCACCTGCCCCTTCTCCACCGCTCGTTTGTCGAACACCTCCGGCGGGATGGTGCGGGGCACGAGGTCGATGCCTTTTTGTTTCGATTCGTTGAGCACGGCGGGGAACAGGCCCATCTCGAACTCGAAGGCCAGCACGTCCACGCGCGAGGCGCCGCGCTTGCGGCACTCGGTGATCACCTCCTCCACGAACAACCGCCCAATAGGCAAATTGATTGGACCGACCACGACCAGCCGCCCTGCGTTCTTGCCGTGGAAAAAACTCTCGCCCTCCAGCGGCTGCGCCTTGTAGGCACGCAGGATCAAGTCGCGGAACTCGCGCTCCTTTTGCGCCAGCGCCTCCTGTTTCTGCTTGCCGCTCAAACGCCCACCGATGTTGAGATAGGCCTGACGCTCGTAGCGGCCGAGGTTCAGCACCTCGAAGGCGCGGAACGGATTGCCGGAATCCTTCAGCTCGCGCTGCACCTGGATCAGGCGCTTGCGCGTGGTGTGGATGCCGAACTTGCCGAGGTCGGTGGCGATCCACTTGCGCCCCAGCTTCTCCGCCACCGCCGCCGTGGTGCCGGAGCCGCAGAAGAAATCGGCGACGAGATCGCCTTCGTTGCTGCTGGCCTTGAGGATGCGTTCGAGCAAGGCTTCGGGTTTTTGGGTGGGATAAGCGAGTCGTTCAAGTGCCTGACTGTTGACGGGTGCTAAATCTGTCCACACGTCAGGAACAGCAGTCCCTTCACTTTCATCCAAATAACGTTTGTATTCAGCGACGCCGTTCTTCGTATAACAAATGCGTCCATTCGCTTCGTGCTTCTTCATTGTTTCCATCGGGCAACGCCAAACGCGCCGCACTCCATTCCACTCGTATTCGTAGCCACCGCCGCTCAACCCTGTTGCTGTGAGATTATCTTTTCGATATTTGCGTCCGTCTTCGTCTTGGAATCGGTATTTCGTCTCAACATATCCTTCGTTCAGCGGTTCGGATTGCGGGTTGAATATGACTTTGTCTCCCCGACTGAAAAAAAGAATCGTGTCGGCGACGTATGGGAAATATTTCGAGTCACTGTGAGATGAGGTGCGCTTCCAAGTTATTTGCGCTTTGAACTGCGGAGTTCCAAAGACTTCGTGCAACACACTACGGACATAGAAATTCACCCGCCAATCGCAATGCACATAAATACTCCCATCCTCCGCCAACAAATCCCGCATCAGAATCAGCCGCTCGTAAATCATGGAGATGAACGAATCCGCCCCGCGCCCCCAGGTGTCGCGATAGGCGATCTGTTCCAGCAGGTTCGGTTCCTTGTGAAAGGTTTCGCCGCCGATCTCGATGTCCATGGAGAAGTCGGCGCCGACGTCGAAGGGCGGGTCGATGTAGATGAGCTTGAGCCCGCCCGCCTCTTCGATCTGGCGGCGCAGCGCGCCCGCTTTCAGCGAAGAAAGAATCAGCTTGTTGTCGCCCCAGATGAGCTTGTTGGTCCAGCCCTTGAGCTGGCGGCCGCGGGTGTCGAACAGCCCGAACTGCGGTGATTCCGGCGCCTCCTGGCGCGGTTCGTCCACATGCTCCAGCGTCTGGAACGGCAGCACGGTGGTGCAGACCTCGCGGCTCTTGCCGTTCCACACCAGCTCCACCTCGCGCTTGTCCTCGAAGAGCATGAAGCGGTATTTCTCCGGCAGCGCCTTGCCCTGCTGGATGAGCTCGATGAGGTCGCGCTTTTCGGCGTCGGTGATGTCGTAGCTGGGTTTGGTGGGTTTGGCCATGGTCCGTTACTCAGATCTTTGCCGCATCACACGGGGGTATTCCGGGGATTGCTGGCAGGCATGATGCGTTTCATGAAGTCGCCGAAGAGCGGCACGGTGAAGGCCGTATCACCATGGGAGGGGCTGTAAATCATCCCTTTCTTGATGAGGCTGTTGCGCACGGGCGCCACACTTTGGACCTTGACGCCCAACTGCTCCGCAACGTCGCCGGACCGATGCGGTCCGTCGCCCAACTCCGCCAGCGCCCGCAGGTACTCTTTTTCGCGCGGTGTCAGGCGATCGAAGCGGACACGAAAGAAATTCGTATCGAGCCGCCTGATGGACTCATCCGTCGCTTGGCGCACATCGCCGATCTCGATGGGCGATTGGTCGGCGATATTCCATGACTGGTATCCCCACTCCTGCAGGAAGTAGGGATAGCCTTGCGTCTGAACGATCACTTCTTGCAACGCCTCATCGGTGAAGCGGACGTTCTCTTGCATGACCGGTTCCTGCAGCGCGGCGGCCGCGTCTTCCGGCTGAAGCGGGCCGAGTTCGGGGAACTGGAACAGACGCTCCGCATATGACTTGGCACGTCCGGCGAGGGCGACGAGTTGCGGCAGGCCGGCACCGATCAGTACCACGGGCAATTGGCGTTGTGAGATCTGATGCATGGCCATGATGAGCGCGCTGAGCTCTTCTTCGCTCAGGTACTGGAGTTCGTCCACGATGAGCGCGATGGCTGTTCCGCGATCCATTGCGGCCTCGCCCAGGGCGAGGAACAAGGCGGAGAGGTCGGCCTCCAAATCACCACTGTCGGCCGTACCTTCCTCAGGATCGATGTCGATGCCAATTTCAATATCCTGGTACTTGAGTTTGACTCCATTGAAAAAGCTCTTGAGCACACGCAGGCCGCGCTTGGCCTTTTCGCTCACGGTGGCCATGCGATCCAGGGAGATCAACAACTGGCGCAGCGGCGGTAAGAGCAAGGCGGCGAGCGGTTTGTTTTCGTGGGCCTCGATGAAGACAGGCCGGTAGCCCATCTCCTCGGCCATTTCGCGAATCTTGTTCAGCAACACGGTCTTGCCGACGCCGCGCAACCCGATCAACAGCTGGCTGCGTTCCGGTCGTCCGGCTTTGATGCGCCCGAGCGTGACGCGCGCTTGCTCCAGAATCCGGCTCCGGCCAGCCAGTTCTGGCGGCGGCGAGCCGGCGCCAGGTGAGAAGGGGTTGTGCAGGGGGTCCATAATATATTGATGTTACCAGAGGTTATCGAAGTATACGAATATATAGATAAACTATAATAACTTCAATATACCTCATTGAGACGCTCACTCCTGAAAGTCGCGGAAGGCTGTCGCGAGCGCTGCAAACAGTTTGGGTTTGTGTGTTTCGAACCCGGACTGATCGACGTAGATGAAATGGTATGCCGCCCCCCCTTCGGCCTGGCTGGCCGTCGTAGCGTCATCGCACCACTGGCGCAGGCGCTTCATCTTCTGTGGCAGGTCGAGCTCTTCACGCCCTTTGGTTTCGACGACCCACACCGTGCCGTCTGCGGTTTTGACGATGAAATCCGGTGTGTAGGTAGAAAGGTCGCCGTTGGCCTTGACGTAGTCGATCCTGAATCCAACCGCCATGTAATTTTTGGCGAAGGCGGCAACATCCGGGGCGTTGTCGAGAAAGGCGGCGAAGGCGAGCTCGAAGCCACCCGCATGGGGTTCGCCGACGATCTTGCTGAAAAGCGATTTCTTCGGCGCCAGATAGTCACGGTGCTCGGTGCGGAAGGGGCGGGTGTCGCGCAGGCGAATGCGATCCTCGATGCGCGAGGCGCCAGCATCCTGCACGGTGAGGGCGTTGATGGCCTTGATGAAGCTATCGAAGAGAATCTTCCCCGCCTCGGGTTCGGAGAGGTTGCGCAGCACCACGGGGTCTTCAAGATCGACGGGCGAATTTTCAAATAGATAGTTGGCGATGAAGCTCTTCACCTGCGGATAGAGCACATCGTAGCCGCCCACCAGTCGCAGCTCCTTCAGCAGTTGCCGTGCGAAGTAGGCGACCACGGAACGGTAATCCGCCGCGCCCGCGCCGTCGAGGGTGATGGTGTGGTCCACCTCGCCATCGAGCATGGTCTTGAAGACGATCTCGCGAGTCTGCTCCGGTGTGAAAGGCTTCAATGGCAGGCGCGGGTTGCCGAGCGTGACGGGATCGAGCGCGGCCAGGTCTTTGTATTCGCGATTGTAGCGGCGCGAGAGTTTAGGGAGCTCGATGTCGAGCTCTTCCATGTTCTTTTCCGTGTTCGCGCTGTCCACCTCGACGACCAGCGACTCTTTGCGACCGCTGCCCGGCCCCATCGGCACGCGCTCGAAGGTGACGCCCTCGCTCTGGATCGATTCGACGAACTCCATGAAGGCGGGCGTGCCCATGACGGCGACGGTTTCGCGTATATCAGAACCGAAATACATGCGGCGCAGGCCGCGGCCCAGGGTCTGTTCGGGGAGGATGTTGCTCTTGGCGGCATAGGCGCGCAGACCGACGATGGTGGTGACGTTGCGCACGTCCCATCCCTCTTTGAGCATCAGCACCGAGACGATGGCCTTGTACGGCGACGTCCATGTATCAATATCGTTGGCTTCCTTGCGGAGTTTTTCGAGCGCCTCTTTATTCTTTCCCGACGCCGCCTCGGATATCTCGCCGTTGTTCTTGGTGTGAATCACCAATACCGCGCCTTGCAGTTCGGGACAGATCTTCTCAAGGTGCGCGCCGACTTCGTCGCAGTTGCGGGTATCGTCCACCATCACGAACAGCACGGCCTTCTTGCCCATGGGCTCGTGCTCGGCGTAGCTCTTGCGCCACTCTTCGACACCCAGTTGCAGATAGTCGGCGTACTTTTCGGTGAAGATGGCGCTGGCGTGCTCTTGCAGCCGGGCGCGGCTGGCGGCATCGGGCAATACTGGCTGTTTAACTACTCCCTGATAGATGGCCTCGACCAATGGATAGTCGGAGACGGTTTGCACGAAGATCGCGCCGTTGTTGTGGCGCGGCGTGGCGGTGACATCTACCTGTATTGCCAGGCGCCCGTCCTTCTGCAACATCTGATGGTGAATATCCTGAATAGATTTGAACCAGGCCATTCTCGGATCGTGAACGTGGTGTGCCTCATCGTTGAAAACCGCAAGCTCGTCGATCTCACGCACGATCTCGCCGAGGTCGGTATTGCTATCAGCGGTCTTGCCAACGGGCTTGGGGCCGAAGGGCGAGAGGAAGTAGTCGCGCAGGTCGTCATCCTCCAGCGAGGGCTCGCGCACGTCACCGAGATAGACGCGGTGGATATTGGTGAGAAAAATGTTGCCAGTGTCGCGGGCGACCCTTACATCGTCCTGGATGTGGAGAGTAATCTGAAAGTCGTCGCGCCAGTTTTGGCCGTCATAACCGTTGTCCGGGAGGATCGGGTCGTTGAAAAATATCCTCAGGCCATCGAAATCGGCGCGCAAACGATCAAGGACGATGATATTGGGGGCGATCACCAGGAAGTTGCGCGCGAGGGCCGAACACAGTTCGTAGCGCTTGTGGAAGTAACTCCAGGCGATGAGCAGCGACAGCACTTTTGTCTTGCCCGCGCCGGTGGCCATCTTGACGACATAACGCGGCCACTGCTCGTCGAACATGTTGGCCGACACCGCGCCCGAGGCGTCGAAGCGCAGCAGGTCGAACTTATCCCGCACCTTGCACACATCGTGGAGCCAGATCACCGTTTCGACCGCTTCGCGCTGGGCGAAGTAGTAGCGGAAGGGGGACAACGAACCGTTGGACTGCTCGATCAGATGCTCGTTCTCGAACCACCAGTTTAAAAGCGCGCGCGACGTTGGCGATGCATCCGAGTACCGACTATTGCGCCACTGCACGATCTCATTACGAATATTGGCCACCAGCGGCGGCAGCAACTTTTCGTAGGCCGTACTGCGCAACTCCTCGGCTGCCGGGAACCAGCGCTGGTCAGGCAACAGGGTTTCATAAGGCGAGGAAGGAAAATCTGGATGTAATGCCACTTGGGGCTTCCTTCGTAATCCAATGTGTTGACGAGAATTTACCACCATCGAGGTGGTGAACAAAGGTTTTTAGGATGGTGCTGTGCGTTGAATCTACTTCCGCCACAACCTGGAAAAACGGACATCCTAAAGATACTCGATCTCCAGCCCCCTGCCGGACCCTTCTCAAAGGCTGGCCACCTTAAAGTAAAGGGTCTTCAGGAAATCGTGTGGGTCATTTTGCACGAAATTCATATAGCCGGGAGCATGCAAGTGAGAATTTTGAGTCTCAGATATTCCTCATCTCTGATCCCGTATGCCCGGCGCTGGATGACGCGA
>JADDKJ010000027.1:0-47850 GCA_033717875.1 Gammaproteobacteria bacterium
CCATCAGGCGTATCGCTTCTTGGGTGTCCCGGTCATGAGTACGTCCGTCTCTTTTCATGTCCAATTGGAGCGTGAACAATGCCGGTAAGTTCCCTTGTTGTAGACATTATTTCTGACTTATGAGTAATTCAGCGGTTCCGCGGCACAAGGAGGTGCCGACATTTTTCAATCACGGCAAGTGATTGAATGAAAGAAAAGAAAAAATCGCATTTTTGCTTTTCGTGCTATGGGAATTCCAGGATGGAATTATTCAGAGCTTCCTATATTTTTCTCTGTAGACAATCCAGATAGGCAATCTCATCCGGTGCGGTCTGGTTGCGCTGCGCCTGCCAGATGATTTCCGCCAGGCACTCCGCCATTTGGTGTTCCGCTTCGTGGGGATCATGCAGACGGTTCAATAGCTGCTGACGCAGGCCGCGCACGCCCGCCGGCCGGTCCGTGGCGAGCTGTTCGCGGATGGCGAGGTGCATCGCCAGATGTAGGAAGGGATTGGCCTGCCCCAGTTCGGGGAGGTAATCCTTGTGTAGCGAAGTCTCTTCGTTTTCCAGCATGGCGTGATATTCGGGATGCTCGCGAATAGCGGATGCGATGGCGTCTTCCAGCGGCTCCAGCGGCAGGCCATTCCTGTATTTGCGCCAGGCTTCAAAAAACATGCGGCGCATTTGATCGCGGTCTTGGCCAAAAATCATTGATCACTCCGTCTTGTCTGGATATTCACACAGATCATAAATGATACACGCGCCGCAGCGCGGTTTGCGCGCGGTGCAGACGTAGCGGCCGTGCAGGATCAGCCAGTGATGGGCATCGTGTTTGAACTCGTCTGGTATGACTCTCAGCAGTTCCTTTTCCACCGCCAGTACGGTCTTACCGGGAGCCAGGCCAATGCGATTGGCGACGCGGAAGATGTGGGTGTCCACCGCAATGGTGGGTTGGCCGAAGGCGGTGTTGAGTATGACGTTGGCGGTTTTTCTGCCCACGCCCGGCAGCGCTTCGAGCGCCTCGCGTTCCGCCGGTACCTGCCCGCCGTGTTTGTCGACCAGGATGGCGCAGGTTTTAATGATGTTGTGTGCCTTGCTGTTGAACAGGCCGATGGTCTGGATGTATTTTTTCAATCCAGTTTCGCCCAGCTTCAGGATGGCTCGCGGCGTATTGGCGGCTTTGAACAGCTTCTCGGTGGCCTTGTTGACGCCCTTGTCGGTGGCCTGGGCGGAGAGGATGACCGCGATCAGCAGTTCGAACGGTGTGCTGTGGTTAAGTTCAGTGGTCGGATGGGGGTTGGCCGCCTGGAAGCGGGCGAAGAGTTCACGGATTTTCTTGGGGCGCATGGGCTCTTTGAGAATCTCAGTGACTGCATGGCGCTATCAAGCTGCCGTCCCCGCGCCCAACGATGGCACGGCGGCTGTCGCGGCGGCGGCACGGCGCTGTTTGTTGCGGTTGTCGATGACATTTTTCAGGGCGATGAGCAGACCCAGACCGATGAACGCGCCCGGCGGCAGGATGGCGAGCAGGAAGCCGCGGTAATCCTCGACGAGGGTGATGGTCATCCACTTCGCGCCTTCTCCGAACATGAGATGGGCTTGCGAGAACAGCGTGCCCTTGCCCAGCGCCTCGCGCAAGGCGCCCAGCAGTACCAATACCACGAGGAAACCCAGGCCCATGGTGAAGCCATCCAGCGCGGCGCGGCCCGGCGTGGTTTTGGAGGCGAAGGCCTCGGCGCGGCCCAGCACGGAGCAGTTGGTGACGATCAGCGGAATGAAGATACCGAGCACCAGGTAAAGCTCATGAACATAGGCGTTCATGGCCAGTTCGATGGCGGTGACGATGGAGGCGATGACCACGACAAAGACCGGAATGCGCACATCGGGTTTGATCTGGTGGCGGATGAGGGAGACCGTGACGTTCGATAGCACCAGGGTCATCAGCGTTGCAATGCCCAGGCCCAGGCCGTTGATCACGGTGCCGGACACCGCCATCAGCGGGCACAGGCCGAGGATCTGCACCAGCGCCGGGTTATTGTTCCACAGGCCGTCCTGGGCGATTTTGCCGTAGTCACTGTTTGCCATTGCTTGTCCCTCCAGAGGGAGATGCGAACAGGGTATCCCGGTTCGCAGAGAAATATTGTAAACATTTATGGGTGGCCTTGACCACCGCGCGTGGCGTGATGGTGGCGCCGGTGAACTGGTCGAATATCCCGCCGTCTTTCTTGACCCTCCATCCGTCGTCCCCGGGGTTGATGAGCGACCGGCCATCGAAACCCTTGATCCAGTCCGAACGCGCGATTTCGATGGCGTCACCGAGGCCGGGCGTTTCCTTGTGCGAAACCACGCGGACACCGGCGATCGTGCCATCGTAGCGGATGGCGACCAGCAGCTTGATCTCGCCGCTGTAGCCGTCCGGCGCGACAGGGGAAAGAATGGCCGCCACCGGCACGCCCTTCAGGCGGGCGCGGTATACCGTGACGGGTTGATCGGTGCCGAGAAGCGCCTTCGAGGTGACTTCGATGGCATCCTTGGACATGTCGTTGTCGTGCAGCGCGGGCGGAATCAGGCTATGCAGGTTGCGCAACAGCGTGGCGCGCTCTTCGGCGGCGATGCGCTCCGCAGTGGCGTTCTGGGTGAGCGCCACCAGGCCGCTGCCGATGGCGGCGAATGCGCCGAGCAGCAGGGCCATTTGCATCATGTGTTTGCCGAGCGTCATTTTTTGCGACCGTGGCCGAAGACGCGGGAGTGGATATGGTAGTCGATGGTCGGCGTCGCCAAGTTCATCAGCAGCACGGCGAAAGCGACCGCATCGGGATAGCCACCCCAGGCGCGGATGATATAGACCAGCACGCCGATCAGCGCGCCGTACAGCAGTCGCCCGCGGACGGAGGCGGGCGCGGTGACCGGATCAGTGGCGATGAAGAAGGCGCCGAGCAGCGTCGCGCCGCTGAACAGATGGAACAGCGGCGAGGCGTAGCGTTCCGCGTCGATGAGGAAAAAGATCAGCGCCATGCCGAGCAATCCGCCGATCATGGCGGCAGGGATATGCCAGTTGATGATCCGTTTGTAGAGCAGCCATAGCCCGCCGAGCAGAAAGCCCGCACTGATCCATTCCACGCTCTTGCCGCCGACATAGCCGAAGATCGGCGCGCTGGTGATCTCAGCCATGCTGCGGTCGATTTTGAGCTGGGTTTTCAGGGTGTCCAGCGTCGTGGCGGTGGTGATGGCGTCCATGCGCAGGCCGTCGGGCAGGGCGCCGGTGAAAATGACGCGCAGCGTGTCGAAAAAGCTCAAGCTGTGTTGGCTTAGCATCAGTGGCGTCTGCCAGGAGGTCATCTCCACCGGAAAGGAAATCAGCAGCATCACATAGCCGACCATCGCCGGGTTGAAGGTGTTGTAGCCCAGCCCGCCATAGAGCTGCTTGGCGACGATGATGGCGAAGGCGGTGCCGATCAGCGTGATCCACCATGGCGAGAGCGGCGGGATGGAGATGCCGAGCAGCACGGCGGTGAGCGCCGCGCTGCCATCGGTAAGAAACGGCTGGAGCGGTTTGTCGCGCACCTTCAGCATGGCTGCCTCGCAACCCAGTGCGACGACAACGGCCAATGCGATGTTGATGAGCACGCCCCAGCCGAAGAACCAGATATAGGCGGCCAGGCCTGGGATCAGCGCATACACCACGCGCAGCATGACGGTGGACACCGATGCAGGCATGTGGCTGTGGGGAGAGCTTGGGGTTTTAAGTTTCACTCTTCGTTCTTTGTTGTTGCGGAAGTCAGCTCTTCTTTCTTTTGCGCGTGTTTCGCCGCGCGCTCGGCTTTTTCGCGGTCGATGCGTTGCAAGCGGAATTCATGGCGGATGCGTGCCTGTTCGGCCTTTTGTTTCTCGCGTTCCGCAGCCCAGATCTCGGTCTTGGCGTAGCGGTAATAATGCACCAGCGGAATGTTGCTCGGGCAGACGTAAGAGCAGCAGCCGCATTCGATGCAGTCGAACAGATCGTATTCCTGAACCTTGTCCAGGTCCTTGGCATGAGCGTGCCAGTAGAGCTGCTGTGGCAGCAGGTTGACGGGGCAGGCGTCGGCGCATGCTCCGCAACGGATGCACGGCATCACCGGCCGCTGCGCCGGAGCGTTGTCCCGCGTCATGGCAAGAATGCAGTTGGTGGTCTTGATCACCGGCACGTCATCGCCGGGCAGGGAAAAGCCCATCATCGGCCCGCCCATGACGAGGCGTTCAAGTGTACCGGGATCCCCGCCGCATTCGTCGAGCAGATCCTTCACCGGCGTGCCGATCAGCACCTCCAGATTGCGCGGCTGGGCGATGTTGCCGCCGCTAATGGTCATGTGGCGCGAAATCAGCGGTTCCCCGTGTTCGATGGCGCGGTACACGGCCACCGCCGTGCCGACATTGTGGCACACGATACCGATATGGATCGGCAGGCCGTTGCTCGGCACTTCCATGCCGGTGAGCACTTTGATCAATTGCTTCTCGCCGCCCGCCGGATACATGGTCGGCACCTGCGCCACTTCGATGTCCGTGCCACGGGTTGCCGTGAGCATCGCCGCGTAGGCTTCGGGCTTGTTGTCTTCCACAGCGATGACGCAGGCGCGCGCATGCAGCGCATGGCGCATGATGCGCAGGCCGCGAATGATGTCCTGCGCGCGTTCGCGCATCAGCATGTCGTCGCAGGTGATATAGGGCTCGCATTCGACGCCGTTGAGGATCAGGGTGTCGACCGTCTTGCCCGGGCCGGGATTGAGCTTGATGAACGAGGGAAAGCCCGCGCCGCCCAGGCCGACGATGCCGGCTTCGCGGATGATGTTGCGCAGATGGCTGGGATCGAGCTGATCGTAGTCGCCGTGCGGGTGCAATTCCGTCCAGCGGTCTTCGCCGTCGGTTTCGATGACGATGCAGGGTGCGTTCAAGCCGGAAGGGTGCGGCACGGGCAGGTCGCCGATTGCGACCACGGTGCCCGAGCTGGGCGCATGCAGCGGAGCGCTGACAAAGCCCTTGGCGTGCGCGATCATTTGTCCCTTGAGGACAGGATCCCCGACCTTGACTACCGCTTCGGCGGCTTCGCCGATGTGCTGATGCAGAGGCAGGATCAGGCGCTTGGGCAGGCGCGCGCGCGTTACCGGCAGACGGGTGGACTCGCCTTTATGGTCCGGCAGATGAACGCCGCCATTGAATTTCCACAGGCGACGGATCACCCGTGTGCGCCCTTGGTCAAAACCGGTTTTTCCTGCGGCGTTGGCTCGGGGAACGACCATGTCCATTCGCGGATGTTCTTCTTGAGCGGTTCCATGGTGATGCAATCGACGGGGCAGGGCGCGACGCACAACTCGCAACCTGTGCATTCGCTGGCGATCACGGTATGCAATTGCTTGGCCGCACCGAGGATGGCGTCCACCGGGCAAGCCTGGATGCACAGCGTGCAGCCGATGCAGGTGGCTTCGTCGATGACCGCCAGCATCTTCGGCTTGACTTGCCCGTGCGTCTCGCTGAGCGGCTTGGGATCGCGGCCCAGCAGGTCGGCGAGCTTGACGATGCCGGCCTCGCCGCCGGGCGCGCACTGGTTGATGTCGGCCTCGCCCTTGGCGATGGCCTCGGCGTAGGGGCGGCAGCCCGGATAGCCGCACTGTCCGCATTGCGTCTGCGGCAGAATGGCGTTGATCTTGTCCGCGAGCGGGTCTCCCTCCACCTTGAAGCGGATCGCGGCATAACCCAGCACCAGGCCGAACACCGCCGCAAGCAGACCCAATGCGATGATTGCTGCGAGCATGGCTTATCCCTTTACCAGCCCCGAAAAGCCCATGAATGCCAGCGACATCAAGCCGGCCGTCACCAGCGCGATGGCTGGTCCGCGAAAGGCCACCGGCACGTCGGCGACGATGATGCGCTCGCGCATGGCGGCGAACATGATCAGCACCAGGCCCGATCCCACCGCGCCGCCGAAACCATACAGCGCCGACTGGAGAAAGCCGTGCTGTTCCTGCACATTGAGCAGCGCCACGCCGAGTACCACGCAGTTGACGGTGATCAGGGGCAGGAAAATGCCCAGTACCTGATACAGCACCGGGCTGGTCTTGTGTACCACCATTTCGGTGAATTGCACTACGGCCGCGATTACCATGATGAAGGCGATGGTGCGCAGATATTCCAGACCCAGCGGCGCCAGCAGATAGGTGTTGACCAGATAGCTGGAGACCGAGGACAGCGTGAGCACGAAAGCGGTGGCCAGCGCCATGCCCGTGGCCGTCTCCAGTTTCTTCGACACGCCCATGAACGGGCACAGGCCGAGAAACTTCACCAGCACGAAGTTGTTGACCAGCACGGTGCTGACCAGGATGAGCAGGTATTCGGTCATGGGCGTCCTGAAAAACGATAATGCAGGGCGGGTTGGCGTTTTTGCGTAACCCGCCCTACATCATGATAACCAACCGCATATTATCCGCTCTCCGCCTTTTCCATACAACCCGGCAATATCACGGGTTTTAGGGTCTAAAAATCCGCTGAAGCCACGATGGCGGCGTTGGAAATGAGCTCAAAATGCTCATGTACTCCGTGTACACTCCGCTTTTACGCGCATTTCCGCCTTGCCCTCGCGTCTTGATCGAATTTTTAGAGGTGTCCTTATTTCACCCGCATCCCCGGTTGCGCGCCGCTGTCGGGCGAGAGCAGGAAGATGTCCTTGCCGCCCGGTCCCGCCGCCAGCACCATGCCTTCGGAAAGGCCGAATTTCATCTTGCGCGGCGCGAGGTTGGCGACCATGACCGTCAGCCTGTTCACCAGGGTTTCAGGAGCATAGGCGGACTTGATGCCCGCGAACACCGTGCGGGTCTCGCCGCCCAGGTCCAGCGTCAGTTTCAGCAGCTTTTCCGCGCCTTCCACATGCTCGGCGTTGACGATACGCGCGATGCGCAGGTCGACCTTGGCGAAGTCGTCGTAAGTAATCGTTGCGCCGATTGGGTCACTCTGGATTAGAGTGGTGCTTGCGCCGGCCGGTTCCCCGGGCTCTTTGGCGGCGCTGACGACAGGCCCTTCGGCGGCGAGCATGGCGTCGATTTTGTCCTTTTCCACGCGCGTCATCAGCGGTGTGAAGGGGTTGATGCGGTGTTGGGCCAGCGATTCGCCACAGTCTTTCCATTGCAGGGGAGGAACGTTAAGAAAGGCTTCGGCTTTCGCCGCCATCTCCGGCAGCACGGGTTTGAGGTAGATCATCAGGATGCGGAACAGCTCGAGGCCGAGGCTGCACACCTGCTGCAATTCCTCCTCCCGGCCCGGCTGTTTGGCAATTACCCACGGCTTTTTCTCGTCTATGTACTGGTTCGCAATATCTGCCAGAGCCGTTATTTCCCGTATTGCATGGCTGTATTGCCGCGCCTCATAATGCGCAGCAATGGTTTTGCCAGCCTCACAAAAGGTATGGTGAGGAGCCTTCCAGTTATGAAGTGTCAATGGGTTCGCCGATACAAGCCCATCAAACCGCTTGTTGATGAACCCCGCGCAACGGCTGGCGATGTTGACCACCTTGCCCACCAGATCGGCATTGACGCGGTTGGTGAAGTCATCGAGGCTGAGGTCGATGTCCTCCACGCGGCTGCTCAGCTTGGCGGCGAAGTAGTAGCGCAGGTATTCCGGGTTGAGGTGATCCAGATAGGTGCGCGCCTTGATGAAGGTGCCGCGCGACTTGGACATTTTCTGGCCGTTGATGGTGAGAAAGCCGTGGGCGAAAATCGCTGTGGGCTTGCGGAAACCGGCACCCTCGAGCATGGCGGGCCAGAACAGGGCGTGGAAATAGACGATGTCCTTGCCGATGAAGTGGTAAAGTTCCGCCTCGCTGTCCGCGCCCCAGTAGCCGTCGAAGGTAAGTTTCGCGGGTTGTTTTTCCAGCAGATTCTTCAAGCTCGCCATGTAGCCGATCGGCGCATCCAGCCACACGTAAAAATATTTGCCCGGCGCGTCCGGGATCTCGAAACCGAAGTAGGGCGCATCGCGCGAGATGTCCCAATCCTGCAAGCCCGCGTCGAACCATTCATCGAGCTTGTTGGCGATCTCGGGCTGCAATGCCCCGCCGCGCGTCCACTCGCGCAACATGGCCTCGAAGTCGCCCAGCTTGAAGAAATAGTGCTCGGATTCCTTTTCGACCGGCGTTGCGCCCGACAACGTCGAAACCGGGTTCTTCAGATCGGTCGGCGAATAGGTCGCGCCGCAGACTTCGCAACTGTCGCCGTATTGATCCTTCGCCCCGCAACGCGGACACTCGCCGCGAATGAAGCGGTCCGGCAGGAACATGTTCTTCACCGGATCGTAAGCCTGGATGATGGTGCGCGTGGCGATGTGCCCGGCCTGGCGCAGGCGCTGGTAAATCAGATGAGCGAACTCGCGGTTCTCCGGCGAGTGCGTGGAATAGTAATTGTCGAAACCGATGCCGAAGCCCGCGAAATCGGCGCGGTGTTCCTGGCCGATGCGCTCGATCAGCGTTTCGGGCGTGACGCCCTCCTGCTGCGCGCGCAGCATGATCGGCGTGCCGTGCGCGTCATCGGCGCAGACATAGCGGCAATCGTGGCCGCGCATTTTCTGGAAACGCACCCAGATGTCGGTCTGGATGTGTTCCAGCATGTGGCCGAGGTGGATCGGGCCGTTGGCGTAGGGCAGGGCGCTGGTGACGAGGATCTTTCGCGGTGTGTTGGACGGAGTGGCGAGCATGTTTTTTATCTTCGGGCTGCAAATAGAAAATTATACCCGAATCCCTGCCGGTTGCGTCTGTCCCGATTAGAGCTTGTTTAAAGTCTCGATCAAGGGAAGAGCGAAGCGAAGGGTCCCAGCGCAAGGCCCCTGGTTAAAAAAGCGGGCCGAAAAAGCGGAGCATACCGGAGTATGTGAGCATTTTGAGGCCATTTTTAACGCCGCAATGCGCCCTTTAGCGAGACTTTAAACAGGCTCTTATGCAATGCTCTGGCTGCGCAGGTAGTCGTCATAATTGCCTGTGAAATTGACGACGCCCTTCGGGGTCAATTCGATGATGCGCGTTGCCAGGGACGAGACGAACTCGCGGTCGTGGCTGACGAAAATCAGTGTGCCGGGATAGTTTTCCAGCGCCAGGTTGAGCGATTCGATGGACTCCATGTCGAGGTGATTGGTGGGTTCGTCCATGACCATGATGTTTGGGCGCTGTAGCATCAGTTTGCCGAACAGCATACGGCCCTGCTCACCGCCGGAGATGACCTTGACCGATTTGTTGATCTCGTCCCGGGAAAACAACAGCCGTCCCAGGGTGCCGCGTATCACCTGTTCATCGTCGCCGGGCTGTCCCCATTGGCTCATCCAGTCGAACAGGGTCATGTCGGTGGCGAAGTCGGCGGCATGATCCTGGGCGAAATAGCCGATGCGGGTATTTTCCGACCACTTGATGGCACCGCTGTCGGGTGTCAGATCATCGACCAGGCTGCGCAGCAAGGTGGTCTTGCCGATGCCGTTGGGGCCGATCACGGCGATGCGCTCGCCGGCCTCGACCATCAGGTCCAGGCCGTGGAACAGCGGTGTCTCGCCATAGCCTTTGCTTAAATCCTTTACTTCCAGCGCCAAGCGGAACAGCTTCTTTTCTTGATCGAAACGGATGAACGGGTTGACCCGGCTCGATGGTTTGATGTCTTCCAGTTTGATCTTCTCGATCTGTCTGGCGCGCGAGGTCGCCTGCTTGGCCTTCGAGGCGTTGGCGGAGAAGCGGCTGACGAAGGTTTGCAATTCGGCGATCTGGGCCTTTTTCTTGGCATTGTCGGCCACCAGCCGTTCGCGGACCTGGGTGGCGGCGGTCATATACTCGTCGTAATTGCCCGGATAGATGCGCAGCTCGCCGTAGTCGAGGTCGGCCATGTGGGTGCAGACGCTGTTCAGGAAGTGGCGGTCGTGGGAGATGATGATCATCGTGCTGTTGCGCGCGTTGAGTATGTCTTCCAGCCAGCGGATGGTGTTGATGTCGAGGTTGTTGGTCGGCTCGTCGAGCAGCATGATGTCCGGGTTGGCGAACAGGGCCTGGGCGAGCAGCACGCGCAGCTTCCAGCCCGGCGCCACTGCGCTCATCGGGCCGTTGTGTTGATCCAGGGGAATGCCGAGTCCCAGCAGCAATTCACCGGCACGCGCCTCGGCGGTATAGCCGTCCAGTTCGGCGAACTCCACTTCCAGCTCGGCCACCTTCATGCCATCTTCCTCGCTCATTTCCGCGAGGGAGTAGATGCGGTCGCGTTCGTGTTTGACGCGCCACAATTCGGCGTGCCCCATGATGACGGTGTCGAGCACCATGTGGTCCTCGAAAGCGAACTGATCCTGCCGTAACTTGCCCAGGCGCTTGTTGGGCTCGATGGAGACGGTCCCCGATGTCGGCGCCAGGTCACCGCCGAGGATCTTCATCAACGTTGATTTTCCGCAGCCGTTGGCGCCGATAAGGCCATAACGGTTGCCATCACCGAATTTGACTGAAATATTTTCGAAGAGGGGTCTGGCCCCGAACTGCATGGTGATGTTGGCTGTAGAAAGCACGGCACTGTTCCAGAAAGAAATTAAAGGGAAGGTTGATCCGATGTTCGTGATTGGCCACAGGGCTTACAGGGCAAGGCCCCTGGGGTTTTTCCGAGTCCGCAAGTGTTAACGGCCCTTGGCAAAACCACCGCCCGCTCGGCGTGGCGGCCGGTTTCCGCCGCCTTTGGGCGCGGATCGCGCCCCGTGGCCGGCGCGTTTGTCGCGGCCGTCCCTGGATTGGCCCGGTGTGCGCGTCTGCTGGGTACGGCCACGGCCGGTATTGGGAGCAGGCGTGGGTGCGGCCTGCAGCGACGGATCCGGCTCGAAGCCGGGAATTACCACTTTGGGAATGTCGCGGTTGATCAGGCGTTCGATGCCGGTCAGCAGCTTGTGCTCGTCGACGCATACCAGCGACACCGCCTCGCCGCTGTACCCGGCGCGGCCGGTGCGGCCGATGCGGTGGACATAATCCTCGGCAACGTTGGGCAGCTCGAAATTGACCACGTGCGGCAACTGATCGATGTCCAGGCCACGGGCGGCGATATCGGTGGCTACCAGCACGCGCACCACGCCGGCCTTGAAGTCGGCGAGGGCCTTGGTGCGTTGCGGCTGGCTCTTGTTGCCATGGATGGCGGTGGCGGTGATGCCGTCCTTTTGTAACTGTTCGGCGAGGCGGCTCGCGCCATGCTTGGTGCGAGCGAATACCAGTACCTGCCGCCAGTCGCCGGATTTGATCAAGTGGGCGAGTAGTTCGCGTTTGCGGGTGCGGTCGACGGGGTGCACGACCTGGGCGACCGTTTCCGAGGCGGTGTTGCGGCGTGCCACCTCGATCAGCGCCGGTGAGTCCAGCAACTGGTCGGCCAGTTTTCTGATGTCGTCGGAGTAGGTTGCCGAAAACAGCAGATTCTGGCGGCCCTTCGGCAGCAGCGCGAGCACTTTCTTGATGTCATGGATGAAACCCATGTCGAGCATGCGATCGGCCTCGTCCAGCACCAGAATCTCGACCCGGCTCAGGTCGACGGTTTTTTGTGCGGCGTGATCCAGCAACCGGCCCGGCGTCGCCACCAGAATGTCAACGCCGGCGCGCAGTTGGGCAATCTGCGGGTTGATGTTGATCCCGCCGAAGACCATGGCGGATGTCAGCGGCAGATGCTTGCCGTAGTGGCGCACGCTCTCGCCAACCTGCGCCGCCAGCTCGCGGGTCGGCACCAGCACCAGGGCGCGCACCGCGCCGCGTTTGCCGCTACCGGCGCCGGGAGTCAGGCGCTGCAACATCGGCAGGGTGAATGCGGCGGTCTTGCCGGTACCGGTCTGTGCGCCGGCCATGATGTCGCGTCCTGCAAGAATGACGGGAATGGCCTGAGACTGTACCGGCGTGGGCTCGGTATAACCCTGATCGGCAATGGCGCGGAGTAATTCGGCCGACAGGCCAAGTGTTGAAAATGACATAGTGATGATGTTCCTGAAATGACCTTCCAAAGGATATGCCCTTTGGTCCGGTCTGGGGGGTGATCTGTGGGTTTGATGTCTGGGACAACCTGGGTATGTGCCGCGACTGCTTTTATCGGCGCAGCCAAAGGGAGCCATGATCCTGAAACGGCAGGGCGCGGACCGCACAGCGTCGGGATAAAAAACGGTTGTATTGTACCACACTCGATACGCGCCAAGCTTTGCGAGCGCCGCTGGATGAATTCCGATATGCCGGTTCGAAGGGCTAGTTTCAAGGAATATGCATATAAATAAATATTATAATTTAATGATTTATTTTTGCTTACCGCAAATATAAACTGCCGCTTTTAGGATTATTGAGACGGTTATGTCGAATATTTACCTGCAAGCCACCCTCGGCGGTGCATTGATCGGTTTGTCCGCGGCGTTGTTGCTGTTACTGTCGGGTAGAATCGCCGGGATCAGCGGCATACTCAGTAATGCGGTGCTGTGGCGGGTAGGGCAGAGTGGCTGGCGTGTCTGGTTTGTGCTCGGGCTGCTGATTTCTCCCGCGGCTTATGTCCTGGCGGGGGGAGGGTTGCCGGAGGCGAATCCGTCAATGGGCGCCGGCGCCTTGATCCTGGCCGGTCTGTTGGTGGGTTTTGGCGCGCGGCTGGGGTCAGGGTGCACCAGCGGTCATGGTGTATGCGGTCTGTCGAACCTCTCGCGGCGTTCCCTGGTCGCAACCCTCACCTTTATGGGCGCGGCGATGGTCACCGTTTACTTCGTTCACCATTGGGGGGCATGACCATGCAGGCCATCATTGGTTTGGCAGCGGGTTTGTTGTTCGGCTTGGGTCTGATCATCTCGGGAATGACCGATCCCTCCCGCGTCATCGCCTTTCTCGACGTGGCGGATGCTTGGAACCCCTCGCTGGCGTTCGTCATGGCCTCCGCCATCGCTGTCGCCCTGCCGGCATTTAGCCTTTACAAGCGCCGGGGGGCATTGGTCGGTCAGGATAAGCACCACCCCTTGCCGGACACGCGAATCATCAACCGCGAACTGGTGGCGGGTAACGCCCTGTTCGGCATCGGCTGGGGACTATGCGGGATATGCCCGGGGCCGGCGGTGGTGCTGGTGGGCCATGGCAGTGCGTCCGGGCTGATTTTTACCGCGGCGATGATCGCCGGGATGCTGGCTTATGCCTGGTATGAGAAGGTTGCGCCGGGTGAGCAGTCGAGTGTGGCGAGCGGGTGATGAATACGCTGCTTTAAGGAGTTCCTGAGTAAATAGACCTTCTTCAACACCCTCACCCCAGCGGCTACGCCCCTCCCCTCGCTGCGTTCCCCGCAAGCGGGAGAGGGGGTGAAGGGCAGATGTATGTGCCGCCGGGTTAATAACGCCGCACCGAGTCCTTCAGCGAGATCCCGAACACGTTCTAAACCAGCTTGACACAATTCCTGCCCGCCGCCTTGGCCTGATAAAGCGCCTGATCCGCGCGGGTGAAGAGGGTTGTGGCATTTTCGCCGGTGTTCAGGCACGCCACGCCCAGGCTGATGGTGCTGGAAATCATCGCCTCATTGCAGATGTACCTTGCCATCTGCACCTTGCGGCGGATGCGTTCGGCCAGGCAAAGCGCGCCCTCCCGACCGGTATTGCTCAACAGTACGACAAATTCCTCACCGCCATAGCGGAACAGCATGTCTGTGCCACGTATGCTGGCGGACGTGGCCTCCGCCACGGTTGTGAGAACACTGTCGCCGATGGTGTGCCCGTAGGTGTCATTGACGGACTTGAAATGATCGATATCCACGGCGATCAGCGACAAGGGCGCGCCATGTCTGTGGGCCAGATCGACCTCGCGTTGCAAAATGGCATCCATCGCGGTGCGGTTGTGCACCCCGGTCAGCGGATCCTTGAGCGCCGCTTCCACGGCTTGTTTATACATCAACGCATTACGCAGTGGATAAACCAGGCCGCAAAGCAAGTGCTCGATCAGCAAGGATTCCTGGGCGGTGAATTTTTTTCTACGGGTGAAGGCGATTTCTCCCAGTGGCTGACCGGCGACGATCAACTGGTACGTGCCCGAATGACGGGCCGGTTTGCCGTGTGTGAGCTCAACGCCTTGCAGTGGGTTCCGATAGCTGACGCTGTCATGGGAAACCACTTTTTTGATTTCGCGGACGAACAACTCGAAGATCTGCTCGATGTTCAGGGTCGCTTGCAGGATACCGGAAATACGCAGCGCATGATCCGGTGGCGCCGGGTTTTGCGCAAGGTCCGTGGAATGGGCCATGATGGCCAGTGAATCTGTCCCGAAAGCGGAATACACCAAGTCGCCTGTGGATTGCTGAGCCGTGGTCATGATTACCTCCTTCCTGGTAACGCAAAATATGCGAGAAACATGCCAGGCTTATGTTTGTGATCGATTTGCCGACATAGTGTAACGACGGCGTGGCGAATAATGCGGGGTCTTGCGCCATCGATGATGGTCCAACAGCCATTTTTCAGGTTCGAGCTTATCGCGCAAGTATCGTCAAATTGTTGACGATTCGCAATGGAGAAAGCGGATGAAACGATTGATTGTCAGCAACCCACATGATCTGGCGGATGCCCTGGTCAAATATCGGCCTTTGTCGGACGTGCGTCTCGGCGAGGTGCTGGTGGATGAACGTATCATCAGCGAAGCCCAGCTTGCCGATGCTCTGGAGAGACGACGCAAATCCACCGGTAAGCCTTTAGGGCAGGTGCTGATTGATATGGGCGCGGTCACTCCGGCGCAGGTCAATATGGCTTTGGCGGCCAAACTGGGCATCCCCTATGTGAAGCTGCAAGATTTCCAGGCCGAGCCGCGCATCATTGCCCGTCTGCCGGCCGAGATCGCGTTGCAGCACAATGTCTTTCCGCTTGGTGAAATGAACGGCAAGCTCATTGTCGCCATGGAAAATCCCCTCAATCAGACGGCGATCGATGCCTTGCGCTTCAATACCAGGATGAATGTCGAGGCCGTCATGGCTTCAGCGCAGGATCTGAGTGTCGTTCTGGGGAAATATTACGGCACCGCCGATGAAACCGAGGCGCTCGAAGATCTCAAGATGGACCCGATCAAGGAGTCGGCCTCGATGGGCGAGTCCGCGCATCTCATCGAACAGCAGGCGCACAAGAAACCGATCGTCCGCTTGCTCAACTCCATTGTGTCGCAGGGCGTAACGCGTGGCGCTTCCGATATCAATATCCGCCCGGAGAAAGACCGGGTGAACGTCTATTACCGCATCGACGGCAAGCTCCATTTTTCCAATGCCATAAGCAAATCGCTGCTCCCCGCCCTGGTGAGCCGCATCAAGATCACCGGGCAGATGGACATCGCCGAACGCCGCCTGCCCCAGGATGGGCATGCGCGGCTGATGCGCGGCGACAAGACCATCGACCTGCGCATCTCCGTCATCCCGACGGTCAGGGGCGAGAGCGTGGTGATTCGCATCCTGGACAAGGAGGCTGGTCTCAAACCACTCGACAAGCTCGGCTTGCAGGAAAGAGAGCTGCGCATCATCAAGCATCTGCTGGCGAAACCGCATGGCCTGTTTCTGGTGACCGGGCCGACCGGCTCGGGCAAATCGACAACGATGTATGCGTTGCTCAACGAGATCAGAAAAAGAAATCCGCACATTCTCACCGTGGAAGATCCGGTGGAATACGATATGGACGGGATCGAGCAAGTCCAGGTGGCCTCCGATCGCGGCTACACCTTCGCCGCCGTGCTGCGCAATTTTCTGCGCCATGACCCCGATGTCATCATGGTCGGGGAAATCCGTGACGAAGAAACCGCCGCCGTCGCCAACAAGGCGGCCCTGACCGGCCACCTCGTGCTCAGCACGCTTCACACCAATGATGCGGCTGGGACCGTCACCCGCCTGATCGAGATGGGCATCGAACCCTATCTGCTCGGTTCCACCCTCCTGGGTGTCATGGCGCAGCGTCTGGTGCGCGTGAATTGTCCTCATTGTGTCGAGGAAGAGAGCGTGGAACCGTCCTTGCGCAAGGCTTTGAACATCGGTCCTTCGGAGGTATTCTATCGCGGCAAGGGATGCCCCGCCTGCAATTTCGCTGGTTATCACGGACGCATGACGGTATGCGAACTGCTCCACGTCACCTCCGAAATCATCGAGGCCATCAATACAGGCAAAGCCATGCGGGAGATTCTTCGGATCGCCGTTGCCCAGGGCATGACGCGCTTGACGGAAAATGCCTTGACGCTGGCGCGGCAGGGGAAGACCTCGGTTGAGGAGGTGCTGGCAGTGAGGATTGATTAGGGAAGCTCTCCGGGCAAGAAAGTTCTTTATCTCTCCGTCAGCGACGCCTTGACCGGTGGACAGCATGGTACATTCATAGGGTCTTTTTGTGTAATATGGTGATTGAATAGTTGAGGAAACTCTGAATAATTCCATCCTGGAATTCTCAGAGCACGAAAAGCAAAAATGTGATTTTTGCTTTTCTTCATTTTTCAATCACTTGCCGTGATTGAAAAATGCCGGCACATCCTTGTGTCGTGGAACCCCTGAATTAATCAGAGGTTCCTTGAGAAAAACACCGCTGATGCCGCCCGTCAGATAAAAACCTTGATTCCGGCTTGCTGTGCTGGGGAGACTGAAGAGTGTATGGTGAAAATCGCATAGACGATGCCAAAAGAATCGCACGTGCCGTAGTGACGGATCAGTTGGCGCGCCTGGCCCCGCGCCTATACATCCAGCTCACTGGCCAGACGGGTAGGGGGGCGAAGGAGGAATCGGCTGCGCAAATAGCGCGCTATTTCCGGGAGTGTTTCGAAGATTATTTGGCGGCGCTTCAGGTCAACGCCGCAGATACAGAGCCTTTCCTCGCTGGCAAGCGAGTGCTGGAATACGGGCCGGGTGATGTGCCGGCGGTTGCCATGTTGATGGTTGCTCATGGCGCGGAGAAAGTTTATTGTGTGGATCGGTTTCCGATGGTGACACTTTCGCCGAAGAACGTCGAAGTGTTGACCTGTTTGCTGGAGGGTCTGAGCGGAGAAGCGAAGCGGCGCGCCAAGTCGTGTTTCCGCGAATCCGGCCGACCCGCCTCGGGCTTATCGGAAGATCGCATCCATTATCTCGTTCGTCCCGGCGGCTTGTCGGGACTCAGCCGCGCAGTCGACCTGGTGATCTCCCGCGCTGTGCTGGAACACGTTGATGATCTTTCCGCCACCTTCGCCGATATGTATCACGCTTTGCGTGACGGCGGGATATCCGCGCACCAGGTCGACCTGAAAAGCCATGGTCTCCACCGCCGTAATCCGCTGGATTTCCTGACTTGGCCGCAATCTTTGTGGCAATGGATGTATGGGCACAAGGGCGTTCCCAATCGCTGGCGGGTGGATCGCTATCGCGACGTGATCCGGGAACGCGGACTGGATATGATACTCTTGGAGCCTACAGGGCACGCAAGCGAAACCGATGTCGAAGAAGTGCGGCCCTATCTTGCGCCACCGTTCAGAAATCTTTCTGATGAGGATTTGTCGTGGCTTGGTTTCTGGCTTATATGCCGCAAGCCAGGAATGGGCATCATCGATGAATTGCCGAAAACATGCTAAGTATGCCTGGGTCACGTAACGCCCAATAATGAGGTTTGACATGAGAAAGACAGGATTGGGTGGCTTGTTATTCGTGATCGCAAATCTGGCGTGGGGACAACAATTTGGCGCCACTCCGCAAGAGCAGGCGATGTGCCAAGTGAAGATCTATGCCGGAAGAGACACCTCCGATAGCGGAAACTGGCAGCATATGCACCATTACTGTGATTGCCTGCGGTTCACGGACCGGGCGGCGACGGCAAGGGGCGATAAAAACGATTTCAAATACAATTTGCAGTTGGCCATCGAGGGTTGCGATTACATCTTCTCTCATTCCACGCCGGATTTTTATATGCGTCCCGAGGTACACGTGTCCAAGGGCAGGGCATTGAGGTTGGCCGGCAGAGATGCCGAAGCCTCCATGGAGTTTTCCAAAGCGCGGCAATTAAACCCGAACTACGCGCCGGCTTATAATGAGCTCGCCAGCCTTTACATTCGTCAAGGGAATAAAAAGACGGCCCTTGAGGTGGTTACAGATGGTTTGAGGCATATTGCGGGATCCAAATCCCTGCAACGCCGTTATCTTGAATTGGGCGGAAAGTTACCTTATCCGGTCCCGGAGCAATCTCCCGATACGGCTGCCAAAGCGGAAGAGACCGCCCCCAGTGATGCTCCTGCCCAAGGAACGGCATCTCCCGCGCCATCGGAAACCCAAACGAATGCGCAGACCGGGGCGGAGAGCGCCTCCGGCACGAGTGCCGAGACCGCCCCTAAGATAGGTTCACCCGCAAACCCGTGGTGCCGATTCTGTCCTCCTCCCGAATTGCAACAGCCAAGTCAGTCTCCAGCCACGCCATGAGGCTGCGCTGGAGGTTTTCCGCGACATCGGGGTGAAGATCGATCACATTCGAATCGCAATGCGGATCATTTTCCAGGTCAAACAGCCTGTAGACGATCCCGTTGTGTGTCGGCTCATAGGTGAGTTTCCATCGCGCTGTCCTGATCATCCGGTCCTTGGCCTTGATGATGACATCCCGGTATTCCGGTTTGATCGCCAGAGTGCCGGTGCGCTTGTCGGGTACTTCGAGCAATTCGGGCAAGTCCGGGTAGCGCAAGTGATCCGGCGAGGTGCCTGGCAGTGTGGTTAACCAGATGCCGGTTTCGTTATAGGCGGCCAGATCAGGATCGGCCTCCCGGTTTTCCATGCGGGGCACAAGCGACACGCCATCCATGTGTTCGGGCTTCTCTATGCCAAGGAGATCGAGCAGGGTGGGAGCGATATCCACCGTCCGCGCGATGGACGACACCATCCCACCCGAGGGTTTGCGCGGGTCCATGATGATCAACGGAACGCGAGCGCTGTGATCTCCCCTCACGCTGTTACCCTGGCCCCAGGTGTCGTGTTCGAAAAATTCCATGCCGTGATCGCTGTAGATGACGATGATGGTATTGTCGGCGATGCCCAGTTTTTCGATGTGATCAGTTATCCTGGCGACTTCATCATCGAAACTTTTCACGCAGCCATCGTAAAGATTGATGATCTGGTCGAGGTCGAATTCTTTCTTGCTGTCACCCTGCCGGCGGATGATCTCGAACGGGTCGGTGAGTCGCGCCATCACGAATTTCGATTCGCCATCATAATGTGGCTCGGAATACAGGGTGTAATAGGGGTACTCCGAGCCGAACGGCGGGTGAGTGGTGGCCATGAACACATTGAGGAAAAACGGGCGGCGTGCGGCGGCGAGGTGGCCGATCATCGCCCGTGCATCGCGGCCGATTTCGCGTGTCAGTGGAATGCCGCCAAGATAATATATCTCGGGCAGGAAGCGCTTGCCGAAACCGTTATGGGTGAACAGGGAAAGAAACAGCCGCAGATCCTTTGGCCCTTGGCGGATGAGGTACTTGATGTTCCACTGATCTTCGGGCAGATCACATCGCTCGAAACCGAGATTGAACTTGCCCATGTCGGCAGCCGCCCAATCGCCGATGGCCGCCGTCATGTAACCGGCTTCACCCAGGAGGTTGGGGAGTCCGGGCAGGGACAAATCGAGCTGATCGTCACCGATAAAATTGTCGCGCACGCCGTGGGTTTGCGGCCATGTGCCGGTGAGGAGGGAGATCAGGCTGGGCGCGGTGCGCGCGCAAGGGACATAACAGTGGGTGAAATGCGTACCACGCCGGGCGAGTGCGCTTAGAAAAGGGGTGAGATTGCGGTGATACTGGCCGTTTGCCACGCGATCGGCGCGCAGCGTGTCCGATCCGATCATGACGATATTGGGGTGGGATGGATCGGTTGCGGCGGCAGTGCTCACCGGCAGGCTTTCATTTCCGGGCGACAGCGCCCTCACGATGATCGCCGTCGCGGTTGCGAGTATCGTCCCAATCATCAGGTGAGTCCACTGTCCCTGGCTCAGTATGCCCGTCAGATCTGCGACGACCGCAAGCGTTGCCAGCAAGACAAGTGCCCAGTGCAATATCTGCAATCGCGCCGGCGACAGCCGTCGCCACAATGGGTACAAGCGGCTCAGCCGATAGTGGGAGGACGCGGCGATGGTGGCGGGCAGATAGAGCAGATGGCGGCAGAACTGCAACGAAGTGACGGCGCCGATGCCGCAGAAGGCGGCGATCACCGCGCCTGCGATGGTGAATTCGGCATCCGCCGCCCGGCTCAGGGATGAATAGATGGCGACGCCCGCCACCGCCATCAGTCCGCTGATCAGCAGCGCCCAGGCGGCGAGACGTCCGAAAGCGAACAGGGAATAACGGGAGTAATGTTTCTGAATCTCCTGTTTAAGTGTTGGCCCCGTCCGTGAGAAACCGATGATCGACTTCACTAGCAGGGCCAAGGTGGACAAGGTGGCGGCCCCGACGGCGGAGAATGCGCCTTCCCACAGCGCTTGCGGCGGTGACGACACAAGGGCTGAGGCCGTCGCCACGCCAAACGCCAATGCGACGGGGGCAATCCCTGGCGCCATCTGGCAGGAGGCAGTGAGTGTCTGCCCGGGCGCATCGGAAACGGGTTTTGCCGCCATGCCGCGCATTTCGCCCAGCGTGGCCGCCAGGCGCACGAGATAGAACCGAGTGCGGACCCAGCTCGTCGATAGCGTGGCCCCCCCCGCGTATTCGACGAACTTGCGCCACATGTAGCGCGGTATCGACTGGCCTTGGCTATGGACGCGGGCAACGGAGCGCGAGCGCTGATAGCTCTTTTGGAGAATGTAGCGAAGTCTGAATCGTTCCAGATCCACATAATGGTGTTGCACCACGTCGGGCGCATACTGGAGTTTTTCACCCGAGGTGAGCGCGCGCAGCACGAATTCACTGTCCTCGCCACCACCGAGGTCGTGGCCATGTGGCCCGAGTTCTGTGGAAAAACCGCCGACCCGCTCGAACACCTCCCGTCTCAGAAACAAATTTCCCCCGCCGGGCAAAGGCAATTGCCCGCCGGGGGCCAGAGGTTGCGGTTGATCACCATAGTCATAGCGTGGCACGGGTAGGGGGTAGATGCGGTAGGGACCCTGGTCGTGCACCCATGCCGGCTCCTTGCCGTCCCAATCCGGCAGGATGCGGCCGCAAAACATCGTGGCTTGAGGGTATGTCTTAACCGCATTGCAAATGCCGGTGAAAAAGCCGGGATCGACACGATGGTCGTCATCCACCATGGCGACAACATCAGTGGTAAGCGCCGGAATGGCGCGATTCAGGGCATGCGATTTTCCAGGTGTTTTTTCTTCCAGCCATCTAAGAGGCAGAAAATTGTTCGCTGTGGCATTTTCCAGATACTGATGTAAGAAATCGACGGTGCCGTCGGTGCAAGCGTTCGCGACCACCAGTATCTCGATGTGGCAATCATTCGGGCGCGCGGCCCGATTGAGAGAATCGAGTGTTTGCTCCAGCAGGTGCGCGCGGTTGTGCGTGCAGATTAATATGGTGAGATCCATGTTTTATCCGAACGCCCACCCGGAAAGGTATCCCAGGAAGTACGCCACATTCATTTCCTTGCGCAATGTCGTGTCGCGGCCGCCTGTTCTCCATTGTTGGATGGTGGTATGAATGGCGCGCCCTAGCTGGGGAATCAGATAAGCCGGGGGGATTCTGGATTTTC
Source organism: Gammaproteobacteria bacterium (assembly GCA_033717875.1). GTDB lineage: Bacteria > Pseudomonadota > Gammaproteobacteria > Ga007554 > SBBG01. The sequence continues at coordinate 21,617 of JADDKJ010000027.1, forward strand.
CGCCACGCTTCCTCATGCCTTCCATCCGTCCCTGTCGATAATGAAGGTCGATGAAATAGCCGCGCCTGAGTTTGTTGGCCTGTATCCGGTGATAGATCACCGCATTGGGAACCCAGCGGACATCGCATCCCAGCTCGATCATGCGGCGGTAAATTTCGGTGTCTTCGCCGCCGGTGTTGTCGGTACCCTTGCGTCCCAGTCCGGCGTCGAAGTTCCCGATGCGCTGGAACAGACGGGTCTTGAAGGCGAAGTTGCCGCCGAAGATCGGCGTACCGGGTTCGGTGAGGCGGCGCGATTCGGGGCCATGATCGAGTTTGCCGAGGAATCCCAGCAGCTCATCCTGCAACCATGCCGGGCGGGCGCCGTCTTCGAACATGACTTCTATTCTGCCGCCGAGGGCGTCCGGCCGATGATTCTGAATGGCATGTTCGTAGCTCGTCAGCCATTCGGGAGCGGGCGTCTCATCATCGTCCATGAAGAGGATGTACTCGCCCCGTGCCTCATCAATGGCGCGGTTTCTGGCGTTGGACAGCCCCAATTTCTCTTCTTTCACTACACGCACCGGCAGCCCTGCCGCCTGCCAGTCTGTTGCACTTAAAAGCTCGGCTGTGCCGTCCGAACTGGCGTTATCGATGATGAGCAATTCCCACGGCTCCCGGGGTGGTTCGAGCTTGCCCAGATCGGTCAGGGTGCGCTTCAGTCTTTCAAGGTGGTTATGGGTGCACAGCGCCACCGTGTAGTGGATGGCCGGATGCGGTGTATTTTCTATGGTGGCAGGGTTGGTCATGACCGGTCACCAATCCCGAGCTTTGCCGCGAACTGGCCGGCATAGTAGCGGAGGGAATGTTGCAATGAGCCATCATTGCTGCCCAGCATGACTTTGCGGCGTAATTGCGCGGGTGTGTCGGTGCCGAACACATCGAGGCGACGAATCCGGTAAGGATCAAGGCCCGGCCGGTTGAAGCCGGGTTGCACCGAAAAGGCGGCGCGGTAGCCTGCCTCGCGAGCGACGGCGACCACACGTTCGTCATAGCGTCCGTAGGGATAGGCGAGATAGGGAACATCCGTGCCCAACAAATCTTCAAGCTCCGTTTTCGCCCTGCAAAGCTCATCCTTCAAATCCTGATCCGTGGTCTTTGTCAGATCGGCGTGGGTGCGCGAATGGGAATGGAAAGAGAAGCCATGCTTGCGCATCTCTTCGATGTGGTCGCGGCCGAGCAGGGGATAGGTGCGGCCGGAAGGGTTTTCCTTTTCACACCACACGTCTCTCTTGCCGGTGAGCGAGCTGACCAGAAATACCGTGGCCGGCCAGCCGAGTTGGGCGAGCACCGGCATCGCATGTTCATAGACGCCATAAAAACCGTCGTCGAATGTCAGCAGGAATGTTTTGTCACCCAATGTTTTTTTCCCGGACAGCCATGCCACGAAATCTTCAATGGTGCATGGCCGCATGCCGTGTCTGCACAGGATGCGCATGTGGGCGGCGAAACGATCCGGTGCGATGCAATACTTGCGCTCCCAGTCGTTCACCGCTTCGCCGACGCGGTGATACATGAGTACCGGAATGCGGCCGGCGTTCATGGCGGCGCCTGATTGCGTGAGATTATTTGTCGGCATGGAGGATCAGCGATTGATAGATTTTTTCTGTTAGCAAGGCGGGAAGCAGATACTTCAAATCCTTGAGTTGCCAATAACCTGCTTTTAACGCTTGCCGAAACAGTTTTTGAGAGGATGCCAGATCACGCTTCCAATAGGCTTTGTATCCCGCATCGAGCAGGCATTGATGCCTGAGCGTCCGCAGGGTATCGGGCGGGATGTGCGAAACCAGCGCCGGGTTGCTACGAACGAAGTCCTGCCTCACCTGCCAGGCATTCAGCACCTGTTTCCATTTTATCGACGATATCTGGCCTTTATCATGCCACCGGTAAAAGGAAAGAACTTCCGGCACCCGTATCATCTTGCGCGTAACCGCCAGTATCCGTAGCCAGAGGTCGTAGTCCATGGCGCTGAAGCAGCGCTCGGAAAAACCGTTCACCGCATCAATGATTTCGCGCCGGATCAACGCGGCATGGATCGGCCATGGACATCCTTTCAGGAATCGGGCCACCGGATCATCCTCTTCATATTTCGGGGGGACGTGAGGCTGCGTGCCCGGCGCGCCTTCTCCGAAATTTTGCCAGCCACAATAGGCGAGATCGGTACGGCTGCTCATCATGGCGTCGTAAAGTTTCGCCAGGCAGTCCTTGTGCCAGAAATCATCGGCGTCCAGAAACGCGACATACTCGCCTTTGGCATGCTTGAGCGCCAGATTGCGTGCGGGATAAGGTCCTTTGTTTTCCTGGTGATATATCCTGATGCGCTCAGGATGGCGTGCTTCCAGTTGGCGCAATATTTCTTGCGAGCCATCTGTCGAGCCATCGTCGACCACCAGCAATTCAACATGGCCATGGGTCTGATTCAATACGCACTCAACCGCTTCCTCAACGAAAGAAGCGGCGTTGTAACAGGGCATGATGACGCTGATGTGGCCGGGGATGAAAGTCTTGGTCATGAAGGTGATTTTATCAAGCATGCACGCATTTCGGGGATACGGTGCAATAAGGTGTATGCCCAGCGGCGATTGTCTTGGATATGGGGTTGTTGCAGCAGCGGTACCTGCTTCCAGGCTGAAAGCCCGGGATGGTGGCGCAGCCAGCGCCACGTCGGCACGACAAACCCTGTCTTGGGGCGTTGCAAGACCCGGTCCGGCAAGGGACAGGACAGGGTTTGCGGGAGCAAGGCTTTGCCTGTGCCTAGTCGTCCGCTGGCGGCCAGGCCGATCACGGCTTCGGTCAGGACACTATCGACCAGAGGCACGCGGATTTCCAGCGAATGCGCCATGCTTACCCAATCGGAATCACGCAGCAACTGGTTGCGCATGTAACGCACGGATTCCAGGCAAGCGACTTGCTGGAAATCATTGAGATGCTCCAGGGATTCTTGATACGCGGTATCTTCTTCCGCCAGTGATCGCATCCCGGCGGTGATGAAATCACGGTCCAGCATGGCGGAGAGTTCCCAGGGCATGAACACGCCTTTGGCCAAATGATAGGCGCCCTCGGGCGTCTTGCCGTATTGAGGAATGCCCGCGTCGTTGGCTGGCCATTTGAACCAGGCGCCCAATCGGGTATGCAGCTTGCGATATAACGGTGCGCAGTGGTTCCATGGGGAGCGTCGTGCCTGTGTCATGAGGTCGGGCACTTTGCGGAAGGTGGCATACCCCCCGAGCAGTTCATCGCCGCCCAAGCCGGACAGCGCCACTTTCAGCCCCGCTTGTCTGGCGGCATGGCTGACCAGCCAGGTGTTGATGCCATCCACCGTGGGCTGATCCATGGCGGCGAAAAAGCGATCCAGCTCACGATCCAGCTCACCTGCCGGGAGGACAATGCAATGGTGCGTGACATCGAGATGGCGGGCAATATCCGCCGCCATCGGGCACTCGTCATTGGCGGTGTTCTGAAATTCATCGAAGCTCAGAGTCAAGGTTTGCAGCGGCGCGTGCGCGGCTTCGCGCGCCAATCCCACCAGGGTCGATGAATCCAGTCCGGCGGAGAGAAAGGCGCCCACCGGCACATCGGCGAGCAAATGGGCTTGCGCGCTGTCGAGCAATTGCGCGCGCAGGTAATCCCGTTCTCCGCCTCGCGGAATCGCCTCTGACTGCGGGATTGCGCGTTGCATGACGGCGGAAATATTCCAGTAACGCCGGACACCGGTCATGCCAGCCGCGGTGATGATGAGCGTGCCGCCCGCGGGCAGCAGGCGGATGCCTCGATAGAGCGTGAAGGGTTCCGGCACCGAGCCCCACAGCAGAAACCCAACCGCGCCGCCGGGGTCGGGCGTGAGGTCGATTTGTCCTCCGGCTTTGAGCGCGGCGACCTGGGAAGCGAAACGGAAAGTATGACCGTCGTCGGCATAGTAAAGCGGCTTGATGCCGTGAGGGTCGCGCGCGAGAAACAGGTTGCGGGTATGGGCGTCCCACAGCGCGAACGCGAACATGCCACGCAGTTTTCCCACCATGGCCGCGCCGTCGCGGCGGTAAAGATGCAGCAGCACCTCGGTGTCGGAATGCGAGCGGAAAATCACGCCTTCCTTTTCGAGCATGGCGCGCAGCGCCGGGTAGTTGTAGATTTCACCGTTGAAGGTGATGGTGTAACGGCCATCCGCGCTGTGCATCGGCTGTGCGCCCGCTTCGGTCAAGTCGATGATGGCGAGACGCCGGTGCGCCAGTCCAAGCTTCCGGTCATCGGACAACCAGAGTCCCGCCCCGTCCGGCCCACGCGCCGTCATGCTGTCGCGGGTTCGCAACAGCGCTTCCCTGTCTATCGGGGGCGCGTCAGATGAATAGGCGTAATGCCCGGCGATGCCGCACATTAGCGCAACCTATCCTGATAGAACGCTGCGATCCGCTCGGCAATGTGTACCCAGCGATAAGGTTCGGGTTTGGCCCGGATGGCATCGGCATCGAAGCGGTCGCGGCCTTCGAAGTATCGCACCAGCGCGGCTTCGATGCCATCGGCATCGGGCGTGTCCACATAAATGCCGTTTTCGCCGTCCACGACATAGTCCCGCATGCCGCCGTCGCGTGAGGTGAGCACGGGTACGCCGCAGGCGTTGGCTTCGAGAAAGACGATGCCGAAACCTTCGAAATTCCTTGCCTCGGAATAGGAGACGAGGATGAACAGGCCAGTGTTGTTATAGAGATCGAGCAGTTCCTCGTCTGTCTTGCGCCCCGCAATGGCGACGCGGCCGGTCAGCCCCAGATCGCATATCATGTTTTCCAGTTCGGACTTGTAACTGCCGGTGACGGTGCCGCTGACGATCTGATAGTGAAAATCGTAGCGATCTTTCAGGTGTCCAAGCGCGGCGATGACGTTATGCACGTTCTTGATGCGGTCGTGTTCATCCAGGCGAGTCACTGTGAGCAGGCGGGTGCGTGCATGGCGGCCGGGGCGCGGGGCAAAGAAACGTTCGGATACGCCCGGCGGAATGACGATGGATTTCTCCGCCGCGCCACGATAGCGTTCGCCGAAACGGTCACGTGTGAAGCTGCTGACCGTGACAATGCCGGCGAGTTTGTTCACGGCTTGCTGGTAAACATGACGATTGTAAATGGTTTCGATGGGGTTGTTCGCCGTGTCCACAGCCGATTTGATGCGATTCGGCAGCCGCCACAGCAGATGGCGCGTCAGGGCATCACGGCCGGGAAGACGCATCCGCAACTGGAAACTGAAGCCGTCATCGCCATGCACCGTCGCGAAGACGTTGCGTCGATGCAGCGCCAGCGGCGCATGGTAGAAAAACAGCGAGTGCCACACGTCCATATCATGCTGAAGCAACACCGAGATATCATGTTCCAGTTTACGGGTGAGGATGGGATGCAAGCGGTACGCCGGGTCTTCCAGCGCGCCGGGAATGGAAAAGACGTGGACTTCGTGGCCAAGGCTGCCCAGTGCGTGCGCCAGCTCATAACAATACAGATTGGCGCCGCCGATTTCCGGCATAAAAAAGGGGGCGATCAGACCGATTTTCATGGGTGTTGTCGTCAATATTACGTGCGCAGTATAGCAAGTTTCAGGCCGTGGAAGCGGGGGGATGCGCGAGCGCGGCTTCAGCGTTGACACCCAATGAGGAAGGCGGCAGGCCCATGTTCATGGCCTCCAGATCGGCGCAGGCTTCCGCATACCAGTTATGGTATTCGGCATGGTTGGGGAATTCCCCGCACAAATGCCATAAAGCCTCAGCCCAGAAACCCAGCGCATAGCGCTCGTATTTCAACTCTTTCCAGCGTCCACGCACGCCGCTGGTCTGCGCGAATTGCGCGGCCGCGCTGATGGCCGCATCGAATCCGGTACCGCCGAAGCGTCGCCGGGCACGCACCAGGTCCATGAGATTGACGGTGTGATAGTGAAACGCCCAACTGCCCAGCCCTAAATGTCGATCGATATAGCCCCCCGGCATTGCCAGGCGCGGAAAACGGTTCTTGATGTGGTACAGGTTGGGGATGAATATCTGCCAGCCGATGCGTTTCCACAGGCGTTGCCACAACGGCAGGCGCATGGCCTGTGCGCTGGACAGCAGTGTCAGATTGATGGCTGAGAACAGTGCTCGATAAAGCCATTCCGCGGATCTCAGCGCCAACACCGCATGCGCACTTTTCACGCCGGAATCGACCAAGGGTGCGTATTGTGCATCGCCGGTCAGTTGACGGTAGCGATCGAGCGCGATCAGGATATCCAGGTGAGTGTTGAGTACCAGCATGTTGTGTGATGATTTGCCCAGTGCCCGCCCCGGCAGCCACTTGAAGGGCGCGGAGCTCATACCGGCCTCGGTCAATTCCAGCTCGTCGTGGTAGAACCATGCTCCCGCTTCGGTAGAGTCGTGCTTGTCCGAAATAAAACGCATGCCCCGCGCAAGGGCGTTCCGCACCACCGGGTCGTCAGCCTCGCTCAAGGTATCCATCATCAGATGCATAGCCGAACAATGCAGCCGGTAGTGGGATTCCATGCTGTCCGTCCACTCACCATGACGGAAACCGCCGTCCTCACTCTGGCGTGATAACACCGACAGTAACAACTGGGTTTTCAGCAGTCCATATAGGCGCTTGCCCGTGGTGTGTTGCAGGCCGCTAAAAATCAGATGCAGCGCATGCGCGTCGTTTTCCGAGCAAATGCGGCGCTTATGCGGCCAGGCGTAACGGTCTTCGTATACCCAGCCATTGATCAGATGGCGGTATAGATCGGCGGGTTTGCCATAACGGGTGTGCGAGCCAAGCAGAAAATAGCCTTGGGTTTCGACAGGCAGGGGTGTTCGTAACTCATCGACGAGGCGTGGATCGTCGAGTCGCCAGATCACCGCATCGAGCGTCCAATCTTCGGGGATGGTGTCAAAGGCGATTTCCACGCCGCTCGCGGCCAGCTCGAAATCGCTCCATTCGGCGCCGCGCTCTTCCAGGATGTGCCCTTGCGCACTGATGCGCCGCAGCGTCGCCTGGGGCACAGGCAGCCAGTAGCCAGGCTCAGCAGAATCGCGACCGTGCAGCAACCACCCGCCGGCGGCGCAACGTTGCAGCGCGTAATTGCCATCCAGCCGCAAGCGAAGAGGCGCGGCGGCACGCAAGAAAACACAGTCCGCGCCCTCGAACGCATCCCGCATCCATCGCATGCTGCCCGATTGAGCATGGCTGCGCTGCCCGTGAGCCACACGCAGATGCGGGTCACCCCCGGTAAAGAACGCTTTGATATCAAATGCCGTCATGGTTTTGTTATGAATTGTTTTTTTCGTTCAGTGCGGCGCGCTGTGCCGCCCATGCCCGGCTCCATGCGCGCACTTCAGCCGGGCAATCACCGAAGCGGCCATGCACATAGTCCATGATCCCCTGCCGTGTGGCCAGATACTCCAGGCGTGATCCACGCCCCAGCCAGGCTTGAGCATAATCCCGCATGGCCCAGACAAAACGTTTAATAAAGCCGACGCCGGGATTGGCGCTGACATGAAATTTGGGTGTCAGGCGCCGCAAATTCTTCGCCCATAGCCGCAGCCTTGCGGAAAGCGGTGCATACCGGCTGAACCACAGTAGTTCATTGCGGATGCTGAAATATGTGCGCAGCGGCGAGGATTCGCTGCCGAATGATGCCCCGATCTTGTGCCAGACTTTCGCCGCCGCGACCACCCTGTTGCGCCAGCCCGCCTTGCGGGCGCGGAAGCACCAGTCCACTTCTTCCCACACTAAAAAAAAACGATCATCCAGCAGGCCGATTTGCCGAGCGACCTCGGCACGGAAAAACAACGCCGCGCCGCAAGCGTAGTCAGTATCGTGGTCGACTGTGCCGAGGTTGGTTTCGCGCTCGCCTTGCCCCGGCCATTCCAGCCGCAGCAGAGACTCATTCCAGCGCGCGCCGTCAAACCAGACCTTATCAGGGTTATCGAAATACATCACACGCGCGCTGAATACCCCGGCATCAGGCGTACGCCGCGCCGCCTCGACCAGTTGATCAAGCAGATCAGGCGCCACCGTTGTGTCATTGTTCAGCACCAGCACAAAATCGGCACCCTTTTCCAGCGCATGGCGCGTACCTACGTTATTGCCCTCGGCGTAACCGAGATTTCGCCCGGTTTCGAGCAGCACGAGTGGATAGGAACCGCTGTAAATGCGCAATCTGACCAGCGAATCGTCCGTCGAACCATTGTCCACCAGGATGACCTGAAAATTCGGATAGGTGAGTGATTCGAGGGAGTGCAAGCATTCGAGCGTGTCGTCGGCGCCGTTCCAGTTGAGGAGGACGATGGCAACGTGAGGCGCTAACTGCGTATTCATTGTGGCGGAAGTCGATGCTTTAGATGCCACAACAGGGTGACTATCATCGTGCGCATTCCCGAGAGTGATTCGGAAATGCGCCAATAGAAGTGTTTGAAACGGTTCGGTATATTGGGATTCGGGGCGGAGGATGCGGCGGATCCGGCAGGCGCCGCCAGCAGCGCGTCGCGCGTCGCTTCCAGATAAGCGTGTCCCCATTTCTGATCGGGTTCCAGATGACAACCCTCGGCCCACTCATTCCAGGCGTTGATGAACACAATCTGCTCATCGCCTTGATGGCGTTGCCGGGTTCGGGCGACAATTTTACCGAGCCATTGTTTATAGATCGACGGTGCGGAACCAATGAAAATATTGGCGTTGACGCTGCGCCGCGCGCTATTGTCCCACATCGGGGAAACGCAGCGAAACCAGCGGTAGTTCGGCTCAGGTTTGGATAACATCCCCTGCACGGTGGCGGGATAAGAATATACCCGGCTGTCGCGGAAGGCGGCGGGAAACAAGTTAAGCTTACCCAGCAGGTTTGCCACACGGCCGCGAAACAGAATCTTCCCGGCCTTCGCTGGGTCGGGCGCAAACTCCACCGCCGCATCGAATCCGATGCTGCCGGGATCAATATCCCTCACGAAATTTTCCACACGCGCAAGATAGAGCCCCGGCAACCCAGCCTTCCTGGCTTCCTCTTGCCAGAGTGCCGCTGTTTTTGCCGGGTCTGGCAGGAGTTCGGTGCGATACACCAGGAACAGCGGCTTGCCATCGATGCGGATATAGCGCGGGTCTTTGAATGCCGGGATCAGGCTGCGAATGTGCGCCAGGTCGTCTTCGAGACTGTAATGTTGTTCCAATAACACATTACGCTCGCCCCCATCCCAAACGCGCGTCCAGTTTTCATTGGCCCAGCACAGACAAAATGGCAAATCGGGTTTGCCGCTTTCCAATACTTCATTGAAAGGCCGTTCCAGGATTCGACGGCCATTGAACCAGTAATGGTAATAGCAAAAGCCATGAATACCATACTGGCGCGCAAGCTCCGCCTGGGCTTCACGCACCTCGGTGAGGCGCAGATCATAGTAGCCCAGATCGGCTGGAATATGCGGCTGATAGTGATCGGGGAATTGAGGTCTGGCCTTCGCCACGTTGCGCCATTCGGTAAAGCCACGCCCCCACCATTCGTCGTTTTCGGGGACGGGGTGGAATTGGGGGAGATAGAAGACGATTGTTCTTATGTCGCGATGCGTATCGTTCATTGCCTGCCATCCCTTCCAGGATTATGGTCCGCCGGCGTATTAAGCTTGATTATTGCCTGTTGGATAGGCCACGGGGTCTTTTGTCGGTAGATACGTCCCAGCTTCTTGAGTAGCCGCTTCCAGAGAGGAAGTGGCTCCATACCATATGATTTTCGCACCTCTCGCAGTTTTTTCTTGAGCAGTGAGCGCAATTCCGGTTCGTTGCGGGAAATCGTGCATTGTTTTTCCAGGGCGGCTCTGTAGCCTTCCCACATCTTTTCTCGGTTCTCTTTCTTGCCGCACACGGATTCGTCGTGAAGGCGATAGATCGCAAATTTCTGCGGAACCCGCCGGACAACAGGCTTCAACCTGAATATCTGCATCCAGCAGTCCCAATCCTCGTGATTAGTGAGTGTTTCGTCGAATCGGATGCCATGTTTTGTGAAGAAACGGGCATCGAAGAGAAAGCAATGAGGAGGGATGCTGAACTGCGTCTCCCAGCGAGCGATCAGATCTTCAAGCGGGTTGTCCATGATGAACTCGGGTGGTGGGAGGTTGTCTCGCGAAGCGGGCTTGTTGATGTCGTCTCGATCGCAGCACCTGTAGTCGGAGAAAGAAAGAGCAAGTGTGGATTCACAGTGCAACAATTCCGTTTGCACCTGGAGTTTCTCTGTCCCAATTAGGTCATCCGCATCCAAAAACTGAATATAGCGGCCTCGCGCCTCGGCAAGGCCTTGATTCCTGGCAGATGATACACCTCGATTGGTTTGCTCCACATATCGTACCCGGTTATCGCGCAGGAGATAGTCTGCAACCACGTCGCGGGTGTTGTCCGGCGAGCCATCGTTTACGACAATGCACTCTAGCTCACGAAGAGTTTGATCAAGGACGCTATCTATGGCTTGCGGCAGAAAAGCAGCTTGCTTATAACAAGGGATGATAACCGATACTTCCACAGGATTTGTGGTCGAACTGTTCATTCCGTGCATCCTCGCTTTATTTTATATCGTTATGCATTAAGGGTTATGTAAAAAGAAGTGACTGGATTTACTCGGCTTACCCGCGGGTTGTTGTCTGACTCCTTGGGGCCTTGCTGTATAAGCTATTCAGGTTTTTTCCACGAGGACACGCAACCCGGATACGGTGACGTCTTCCAGAACAAGCCCCCTGCCACGAAAAGCTTGCGGAAACCGAGCGATCATGTTGATATGAGAATTATCTATTGTTTCCTCGTATTTGAGCACTTTACAATCTTGGCGTTCCCACAGTTTCCTGAACTCTCCCAGCCTCCACTTGTTAAGAGGCTGGAGGGTTGCCATGTTGCGACCCAAATCATGCAGGCCCAATTCTCGGAGTTTCTTTTGAATAAGAGATTCGTCAAACAGGAATTGTGGATAAGGCATTTTAAAGCTAAAAGCATGTAGGCCAAGGGGGCTGGCATAAAGAGGATTGAAATCCAAATAGATGTATCCTCCCGTTTTGCAGGTTCTCATCAAGGAATCAAACGCCACGTCCGGATGAGTGATGTGTTCGAATGCATTGAAAGAACATATGAAATCGAATTCTTCTGGTGGAAACGCAAATCTCTCTCCCAGATCGCATTGGATAAAGGGAAGTTGCTTCGCCGGCCCTAACCTCCAATCTTCGGCGTCGACGAGAGTCACCTCATGCCCATAGTTCGAAAAAGCATATCCTGTCATGCCATCTCCGCAAGCCGCTTCCAGTATTCGCCTAGGGGCTTGCTGCAATTTCTCCAGTTTTAGCAAGTGAATGGCACGTTCGAAACCTCGTTGCCAGCAACTACTGTAGTCGAACGGATAGTCTAGCCACCACTGAGTATATGCGTGTTGAAGCCGATTGAAATTTTCTTCGTCAAGAGTGTGAGAGGGTGTGGTATCGCGTAGGTATGCCTCAATCTTTCTCGGCAGTCTGGCTTTGGCATATCGAAGCCAGTGTTCGTATAGGCCAGGAAAAGTGTTGCGTAGGGCGGGTTTAACTTTTCTTAGCATACAAATTCCAAAGGTTTTGGGATATTGCTGCTTTTATTGGCGAAAACTTCCCACGATACGGTCAGTTGAAACAAGCCTAAGTCCTGAAGCCGGGTAACAGCAAAGTCGTCTGATACCACCTGGAAGCTCGACAAATTTTCGGCCGAGAATTTCACTTGGCCATCCACAGTTCCGATCCAGACTCGAAGCGCATAGACGCCCGGAAGTACTTCCAACGATGGTACACGCATATCCATGAAATAATCTCCAGGTGTGAAATCACATGGGGCAGTGAAATTCTCATTGGCGGTGACCCGGACAAAATCGGCCGTGTGTAAGGAAACGAAAAAAACAAGGCGTTCAATTTTTTCTCGCACAGTAAAGCGAATTCTGGCGACACAGGAACTTTGATAGCCCAAAGTATCCGTAACAATGCCCGCATCGTTACGAATCTCCACTGCGTGGACTAACAGCTCATCGCTTGCCACCTGAGTTAAGGGGGCGTCAAGGGCGGCCCTTGTCTTATCGTTGCTTTTCCGGAAATAAAGATTGCTTACTGCGTCCGGTAGTCCATCGGCATGAACACGACCATGATCCATCAGAATGAGCCGTGTGCAGATTTGCTCGAGCTGTCTAACGTTATGCCCAACGACCAGGACTGTTCTATTCTTCGCCCGGATTAGCTTTTCCATCCGGTCAAAACACTTGCGCTGAAAAGCCAGGTCTCCCACCGCCAGCACTTCATCAACAATCAAAATGTCGGCGTCGATGCTCGTGGCAATGGCAAACCCCAGTCGCACCGACATCCCCGAACTGTAGCGCTTGATGGGTGTGTCGATGAATTCTTCCAGCTCCGCGAAGGCGACGATTTCGTCGAATTTCTTCCTGATTTCCGCCTTGGGTATGCCGAGAATCGCGCCGTTGACGAAGACATTCTCGCGCCCGGTGAGGTCGCCTATCAGTCCTGCGCCGACTTCGATCAGCGGCGCCACTTTGCCATGTACTTTGACGCTTCCCCGGGTGGGTACGCTGATTTGCGCCAGCATTTTCAGCAGTGTGCTCTTGCCGGCGCCGTTGTGGCCGATGATGCCGAGTACTTCGCCTTGCTCAACCTTGAAGTCTACATTGTCCAGCGCCTTGAACAACGGGCGTTCGGGCAAGGGATGGCCGCGCAGTTTGGCGGCGGTGCGTTGCAGGGTATGCTTCAGGCTTTGCAATTGCCCGAGGCGATATTCCTTGGTGACGTGGTTGACTTCGATGATGGGCATAAGTGTAGTTGTTAGCGTATAGGGCTGAGTTTAAAGGGTATAGTGGGTGGCGTATAGTGGTCGTTTAATTGGCTGGATTTGCGATACGTTCGCGCCAATATCCTGGTTCGCGGTGGGTGTGCATGAGCGAGATGATCAGTACGTAATCGGTTTCAATCGAGTAAAGCACTGCATAAGGAAAGACGCGGGTAAGGCATCGGCGAATATCTTCTTCAAGTACTGGCCAACGATCAGGCGCTTCAATAATCTGCTGGATGACATGTTCCACCGCCGCAATGAACCGAAGCTCCAAGCCATTCTGACACCCTGCGTAATAGCGAGCGGCGTCTTCGTGCTCAGCCAGTGCCTCCGGGTGAAGCTCGAATCTCATCGCGTGACCGATTTCCGAACGCGATCCAGCGCCTCCTGGCCAGGAACGGTTTTAACCAGGCCATTCCTGACGTCATCACGGCGAGTGCGCGCTTCAGCAACCCAAAGCTGCCGTATATAGCCGTCCTCCAAAGGATCAAGACTTTCAACAAGGCGATCAGCAAGCAAAGCCCGCGCTTCGCTAGGGAGGGCAAGCGCTTCTTCGGTGATTTGTTCAATTGTGAGGCTCATCTTCAGGGCTCCTGGAGGTTAGTGAAGTGGCGTGGGTCAAGGGTCAATGGGGCCGCAAGCATGCCAGTTCAAATGTGAACTCAAAATATTGGATGCAGCCAGCCTTGATCAGATCACTTGTCGGTATAACTTGCATGGCGGCTTCGAACTGATCAAGTGCTGCTGCGAAGTCTTCAATGATCCAGCTTTCACTCATGGATTACCTCCGCTTTTTGCAGGGCCTGTGAACGGAATCGCTCGCTGACTCGGGCGAGGTCGACCCAGTCAATACGGTACAAGGTCGGCAATTCGTCGAGCATATCCTCGATGGCAACAAAATCCGCCAACGGGAGCGGCGTGTCACCAACAACACCAAGATCAAAATCGGAACGCGACTTGGCCTTGCCCTGGGCGCGGGAGCCAAAAAGGACAACTCGGCGCCCGCCAAGGCGATTTGTGTTGGCGCGCATGACTTGGATCAGCATCGCCCGGATTTCCTGCTCCCGAGTATCTTTGTGCTGAGTTTCGATATTGGTCATGGTAGTTGGTCGTTAACGTATAGGGGTTAGTCACACGGGTGTATTACCATATATGAACGTTTGTTACACCACATCCGCAAAATACGCTTCCGCCCGCTTGAAAACCATGTATCCAATGGGCAACAGGATGGCTACCAGCACCATGCCCGGCAGCATCGAGGAAAAATCGGGCGGCTGGCCGTGCAGCAGGGTTCGCTGGAAGGCGTCGATGATGCCGGCCATGGGGTTGAGGGTGTAAAGGGTGTAGAGAGTATCCGACCATTCTCCGGCGGCCTGGTTGACTAGCAGTTTGTCTTTGACCAGGGCGAGCGGATAGATCACCGGCGAGGCGTACATCATCAGCGACAGCAGGATGGGCAGCACATTGGCCACGTCGCGCGAATAGACGTTCATCGCCGCGCCGATGAAGGAGATGCTCAATGAGGCCAGGATGGTATAGAGGATGATCAGAGGAAGCCACAGCGCCTCGGCGGTGGGCATGAAACCGTACCAGGCCATCAGGCCGGCGAGGATGACGAAATTGATGCCCAGTTCCACCAGTTTGGTGAGGACGGTGGTGAGGGGAAAGATTTCCCTGGGGAAATAGATTTTGCGGATCAGATGGGCATTGGAGACCACGCTGCCGACACCATCGGCGGTGGCTTCCTGGAAGAAGATCCAGGGCATCAGGGCGGCGAAGGTGAGCAGAGGGTAGGGAATGGCGCCGCTGTCGATGCCGACAAAGCTTTTCACCAGCGTGAAAATCAGCATCAGGGTGATCGGCTTGAAAACCGCCCAGGCGATGCCGATATAGGCCTGCTTGTAGCGCAGGGCGATGTTTTTCCAGGCGAGCACCGCCAGCAGTTCGCGGTAGGTGATCAGGTTTTTGGCTACTTGGATCATCGTGTTTGTATTTGTCGGCCTGACGCAATGAATGTGCTCACAATTTGCGGTGATTTTACCACACGGACCTCTCGTCTGCCGCGTAAGCCGGTGTTAGCGGGTTTTGTAAGACAATTCCTGTCATCATGGCGTATATCGGTCTGGCACGGCGCATCTTGAAATCAGGGCGCAATGGGGCCATTGACACGGGAGGGGGTGGGTTTATACTCATGGTGTGCGTTTTAGACGTGATCTAAAATCGCTGTGTGTCCGGTTTGTTGGGTATGTGTTGACACAGGGATCAATCTCTACAGAAGGAGATAGCTCATGAAAAACCTGAAAGGCAGCAAAACCGAAGAGAACCTGAAGTACGCCTTTGCCGGCGAGTCGCAGGCCAATCGCCGTTATCTGTATTTCGCCGCCAAGGCCGATGTGGAAGGCTATAACGATGTGTCGGCGGTGTTTCGCTCCACCGCCGAGGGTGAAACCGGCCATGCTCATGGTCACCTGGAATACCTGGAAGCTTCGGGGGATCCGGCCACCGGCTTGCCGATCGGCCCGACCGCCGACAACCTCAAGGCGGCGATTGCGGGTGAAACTCATGAATACACCGATATGTACCCCGGCATGGCCAAGGCCGCGCGCGCGGAGGGGTTCGACGAGATCGCCGACTGGTTCGAGACCCTGGCCAAGGCCGAACGCTCCCACGCCAACCGTTTCCAGAAGGCGCTGGATAGCTTGGGAAGTTGAGGGGCGCTGATTTATCAAGGGCTCCTTCTCCCTGAGGGAGAAGGTTGGGATGAGGGGGGATTCGAGGACTTACCCGCGCTTTCCCCTTCATGCCGACCCTCTTTGACCCTCATCCGGCCCTGCGGGCCACCTTCTCCCGTCGGGAGAAGGGGTTTTCTCACCCAGGCTGCATTTCCTTCGAGGAAGCTGTGTATGCCAGAACCGTCCGAGAGTCAACGCGAAGGTAGCCTGGAGGCGCCCACTCGCCATCCGCTGGACTGGAAAAATCCCGATTTCCACAATGAAGCCTCGCTGTTCCACGAGCTGGAACGGGTATTCGATATCTGCCACGGCTGCCGCCGTTGTTTCAGTCTTTGCCAGGCGTTTCCGACGCTGTTCGATGCCATAGATGCCTCGGAGACGCTGGAGCTGGATGGCGTCGACAAGAAAGTCTACTGGCAGGTGGTGGATCACTGCTATCTGTGCGACATGTGTTACATGACGAAGTGTCCCTACGTGCCGCCGCATCCGTGGAATGTCGATTTTCCGCACTTGATGTTGCGCGGCAAGGCGGTGAAATACAAAAAGGGCGGGGCGAGGTTCCGCGACAGGCTGTTGACCGCTACAGATACCGTGGGCAGCCTGGCGGGTATTCCGGTAGTGGTGCGGGTGGTGAATGCCGCCAACAGAAATCCCGCCGCGCGCACGTTGCTGGACAAGGCGTTGGGTGTGCATCCCGATGCCATCTTGCCCGAATATCACAGCGACACCCTGCGCCAGCGCGCGGCGCGGCGGCGGGCGGCCGGGATACCCGCCGTTCCCGCCGAAAACACGCGTGGCAAGGTCGCGTTGTTCGCTACCTGTTACGGCAATCGCAACGAGCCGCGGATCGGCGAGGACTTGATCGCCGTGTTCGAGCACAACGGCATTTCCGTGACGCTGGCGCGGAAGGAGCAGTGTTGTGGCATGCCCAAGCTGGAGCTGGGCGACCTCGAATCCGTGGCGCACGCCAAGGAGGCTAACATCCCGGTGCTGGCCGGGTTGGTGGACGAGGGTTGGGATATCGTCGCGCCGGTGCCGTCCTGTGTGCTGATGTTCAAGCAGGAGCTGCCGTTGATGTTCCCGGACGACGCGGATGTGATCAAGGTGCGCGATGCCATTTTCGACCCCTTCGAATACCTGATGCTGCGTCACAAGGGGGGGCTTCTGAAGACCGATTTCAAGAAGCCGTTGGGTAATGTCTCGTATCACGTCGCCTGCCATTTGCGAGTGCAGAATATCGGTCTCAAAACCCGCGATGTGTTACAGCTCGTGCCGGGCACCCAGGTCGAGCCCATCGAACGCTGCTCGGGACACAACGGCACCTATGCCGTGAAGAGCGAGTTCCATGAGACCTCGATGAAAATCGGCAGGCCGGTGGTCAATCGTGTGAAGCAGGCGGGCGCCGATCACTTCAGCAGTGATTGCCCGATGGCCGGTCACCAGATCGAAAACGGTCTGCGCGACGGCCGTCATCCCGAGCATCCGATGACGCTGCTGCGCATGGCGTATGGGATTTGATATGAAAAAACTGACACGCGCCGATTTATACAACCTTGAAAACTACGCCAAACTGCGCCCCGAGTTCCGCGCCCGGGTGATGGCGCACAAGAAAAACCGTCAGCTTGCCATCGGCCCGCATGTCACGCTGTATTTCGAGGACCGTTTGACGGTCCACTACCAGATCCAGGAGATGCTGCGCGCCGAGCGCATTTTCGAGGCCGATGGTATCGAGGGAGAGCTGGAAGCCTACAATCCCCTGATTCCCGACGGCAGTAACTGGAAGGCGACCATGATGATCGAATATGCCGATATCATAGAACGCCAGCAGGCCCTGGCGCGGATGATGGGTATCAAAGACCGGGTGTGGGTCAGGGTCAACGGTTTCGAGCGTATTTTTGCGATCGCGGATGAGGATTTGGAGCGCGAAGCGCGGGGCAAAACCTCGGCGGTGCACTTCCTGCGTTTTGAACTCACGCCCAGGATGATTGTGGCGGTCAGGGCCGGGGCGGCGATCGCTGCGGGCGTCGATCATCAAGCCTATCGCCATGGGGTGGATGCCGTTCCCGATGCGGTGCGCGATTCGCTGGCGGCGGATCTTGATTGAGCGTTCTCCAAGAGGCGCCACCACCCCGCCCCTGCGGGGCACCCCTCCTCGAAGATGAGGGGTGGAAACTCTTGCTTGTGAAGGTAAGGCACCCGCGCACGAACGAAATACAACTCCCCTCCTTTTCAAGGAGGGGTGGCTGCGAAGCAGACGGAGTGGTTCTGAAAAATGAAACTCCATAATCGAAACCACCTGAAACCGCTCCGCCGAGCCTTGCGCGCGCATCTCACTCCGGCAGAGGCGTGCCTATGGAAGTATTTACAGCGCGGTCAGCTTGCAGGCAGGAAGTTTCGGCGCCAGCACAGTATCGGACCTTATGTTGTGGATTTCTATTGCCCTGCGGAGAGCTTGATCATAGAACTCGATGGCGCGGCTCACGACGGTGAGCAGGCGTGGGCGCATGATGAGCAAAGAACAGCGTTTCTGACCACTCAAGGTCTAAGGGTGGTAAGGTTCGAAAACCGCGATGTGCTGGAGAATCTTGAGGGCGTATTGGCTGCCATTCGTCAGCAATTCGTTTTGTGAGTCAACCACCCCGCCCCTGCGGGGCACCCCTCCTTGGAAAGGAGGGGAGTTTCAAGCCCCCTTGTGTTCACCCCCCTTCTCTCAAAGGCGCGAGCTTTCTCCCCTCCTCTTCGAGGAGGGGTGCCCCGCAAGGGGCGGGTGGTTGGGTATAATCATCAACTTCCAAAATTTCTCAAAACCCTCGATGAACTACCGCCACAGCTACCACGCCGGCAATTTCGCCGATGTCTTCAAGCATGTCATTTTGACCTTGTTGTTACAGGCACTGCGCGCCAAGGACAAACCCTTTTGCTATTTCGATAGCCACGCCGGAGCGGGGCGGTATGACCTGCTGGGTGAGGCGGCGCAGAAGACCGGGGAATACCGGGAAGGCATCGCGCGTTTCTGGGAAGGGCCGCCCGCGCCCCCGGAAATGGCCGATTATCTCGCGGCCGTGCGTGCTGTCAACGAGGGCGGCGGGTTGCGTTGCTACCCTGGTTCGCCGCGCATTGCGCGGCATTTGCTGCGTGCGCAGGATCGCATGGTGCTGATGGAGCTCCATCCCGAAGAAGCGCATGCCCTGAGGCGGGAGTTTCGCGGCGATCCGCAGGTTCGCGTCCACCACATGGATGGGTTTTCCGCACTCAAGGCGTTTCTGCCGCCGCAGGAAAGGCGCGGTCTGGTGCTGATCGACCCGCCGTTCGAGCGGGCGGACGAGTTCGACCACATGGCGGGTGCATTGCAAGCCGCCCACGCCCGATGGAGCACCGGCATCTACGCTATCTGGTATCCGCTCAAGGATCCGCATGAAATAAGGCGTTTCCATAGGCAACTCGCCGCAAGCGGGTTGCGCAAGCTGCTGCTGGCGGAGATTTCTTTCGATGCTGTGCCAGGGCAGTTATACGGCTGCGGCATGGTGATCCTGAATCCGCCATGGAAACTCGATGAACAGCTAAACCGTCTGCTGCCCGCGTTACTTGCCAGGTTTCAGTTTGCGCGGGGCGTGGCCAAGGTCGAATGGCTGGCGCCTGAGTAGGTCGCAAACCACCGCAACCAACCCCCCCCTGTTCGCACTCACTAACCTACGTTGACCTTGACGCAACTCTCCTGGCCTATCGGCGTATGACCGCGATTGACAACCTTCACGCAGATCGTATGTTGCCCGGCGGGCAGCGGGTCCAGGCTGTAACTGCTCTTGAGTTTGCGCAGAATGCCCGCCTCCTTGTCGTTGATGTAGATGTGGGCGTGATCTCCCCCCGGTCCGGGAGAGATTTCATAGATGACATGGACGGGATCGCTGGCCTTGACCTTGTCGCCGTCGGCAGGCGAGGTGATCTTTATGCCGGAATCGGCCATTGCGGTGCTTGCTGATGCGATCGTCAAGACAGCAAAAAAGACGCGGAAATAAGGGTGCATGGACATGGTGGTCTCCTATGCGCTATTTTGTGGGTAGAATAACCCACTGGAACGGTAGCATATTATAAAGCGGGGCGGGAAGACGAAAGTCACAAATTGGCGATGGGGTTCTTGGCTGGCGGTTGATAAAGGGGGAAGTATGCGGCGTGTAAGGCGTAAGACATTATTTTATGGATTTACCGGCGTATTGTGTCTGACGGCCATTGGCGCTGTCGCAACCGCGCAACCGCGCCGGGTGGCGCATCCCGTTTCGCATCCTCGGGCGGGAGAATGTCTCCAATGCCACCAGGATGCCAAGAGTGCTTTTTCCCGCGCAATGCTCGAAAAAGAGTGCGCGGCGTGTCATACGGCGGGGATGAGCGGTTTGCAAAAGGCGGCGCGGCGCGTGCCGCTCGCCAGGGAAATACAACCCGAACCGGCGCAGAAAGAACCGTCATCCTGGCCCAAGGCGGAAGGGCAGGGGCCGGGGATGAGCGCGCCGATGTATTATGAGCAAACCCGGATCGGCGCATCGCCGAACGAGATGGTGCTGATTCCGGCCGGCGAGTTCATTCGCGGCACTAATCAGCGCTTGTCCGACGAAGGCCCACAGCACACCGTTTCCCTGCCCGATTTTTACATCGACAAATACGAAGTGACCAACCTTCAGTACCAGCAGTTCATCGACGCCACGCAGCGCAAATCGCCCGATCATTTCGAGAACCGCATCTTCCCGCCCGGCAAGGCGGATCACCCCGTCACCTTCGTCACCTGGCACGACGCCAAGGCGTATTGCGAATGGGTGGGCAAGCGCTTGCCCACCGATCAGGAATGGGAGAAGGCCGCCCGCGGCACGGATGGCAGAACCTATCCGTGGGGTAATGTCTTCGATATTAATAAGGTCAACAGCCCGGTGCGTTGGACGACCCTGAAGCTGGAGGGGGATACCACGCCGGTGGGCGCCTTTGAAGGTGGGGTCAGCCCTTATGGTGTTTACGATATGTCCGGCAATGTCTGGGAATGGACCGACTCCTGGTACAAGGCTTATCCGGGCAATGCCAAGCCGACCGAGAATTATGGCGAAAAGTACAAGACCCTGAAGGGCGGGTCGTGGTGGGATTGCTCGTTTTACAAATGCGGCATCTCCGCCCCGGTGTACAACCGTTCCTTTTTCATGAGAACCACCAAGAACAACAGTTTCGGATTCCGTTGCGCCAGAGACGGGGCGCCTGCAACGCATAGATCATCATAATGACGGGGAGCATTCAAGTGAGGAATAAAAGACTGCGCATCGTGATGGCGCTTGCCACGGTATGCGCCGCGGGCTTTTCAGCAAGCGTAGCGGCCACAAGCGAGGTGGAGATGGTGAAAGTGCCCGCCGGCGAATTTATCATGGGCAGCAACAAGGTCGATCGTTCGAAGAAGACCGGCGAGTTTGGCGCCACCAAGCCCTGGTATCAGGACGAACATCCCGAGCGCAAGATCGATCTCAAGGCGTTTCTGATCGACAAATACGAAGTGACGAACGCCCAGTACCGCGACTTCATGCTCAAGACCAACGTGCCGCCGCCGGATCACTGGATGGAGACGGGCTACCTCACCAGCCTGAAAAAGGAAAAACTTCAGTCCCTGGATGTCGAACAGCTCAGGAAGGTGGCGGTGAAGGTGTTCCGTCTCGACATGGACACCCGCGCCATGAGCAAGGACGACCTGCTGAAAGAGATCGACAAGAAATTCCAGGCCATCGACAAGTTGCCGGTGGTTTATGTCTCCTGGGACGATGCCGGCGCCTATTGCCGCTGGGCGGGAAAGCGCTTGCCCAGCGAGGCGGAGTGGGAAAAGGCCGCGCGTGGCGAGAGCGGCCTGGAGTTTCCCTGGGGCAATGAATGGAAGGAGGGGCAGTCCAACACCGGCGAGCAATCCTGGGAATATGGCGTCGCTCCGGTGGGCTCCTACAAAACCGATAAATCGCCTTATGATGCCTACGACATGGCCGGTAATGTCCGGGAGTGGGTGGCGGACTGGTACAAGCCTTATCCCGGCGCGGTCTACAAGACCAAAGAATTTGGCGAGAAGTACCGGGTGGTACGGGGTGCGGGTTCCGGCGGCCAGGGCCACTATGCGCTGAGCCTGTTCCAGCGCGGCGCGTATCGCGGTTTCCTCGGCCCCGGCGATACTTACAATGATGTCGGATTCCGCTGCGCGAAAGAGGTGCGGTAGTTTTTAATCTGCCTGTATTGAATGTAGGCGGGTTAGCGTTTTTTCGCGTAACCCGCCGAGTGTGCGAAGCACACAAACGGTTTTTTTGAGTGCCTGACGGCACGGCTGGCGGGTTACGGCACCAAAAAGCGTGCCTAACCCGCCCTGCGTCGAGACGCTCCATCTGATTGTCAGGTTGAATAGTCTCTGTCACAGAGACCTCCTGATTTGATATAATAGGCGTTTTCCTTTAATGAGTGGCGAGTGGTTTCGATTCTTGAGCCTCGCGACTGACTTGTCCGAATCACCTTATGAGCTGGGTTGATTACGCCATTTTCGGCATTCTCGCTGTTTCGACCTTGCTGAGCCTGATGCGCGGCTTTGTGCGCGAGGCGCTGTCGCTGGTGGTCTGGGTGCTCGCCTTCTGGATCGCGCTGGCTTATTCGTCTAAACTCGCCGGCCTTTTGGCCGATCACATATCAGTGTCTTCGATACGCCTTGCCGTGGCGTTTGTCGTCCTGTTTGTCGCCACCTTCATCATCGGCGGTATTTCTACCTATCTGATTTCAAAGCTGGTGCAAAAAAGCGGTTTGAGCAGTGCCGATCGTGTGGCGGGCATGGCGTTCGGGCTGGCGCGCGGGGCGCTGGTGGTGTCGGTGCTGGTGCTGCTGGTGGGTGTCACGCCGCTGGTTCAGGCGCCGTGGTGGAAGACCTCGGTGTTCGTGGATTATTTCCAGGGCATGATTTTCTGGGCGCGCGACTGGCTGCCGCGCGGTGTTGCCGGCAGTTTCATTGACGGTTTGAAGAAATAGGTAATCCTCATGTGTGCAATTATCGGCATCGTTGGCAGAAGCCCCGTCAACCAGGCGCTTTACGACGGTCTGACCGTGCTTCAACATCGCGGGCAGGACGCGGCGGGCATCATTACCTGCGGCCACGACGGCAAATTCTATTTGCGCAAGGACAACGGCCTGGTGCGCGACGTGTTCCGCAGCCGACACATGCTCAATCTGGGCGGCGATATGGGTATCGGCCATGTGCGTTATCCCACTGCGGGCCGTGCCTCTTCCGCCGAAGCGCAGCCGTTCTATGTCAACTCACCTTTCGGCATCGCGCTGGCGCACAACGGCAATCTCACCAACGCCGCTCAGCTCAAGCAGGAGCTGTTTCTGGAGGATCGCCGCCACATCAACACCGATTCCGATTCCGAAGTCTTGTTGAATGTGTTCGCCCATGAATTGCAGGAACAGAACAAGCTCAGGATCGACGAGCAGGATATCTTCAATGCCGTCGCCGGCGTGCACCGCCGCTGCCGGGGCAGCTACGCGGTGGTGGCGATGATCGCGGGCCACGGCATTGTCGGCTTCCGCGATCCCTACGGCATACGTCCCGTCGTGTTCGGCAAGCGCGACACCGACAAAGGCGCGGAATACATGATCGCTTCGGAAAGCGTCGCGCTGGACGCGCTCGGTTTCGAGCGGATACGCGATATCGCCCCCGGCGAAGCGGTGTATGTCGATCTGGAAGGTAGGCTGTACACCCGGCAATGCGCGGAACAGCCGGTGTATTCGCCGTGTCTGTTCGAGTACGTTTATCTGGCGCGCCCCGATTCGATCATGGACGATGTCTCGGTGTACAAGGCGCGGCTGCGCATGGGCGACAAGCTGGCCGACAAGATCCTGCGCGACTGGCCGGGTCATGACATCGACGTGGTGATCCCCATTCCCGATACCAGCCGCACCGCCGCGTTGCAACTCGCCAACCGGCTCGGCGTGACCTATCGCGAGGGCTTCATCAAAAACCGCTACATCGGCCGCACTTTCATCATGCCCGGCCAGAAACAGCGCAAAAAATCGGTGCGCCAGAAACTCAATCCCATCGACCTCGAATTCAAGCGCAAGAACGTGCTGCTGGTGGATGACTCCATCGTGCGCGGCACCACCTCGCAGCAGATCATCGAAATGGCCCGCGACGCCGGCGCGCGCAAGGTCTATTTCGCTTCCGCCTCGCCGCCGGTGCGCTACCCCAACGTCTACGGCATCGACATGCCCGCCGCCAGCGAGCTTATCGCCCACGGCAGGACGGAAGCCGAGGTCGCCGAGGCCATCAGCGCCGACAAACTGATCTTCCAGGACCTCTCCGATCTCATCGAGGCCGTACGCAAGGGTAATCCCCGGCTGGAACGCTTCGATGCTTCGGTGTTCACCGGCGAATACGTCACCGGTGATGTTGATCAAGTCTACCTTGACCATCTCGAACAGCGGCGCTGCGACCTCAGCAAAGCCGCCCAGGCACGCGATGCGGAGTTGGCCATGGTGGATTTGTACAACGCTTCGTGAACCCCTTCCGGCGTATCGAAAAAATCCCAGCTTTCAAGCGGCTAGTGCCGGAATCCCGACGCGCGCGTCCTTACCCCTTGAAATGAAAGTATAGCCTTTTCACTTGCTTGGGCGCGTCACCAGTTGGCCTGTTTTATGCTTCTGGTCAGAGGGTGTTGCTGATGAGGGCTGGCGATGAATGGCGCAGCGGGTTTTTTCGATCATGAGGACAAATTCACAGCGCTTGATCAGAACATCGCTCTGACCAAGAAGCTCGAATTCGTCCACGAGGCGATCAGGGAGCGGTTTGCCTTTGTCGACCGCATCGCGGTGGCGCTTTACGACCCGAAGACCGATCTGCTGAAAACCTTTCTCCACAGCAGCGGCGGTGACCGGCCCCTGAGTCATTACCAAGCCAGACTTAGCGAAACGGAGTCGCTAGGAGAGATTCTGGAGCGGGGTCGGCCGCGGGTGGTAAACGATCTGCGGTGGTTCGGTTTAGGTGACCAGGAACATACGCAACGCATCGCCCGCCAGGGTTACCGCGCCAGTTACACGATGCCGATGTACAGCCGGGGACAGTTTTTCGGCTTCCTGTTCTTCAATTCATACACGGCGGAGGCGTTCAGCGAAGAGGTGTTACGTCAGCTTGATCCCCTCGGCCACCTGATTTCGCTCACCATCCTGCAGGAACTGTCGTCCATGTACACCTTGCTTGCAACGGTGCGCACGGCACGGGACATCGCTCATGTCCGCGACAGCGAAACGGGTTCGCATCTGGATCGCATGTCACGCTATGCACGGCTGATTGCCAAGAATCTTGCCGGCAAGCATGGCCTGAGCGACAAGTTCATTGAGGACATTTTCGTTTTCTCGCCGCTGCACGACATCGGCAAGATTGGCATACCGGACGATGTACTGCTCAAGCCGGCCAGCCTGACGCCGCCGGAGCGCGAGTTGATGAAGACTCATACGCTGCGCGGACGGGAGCTGATCGATCGCATGCTTGGCAACTTCGAACTGGCGGGAATGCCCAATATAGACATGCTGCGGAACATCGCCGAGTACCACCATGAGGCGCTGGATGGTTCGGGGTATCCGCATGGCATGCGCCATGACGAGATTCCCCTGGAGGCGAGGATCGTGGCGGTGGCGGACATCTTCGACGCGTTGACGAGCCGCCGGCCTTACAAGCGGGCATGGACCAACGACGAAGCCTTCGACATGCTGCGTAACCTGAGCGGGCTGAAACTCGATCCGGATTGTGTGGAAGCGCTGGCGCGGTCGAGGGCGGAAGTGGAGGAGATACAGTGTCGCTTCGGCGAAGACAGTTTTGGATGAGCGCACCAATGTGCCGCATGGCTCGGTCCAGCGCCGATCAGGATGCGGAATACTTCGCGATTTTCCGCCCCATCATTTTTCAGTTTGAAACGACAAGTCGATCCAGCAGGTCGGGTTTGGCTATCGCATAACCTTGCGCATAGTCCACGCCGATCTCGCGCAGCAGATTCAGGATCGCGTCGTTCTCGACATATTCCGCAACGATTTTTTTGTTCATGAAGTGCCCGATTTCAGTGATCGATTTCACCACCGCGTGATCGCTCGAACTGTGCTCGATATTTTTCACGAATGCGCCATCGATCTTGATCAGGTCGATGGGAAGATTCTTGAGATAGGCATAGCTCGACATGCCGCTGCCAAAATCATCCAGCGCGAACGTGCAACCGGTCTTTTTCACTTCCATGATGAATCCCGCCGCATCTGAAAGGTTGGAAACGCCGACCGTTTCGGTGACTTCAAAACATAATTTATCCGGCGGCACAGCGGTTCTTGTCATCTGATCGAGCAGAAAATCGATAAAGCTGTCATCGGACAGTGTTTGCCCGGAAAGATTGATGGTGATGGCATTGATTTTTTCAAGCGTCTCCCGGTGACCGGCCATCCAGGTGAATGCTTTTTCAACCACCCACCGATCCACCGCGGTCATGCGGCGATACCACTCCGTCGCCTGAATGAAATCCTGCGGCGACACGATTTTCCCATGGTCGTCCTTGACGGAAAGAAGTATCTCGAAATGCGGGCGCGCGGAAGGATCTCCATTGATGGGTTGAATGCGCTGACAGCGCAGTGAC
>JADDKJ010000028.1:0-44110 GCA_033717875.1 Gammaproteobacteria bacterium
TGCCAAATCCAACCCAATCGTTGTAATCTTCATCTCGGTCTCCTCTCCTTTCGTTTCGATGGTTTGTTACAGCTCCATCGTGGCGCATTCGACGCCGATTTAGAAGGGGGAGGAGACCATCACATCATCCTTCATGCACCTTCCTTGATATAGATCAAAGGCGTGACGAATTTCTTGTGTTATTTTTTCAGCTATGCCGATTCATAACGCCGATATCGCCGCGATATTCGAGGAAATCGCCAACCTGCTGGAGATTCAGGGGGCCAACCCCTTCCGCGTGCGCGCCTATCGCAACGCCGCGCGCACCGTGGGCGATCTGGGGCGCGATATCAAGACGCTGCTGGAAAAGGGGGAAGATCTAACCAATCTTCCCGGAATCGGTGAAGATCTTGCGGGTAAGATCAAGGAAATTGTCGACACCGGCAAATGCTCCATGCTCGGCAAATTGCACAAGGAACTGCCGCCCGCCATCACCGAACTGCTGAAAATCCCCAACCTCGGCCCCAAGCGCGTCAAGACGCTGTATCACGATCTGGACATACAGACGTTGGAGCAGCTCTACCGTGCCGCGCGCGATGGACGCATCCGCGAGTTGCCGGGCTTTGGCGCCAAGACCGAGCAGAACATCCTCCAGGCCGTGGAGATCCATGCCGGCGAAACAAAACGCTTCAAACTCGCCGTCGCCGCCCAGTACGCCAGCGCCCTGGTGAACTACCTGAAAAAAGTCAGAGGCACCGATCAAGTCATCGTGGCGGGCAGCTTCCGGCGCATGAGAGAGACCGTGGGTGACCTGGACATCCTGGTCACCGCCGCGCCCGGCAGTCCGGTGATGGAACGCTTTGCCGCCTATGATGAGGTGAAGGACGTGCTCTCCAGCGGCGCCACGCGCAGCAGCGTGCTCCTCAAGAGCGGCCTGCAAGTGGACCTGCGCCTGGTCGGGCGCGAGAGTTTCGGCGCGGCACTGCAATATTTCACCGGCTCCAAAACACACAACATCGCCATCCGTCGCCTGGGGCAGGAGCGCGGCCTGAAAATCAACGAATACGGCGTGTTCAAGGGCGACAAGAGCATCGCCGGAGAAACCGAGGAATCGGTGTACAAAGCGGTCGGCCTGCCGTATATCCCGCCGGAGCTGCGCGAGGATCGCGGCGAGATCGAGGCGGCGCGCGCCGGGCGGCTGCCGCATCTGATCGAGCTGCGCGACCTGAAAGGCGACCTGCACCTGCACACCAAGGCCACCGACGGGCGCAACACCATCAAGGACATGACGCTAGCGGCCAGGGAACGGGGTTATGAATACATCGCCATCACCGAACACTCGCGCCGCCTCACCGTGGCCCACGGCCTTGATCCGCAGCGCCTGCTGAAGCAGATCGACGAAATCGACCGCCTCAACGCCGAGTTGAGCGGTATTACCGTCCTCAAGGGTATCGAAGTAGACATCCTCGAAGATGGCGGCCTGGACTTGCCGGATTCGGTGCTGGAGCGGCTCGATCTGGTGATCGGCGCGGTGCATAGCAAGTTCGACCTGCCGCGCGCCCGGCAAACCGAGCGCATCCTGCGCGCCATGGACCATCCCCACTTCACGATGCTGGCCCACCCAACCGGCCGGTTGCTCGAACAGCGCGAACCCTACGACGTGGACATGCTGCGCATCATCCGCAAGGCCAAAAAGCGTGGCTGTTACCTGGAGCTGAACGCCCACCCGGAGCGCCTCGATCTGCTGGACAGCCACTGCCAGATGGCCAAGGAAGAAGGTGTGCTGGTCAGCATCAACTCCGACGCCCACAACACGCTCGATCTGGACAACCTACGCTACGGCGTCGGGCAGGCGCGGCGCGGCTGGCTGGAAAGACAGGATGTGCTGAACACGCGCACGCTCAAGGAACTGCGGCCGCTGCTCAAGCGGACGATGTGATGTTGGGTTGATACTATGAGCGGAATGTTTGGATTTGATGCATATTCCCCAAAAGAAATCGCCGAGCGCGTGGAGCATGCCGGCGTGGCGAAGGCGCGCCTGCCGCTGCTGTCCATGGCGATGCTGGGGGTTCTGGCAGGCAGCTTCATTGGCTTGGGTGCGCTGTATTTCACGCTCGTGACCAGCGACCCGTCGCTTGGTTTCGCCGCCAGCCGTGTGCTGGGCGGTGCCGCCTTCTCGCTGGGATTGATTCTGGTGGTGGTCGCCGGAGCGGAGTTGTTCACGGGCAACAACCTGCTGGTGATCGCCTGGGCGGACAAGAAAATATCCAGCCGCGAACTTCTGAAAAACTGGGTGATCGTCTATTTGTCCAATGCTGTCGGCGCCGCCGGGCTAGTCGCACTGGTGGTACTCTCACGACACCCGGACATGAACAGCGGCGCCGTTGCATTGCACGCCGTGAAAATCGCCGCCGCCAAGACTGCCCTGCCGTTCTGGGAGGCCTTTTTCAAAGGCGTACTGTGCAATGTCCTGGTATGCCTGGCGGTATGGCTGGCCATGGCCGGGCGCAGCGTCACCGACAAAATCATGGCCATCACCTTCCCCATCTCGGCCTTCGTCGCCGCGGGCTTTGAGCACTCCGTCGCCAATATGTACTTCATACCACTCGGCATACTGCTGAGCGATTCGGTACCGCCGGGCGCAGCCGCCAGCATAGCGCATCTCAACTGGCAGGGATTCGCCCAGAACATGCTGCCGGTCACCTTGGGCAATATCGTCGGCGGAGGGCTCATGGTTGCGCTGGTCTATTACATTATCTACCGACGAGGGGTGCCGCCATGACCACAAGACATGACATGTCGTAATATGCAAAAATTCCACCATCAAATGAACTTGCACGAGAATAGCCGATGATCGTCATACTGAAACCGGATATCGATAAAACTGGCCCGGAATATCTGGCCCTGATGGAGCACCTGACACACCTGCCCAGCATTCAGGTGCGGCGGCATGAGGAAAGAGGCGTCCACCAGGTATTGACCGAACTCTATCTCATCGGCAACACCGCGGCGCTGTCCAAGGAAGAGATCCAGGGTTTGCCGGGCGTGGACCGCGTGGTGCGCATCTCCGAGCCCTACCGGGTGCTGGGCAGGCACAAGGACGACAGCCGCGCGACGCACTTCGACTACAACGGCGTGCGCTTTGGCCAGGACACGCTCAACATCTTCGCCGGGTTGTGCGCGGTGGATACACCGCAACACGTCGAGCTGATGATGAAGGCATTGCGCGACAATGGCCAGGTCTGCACGCGCATGGGCGCCTACAAGCCGCGCACCAATCCCTACTCGTTCCAGGGCCATGGCAAAAACTGCCTGCCTTACGTGTTTGAACTCGCGGGCAAATACGGGATCAAAGTAATAGCGATGGAAGTGACGCACGAGTCGCACGTCGACGAGATCCGCGAAGCTCTGAAGCTTACCGGCAATCCCACCGGCGTGATGTTGCAGATCGGCACGCGCAACACCCAGAACTTCGAGCTGCTCAAGATCGTCGGGCGTCAGCAGGACTTCCCGGTGCTGCTCAAGCGCGGCTTTGGCATCACGCTGGAAGAATCGCTCAACGCCGCCGAGTATCTGGCCAGCGAGGGCAATCGCAAGGTGGTGTTCGGATTGCGCGGCATGAAGACCAACATGGGCGATCCGCATCGCAACCTCGTCGACTTCGCTCATGTGCCGGTGGTGAAACGCCTGACGCGCATGCCGGTGTGCATCGACCCCTCGCATTCCGTCGGCAGCCGCGACCGTGCACCTGACCGATTGCTGGATATCATGCACGTCGTCGCGCAAGGGGTGATCGCCGGCGCCAACATGATCCTGGTGGACTTCCACCCCGCGCCGGCCAAGGCCCTGGTCGATGGCCCGCAGGCGCTGTTACTGGAGGAACTGCCTCATTTCATCGAAGACGTGAGAATCGCCCGGGAAGCCTATGAGGCGCGGGTAAGGCTCGGTGATAAGCTCCGGGCGGAACAAGGCCTCTCTTGATCTGTGAGAGGAAATATATTAGTATATTAGCGTATACTAAATTACAGGAGTGGACGCCATGAAACACAATGTCGGAAACATTGATCGTACAGTGCGTATTGTCGCAGGCCTGGGCCTGATCAGCCTGGTATTCATTGGCCCCCAGACCCCGTGGGGGTGGATCGGTATTGTCCCCATCCTCACAGCGTTGATCGGCTGGTGTCCTGCGTATTCATTGCTGGGCGTCAACACCTCCCCGGCGGATAAAGGTACGGAGCACCCCAAGGCGAGCTAGGCGCTCTTTAACCTGTGTGTTCCCCATGCTTGGCGGGTTACGCAAAAACGCTAATCCGCCCTGCCTTTTTGTTGCCTCATTGAGCAATATCCCGCCTTTCTTTAACAATCACGCGAAATCAATCCCGCAACCATATTGAAATTACAGACGATTTTTTGTATATAGATCTCAAGCACAAAGGGTTTGTGGATCTGCAATGAAAAAAATCGCCACATTGGCCGTCTTGGCCCTCTTTCCATGGATAAGTCTCGCCGACAGCGCGCAGATCAAGAGCATGCGCCTGTGGGCGGGGCCGGACAGCACGCGCGTGGTGCTGGATATGAGCGCGCCCGCGGCGCACAAGCTGATCCTGCTGGAAAATCCGGACCGGGTGGTCGTCGACCTCGACGGCGCGCGCCTTGCCTCGCCGCTGGGCACGGCGGACTACGGCAATTCCCTGCTGCAAGGCATTCGCAGCGCGCCGCGCAATGGCAAGGATCTGCGTGTGGTGCTGGATCTCAAAAAGCGCGTCAAGCCGGAGAGTTTTCTGCTCAATCCTGTGGGAGACTATGGCTATCGCCTGGTGATCGACCTCTATGACCCGGATACCGCGGCGAAAAATGCGGCCGCGCCACTGCCCGCACCCTCCTCCCCCACCGCCGCCGTAGCGACTACCCCGCTGTCCACCACCATGAGTGAAAAGACCGTCGAAGCCAGGATACTGGATGACAAACGGCTGCGCGACATCGTCATCGCCATCGATGCCGGCCACGGCGGCGAGGACTCGGGGGCGCGCGGTTCCAGCGGCGCCAACGAGAAGGATGTGACCCTGGCGATCGCCCGCAAACTGGAGGAACTGGTGCGCAAGGAAAAAGGTATGCGCCCGGTGCTGATTCGTCAGGGCGATTACTTCATTCCCTTGCGCCAGCGCACCCAGAAAGCCCGCGAGCACAAAGCCGATCTGTTCGTTTCCATTCATGCCGACGCCTTCACCAATCCCAACGCGCGCGGCTCATCGGTGTTCATCCTATCCGAACGCGGCGCGAGCAGCGAGGCGGCGCGCTGGCTGGCGGACAAGGAAAACGCCTCCGATCTGGCCGGCGGTGTCGATCTCGGCGGCAAGGACAAGATGCTCGCCTCGGTGCTGCTGGATCTGTCGCAGACCGCTTCGGTCGAGGCCAGCCATGAAGTGGCCGGCAAGGTGCTGGAAGGGCTGAAGGAACTCGGCGATCTGCACAAGGGACAGGTGGAACGCGCCGGCTTCATGGTGCTCAAATCGCCCGACATTCCCTCGCTGCTGGTCGAGACCGCCTTCATCACCAATCCGAGCGAAGAGAAAAAGCTCCTCGATGAAGAGCACCAGCAACGTCTCGCCGGCGCCATCCTGAATGGCATCCGCGCCTATTTCACCCGCACGCCTCCGCCCGGCACCAAACTCGCCGCCCTCGCTCGGCGTCAGCATGTCATCTCCGAGGGCGAGACCCTGGCCTCCATCGCCGGGCAATATGGCGTGAGCGTGGAGAAGCTCAAGCTCGCCAACAAGCTGCCCGACGATCAAATCAGGGCGGGGACGGTGCTGAGAATTCCGGGCGGCGGGGATAGCTGATCGTAGGGTCAATGCCGTTAAGATGCAGGGCGGGTTACGGCGCCAAAAAAGCGCGCCTGGCCCACCTTACATCGAATCGTAGGGTATACTTCGCATAAGCAGATACTCAGTCATTCATCCCTATGCGCATCCACCTCCTCCCCCCTCAGCTCGCCAACCAGATCGCGGCGGGCGAAGTCATCGAAAGACCTTCCTCGCTGGTCAAGGAGCTGCTGGAAAACAGTCTCGATGCTGGCGCAACCCAGATCGATATCGATGTCGAACAGGGCGGCGTGGGGTTGATCCGGGTGCGCGACAATGGGCGCGGCATCCACAAGGACGATCTCGCCCTGGCCTTGAGCCGCCACGCCACCAGCAAGATCCACAGTTTCGACGACCTGACGAATATCCATACCCTGGGCTTTCGCGGCGAGGCGCTGCCCAGTATCTGCTCCGTCTCGCGCCTGACCTTGACCTCGCGCACGGCCGATGCCGGCAGCGGCTGGCGTATCCAGGGCGATGGGCGGGAAGTGGCGGTGGAACCGATGCCCGCCGCTCATCCTGTGGGCACCACCGTGGAGGTGCGCGACCTGTTCTACAACACGCCGGCGCGGCGCAAATTCCTGCGTAGCGAAAAAACCGAATTCGCCCACCTGGAAGAGCTGGTGCAGCGCATCGCGCTCAGCCGCTTCGATGTGGACATCGCCCTGCGCCATAACCAGCGCGCCATCCACACCTTGCGCGCCGGTGAGCAGGAGCATGACAGGGAGCGGCGCGTCGCGGAGATTGTCGGCTCGCCGTTTCTGGAAAACGCGCTGCGCATCGATTTCGAGGCATCGGGGCTGCGCCTGTGGGGATGGGTGGGACTGCCGACCTTCTCGCGCGGCCAGGCCGATCTGCAATATTTTTACGTCAATGGCCGCATCATCCGCGACAAGCTCGTCAGCCACGCCGTCCGCCAGGCCTACCAGGACGTGCTGTTTCAGGGACGTCATCCGGTCTTCGTGCTGTATCTGGAAATGCCGCCGCAAGAGGTGGACGTGAATGTGCATCCGACCAAGCACGAAGTGCGTTTCCGCGAAGGCCGTTTGATTCACGACTTCTTGTTTCGCACCTTGCACAAGGCGCTGGCCGAGACGCGCGCGGGATCGGCGCAAGCTGGCGCAGTGACAGTGACAGCAATCCATCCCTCGTCCGCGCAAACGCCGCGCGATGAACGTGAGTTCCCGCCTGTTCCGTCATACGCGCGCCAGAGCGCCCTGCCCTTGCCGCCATCATCGCCCGCGCCCTGGCAGGTGCGCGAGCAGATCGCCGCCTATGCCGCGCTGCACCCCGCCGTCGCACCCGCGCCTGCCGCGATTCCCGGCACCGCAACGGAAGAAGCCCCGCCGCTGGGTTATGCCATCGCGCAATTGCACGGTGTTTACATCCTGGCTGAAAACGCTCATGGCCTGGTGCTGGTCGACATGCACGCCGCGCACGAACGCATCACCTACGAGCGCCTGAAAACCCAGCTCGCCAGCGCGGGCATCCGCTCCCAGCCCCTGCTGGTGCCGATCAGCGTGACGGTCAACGAACGCGATGCACGGCTGGCGGAAGAGCACAACGCGGTATTCGCCGAGCTGGGCTTCGAGATCGACCGCCTGGGCAGGGAGACTCTGGCGGTGCGCGCCATGCCTGCGCCGCTTTGTGATGCCGCCGACGTGGAAGAACTGGTGCGTGATGTGCTGGCCGATCTCCATACCTTCGGCGGCAGCACGCGCGTCCGCGAGCGGATCGACGAAATGCTCGCCACCCTCGCCTGCCACGGCTCGGTGCGCGCCAACCGCAAACTCACTCTCCCGGAAATGAACATGCTGCTGCGCGACATGGAACGCACCGAACGCAGCGGCCAATGCAATCACGGCCGGCCGACGTGGACGCAGCTCAGCATGGCCGAACTGGACAAAATGTTTTTGCGCGGAAGATAACCGCGCCATGATTCCCATCCACGAGCTGCTCAACAAAATCCGCTGGGACAAAGACTTTGGGGCCGGCGATTTTGCCATTGGTTACTATGACCGGGTCGAGGAAAAAATCATCATCGTGCCTTTGCGAGAAGTCCATTTCGACCCGGCGGACCACTCCATCTTTCAGGTCATCGACGACGACGGCGAGACACACCGGATTCCCCTGCATCGCGTCAAGGAAGTTTACAAGAACGGTGAACTGATCTGGCACAGGGAGCGTTGAGTGCGCAGAATCCTGCACGTCGACATGGACGCCTTTTTCGCGGCGGTAGAACTGCGCCGGCATCCCGAGCTGACCGGCAAGCCGCTGGTGATCGGCGGCCGCGGCGACCCTATGCAGCGTGGCGTAGTCTCAACCGCTTCTTACGAGGCGCGCGCCTTCGGCGTGCATTCCGGGATGCCGCTGCGCACCGCTTACAAACTTTGTCCGCAGGCCATCTTTCTG
Source organism: Gammaproteobacteria bacterium (assembly GCA_033717875.1). GTDB lineage: Bacteria > Pseudomonadota > Gammaproteobacteria > Ga007554 > SBBG01. Next base: position 8,253 of record JADDKJ010000028.1, read on the forward strand.
CCGGTGGATTACGACGAATATGCGCGGATATCTGTCACGATCAAGGAAATCCTCAGGGAATTCACGCCACTGCTTGAAGACGTGGGTATCGACGAAGCCTTTCTCGACATCTCCGGCCTGAACACGCCCTCGGAGCAAATCGCCGCCGCCATCAAGCAAAAGATCAGACAGCAAACCGCTCTGAGCTGCTCGATCGGCATCGCCCCCAACAAGCTCCTCGCCAAAATCGCTTCCGACATGCAAAAGCCCGACGGCCTGACCATCATTCAGGAAGGCGATGTTGCCACGCGCATCTGGCCGCTGCCGGTGCGCAAACTTCCTGGCGTCGGCCCGAAAACCGAGGCCCGCCTCAAGGCGATGAGCATCACAACCATCGGCGATCTTGCCGCACAACCGCTGAAAACGCTGACCGCCGAGCTTGGCAAGGCCCACGGCCAGTATCTCCACGAGGCCGCCCAGGGCATCGACGACAGCCCGTTGATCACACACTGGGAACCAAAATCCAGCAGCCGCGAGATCACGTTTCAACACGACATCGGGGACTGGCAGGTACTGGCAAAAACACTGGCGGCCCTTACCCGGGAACTGGTAGACAGTCTGAAGGAAGAGGGTTACCTGGGCAGAACGGTAACGGTGAAAGTGCGCTTCAGCGACTTCGAAACCCATACACGGGAAAAGACGCTGGAGAGCCACACCAACAACCTCGCCGCTATCCGACACGGCGCTTTTGATTGCCTGCGTCGCTTTGAACTCACGAAAAAGGTACGACTGATCGGCGTCAGGGTCGGGGATTTAAGGAAGCCCTGAATAATCCAGCGCGCCAGCTCGTTTGCTCACCGCCTTCTGGAAGACGAGATTCGCCACTCTTTGTTTCCATGCATGCTTTTCCATCAGACAAGAGTAGTGACGATTTATATTTCGGAAACTCTGAATAATTCCATCCTGGAATTCTCAGAGCACGGAAAGCAAAAATGTGATTTTTTTCTTTCCTTCCTTTTTCAATCACTTGCCGTGATTGAAAAATGCCGGTCCATCCGTGTGCCGCGGAACCTCTGACACATCAGAGGTTCCTTCCCACTCCCGCCACCCGCCCAGCAGCGGAAAGTAGAGGCCAACCCGGATGGGACGGCCTTCTTCGAGCCTGCTTATCAGCGCAGCGTAGTTTTCGAGCTGGCTCCGGTAGCGTAGTTGCTCGTTATCGAGAAATGCGTCGAGGTCGCCGCCTTCGTGGCGGCTGGTTTTATAGTCGATGATCCAGCGTGTGCCGTTCTGATCGACAAATGTTCGATCAATAATGATGTTGACCGGCTTGCCGGCAATGATGCCGGTGAGGGCATATTCGCAGCGGCTGTCATGGTGGGTATTGTCCAGCAGCCAGCGGCCGCGCTGATCTTTCAGGGTGCGGGCGAGCGCGGTCTCGACTTGCTGTACTGCTTGCCCCAGCTCGGCGGTTCCCACCCCCAACTGTGCCAGGAGGGTGCGATAAGTGGGGCGCTGAGCGGCGATGCGCGCCGCGCCCCAGGAATCGGGGCCTTGCATGGCGATCTGGCGCAGGATGCGGTGTACCACGGTGCCGACATGCCGGGCGGCATCGCTCGCCCAGAGGAATTCGATATTGTCTTTTGCGTTTTGCGGCGCGACGGCCGCCACATTCACTGCGCATTTGACAGGCTCGGGCGCGGGGGGCAGTTTCCAGCCTGTCATGAGGCGGCGCAGTTTCGGGAAAGACGGGGGTGGTATCGCCGTTGTTTCATATTCTTCAGGCATCGTCATGGCTGGATTTTCCGCCGCATGGGCAACAAAATCCTTTTCCACCACGTCCCACAATTGATTCAATAATGAATCGCTACGCGGCTTTTTCAGCTTGCCATCCTTTTTTGACAAGGCGACATGACCGAGCAGGTGTAACGTTTTTTTTGCGCGTGTGGCGGCGACGTAAAGCAGCCTTCCAGCTTCATGGCGTCCTTTCTGCTGGTCGGCATATTTGAGCCAGGCATAGATCGGGTCTTCCTGCTCGCCATGGGCCTTGATCGGCGCCAGCAGCAGATCACCCGCCTCGCGTGCTGTCGCAGGGCGCTCCATCCACATCAGCAGACGGCTCTCGTCGGCGGGCATGCCGCGCCCCAGGCCGGGCACGATCACGGTGTCGAACTCCAGGCCCTTGGCTTTGTGAATCGTCATCAGTTGCACTGTATCGTCGGCCTTGATGTCGGGCAAGGCATAGAGCGTTGCCACTTGTTGCTCGATGGCGGCGAAGTCGTCGATGTCGCCGCCGCGCTGCCATTGTTCCAGCAGATCGAAAAATACCTGGGCGTCATCCAGATCGGTGACATTCTGTACACAGGCCGGACCGCCCAGTGCCAGCCATGCACCCTCGACCCAGCGCCGCAGACCACGGCGACGGCGTTGGGTAAGACTGACGCGCATAATTTCGCGCATGCGATGCAGGCGCAGCCGGTCATCGTTGCTGAGCTGCCCGATGCGTTCCTCGTTGGTGATCAGGTCCCAGATCGCCGCATCAGGATCGGCGCTGGCGATGGCATGGAGGTCGGCCAAGGACAAACCGCACCACGGCGCGCGCAGTATCGCCAGCCAGGCGATGCGGTCGGCGGGATGAAGCAGCGCGCGGGTGAGCGCGAGCAGGTCCTGGATCACTGGGCGATGGCCTAGCTGTTCGATCTCGATGGCGCGGTAACGCAGCCCCTGTTCTTTCAAGGCCAGTGCAATGCCGGCGAGATGGCTACGCGCACGCACCAGTATCGCCACCGTGCCGCCGGGCTGAGATTGCCGGGTCTGGTGTACCAGTTCGGCGACCCGCTGCGCCTCACCGTTCGAGTCGAGGACCAGAAAGGGGTGCACTTGCACGGCGCAATGCCCTTCCGCCGCCTGGGAAGCAACGGATTTGCTGTAGGGAACGGCGCCGCCCGCGATGTCTTCCACGGCCGGCAGAACGCGGGCGAAACTCTCGTTGACCCACTCGACAATACCGGCCTGGGAACGGAAGTTGACGCTCAAGGTTAGCGGCGTCAAGCGCATCGAACCGATGCCGCTGTGACGGGCGCGCAGGAACAGTCCGACCTCGGCTTCACGGAAGCGATAAATCGACTGCATCGGATCGCCCACCACGAACAGGCTGCGGCCATCACCGGCTTGCCAACCCGCGGTAAGCCGTTCCAGCAATTGATACTGACCAAACGAGGTATCCTGAAACTCATCGACCAGCAGGTGCTTGATGCGATAATCCAGGGCGAGCGCGAGGTCGGTCGGGTTGTCGGGATTACCCAGTGCCTCGGCGGCGCGTTGCGCCACCTCGCTGAAGTCCACCTGGCCACGTTCGCCGAAGATAAGCTTGAGATGTCCCGCCGCAACGGGCAACAAATCGAACAAAGCCTCCAGCACCTGCCACTGCGCTTCGGTATACCGGGCGGCTGGCAGACGCCGCAGATCTGCCAGCCGGGCACGCAGGTACTCGCCCGGCTGCTCCGCATCGGTGCGCTCAAGCTCGGCGATCAACTCTTCCAGTTGCTGCTTCCTTGTTTGATACAATGCCTTTGATTCTTTGTCCTTGGCGGTGCTGGGCGCGGGAAAGCCGATATTCTTATCCGCTTTCTTGCGCCATGTTCCTTTATCGGTGAGCAGCAAGTCCACGATGGCATGCCAGGCTGTCACGTCGGCGATCTCGTTTCCGGGCAATGATGCGCGGTCGCCCCACTGCCGGAGACTGGAGGTATTTTCTTCATCGAGATTCGACGCGGCAAAGCACGCCAGTTCGACGATCCGCTCGCCGATAGCCACAGGCATGGCCTTCATGACATCCGTCAACGCATCGCTGATTACGTTGCGTAACGCCGCTTCCAGCATTTCGCGCTCGCGTCCCGCATCGCTGACCACATGGCGCAACCACTGATCGCGGCGCGCCAGCATGTTGGCAAGCAAATCCTCGACCTGCGCCAGATGGTTGTCGAGGTGTCGCAACAGCCGTTCCACGGCGGGCGACCATGACTCGTCTTTTTCCAGCGCATTCAATGTTTCGCGCGCCGCAAGCCGATAGAGTTCGGTGGCGTCATCGGCGGTGGCGGGCACGGCGCCGAATCCAGACAGCACGGGCATCTGCCGGGCCAGTGAACCGCACAGCGCGTCGATAGTGAGGATGCGCAGCCGCGCCGGATGGGAGAGCACATCCCAGCCTTGCCGCCGGTCATGGTCCAGCGCCGCACGCGCCAGCTCCCAGGTTTCACGCGCATAATCGTTATCCTGCGGCGCGGCGCGCGCATTGCGCAGCGCCTCCAGAATGCGGCTGCGCATCTCCGCCGCCGCCTTGCGGGTGAAGGTGATCGCGACGATTTCCTCGGGAACCGTCACCTGCGCCAGCAGGGTGAGGTAGCGCTGCGTCAGCAAGCTGGTCTTGCCCGAACCGGCCGGGGCCTGAACGATGAACGAGCGTGCGGGATCGAGCGCCTGGCGGCGTTGCGCGGCATCGGCGATGGCGGGGTTATTCACTGTCTTCACCTTCACCCTCCTCCACCTCTGTCATGCCCAAACCATCATGTTCATTGATGCGGCATAGCGCAGGCAAGGCGCAGAACTGGCAAGTCTGCGGAGGCTTTTTAGGATCGACCTCGGCACGCCCGGCGCGGAATTCGTCAGCCAGACGCTGCAGCGTTTTTTGCCATTCGCCGACGAGCTCGTCCCAGGCGAATGCCCGGCCATACTTGGTTTCAGCAAGGGCCTTTACCCCAGGCATGACATGGGCATTTTGCGTCAATCCCTTGAAAGCCGAAGATCCCGGCCTGAGTTGGGCAAACGCCAGGCCCGCGACGGATTCGCCGTTATACGCGCAGTACAGCGGCAACTGCGGCTCGTCAGGACGGTCACCGAACCAGCCGCCAATATTGGCGTCACTGGTCTTGTAGTCGACGATCACTTGTCGGCCATCAGGCAACCGGTCGATGCGGTCGATGCGGGTGGAAAGCATCAAACCACCCACGTGCATCACATGCTGTTGCTCAAGCTCAAGCACGGTGAACGCCGCGCGCCGCTTTTCCAGTTCCAGCCAATCGGTGATAAGTCTCAGCAGACGGTCCTCCTCCAGCACCTTGAACTTCGCGGTAAAAGTGCTCCGTCGCTTTTGCGCCATGCCATCAATCGCCGCAGCCACAGCCTCCGCGACGATCTCTCTCACTTCTTCAGGTGAGGCGCGGCACAAGTCTTCATGGCGGCGCAGTCGCTGCCAGACCCGCTCCAGGGCCGCATGCAGCAACTGGCCGCGCTCGCTGGGGCTCAACCCGACATCGGCGACAGGCAACGGCTTTGCACCCAGACGGTGCTCGGCAAAAGCGCGAAACGGACACGCGGCTTGCTGTTTCAATACGCCTGTTCCCCCTGAGACTGATGTTCCGGCGGCAAGCGTCGGGGCCTGGTGATCGTCCCGCTCTTCGATGGTCTGCGCTGCATGGATAACGTTCATCCAGGAATCATGCCGCGCCAACGACAGTTGATCCGGTGGCGTCTCCGGCAAACCGGCGATCAGCGGTGAAGGGCGGCGTTCGCGATCGCCATCCTGCTTCGGATAACTGGCAATGACGCGCGGCGCGGCGGCAAGCAGCCTGTCCGTCAAGCGCCGGGCGAAGAGCAACTCGCGCTCCGCAGAGGCGTGCGGCAAGCCATGCCTACGTTGCAATTCATGCGGCAGGAAGGGATTGGGTCGTGGCGACGCGGGCCAGACCTCGTCATGCAATCCCATCACCCACAGATGATCGAATTGCATGCCTGCCGCTTCGAGTACGCCGAGAATCTGCACCGGCGCATCGGCGCCCTGCGGCTGAAACAGAATGCTGCCGGTCATCTGCCGCAAGCGGCTCAGCGCATCACCCATGCCCTGCCGTGTGACGACCACATCGAGCTGCGCATAATCGGCCAACAACTCCCGCCACGCCATCACGGCCTGATATTCGCGGCTATCCAGCGAGCGCTCGCCCGGCCAGCCGATCGCCGCCAACAGCCGCGCGAAGTCCGCCGCCCATGCGCTTGGCGTTTGACGCTTCGGCAAAGATCGCACCACCTCCAGCCATCGATCCAGAGCCGCGGCAAGTTGCGGACAAACGCCGTTTTCGCCCCCTCCAAGCGCGTGACGCCGCAATGTCTCGACGCTGACAGTCGGCTCGCCAACGCGCCGCAGCCGCGCATCCAGCCGTGCGCGGCGCGTCATCTCCTGCTCCGCTCCGGCCAGAAAGGGGGAACGCAACAGACTGCCGGCCTTCTCCAGCGGCAGCCTGCCCTGCGCCATGTCCAGAATCAGCAGTGCGGCGTGGACGACGGGCTGGTCTTGCAAGGGCTGGCCCAGCGAGATGTTGTAAAGCGGAATATCATCGTCACCGCCGGGCATGACGGCGCCGGGCAACAGAGTGTCGTTGAAAATGCGCACCACTTTCTCGCGCACCGCCCCCAGATCATGGATCACCACACCGATGGAACCCGCACCCCGCTCCAGCAGATCACGCACCCAGCGCGCGGCGACGCGGATCTCGGCTTCGGCGTCGGCAAGGCCGATACGCATCACCGCGCCAGTCAGGGCTGGCGGCGGCAGTTCGTCCACAATCACGTCCGCCGCTCTTAGCGCCGCGATGAGCGCCTGTTGCTGCGGTGTCAATTCATCGAAGCCTGCCAGCAACACATGACGCGGCGCCTTCAGCGCGCCTGTGTTGATCTGCTGCGCGGCGAAGTCCATCAAGCTACCGCGATCCATCCAGGCGGAAGCGGAACAAAGCTTGGCAAAATGCCGCGCCCAGCGCCGGAAGGCGTGCGCATCGTCGTTGAGCGGTGGCCGCATGTCATCGAGCGAAATGCGCCATTGCCTGAGCAGCATCCAGGCTTCCTGCGCCTCCTGCGCGGCGGCGGGAATGCGCAGCAGTCCTTTCCCTTCCGGGGAATTGGCGATGATACGCTCCCACAAGGCCAATTCCTGGTGGCTATTCAAAAGCGCGGGAAATTCCGTCTGGCCAGCCGTATCGAGGACTTCGTTCCAGCACCGCTCCAGCCAGGCGGACAGAGGCAGAATATCGGCTGTCGCCCAGACGACGCGGCCATGCCGCCGCTGATGCGTATCAAATGCCTGGCGCAGATGACGCGCCAGACGGCGGTTGGCGGTCAGCAGGGTTGCGCCTTGTTCGAGGGTGGCGAAGAGATTGTCTGTCATCATGAAATGCGGAATGCGCGGCGCACAGCAAACGCGCGGTGCGTAAGAAGCACTAAATTTCGAGCGCTATCATATCCCCGGATAATCGAAAATACTGGCGCGCAAATAGACCACCACACCCGTGGCGGTGGTGCTGACGCCATGCCGGGTCCTTTGGCGGCAAGCTGATAATCACCGGCGCGCAGCGTCATGCCGTCGATGGTGAATTCGCCTTCCAGCACCAGGCACTCTTCATCGCAATCATGATCATGCGCGGGCATGCTAACCCCCGGCGACGCGCGCAGCAGAAACGATTTGGTGCCGGCTTCTTTATCCATCACCAGCAATTTGACTTCGATACCCAGCGCCAATGACTTCCACCCCTGTTGCTGGCGCAAGGTGAGGAACTCGCTCGCGGGCGGCTGGCTGCGAATGCGCTCCAGCACCTTGGCGCGCAGATCCGGTGGCGGCGTCACAGGAGCAACTCCCTGAAGCAACGCCTCCATGACGGCCTGCTCGATGGTCTCGCCTTGCTCCGGCTGTTTGCGCTGACTCACAAAGACTCCTGCCTGTCGATCGAGGGATGATGAAGGTGAAGCATGTCTTTCAAGATATGCATGGCCTTGCGTATCGAGGTTTTGACGCTGCCAAGCGGCATACCTGTGCACACGGGGATGACGCCGCGAAAAAAGGCCAGCGCCAGCAAATGGCGCTGGGCCGGGTTCAACTCTTGAAGGGCGCATGCAGCGCGTCGCTCCGCTCGGTAGCGAGGAGCAGATCGAGCGGGCCGTCTTCGTCACTGACGGCTTCCGGCCGCAGCGTGTGAGGGTCCGCATGGAGTTCGGCCTGATCGCGGCGGCGGACAAGATCGAGCGCGCGGCTGCGGCAGATGGTCAAGAGCCAAGTCAGCACCCGACCGCGCTCCTCATCGTAACGGTGCGCCTGATTCCACACCTGGAAATAGACATCGGAGACCACCTCTTCGGCCGCTTGCGCCTGGCGCGTGATACGCAAGGCCAGCCCATAGACGCGGCTGGCGGTCGCGTCGTAGAAATCCGCCAACGCGGCTTCTTCCCGCCGCGCTATCCTTGACAAGAATTCCCGATATGAAGCCTCGCTCATATCGTTCATGCTGTCATTGCCACTCAGTTCCGTCACGTCACCACCCATTATGACTGACTATAGTCAGTCACCGGAAGCAGATCAAGTGGCCAGGATAAACCCGCAAGCACGGTTCGCATAGAGTAATACGCCGCCCGGCACGGGGCGCATGTTCGTCGGCCAGCGCAAGGATCCATTCGTGGTAAATCTGGGAGAAATATTCGATCTCATCAACACCAATCCTCTTGGGCCGGTGGATGGCGAAGCGGATGACCTGGCGGACAAAAACGTCACCTCGTTCATTCTGGAGATTCCCGCCAACTGCCTGGCATCGAACGGTGATCCCGCGATCGGCGGCTGGACAACGGCGAGCGTCCGGCAAGCGCGGCTGGTGAGACCCAACCCCGGCTTCGATCGCCCGGCCATCGAGGGAGGCGCCTGGACACAGGTATCCCGCCTGGGCATGCCATTGGTGAACGAACTCGTGATCGGCCTCAAGGACAAGGACAAGTTCAAGGACAAGTTCAACGCCTCCAAGCCAATGAACGATGCCCAATTCGCCGATTACGTCACCAACCCGACGCTGCCCGCGCTGATCGGAATTCTGTATTCGCGCTCAATCAACTGCATGACGGCAGCCCGGTTCCACAGTGCACATTCCATCTTCAGTTGCTCCGGCCGTTTGTCGCAGATGATTTGCCGAACCAACCGCTCTTGCTCATCCGTCAGGTGGCGGCCTTCGCCACCTTGTCTGCCGCGCGGCGTGGGCTTGATCGTTCCGGCTCCGCCCTGTTCATAGCGGTCAATGATGCCGCGCACGGTCGGGTAGGAAAGCCCACTCAGCTCAACGATGCGCATCACGCCCATCCCTTTGCGATGCAATCGCACGACCTGCTTACTGTGCAGGATGCCCTGACGATGGCGGTGTGGCGAAGAGGTAAGGTAGACTCGGTTATCGTGCACTCAGACCAGGGAAGCACCTATGCCTCAGGCGACTATCAACGGCTGTTGATCATCTGCAGCATGAGCCGAAAGGGGGAATGCCTGGACAATGCCGTGGCAGAGAGTTTCTTCGGTACACTGAAAACCGAGTTGGTCGACCACGATGATTACCGGACAAAGGATGAGGCCAAGCGAAGCCTGTTTGAATACATCGAAGTCTTCTATAACAGGCGCAGACGGCATTCATATCTGGGCTATATCAGCCCAGCGGAATATGAGGCGAAGCACGCCTCTTAATTAAACCGTCCGTTTTATTGGGGGAATCTCAAAGTGTCCCCCTTTCCCCCAAGTCAACGGATATAAAAAATATTTTTCTCCTCGTAATTTATGCATCTAATTTGCACATTTTACTGATACGACATGAAGATGTTTGAAAGGATCACCAAACTCAACCTTCAGATACCACCCACCCTCTTGCGCATGAACGCATAATACATCACCGGTATCACCAGCAGCGTCAGCAGCGTGGAGACGAAGATGCCGAAGACCAGCGAAATCGCCAGGCCGTTGAAGATTGGATCGTCGAGAATGAAAAGTGCGCCGAGCATGGCGGCCAGGCCGGTGAGAATGATCGGTTTGGCGCGCACACTGCCGGCGCGGATCACCGCTTCTTCGAACGCTACGCCGCGCGCCACTTCCTGATTGATGAAGTCCACCAGCAGGATGGAGTTGCGCACGATGATGCCGGCCAGCGCGATCATGCCGATCATGGAGGTGGCGGTGAATTGCGCGCCGAGCAGGGCGTGGCCGGGCATGACGCCGATGATGGTGAGCGGGATCGGCACCATGATGATCAGCGGTGTCAGGTACGAGCGGAACTGCGCCACCACCAGCAGATAGATGAGGATCATGCCCACGCCGTAGGCGATGCCCATGTCGCGGAAGGTGTCATAGGTGATTTGCCATTCGCCGTCCCACTTCAGGCCGTAGCGGTAAGGATCGTCCGGCTGGCTCAGCAGGTGCTGATCGAGCGGCGCGCCATGTTCCATCACGGTGTCGCGCAATGTGCCGAGGATGTCGAACATGCCATAGAGCGGGCTGTCGATTTCTCCCGCCGCATCGCCCGTGACGAACACCACCGGCAGCAGATCCTTGTGATAGATCGCGTGCTGCCGGGTGCTGCGCTCCACGGTGGCGATCTCGGACAGGGAAATGAGCTTACCCTGGGCGCCACGCACTTTGAGCTGCATCAGCGACTGGGCGGCGGCCTTGTCCGCCACCGGCAGTTCAAGGCGGATCGGAACGGCGTATTTGGCGTGCTCATCGTGCACGTAACTGGCGTCCTCGCCGCCCAGCGCGGCGCGCAGCGCGCTGACCGCGCTCTGCTGTGAGACGCCGAGCATGGCCGCCTTTTGCCGGTCGATGTGCACGATCAGGCGCGGCGCTTCGGCCTCGATGCTGTCATCCACGTCCACGACGTTCCTGGTCTTTTCGAAGATCCCGCGCACCTGTTTGGCGACACGCATCTGGCCACTGTAGTCCATGCCATAGATCTCGGCGACCAGCGGCGCCTGCACCGGCGGTCCGGGCGGCACTTCGACGATTTTGACGTTGGCGCTCAGACGGCGGCCGATCTCCTGCAACGGCCTGCGCATGGCGCCGGCGATGTCGTGGCTCTTGCGGTCGCGCTTGCGCCTGTCCACCAGGTTGACCTGGATATCGCCGGCATTGGCCCCCTGACGCAGATAATACTGACGCACCAAGCCGTTGAAGTTGATCGGCGCGGCGGTACCGGCATAAGTCTGATAATCGGTCACCTCGGGCACGGTGGAGAGATAGGCGCCCAGTGCATCGAGCACGCGCGCGGTCTGCTCCACGGTGGTTCCTTCCGGCATGTCCACCACCACCTGGAATTCGGACTTGTTGTCGAATGGCAGCATCTTCAGCACCACCAGCTTGACCACACCCAATCCCACCGAAATCACGATCAGCGCCATGATCGTTCCGAACAGCATCCAGCGCCGCGACCGGCCGGCATCGCCGCCGAGGAACAGGCCGACGTATTTCTTGAAAAAACCGTAGAGGCGGCCGCGTTCATCACTTTCGCCATGTCCGGCGCCGGTTTCCGTCGTGGCGTGCTTGTGGTTGCGCAGTACCTTGTAGGTCAGCCACGGCGTGACGACAAACGCCACGGCCAGCGAGATGAGCATGCCCATGCTGGCGTTGATCGGGATCGGACTCATGTACGGCCCCATCAGCCCGGTGACGAACGCCATCGGCAACAGCGCGGCGATCACGGTGAAGGTGGCGAGAATGGTTGGGCTACCGACCTCGTCCACCGCCAGCGGGATGGCTTCGGCCAGAGGTTTGCCGCCGATTCGCATGTGACGATGGATGTTTTCCACCACCACGATGGCGTCATCGACGAGAATGCCGATGGAGAAGATCAGCGCGAACAGCGACACGCGGTTGAGCGTGAACCCCCAGGCCCAGGAGGCGAACAGCGTAATCGTCAGGGTGATCACCACCGCGGCGCCGACGATCAGCGCCTCGCGCCAGCCCAGCGCGAACAGCACCAGCAACACGACGAACGCGGTGGCGAAGACCAGCTTGCCGATCAGCGTCATCGCCTTGTCGTTGGCGGTCTCGCCATAATTGCGCGTGACCGTGGCGTGCACACCCTGCGGTACAAAAGTGCCCTGGAGTTGCGCGAAACGCTCGATCACCTGGTCGGCGATGGCGACGGCGTTGGTGCCGGGTTTCTTGGCGATCGCTAGCGTCACCGCGGGAAACTGTCCCCGCACCGCAATGCCTTTGTCCTGCGCGGCAGGGCCGGTGCCCAGGGTGACGTACTGCTCGGGCTGATCGGCCCCGTGCGTCACGCGCGCCACATCGCGCAGATAGACCGGCGCGCCGTTGCGCACACCGACCACCAGCGCGGCGACATCCTCGGCATTCGCCAGAAAGGCGCCGGCCTGTACCGGTATTTCAAGGTTGTTCGCCACCAGCGCGCCCGCCTCGCGCGAGATATTGCCCGCCGTCAATGCGGTGCGCAGGTCGTCGAGTGCGATGCCGTAACTCGCCATGCGCCGGGCATCGAGCTCGACATGCACCACGCGATCAGGGCCGCCGATGGTGTAGATGTCGCGCGTGCCGGGGACGCGCTTCAATTCCGCCTCGATGGCATGCGCCACGCGCTGCAATTCATGACCGCCGCGCGCCGGATCGTCGGTCCACAGCGTAAGCGTGACGATGGGCACGTCGTCCATGCCCATGGGTTTGACAATGGGCTGCGTCACGCCCAGGTTGGACGGCAGCCAGTCTTGATTGGAAAAGATCGCATTGTAGAGGCGCACGATGGAACGGGTGCGCTCCTGGCCGACATCGAACTCCACGGTGAACACCGCCCGCCCCGGTTGCGACACGGAGTAGACGTGTTTCACGCCCTCGATCTCCGACAGCACCTGCTCGCCGGGCGTGCTGATCAACGATTCGACCTCCTTGGCCGTCGCGCCGGGAAAAGCGACGAAGACGTTGGCGAAGGTCACCTCGATCTGCGGCTCCTCCTCGCGCGGCGTCACCAGCACCGCGAACAAGCCCATCAACAGTCCCACCAGCGCCAGCAGCGGCGTGATCTGAGAGTGAAGAAATTTCTTGGCGATCGCGCCGGAAATGCCCATCCGCTCACTCATCACGGCTTACCCGCGCGCTGCTGTTTGAGCTGGCTGACGGCACGCACCGGATCGAGCGCCACACGCTCGCCTTCATCCAGCCCCGCCAGCACCTCGACCATGCCGTCCTCGTAATGTTTGCCGGCACGGATCTGACGCAGCGACACGCGGCCCTTGCCGTCCACCACATACACGCCCGTCACCTCGCTGCGCTGCACCATGGCCTGCCCCGGCACCACCAGAGATTTTTCCTCATCGAGCGGGAACGCGGCCTTGACGAACAGGCCGGGATATACGCCCGGCAGCCCGTCGGGAAGATCGGCGCGGACGCGGACCGTGTCGGTCTGCGGATCGGCGTAAGGGAAAACGGTCAACGCTGTCAACTCAACAGTACGTGACGCGCCCGCCGCGTCGGGCAACGCGATACGGACACGGCCACGGGCACGCACCGCCTTAACCAGGCTCTGCGGCACATCGACCGACACACGCAGCCTGTCCAGCGCCTGCAAACTGACCAGCGGTTGGCCGGGCTGCACCGCCTCGCCCACTTCGACATGGCGTTTGGTGACGATGCCGTTGTACGGCGCGCTCACCACCGCATAATGGAACTGCTGCCGGCTTTCCGTGGCCTGCGCCTGGGCGGCATCGAGACGGGCGCGCGCGGTATCGAGCGCGGCGGTGGCGAGGTCCATCTCGGCCTTGGCGATCAAGCGGCGCTCATAAATGGCCCTGATGCGTTCGAAATCCTGTTGCGCCTGCTGGTAACGGGCCTGCGCCTCGCTGACCGCCGCCTGGTCGCGAGAAAGGCGCGCGCGCGGTTCCACGTCCTGTACCCGCACCAGCACCCCACCCTTGGCGATACGATCGTTCACATCGACGGTAATCTCCTGAACACGCCCGCTGATCTGCGCCGACACGGTGGACTGCTTGACTGCCTCGATCACCCCATCGAACACTTGCTGGGCAGCGGCGCTACGGTATTGCGCCTGCGCCACCGACAGCGCGGGCTGTGCGGCAACCGCGGCCTGCCACAGCCCCAACAGCCAAAACAGCCCGATCACCCCTGTCTTGCGCATCCCTCATTCTCCTCGTCAAACGGCCATTGCAGGCCATTGTATATTAGAATTTGTTAATATACAAACACACCAAAGGAAACTCACAAATGAGAAATGGGAACCACGCGCCGCGAAAACAACCTCCTCGCAGTAAGCGATGTTCGTGATATTCTTGGTTTTTCATCATGTGACGTTGATCAAGCCGCGATCGGCGGCCTACATTGGCATTCAAGATGACCGCCCCATCAGCCCGTAACGCCATGCTCATCCAGTCCCTCCAAAACCCCTCGCTCTATGACCACCCGATAGAACATTTCGAGGTCATCGAAACCCATATCTCCTGGGTTCTGCTCACCGGCCCTTACGCCTACAAGATCAAAAAGCCGGTGAACCTGGGCTTTCTTGATTTCTCTACTTTGGAAAAACGGCATCATTACTGCCAGGAAGAGCTGCGCCTCAACCGCCGGCTTTCCCCCGAGCTCTACCTCGACGTGATCGCCATTACCGGCGGGCCCGACGCGCCGGTGCTCGACGGTGCGGGCGCGCCCATCGAATATGCGGTGAAGATGGCACAGTTTCCGCAACAAGCACAAATGGACCGCGTGATGGCGCGCGGCGGGCTCAAGCCTGCGCACATCGACGGCCTGGCGCAACAGATTGCCGCGTTTCACGGCCGCATCGCCATCGCCGGAGCGAACAGCCCCTACGGCAGCCCGGCGAATGTCTACCAGCCGGTGGAGGAGAATTTCCTGCAAATCCGGCCGCACCTCGCAGCAACCGACGACATCACCCAGCTCGAACGGCTGCGCGCCTGGAGCGAAGCCGCGCATGGGCGGCGGCTTGCCGAGCTTCAGGCGCGCAAGGACCAAGGCTTCATCCGCGAATGCCACGGCGACATGCACCTGGCGAACATGGTGCTGCTGGATGACCGGATCGCGCTTTTCGATTGCCTGGAGTTCAACGACAACCTGCGCTGGATCGACGTGATCAGCGAGACCGCCTTTCTGATGATGGATCTCGACAGCCGCGGCCACGGTCCGCTGGGCTGGCGCTTCCTCAATGGCTACCTTTCCGCCACCGGCGACTATTCGGGACTGCGCCTGCTGCGCTATTACCTGGTCTACCGCGCCCTGGTGCGCGCCAAGGTGGCGCGCATCCGGCTCGGGCAAGCCGGCCTGAGCGCGCAGGAACGGCATGCCACGCAGCAGCAATACCACCGTTATGCCGACCTCGCCGAGCACTACACCCACCCCCGCCCTGCCCCGCTGATTATCACCCACGGTTTGTCCGGCTCGGGCAAGACCACCCTCACCCAACCGCTGCTCGAAGCGCTGGGCGCGATCCGTCTACGCTCCGACGTGGAGCGCAAACGCCTGTTCGGCCTGCCGGAAATGGCGCGCACCGGCTCGGGTGTCGCCACCGGCCTCTACACCGCCGACGCCAGCCAGCGCACCTACCAACACCTCGCAAACCTCGCGCGCACGGCGATCGAATCCGGCCTTCCCGTCATCGTCGACGCCACGTTTCTCAAACGCGCACAGCGGGCCGCATTCCACGAACTCGCCTCACAACTCCACGCGCCCTTCGGCATACTCGACTACCAGGCATCCGAGACCGCGCTACGCGCGCGCATCGGCCAGCGGACAGTGGAAAATCGCGACGCCTCGGAAGCCGGCATCGCGGTGCTCGAACACCAGCTCGCCACCCATGAACCGCTCACGCCCGAGGAATCGGCGCATGTCATTGCCGTCGATACTGAGCAAGTAAACGTACCCGACCACGTCATTAGCGAGCTGAGCCGCCGCATGCGGTAAATGTAAATTTTTGTCAGTGGATAAAAATCCGTTTACACCCCCTCCTGGCTGCGGTAGTTTTCATAACCTTGCATCGGCAAGGCAAGAACCAATAACACCACCAAGGGGTTAACATGAAAAGAAAGGATTTACTGATGGTCATACCACTCGTCACCACCTGCGTAACGGCACATGCGGAAAATTGCCGGTTCCTGAGCGGGGTGGCAAAGCTGAAGGCCGATTCCGCATGCAATATCGCAGCGCGCTATAGCGGCCCTACCTATATCGCGGCGCCGGGAACATGCTTTTCTTCGACCATCCTCCTCACAAACGGGCAAATCGGCACCGGCTTCTCTGGCCTCACCAAAGAGATAAGTCTTCATCCACTCAGCGCGGGTACCGCTCAAACACCCGCCATCATGAATGAGCAAGGCCTGACCACACCACCCAACGAATTCGGGCTACCCGAGAGCCGCCGCTTCTTCACCGCACGCAGCGTGCTTTCCCTTCCGGGAGGAAAGATCTACACAGCCGATGCCGGCGTCACCTCATCACCACCAACCACCCCGGCCAATTTCACAACCACCGAGCAAATGCTGATCACAAAGGGAGAGGGCATCTACAAAAACAGCAAGGGAGCGATCTTTCTTAGCGGCAACGTGACGCAGGATTGGGCGCCATTCTATGGAACAGTCTGTACGCCCTGACGGCAAAAACAGACAGCAGGAAAGTGCGGCCATAAAGCTCTCTATAGGAACCCCTGATCAATTCAGAGGTTCCTCGGCACATGGATGTGCCGGCGTTTTTCGATCACGACAAGTGATTGAAAAATGAAAAAAGCAAAAATCACATTTTTGCTTTTCTTACTCTGAGAATTCCAGGATTATTCAGAGCTTCCTATAGTTTCGAGACAGTCGAGGATACGGTACTGATCCTCGCATTGCGTCACCAACGTGAAGCGGGTTATTAGAGTCGCGACGAAGAGTAAGTCAGAAGGGCGCCCTTCACTTTGCGTCGTTCCTGCTTGCGACGGGTTTCCAGCTCATAAAATCTCCGCCGCGTGATCCGCCAATCTTGACCGTTCGCCACTCTTTAACGTGATGTGACCGCTATGCGGCCAGTCCTTGAAGCGGTCGACGACATAGGTGATGCCGGAGGTGGTCTCGGTCAGGTAGGGCGTGTCGATCTGCGCGACGTTGCCCATGCAAACGATCTTGGTGCCGGGGCCGGCGCGGGTGACGAGGCTTTTCATCTGCTTCGAGGTGAGGTTTTGCGCTTCGTCGATGATGACGTATTTCCTCAGGAAAGTGCGGCCACGCATGAAGTTGAGGGAGTGGATCTTGATGCGATGGCGCAGCAGGTCGTTGGTGGCGGCGCGGCCCCAGTCGCCGCCTTCGGCGCTGGACAGCACTTCCAGATTGTCCATCAGCGCCCCCATCCACGGCGCCATCTTTTCTTCCTCGGTGCCGGGCAGGAAGCCGATGTCTTCGCCCATCGGCACCGTGGCGCGGGTCATGATGATTTCCTGGTAGCGGCGGTCGTCGAGCACCTGGGCGAGGCCCGCCGCCAGGGTCAGCAGGGTTTTTCCTGTGCCGGCGTTGCCCAGCAGCGTGACGAAATCCACCGCCGGGTCCATCAGCAGGTTGAGCGCGAAGTTCTGTTCGCGGTTGCGCGCATTGATGCCCCATACGGCGTGATGCGCGCCGCGATAGTTGGTGCACAGCTCCACGACCGCGGTGTCACCCTCGACGCGGCGCACGATACCCTCGAAGCCATCCTGGCTGCCGTCGTGAACCAGTTGATTGGGATACCACTGCAGGATGTCCGGGCCGCTGATGCGATAGTAGGTCCTGCCCTCCTCCTTCCATGAGTTGAGTTCCTTGCTGTGACGCTCCCAGAATTCCGGTCCGAGTTCGGCCTGCCCGCTGTATAGCAGGGTAAGATCATCGAGCACTTGATCATTCTGGTAATCCTCGGCGGGTATGCCCAGCGCCGCGGCCTTGATGCGCAGGTTGATGTCCTTGGATACCAGAGTGACCGTGGTATCGGGATGATGGTCTTGCAGCGCAAGCACGGTTTCGAGGATGGTGTTGTCCGGTTTGTTGCCGGGCAGGCTGGACGGCAGGTCGTGCGCCAGGGCCTGGGTCTGGAAGAACAGGCGGCCACTCTCGAAACTGGCATTGGCCGGGGTGGGCAATTTCAGGCCCGACTCCATTCCCTGCGCGCCGATATCACGCATCAGTTCTTCCATGAAGCGGCTGGTCTGGCGGGCATTACGCGCCACTTCCGAGGGGCCGCGCTTGTTATTGTCGAGCTCTTCCAGCACCATCATCGGCAGAAAGATGTCGTGCTCCTGAAAGCGGAACAGCGCGGAGGGGTCGTGCATCAGGACATTGGTGTCCAGGACGAAAAGGCGTTTTCCAGTCACTTTGCTTTTAACCATGGCTTCACCCGCAGCGGATTGGGATAACATGAAATATGGGCGCTCGAAAAATTTCAAAGATGCCCACGCCTTGATCTCCAAAATTAAAGTGCTCTATCAACTTTATCGGCATATTCCGAACATTTACTAGCGTTTTACCCGGCTTGCCGCGTCCGCACGTCCACCCGGTCGCGCAGGTGGTCGCCCAGCAGATTGACGGCCAGCACCACCAGCATCAGGGTAATGCCTGGCACCAGCACCATGTGCGGCGCGACCAGCATGTAGCGCGTGCCGTCGCGGATGATGCTGCCCCAGGATGCCTCGGGTGGCTGCACGCCCAGCCCCAGGAAGGACAATCCCGCCTCGGCGATCACCACGCCCGCGACGGCGAAGCTCGCCTCGACGATCAGCGGCGCCAGCGTCAGGGGAATGATATGCCGCACGATGATCAGCGGCGGCCGCACACCCAGCGCCGTGGCGGCTTCCACATGCAGGCGTTGCTTGATGGACAGCACCTGGGCGCGCGCCAGCCGCGCGAATCCCACCCAGCCCACCGTGCTCAGGGCGATGATCACATTGTCGATACCCGGTCCCATCAGCCCGGCCATGGCGATCGCCAGCAGGATGCCGGGAAAGGCCAGGAAGATGTCGATAATGCGAACGATGATGTGATCCCATACACCTCCTGCGTATGCACCGATCGTGCCGATGAAGGTGCCCATCAATGCGGAAAGCGTCACGACCCACAGCGCCACAAAAAACGAGGTGCGCGCCCCCGCCACCAGACGGTCCAGCAAGGAGCGACCCAGGTCATCGTATCCCATCCAGGCGTCACTGCCGGGCGGAACGAGTATCCTGGCAAGCTCGATGTGATCGGGCTGCAAATCGAGCAGCGGCCCGAATATCGCCATGCCCAGCCATAGCAGCAGGATAGCCGACGGGAGCCAGAGACGCATGTTCATTCGAGTCGCACGCGCGGATCGAGCCAGGCATAGGCCAGATCGGTAAGCGTGTTCACGCCGACATAAGTCACGCTGATCAACAGCACGCACGCCTGCACCACCGGGTAATCGCGGCGGTGGATGGCTTCGATGGTCAACTGCCCGAGGCCGGGCCAGGAAAACACCATCTCGGTGACGATCGCCCCGCCGAGCAACGCGCCGAGTTGCAACCCCAGAACGGTAATCACCGGCAACAAGGCATTGCGCAGCGCATGGCGCAGAACCACGGCATGCTCCGCCAGTCCCTTGGCGCGCGCGGTGCGGACATAGTCCTCGCCCAGCGTTTCGAGCAAGGTGGCGCGCACCATGCGCGACAGGATCGCCGCCAGCGCCGTGCCCAGCGTCAAGGCCGGCAACACCAGCGAGGCCATGCCCTCGCGCCCGCTGACCGGCAACCAACCCAGCCATAGGGAAAACACCAGGATCAGCAGCGGTCCCAGCCAGAAATGCGGTATCGATATGCCGAGCAGCGACACCACCCGCGCGCCGTGATCCCAGGCGCTATCCTTGCGCACGGCGGACAGCACGCCGAGCGGAAAGGCGATGGCGACGGCGATCAGCAGCGCGGCGATGGTCAGCTCGACGGTGGCGGGCAGGCGCTCCAGCAACAGATCGGCGATGGGGCGTTGGGTATGCAGTGAGGTTCCAAGATCAAAGTGCAGCAGGCCGGCGAAATAATCGATCAACTGAACCGCCACGGGCTGATCCAGCCCCAACGCATGGCGCAATGCGGCGCGATCCGCGGGCTGCGCCGATTCGCCCAGCATCACCTCCACCGGATCGCCAGGCACCAGATGGATGAGTAAAAACACCAGGGACGATACACCGAGCACCACGATGGCCGCGCTGAGAATGCGGGAGAGAATGAAATTCAGCACATCACTCCTCGATCAATACCTTGGTTCCCGCCTCGACCTGATCGAACAGCTCGATAATGTCGCTGTTGCGCATCCTCACACAGCCATGCGAACCGGGCACGCCCATCGCGACATCGTCGGGCGAACCGTGGATGTAGATATAGCGGCGCATGGTGTCGACATTCCCCAGACGGTTTCTGCCCGGCTCCAGACCGCTCAGCCAGAGGATGCGCGTCAATATCCAGTCGCGTCCGGGAGATGCTTCGCGCAGTGATGACGAATAGATTTCGCCGGTTGGACGACGCCCGACGAACACAGTATCCGGCGGGCAGCCCTTGCCGATCATGGCGCGCACCACATGCCGGCCGCGCGGCGTACAGTTGCTGCCTTTCTGCTCGCCCGGGCCATTGGTGGCGGTGGAGACGGGAAACTCCCGTAACACCCTGCCGTCTTCAAGCAACCGGAGACACTGGCTGGCGATGCTGATGTGAATTGTTTTTTCCGGCATGGAAGATATTCTACCCTGAAGCGCCACCTTCATGCCGTCCTCGGCGCGACACCCTGATCAGCCCATCATAATCCCCGTCCGTCGCCAGCGCATAGCCCATCACATCACGCCGCGCCACGAACACGTGGTCTTCATACCACAGAGGCACATAGGGGAGTTCCTCCAGCAGGTGGCGCTGTATTTCCTGGTATTTGACGGCCTGCGCAAGCGGCTGCGGTTCGGCTTCGGCGGCTTCGATCAGATGGTCGATCACAGGGCTGGCGAAACGACCTCGGTTGGCGCCCTCGGGCGGCGCCGATGTGCTGTGGAAGGCGTAGCGAAAGATGTCCGGGGTCTTGACGCCCACCCAGCTCAGGCTGAACATCTGAAAGCGCCCGGCCTTGATGTCGCCATAAAACGTGCCCCAATCATAGCTGCGCAGATCGACACGAATGCCGACCTCCGCCAACTGGCTTTGAATGATGGTGGCGAGGCGAATGCGGAACGGATCGCTGGACGTCTTGTAGGTGATATGTACCGGATGCCGCTCATCGAAACCCGCCTCTTTCAGCAGCGCTCGCGCCCGCCGCGGGTCATGGGGATAGCCGGACAAATCGCGCAGGCCCGCCCAGTGATCCGGGGGAAACATCGCCCCCGCCGGACGCGCCGCCCCACCCAGCACGTGGCGGATGATCGCCCGCCGATCCAGCGCGTAGGCGATGGCGCGACGCACCTCCAGCCGGCGCATCATGGGATCGCTCATGTTGAAGCCGAGATAGCTGAAGTTCGAGCCGCTGCCGCGCCGCACCTGGAGGTCTTTCCTGGCTTCCAGGTATTTCACCAGCTCGGGCGGCAAATCATTCTGCAGCATGTCGATTTCACCGCGCATCAACTTGAGCGCACGCACGGTGGGATCGGGCACATGCAGAAACTCCAGCGTCTGTCGATCCGCTGTGCGCACCAGACGCAGCCGCCCTTCCGCCGGCCAGGCGGCAAATTCAAAGGAACCGCTGCCGACCGGCTTTTGGCCAAGCGGATGGCCTGCCGCAATCAAGCGCTCCGGCACAATGCCGATCGCCAGCATACCGGGAAAGAGGGCATCCGGCTTGTTCAGGTAAAAGTCGATGGTATCGTCGTCGGGTGCCTTGATATCCGCGATCATTGCCAGTGTGGCGCGGTGCGGCGAGGCGTTTTTGGCGTCGAGGATGAAATCGTAGGTCGCTTTGACATCGCGCGCGGTGAGACGGCTGCCGTTGTGAAACTCCCTGCCTTCTTTGCCCAGCGTAAAGCGGTAATGCCGCGGCGAGATCACTTCCCAGGTGGCGAGCGATGGCATGGGGCGTGCGGCTTCGTCGAAATCCACCAATCGGCGGTACAGCAGCCGATTGATACGGCTCGATGCGGCATCGGTGGCGAAGCGCGGATCGAGAGTGACGGGCGCGCTGGCCAGACCGAAACACAGCACATCGTGAGTTGGCTGGGAACACCCGCCAAGCGTCAACAACCAAGCGGCGGCCAGCGTGACGAGGAAGGCACGGGCGCGGTCAGACGTATTTTGCAAACAGATTCTCAGACAGCACCTGAATCGCGCCAATCCTTGTAAGGATGCTTCACCAGGCAGACATTGTAATAGCGCGGATCATGAGATACCTCCTCGCCCACCCAGGACGGCAGCTCGAAGGTCTCATCGGCATCGTCAAGCTCGATCTCCGCAACGATCAACCCTTCGTTGTCACCGGCGAACACATCGACCTCCCAGGTGTGCCCGGCGTGTTCGACGTGGTAGCGTGTCTTTTCGATCAGTGGCCGCTCGCAAAACAGATCGAGCATCTCGTTGGCCTCCTGCTCGGGAATGGGATATTCATATTCCTTGCGCGTGACACCGAGCGTCGCGCTCTTGAGATTGAGGAAACCCTTGCCACCGCCGGAACGCACCCGGATCGAACAGGCGGGCGTACTCGACATATAACCCTGGCGGTAAAAAATGCCTTGCGACGCCTGAGTGCGCCACTCGGTGTTGCGCACCAGAAACTTGCGTTCTATTTCAATCGCCATGTTTGTTTACCACGAATCCCATGACAGCGCCGCCCAGCTCCTTTCTGAGTATTTGATCGGCTTGATCCAGCGCACGCTGCCTGGCCAGTGCGCCGTCCTGCGCGGAAGCCTTGATAGACCAGCGTTTAGTGCCGCGAATGCGTTCGCTGGCACGTTCGCTGAGCTGCACTTGCAGCGTTCCCGTCACCCAATGCCAGCCTTCGCGGCGTCCAAGATCGGCAAGATCGAGCCGGGCATCCACCAGGTAATCAGGGTTCTCACGAGTTTCCGCCATACCCGCGGCGACAAGGCCGCCCGCTACGGATTGGCCCAGTTGTCCGGTCGAATCATCACTCAGGCGCACACCAATGCGCGCTCGTTTGAGCAGATCATCCAGATCAGCGCGCAAACGCTCCACTGTCCAGGTTGATGGCATCCCCTGCCCGGTGCGATCCACTACCTTGAGGCTTTTCTGATAGGCGGTCCGTTCCATTTGCGCATCGAGCGCCTGGCGCGCGGCGCCAATCTTGTCGAAAAGATCGTTCGCATTCCTGGCGCGCTCGACATTGTGCGCGGTCGCGTCGTCGAGCCTGGTTATTTCCTGGCGCAGGCTCATCGCCGCCGATGCGCGCCGCAGTGTCGCCAGCGCATAATGCCGGTGTGTCTGCGCGTCCTGCCACATCTCCGCGATTCGCACACCCTGCATGATCTGATCGGTGCGGGTATTCAAGGCGCGGCTGACATTCATCTCGGTGCGATCCTGTTCCTGATCATGGCCGCCCTCCCCCCCTTTGAACACCGAGACATCGCTGCTTTCCGCGACCACGGACACGGAAAAGATCTTCGCCAGATCGGCGCGCGCGCGATCCTTGGCTTCCTCCGATGTCACACCGTCGCCGTGCCCGATGAGAAATTCGGCTTCCTGGTAACGCGGTGTGTCGCCCATCATCCAGTCGGGTTTATTCGGTTTGCCCGCGCATCCCGCCAGCGTGGACATGGCGATCAAAATTATCGCCCATAGCGTATACGATTTCATCGGGTGATCTTGGCTCCCTACAGATTTATCCAGTGATATGACAGATAGGTTTTCTTGCCTTTCTGAATCAGAACATCATGAAACTCCCGTGTGGCAACGATATTATCACCGCGATCCCGCAATTCGATTTTAACCGTATAGCTGCCGGCGCTGAGCGGGAAGCGCGCCAAATGGATATCGTGGGGCAAGGTGGACCAACTGCGCGTATCGGCCTGTTCGGTGATAAAACCTATGACATCGGCCATCACAGCCAAGGCATCGTTCTTGTTGTTCCTGCCGATCTGCATGGCGATTTGCCGTTTTGCAACGACACGCGCCATGCTGCGGGCGGTTATCGCCGGTATTTGTTCGGAAAGCGTCGCGCTGGCGATCGCATCGATATTCTCCACTCTTTCGGCCGCGATTCCACGATCCTCAAGGCGGATATGCATCTTGCTTACCGAAGGCACACGGGACTCGAAGTAAGGCAAAGAAATGCGCATCAGCCCAGCCCCAACCCGGGAAGGAGCCATCATCGCCACGCTGTTTTCCCTTTTGGCGGGTGCAAGACCATTGTTCAGGACAAAAATGAGCTCACTTTCCGGGGCGTTCGGCGGGTCGCCAAGCGTCTCGCCTTGTTTATTCTGAACGGCGAATTCCTGATGGTATTTTTCCAGCTCGTCCTTGAGATCCAGCATCGAAGCGAGCCGCAGCAAGTCCTCTTTCAAAAATCCGGGAACATCGACACGATATTCCGACGAATTCTTGCGATAGCCTTCATAGGCTTTGCGATAAGCGATCATGGCATCGCTCCATTCGCCAAGATCCTCATAAATGATGCCGGTGAGATAGCGCGCAAACGCCTCGCCGAGATGCCTGCCCTCCGCGGCGCGCAGCTTGAGATCGATCTGTAGCGCCTCCACCCGCGCTCCATCACGGTCACCCAGTTGCAGATAATTGAGCGCCTTGTACACAGGCACCATGACCTGCTCGAAAGGCTCGCCGACATAACTGCGGGTGCTGTCATTGATGATGAATGAGGTACCCTGTTCGCGCAGGCTGAGCGCGGACAGGGCCTCCATGCGCCGTTGCGCCAATTCGAATGATTCGGTACTGGCCCGGTAATCACCCGCGATGCGCAGCAGCATGGCCCTGTTCAGCAGGTAGAGCACCTCATCCACGCGCGCGCCCTTTTGCTTGTCCAGCACTTCGAGCGCCTGCCGTGGCTGCTGATTCGCCAGATTTTTCTCAACGGCCCGGAATGATTCGCTGTGTGTCGCGCAACCTGTCAGGCATAGCGCACACAACAAGGGCAAGGAGCGCGGCAACCTATATCGGCTCATGCCTGTCAGAAGCGTAGCTTGCTACGCTCCACCAGTTTTTTGATCTTCTTTTGCCCGACCCATACGATGCGATTATCGGACATGCTGATCAGTGATAGATCGACCTGATAATAGCGTACCTGGGTTTTCCCGCTGGCATCGACAATGGTGTTGATCGCACCCTTCAGCATGAAATCGGCGCCCTGTTCCATGCCCATGGGCTTGCGTGTGTCGTCGCGCGCGTTGAGATCCTGGTCCTTGCGCTCTTCGCGGATTTCATCGCGCTGACCGCGCGACGCGACAAATTGCACCTTCCCAGAGTTGATCAGCACCCGTCCCATGTCGGAAATGAACGTTTGCGTGTTGATGTGCTCATGGCTGAGATTGCGTATCTCGCCGACAATCAGGGCGGGCGGCGCTTTATGTGCGCCGTGGTAGGTGGACAGCCAGGGCGCCGACAGCACATCCTTGATCATCTCGTCCGACACCAGCCGGGAATCGGTGTCGTTCCAGGCGCCGCTCAGGTCTTTCACCTCATCGACCGACAAGCGTTCCACCCGGGTGGCGCAACCGGTGGACATGGCCAGGAATACCGCCGCCAGTGACACACAGGCCATGCGACGCGCGTCAAAATCAAGAACCCTCATTTTCTTTCACCTCCAGCGGCAATCCGGTCGAATACGTTGTCGCTCTCCTTGGCAAAATACGCGCGCAGGTCCGCATTGATTTCATCCATGTTTTTCACCAATTCCTTGGTCTGTTTCATATCCATTTCAGCCAGGGAAAAAAGGTTGCCGGTTTTCGGGTCACGCCACCGTGCGATGATCTTTGCGCCATTCAGCATCACTCGGGTCGTGTTTTTGATCTGCCGCGATACCGCCTCTTCGCTCATGCCTTTTCCCGCGGAGGCGGCATAGTCGCTGGATACCACATCCATCACGCTTGACAGGACGCGAGCGACTTCGGCACGGGCGCGATCGTCGGCGGTGGAGCCTTGCAAGGAGATGTCACCCAAGGGCGATGCCATTCCCACGCCATGTATCAACCGGCCGCCATCATCCTTCAGGGTCTGCGTGCCCTTGTTCACCCAGTCTGGCGCGCCTTTAAGGCCCAGATTACTTTCCACCAGGGTTTTCCCCCCGCAGGCCGCCAATAGACCAACGATGCCAAGCCAAACAACGGTGCGGCTTAGAAAATAACGCGGTTTCATACTCTACCCCTTGAGATCAGGCCATCAAACACAACTAAAGATCACTTTCCGCCTTTAGCGGCCATGAGATCAAAAACATTATCCATCTGGCTTTCGGCATGATGCTGAAAATCGGCATTCAAGCCCTCGGCGCGCCTCAGCATCTCCTTGCCTTGGTCCACATCCAGTTCGGCCAGAGAATACAGGAAGTTGCTCTTTTCGTCGCGCCAACGATTGGCAATGCGCACGGTTTTAAGCATCTCCGCCGCCATGACGCCGGCCTGCCGCGCGATCTCTTCCTTGCCGATACCCTTGACTCCCGACGCCACATACTCGTTGGCGATCGTTTTCATCAGGGCGGACAGGATGCGAGCCACCTCCTGCCGCGCGCGTTCATCGGCGGCCGGGCCTTGAGCGGAGATGTTTCCCAGCGTGGCGGAGCTTATCGGTGGCAGGTCGTTATGGGGGTTGTTCGGTTGGGGAGTGGGAAAAACATCGCCTCTGGGGCTGACGCGCATCAGATGCACGTTATTCTCGTGCGTCACAAACGGCCTTTGCAGCGATAGATCGGCCAGTGAGGCCATTTTCACGCCATGAACCAGGCGGCGTTCATCCTTTTTCAAGGTTCGGCTGCCGTCGATCACCCAATCCGGCATGCCGGTGACATTCTTGTTTAACACCAGGCTGTTGCCCGAACATGCGGCCAGCACACACGCGGCGCACCACAGAAAGACGGCCTTGATCGCCGAACGCTGATAACCCATATCTCCCCCTCGGTAGTGCCCTCGCCAAGACATATATGATGCAATAGTCCGGGCAAGTTGTGTATGCTAAATTTCCAAAAGTCATTTGCCTGTAAAGGATAGCGTGATGAAAGCCATCATGATGACCGCCATCGGCGGGCCCGGGGTTCTCCAGGCCAGGGAAATCGAAACGCCTGCCCTGCGCCGCGATACCGATCTGCTCATCCGCCTCAAAGCCGCCGGAGTCAACCCGGTGGATACCAAGCTGCGTGGCCGTGGCACCTACTATCCGGGACGGCTTCCCGTGATTCTCGGCTGCGATGGCGCGGGGATCGTCGAAGCGGCCGGGTCCGCCGCACAGCGCTTCAAGCCCGGCGACGAGGTCTATTTCTGCAACGGCGGCATCGGCGGGGAATCCGGCAACTATGCTGAATACGCCGTGGTCGACGAGCGGCACGCCGCCCGCAAGCCCGCCTCGCTCAGTTTCGCCCAGGCCGCCGCCGCGCCGCTGGCGCTGATCACTGCCTGGGAATCACTGCACGACCGGGGCCGCTTGCAGGCGGGCCAAAAATTGCTGATCCACGCGGGTGCGGGCGGCGTCGGCCATGTGGCGATACAATTGGCGAAAATCGCCGGGGCGCGGGTGTGCACGACCGTGGGTTCCGTTGCCAAAGCCGATTTCGTGCGCGGCCTGGGGGCCGATGAGGCGATCCTCTACAAGCAGACCGATTTCGTCCAGGCCGTACTCGACTGGAGCGATGGCAAGGGCGTCGACCTGGCGCTGGACACCATAGGCGGCAAGACCTTCGGAGCCACGTTTTCCGCCGTGCGCTTCTACGGCGATCTGGTCACCCTGCTGCAACCCGGCGCCGAAACAGACTGGAAAGAGGCGCGGCAACGCAATCTGCGCGTCAGCTATGAATTGATGCTGTCGCCCATGTATTATGGCCTGACGGAAGCGCAACAACACCAGGCATGGATACTCGAACAATGCGCCACCTTGTTCGATACCGGCAAACTGAAGATCGCGCTTACGCGCACTTTCCCGCTGGACGAAGCCGCCAAGGCGCACCAGTGGCTGGAACAAGGCTCGGCAACGGGGAAGATCGCGCTGGTCATGGAGGGCTAAAGCTCGTGAGAACCTGTTTACGATCTCGATCAAGGGAAGAGCGAAGCGAAGGGTTCCCAGCGCAAGGCCCCCGGGATTTAAAAAAGGCGGGCCGAAAAAGCGGAGCATACATGGAGTATATGAGCATTTTGAGGTCATTTTCAACGCCGCGATGCGCCCTTCAGCGAGATCGTAAACAGGTTCTGAACATCGGCAAGGGCTTGCTGGCATTACTCATGCTGACGGGCATTGCCGCCTGCAACGCGGCAGAGCCGCCCCTCGACAGGATAAAATTGCCGCCCGGCTTCAAGATCGACGTCTATGCCCAGAATATCGACGGGGCGCGCTCGATGACGCTCAGTCCCAACGGTACCCTGTTCGTCGGCACGCGCGGCGCGGGCAAGGTCCATGCCATCATTGACCATGATCGGGATAACAAGGCCGACGAGATCATCACCATCGCCAGCGATCTCAACTCGCCCAACGGTGTGGCCTTCCGTGATGGCGCGCTCTACGTTGCCGAAATCAACCGCGTGCTCCGTTTCGACAACATCGAGTCACGCCTCAAAAGCCCGCCCGCCCCGGTGGTGGTCAACGACAGCTTCCCCAAGGAACAGCACCACGGCTGGAAATTCATCCGCTTCGGCCCCGACGGCAAGCTTTACGTGCCGATCGGCGCGCCTTGCAACATCTGCGACGAGCCAGGCTATGCCGTCATTACCCGCATGGATGCGGACGGCAAGAATCTGGAAATCTTCGCCCGCGGCGTGCGCAATACGGTGGGTTTCGACTGGCACCCCGCGACCAAGGAATTGTGGTTCACCGATAACGGCCGCGACTGGCTGGGCGACAATCAGCCGCCCGACGAGCTGAATCATGCGCCGCGCAAGGGCATGCACTTCGGTTATCCCCACTGCCATGGTAAAGATATCGCCGACCCCGAATTCAGCAAGCAGCGCAAATGCAGCGACTTCACCCCGCCCGCCATGCCGCTCGGTCCGCACGTCGCCTCTCTCGGCATGCGTTTCTACACCGGCGCCATGTTCCCCGAGAAATACCGCAACCAGATCTTCATCGCCGAACACGGCTCATGGAACCGCAGCGTGAAGATCGGCTACCGCATCACCCTGGTACAGATCGAAGGCAACCGCGCCGTGAAATACCAGCCCTTCGCCGAAGGCTGGCTGCAAGGCAACGGCGCCTGGGGCCGACCGGTGGATGTCCAGGTCATGCCCGATGGCGCGCTGCTGGTCTCGGACGACGCCGCCGATGCGATTTACCGCATCAGTTACGAGCCTTGACAAGATATTCTGTCACAACCCAGATTTTCCCTTGACTTTGTAAAAAAATTGTCGCATATAGAAAGAAGATGCATTCGAAAAGTATTCTGTTACTTTTCGCTTCATTCATCTCCAACAGGTTACTTGAACGCTCAACTTTTGAGCGGCCTGCCCACCGCATATATGGATGTATCGTATCGTCCGAGCATAACAGGCCATTAATAAATCGGAACGCAAAACCGCACCACGCGTTTTTGCATTTCGTGCCGGAAGCGCCAGGGAAAGGAGCTTTGGCATCGCGCATGTCTGGCTATACACATACATGGAGGAAACACCATGGCCATCGCACACACACTCGAAAGCTACATGACGAGGAAAGGCATCAGCTACGAAGTCATACCCCACCAACGCAGTCACAATAGCATGGAAACCGCCGAAATGGCGCGTATCCCCGGCGACCGGCTGGCCAAAGCGGTTTTGCTGGAAGATGAAAACGGCTATCTCATGGCCGTCCTGCCAAGCACCCACCGCCTTGAAATGGGCGCCCTGCACCGCACTCTGAACCGCAAATTGGGCCTCGCCACGGAACATGAAATCGCCTCGGTCTTCAGAGACTGCGATGTCGGCGCCATCCCGCCGCTGGGCGCCGCCTACGGAATCGAAATGGTTTGGGATGACAGTCTCGCCGAACAATCCGATGTTTACTTCGAAGGCGGCAGTCACGAAGACCTGATCCACCTGAGGGGTGAACAGTTCAGGGGGCTGATGTCCTATGCCAGGCACGGACGATTCAGCCGTCATATTTAAGTAAGCGCTGAATAATTCCATCCTGGAATTCTCAGCGCACGCACATCCATGTGCTGCGGAACCTCTGATACATCAGAGGTTCCTTAACACCGGGTACCGCCCGGCGGATCTTTCAACGCTTTCACCGGCCGTCTTCTGAACGGTCGGCCTCATCCATCACAGAAAGGAATACTCATGCATACAAAAGAAATGATCGTGCGCGAGATTCGCGCGGCACTGGAACATGACCCCCGTATCAATCTGCATAGCCACCCCATCAGCGTAAATTTCGCCGACAGCACTCTGGTGCTGGAAGGCGAGGTGGAAAACATCGCCGCGAAGAGGCTCGCCCTGAAACGGGCGACCGCCATCAACGGCACGAAAGGCCTAGTCGACAAACTCCGCGTGATCCGCACCGAATACAAAGGCGACGGCGCCATTCGTGATTCGGTGTGCAGATTCATTCTCAGGGAACCGGCATTGCGCAATTGCGCTGTCCTGGCGCGGATAAAAGGCCACCCGGAAATGCAGCGCGAGCGCGGCCTGGAACCCTGCGGGCAAATAGAAGTCACCGTGGAGGATGGCGTGGTGACATTGACCGGCGAAGCCGCCAGCCTGTCGCACAAACGCCTGGCCGAAGTGCTGGCGCGCTGGGCGCCGGGCTGCCGCGATGTGGTGAACAAGCTGAAAGTGGTGCCGCACCAGGAAGACAATGACGATGAAATCACGGACACCTTGCGCATGGTGCTGGAGAGAGACCCGCTGATCCGCGACACGGGACAGATCCTGCTCAAGACACGCGACAGGGTCGTCATCCTGCAAGGACTCGTCAAAACGCAGGAGGAGCGAAAGGCGGCGGAATTGAACGCCTGGCATGTCTCCGGCGTCGAGGATGTGGTCAACAGGATAGAAGTGCAGCGGTGAACAATCAATGTAGGGCGGGTTGCGCGTTTTTGCGTAACCCGCCCCGCATTGATTTACCGTTATATCGCCTGACCGTCTGACTGGCTATTCAAAAGCTGCTTCATGACTTCCTGAAAATAAGGCTTTTCCTTCAATCCAGCATAACTGCCGGGGAAATAGATGAGCGTGATGTAAGCGCTGCTCTGGTCATAGCGGTTCAGCACCATGGCGGCGCGCTGGTCGGGCAGCAGCCGCACATTGTCGATCATCGGGAAATCGAAAGCGCCGACCCAGAATTCGCTGACATTCGTCTCTTCCTGATTCTCGCCCCTGGGAGTAGCGACGGTCAGCAGCACCCTGAGTTCGCGCGTTTCGGGGTTTTCTTCCATCACGCGAATTCTGAAAATCCTTTTGATGCCATTCACCTCAAGGGTTTCCTCGGCCAGGGCAATTCCAGCGCCTTGGCTTGCGCGTAGGCTTTCCAGGTCGATGACTCTATCGAACGCCCTGCCCGCCCCGCCAAGCACCATGATCTGCTTCTGCGACACTTCGTGAGCGACGCGTTCCAGGCGCTCCTGGTAATCGGCCTTGCTCGGGTCCTTGGTGGTCTGCACCTGTTTGGCAATATGCACAAACAGCGGCTTGAGATTGAGCGCTTCGTGAAAATTGTAGGCCAGCAACTCAAGATTGAGCACATTCTTGTCCAGAGAAGCGGCGCTCGGATCGATGAAAGACTGGATGATCGAGACAAACATATCCTTGCGCAAAGCGCTGTCCGCATCTTCACGTTTGCTCATCAATTCGGCGTAGAGCTGAGCGCGCGTTTCGCTGGCTTTCATTCTCTCCAGCGAACTGTTGGTGATAAATCCCACCACGGCGATCGCTATGGCGGTGAAAAGACCGCCGGATGCCCGCAACAAAGCGACAAAGCCGGGCTTTCTATCTTCGTTTTCTCCGTTGTCCGCCATGCCTTCTTCCCTAAAAAATAACCGACACCGGTTTTAGGGCGCCTCTAAAAATTCGATCAAGACACGAGAGCAAGGCGGAAATGCGCGAAAAAGCGGAGTGTACACGGAGTACATGAGCATTTTGAGCACCCCCTGTTATATAAGGGCAACGCCGCCATTGCGGCTTCAGCGGATTTTTAGAGGTGCCCTTTATCCCTGCCACTGTCTTACCCTGCCCACATCCACATGCACAAAGCCGGAACCGGGATAATACCCCACGCCACCGGTTTGCAGCGCCATGGCCGCGCGGCGCACCACAATCAGCTCGCGACCTGGAACGCGGATGTCGATGGCTTTGCCTTCCAGGTGCATGCTGTGCTTGGCCACTCCGTCGCTACGCGCGGCGAGCATGACGTTGGTGGCCGGGGAGCGATAGCCCGAAATCACATGAAAAGGCTGGCGGGCGTCGATTACGTTATTGAGGTTATGAAGCAGATCGAGCAAGCCGGTAGACATTTCAGTCACCTCGTTGTTGCGGTGGTCGCGCAACAGGGTGTTGATTTCGGCCAAGGCTGCCGGGATATATTGCCCCTCGGTCCAGTATACGGTCTGGATGCTTTCCCCGGTATGCGTGTTGTAAAAGGCCAACGACCGTTCCGGCGCCACACTCTCGCGCATCATGGAGTGCACCGGCATCGGCATCATTCCCGCAGCGGTGGCGAACAAGCCCAGTTTCAGGAATTGGCGGCGACTTATGTCTTTCATTGGATCCCTCCATTCGGGATAACATTCACGGGCTGGCCCACCTCGCGGGCCAGACCCTCTTTTTTGCGAATCACTTCTTCCACCTTTTCCCAGTCCATCATGCCGGCAAGGCCCTGGGACTGGGCCGCATCCTGTACTGTCTTTAGCGGATCGCCACCCTTTTTATAAACATCCCGGTGCGCTTCGAGAAAGATGCGGCCATCTTCGATGCGTGTCAGCAATACCGGGGCATAGATGATATTGACGGGCTGCCCGATGCTGAGCTGCGGAAAGAGCCGCGCGATATCGTCCGGGTGGGAGCGGATACAGCCGTGGCTCTGAAAATGGTAAATGCTCGCCGGCGCGATCGTGCCGTGAATACCGTAGCCGTCGAAATTGAGCCCGATCCAGTGCTTGCCCAAGGGATTTTCCGGCCCCGGCGGCACTTCGGTGAGCACCGCCTTTCCTTCCCGCCGCATTTCCTCCTGGATGGATTTGGGCACATACCATGTCTTGTTTTCCTGGAGGTTAGCCACCTTGAAGCGACCCACCGGGGTCTGCCAATCAGGACGCCCCAATCCCACCGGATAAAAGAATGCCAGCTCGCCCTGCCGAAAAAAATACAGCATGCGTTGCGGCAAGTTGATGATTATACCCTCTTCCTGCTGCTTCGGCACGATGTGGCGGTTGTCAATCCGCAACACCTGACCCGGTTTCAGGGCGGCGCTCCACTTCAGATCGTTCATCCGCGCCAGCACGCGCTGCTCGATGCCAAAGCGGGCGCCGATCTTGGTCAGATAATCGCCGCGCTGCGCGGTATATTCAAATTCGCTGCCGATCAGCGGACTGATTGGCGCAGGCAATGCAGGGGGGGCGACGGTTTCCTCCTGCGCCTGAACCGCAAAATTCCATGCCAGAAATATCCATGCAAAAATCCAGCCATTTTCTTTTCTCAAGCCAACAACCTCATCGTGCCGGTAGCGTGGTTTTTATCCTTGCCCAATCATACGGCAAAGGCTGGCTTTGCCAGGAACCGTTCTTCGCAATCGCCGCGCGCAACGCCTCCATGCGGTCGGCGCTGGCGGGATGAGTGGACAACAGGGCGATGGGAGCGCCGCCTCGCTTGGCCAGTTTGTCGAAGAACGACACCATGCCGTCAGGGTCGATCTGCGCCTTCCTGAGCAGCTCCAGACCCTTGAGATCAGCCTCGGATTCCTTGTCCCGGCCGAATTTCAATATCCCCATTTGAGCGGCGAATTCACCCGCCAGCCCGCCCGTCCAGTCACCCGTCGCCACGGCGATCGCCGCGCGCCAGCCCAGGTTGTGGATCATCGCTTTCAGACTGTGGCGCTGCAATACGTGCTCGGCCTCGTGGGCCAGCACCCCCGCGATTTCCTCGGGCGAATCGGCCGCCTTGATGAGGCCGGTGAAGACCACGACATGCCCGCCGGGAATGGCGAAGGCATTGATGGCCGGATCATCGGCGACATGCCATTTGAAGGTGTAGGCCGTGCCCGCCGTCAACTTCCCGCCGATCTGCTCGATCACCCGCGGCGCCTCGTCCTCGGTGATGAGCTTGAGTGAAGGCTTGGTCTGCTCGAAAATCAGCTCGCCAAGCTTTTGCTCATCCTGCACCGAAATGCGGTTGGCTGCCCAATCCACGATGCGATCGGTCTGCCATAAAAAGACCGCCAGCAGCAGGAAAGGCGCGAGCAGAAACAACGCCAGCACCGTCCAGCCCAGCCGCATCCTGTGCCGGCCGCCGCGGATCTTCTTTTTCCAGTGCGCCAGTTGCGGCTCCAGGGCGGGCGGCGCGTGAGCAAGCAGAAAATCCTTGGCGGGTTTGTCGCTCAGCGTCAGCGACCATTGCCCGCCGTCCAGGCTCCACGCCAAGATCATCTGCTCGTGGTCAAACCCTCCCGCGGAAACCTGAAGCATCTGATAGGAAACACGCTGTTCCCGCGCCTCCGCCGGCCATAGACGCAAGCCCTCCTCGTCCAGGCGCACAGCGATCCGCTGACCCTCGGGACGCAACCCGGGGCCAAAGCAGAGCGCGGTAAAAGATTCGGCTAAAGATTCGTCCGGCGAAGAAGAGGATGCGCCGCGATCATCTGTCCCCATCGAGAATATTTCCCAACCCGCCCAACAATGAACCTTCCTCACGGCTGCCGCCCGTGGCCGGCATGGCGGCGTAAATGCGGTTCGCCAGACGGCTCAGCGGCAACGATTGCAGCCACACCTTGCCCGGTCCGCGCAGCGTGGCGAAAAACAGCCCCTCGCCACCGAACAGCGCCGACTTGATTTTGCCGACGTACTCGATGTCATAGGACACCGAGGGCTGCAACGCCACCAGACAGCCGGTATCGACGCGGATGGTCTCGCCCGGCGCCAAGGTGCGCTCCATCAGCGTACCGCCGGCATGGACAAAAGCATAACCATCGCCCTCCAGCTTCTGCATGATGAAACCTTCGCCGCCGAACAGACCGACGCCGAGTTTTTTCTGGAAGGCGATGCCGACCGACACACCCTTGGCCGCGCAGAGAAAGGAATCCTTCTGGCAAATGATCTGTCCACCCAGCTCCGACAGATGCAGAGGCACGATCTTGCCCGGATAAGGCGCGGCGAAAGCCACTTTGCGCTTGCTGCTGCCCTGATTCAAAAAGATGGTCATGAACAGCGATTCGCCGGTCAACAGACGCTTGCCCATGCCCATCAGTGAACCGAGAAAACCGGATTTCTGCTGCGAGCCATCGCCGAACACCGTCTCCATGGCGATGCCATCATCCATATACATCATACCCCCCGCCTCGGCCACCGCCGCCTCCTGCGGATCGAGCTCAATCTCGACGTACTGCATCTCGGAACCGAAGATCTGATAATCAATCTCGTGCATTTGTGCCATCGGTTATTTCTCCAGAATAACGAATAAAATCACACATAGGATGCGCCGCGCGCACCAAATAACATTGCTTGTGGCGAATTGCATGGTGGTGCGCGGGACGCACCCTGCGATCGAGATCATCAAGTCAAAGGAATTGAAAAATCAAGATAAACAAGGATAGCATTTTTCGCTTTTCAATGCCGCAAAGCTCACCCCTGAACTTGCGGCGCCCCTGCAAATACAAGCAGGGTGCGCCGTGCGCACCATTACTTTTTCGGGTCTTCAGGAAATCGTGTGGGTCATTTTGCACGAAATTCATATAGCCGGGAGCATGCAAGTGAGAATTTTGAGTCTCAGATATTCCTCATCTCTGATCCCGTATGCCCGGCGCTGGATGACGCGA
>JADDKJ010000029.1:0-44025 GCA_033717875.1 Gammaproteobacteria bacterium
CGTGTTCTGCAACGTAGGGCCTACGGTTATCGTGATGAGGAGTATCTCAAACTGAAAATCATCGCCGCTTTCTTGCCGCCTTTACCAAAATCCACTAAAAATGACCCACACGATTCCGCGTAGACCCGCAAAAATTATGTCGGCTCAGAAATTTTTGCTTGAAGGTGTGCTCTTCTCTGGCAATGCCCATTTCTTCACAATAGTCGATCAACCGTTTGTAATAGTCGCGCTCTTCATCTGTCTTGAGTTTTTTCAGCTTTTTCCGGCTGGCTAAATCATAGCCCTTGTCGTAAATCTTATCATAACGCCACGAACTGCCCTTGTTCCAGTCGATTGTACGTCCGTTCGGGTAGAGGTAGGGCAGTTTTCCACGGTTGAGGGCTTGGGTTGATAATCCCCGCAGAAACGGCAATACGTTGTCACGCCCAACGCCCAGGTTACGCGTCCAGTCGATCCGGGTAATAACGGCGCCATCCGTCCACAGCCGGGAACGGTCATTTTCACCCGACTGAAGCCAATCGAACTTGGTGCATTTTGAGAAGGGCGGCAGGCCGAGTTCAAGCAGGATGCGGTTATACACGGCTACGCAGGCTTCCAAGGTGGCATGGCCGAAAAGGTTATCAATACGCTGCCAACGGGGAGGGTTGCCACCGACCGTCACCCGTTGACCGTCACACCGAATTTGCAGCATGGAGCTGTAGGAGCCCTCAAACGCGAGACGCGAGGGGTTGGGCTGGCTTTCCTCCCCGGTTTCGAGGTCGATAGACCAAAACAGCTTTTTACCCACCACAGGGAGTCCGCCTTCGGGGTAGTCCTGATAAATTTCGAGGAAGTCAACGAACCACATTTGACCCCCTAAAATTCCGGAAGTCCGGAGTTAGTTCGGGTGTAACAGGAACTCCCGAACTAACTCCCCCACCGTTTGTGGTAGAAATGCCCAGTCCAAAACACGAAAAGCGAACCCGTATAACCATATTTTTAGAGTGGATATAACCCAGGCCGGAAACCCACGCAATGCACCTGCCAGGGGCTACCTCAAGACACGAATTCGGTACCGTCACGGCGCGGATCATCGGGCAACGCCCGTCAATGCGCCGCGACGACGTGCAATCACCGAAATAAAACCTGGTGGACTGGCCAGGCTGCACCGGATTTGCACCACCGGTGCTTGCTAAGTGATTGTTTTCTAAGGTGGGTAAAGTAGGGTCTGGTTCGGCTTTATCGTTGTAACTAGATGTTTTTATTGAACTTTTATAATATACTGACGGTTTCGTAATCAGTAGGTCGGGGGTTCGATTCCCTTCGTCGGTACCATAATCCCAGATTTCCCATTAGCGCTCTACTGCGGACGATCAAGACGCTGAATCTGCGCGAGAAAATGACAAAATCTGTCCTCACCGTAGCACCTGGCTACGGCTGCGGAATATTTTGTCATTTTCTCGCCCATCTTCAACGTCTTGCCCGCCCTCGCTACGACCGCTAATGGAAAATCTGGGATAATGGAAGCGCTGAATAATTCCATCCTGGAATTTTCAGCGCACTTCCATGTGCCGGCGGAAGTGCTAATAAATCATCTTTTCCTGATCCGCCATTTCCCTATCATTTGAGGGGGTGAACTGGGCGCGGTTTTGCTGTATCTTTTCCAGATTCAATTTTTGTTTTGCCGCGATAAGGACAGCCCATGACCGATGCCTCACCCCTCATCGAAGCCCAGCAACGCTTTGCCGATGCCGTGCCGTTCCGTGTCGTGGGGTCGGAATCTTGTCCCTTGCCGCAGGCTTTGGGGCGCACGCTTTATCAAGATCTTGTCGCGCCCGCCGATGCTCCGCCTTATCATCGCGTCATCGTTGAAGGTTTCATCGTCAATACCGCCGACACCCAAGGCGCGTCGGAAGAACACCCCAAGTCGTTTTCCATCATCGGCGAGGTGAAGCCGGGCGATGCGGCCTGTCCCCCCATCGGGCCGGGTCAGGCTGTCGTGGTCTCGACCGGCAGCATCGCGCCCGATGGCGCGGTGTCGGTGGTGCGGATGTGGGAGGCCAAGCGGCAAGGCGACGGGTTTACTATCAGCCGTCCCTTTCCGCCGCGCTTTTTCCTGGAGGATCAGGGCTGCGATGTCAAAAAGGGCGCGGTGGTATTGAGTGCCGGGACGGTGCTCGACCCGGCGGCAATAGGGACTGTGGCGAGTTTGGGCATTAATACGCTGGAAGTGGCGCGTGTGCCCGAGGTGGTGGTGTTTGCCTCCGGCGATGAAGTCATTCCCTATACCGAACCGATGCGCCCCGGCATGATTCGCGATTGCAACTCCGTGATGCTGGCGGCGGCGATCACCCAGGCCGGTGGTGTACCGTCCTTTGGTGGTATCATGGGGGACGATTTCGACGCCTTCGTCGCCGGCGCGCGCGCTGCATTGCAGGGTGCCGACATGCTGGTGATCTCGGGCGGCACGGCGGTGGGCGGGCGCGATTTCATTTCGGACCTGGTGCGCGCGCTCGGCGAGCTGATTGTCGACGGTGTGCCGATGCGTTCCGGGCGGCCGCTGATCATGGGTGTGGCGCAGGGCAAGCCGATCGTCTGCGTGGCCGGTCATCCGCCCGAGGCGTTGCGCGGTTTCAGGTTGTTCGGCGTGGCGGCGATGAATCGTCTGCTGGGCAGGAACGCCGATCTGCCTGTTGATTTTCAGTAGTTTGATTTTTAGCGAGAATGGAGACCAAGATGAAAAAGTCATTGAGCCTGGTGCTGGCATTGGTCGCCGGAATTTTTCTGGCGGGTGGAGTGATGGATACCGCCGAGGCGAAACGCATGGGCGGAGGCAAGTCGTTCGGTGGCAAAAACAGCCACAGCCAGCCCTATCAAAACCGTCAGCAATCGGCCTCGCCGCAAGGCAATAACGCGCAACAGACCCCGGCTCAAACGCCGGCGCAGGCGCAAAATGCCGGCCAGCGCGCTTCATGGGCGAGCAAGGGCGGCTTGATGGGCATGCTGGGCGGCTTGGCCCTCGGCGGTTTGCTCGGAGCGCTGTTCTTCGGTGGCGCCTTTGAAAATATCAATTTCATGGATGTGGCGGTCTTTGCGCTGATCGCGTTCGCGCTGTACATGATTTTCGCGGCGAGAAAGCGCGCCGCCGTGTCTCAGGCGCAGCCAGCCGCCGCGGGGTATGGTCCGGCGATGACGCCGGCGAAAGCCGATGATGCCCTGGCCGCGCATCAGGAACGCAGCGCCACACCGTTCGAAACGGATCTGCTATTCAATAAGGACAAGGCGGCATCGAGCGGTGGCGCGGCGGTTGCCGAAGCGGTCTTCCGCCCCGCCCCCGGCGTCATTCCCAGGGATTTCGACAGCGTAGCCTTCATGGAAGGCGCCAAGGCCGCCTATGCCCGCCTGCAAAAGGCGTGGGACGAGGGTGATCTGGCCGATCTGCGCCTGTTCACCACCGACGCGGTATTCGCCGAGTTGCAGGATCAGGTGCGCGCGAGGGCGGGTGAAAACCGCACCGAGTTGCTGAAGGTGGAGGGCGAGTTGCTGGAAGTCCGCGAAGTCGGCGGCAACACCGAGGCCACAGTGTTGTTCGATGTGCTGATGCGCGAGATCGACGCCGATACCACGGATCAAAAACACGTCAGCAAGGCGCGCGAGATCTGGCATTTCACCCGCCCGACGCGCAGTCCGCGCCCCACCTGGTATCTGGATGGTATTCAGCAGATAGAGGAATAATCCTGAAGGGCGCCCTGAAAATGGCGCCGCCTTTCACCCGGCTGCGCCCCCCTCGCTTCGCTCTCCCCGCTTGCGGGAGAGGGTAGGGGGGAGGGTTGTGCCATCACGCACTCGTTATCAATGTCCCACATCCCCCGCAAACGCTTTGGTCAGAACTTCCTCCATGACCAGGCGGTGATCCACAACATCATCACCGCCATCGATCCCCATCCCAACCAGCACCTGGTGGAAATCGGGCCGGGCAAGGGCGCGCTTACCCGGCATTTGCTGCGCGCGGCGGGCAGTCTGGATGTGGTGGAGCTGG
This sequence comes from Gammaproteobacteria bacterium, assembly GCA_033717875.1. Classification (GTDB taxonomy): domain Bacteria; phylum Pseudomonadota; class Gammaproteobacteria; family Ga007554; genus SBBG01. Next base: position 4,019 of record JADDKJ010000029.1, read on the forward strand.
ACCGTGATCTCATTCCCCTGCTGGAACGGGAATGCGCGGGGCTGGGCGAGCTGCATATCCATCAGGCCGATGCGCTGGCGTTTGACTTCGCCACGCTGGCGGCCGACGGCAGGCCATTGCGCCTGATGGGCAATCTGCCCTACAACATTTCCACGCCGCTGCTGTTTCATTTGATGGAACAGATTCAGTGCATACAGGACATGCACTTCATGCTGCAAAAAGAGGTGGTGGATCGCCTGGCGGCCGAACCCGGCAGCAAGGATTATGGGCGGCTGGGCGTGATGATTCAGTATTACTGCGCTGTCGAGTCCTTGTTTGTCGTCCATCCGGGCGCATTCTTCCCCTCGCCCAAGGTGGACTCGGCAGTGGTGCGCCTCGTGCCGCACGCCGCGCCGCCGGTCGAGGTGGCCAGCCGCGCGAATTTCTCCCGCCTCGTCGGCCAAGCCTTTTCCCAGCGTCGCAAGACCTTGCGTAATACTCTCAAAGGGTTGTTGACCGACGAGCAGATTCGCGCCCAGGGCATCGATCCCGGTTTGCGTGCGGAAGTGCTGAGCCTGGCGCAGTTCGCCAGGCTCAGCAATGCGATCAGCTGATAAAGATAGGGCGGGTTGCGATACCCCTCACCCCAGCCCCTCTCCCGCGTGCGGGATAGGGGGCGTCGAGGAGGCGGGCTGAATTGTGCTAACCCGCGCTGCATCGATCACCATCGATCAGTTGCGCACGCCTTCGGCTTCCAGCGTAATCACCATCTCGTCACCCACCGCCGGGAGCGCGAATTTCACGCCGAAATCCGAGCGCTTGATTTTGGTCGTGGCGTCGAAGCCGCAGACGAATTTTTCCTTCTTCGGGTCCATGGGGTGGATGCCGCAGTTGATGCGCTGCACGTCGAGGCGCACCGGCTTAGTGACGCCGGCGATGGTCAGGTTGCCGTCGACGGTCGCCTTGGAGGGGCCGTTGAACGTGACTTTGGTGGATTTATAGGTGATCTCGGGGAATTCGGCGACATTCAGAAAATCCGGCGAGCGCAGATGGTCGTCGCGTTTTTTGTGGCCGGTGTCGACCGAGGCCGCGTCAATGGTGATGTCCACCGCGCTGGCACCGCCGGTGCGGTCCATGACGATCTTGCCCTTGGTGCTGTTGAAGCGGCCGTGCATGGTGGAAAAACCCAGGTGGTTGATGGCGAAGTGCGGATAGGTGTGGTCCGGGTCGATGGTGTAGTTCTCCGCCGCGGCGAAGGCGGTGCAGGACAGGGTGGTCAAGGCAACGGCGAGTGCGAGTTTGCGCATGGTTTTCTCCTTTGGTGGTGGTTGAGGGTTGTGTCAGCACTTGTAATCCTTACATCGGCGGTGCGCCGGCGATTTTCCAGGCAACATATATCGCGCCTGCCGCGCCGGGCAGCGTCATGAGCACCAGCGCCAGGGCCTGGCCCCACAATGGCGGTTTCATGGGTAACGGGATGCGCGCCAGCAGCGGTATGGTGGCCAGGATCGGCAGACAGTACCACGGCAGTTTTGCGTATACCAGCGCGCCGACGCCGATCAGCCCGGCGATCAGCGCCACGGGCAGCAGCATGATGAATCCCACTGGCAGGGTTTTTTTGAACGAACTCAGCAGGAGAAAGGCGCCGATGGCCGCCGCCAGCGCCGAAGCGAGTTGGCCGAGCAGGGCCGATGCGCCCATCACCGCGGCGAGTCCGGTGCCCAGGCCCAGGCTCAACAGTGCGGCGTCGGCGCGTAGGGCGCGGCTGCGCAGTCCTTCCAGCGACGCCAGCAGCCAGGCCACATAGGCGCTGCCGCCAATCCCATAAAGCCATTTTTCGGTGCCTTCCATCCGCATCAGCGGCGGCCAGATGACCCACAACAGCGCGCCCGCGCCGAGCACGGCCAGCAGAGGTAACAGATAGCGTTGTTTGAGGTTGAGCAAATCAAGCGCCAAACCCACGCCAGCGGCTATCATTCCCAGCAGAATGATTTTGCGCGTGCTGGTGAGCGGCGTGAATTCAAAGCCTGTTATCAGCGATACGCTGGCATAAAAGCCCAGCACCACAGCCAAACCGGCCCAGTGCCAGCCCGCATATTTCAGGAGAAAACCGGAGACCAGCGCGGTCGCGAAGGGCACGATGGCGGCCTGAAAGGCGGGGTTCAGCAATAATTCATCCATGATCATTCAGCCTTTTTGAAGAACTGTTGACAGACTACATCAGGATTTCCGTCCCTGATAGCGAATTGTTTCGAACTATTATTTCAGCGGATTTGAACGATGAGTACTGATCTCCCGCACCTTGTTTTCGATCCATGTTTCCGCGGCGGCATTTATTTCGCTGGCGCTGTGGCCTTCGGGGTCTATCGGCGAGCCGATCACCAGGCGGATCGTGCCGGGACGCTTGATGAATCCGCGGCGTGGCCAGAATTCGCCGGCGTTGTGCGCCACCGGCACGACGAGCCGTCCGCTGTGGCGCGAGAGGAGTGCGCCGCCGGGGGCGTAGCGGCGTTTCTCGCCGGGAGCAACGCGCGTGCCTTCGGGGAAGATCACCACCCACAGGCCGTCCTTCAAGCGCTGCTCGCCCTGTTCCAGGAGTTGCTGCATGGCTTTTTTTCCTTCCTTGCGGTTGATGGCAATCGGCTTGAGCATCGCCAGTCCCCAGCCGAAGAAAGGCACCCACAACAACTCGCGCTTGAGCAGCCATACCTGGGTGGGGAATATCAGGGACAGGGCCAGCGTTTCCCACGCCGACTGGTGTTTGGACAGGATGATGCCGGGGATGGCCGGGATGTTTTCCCGTCCTTCCACGGTATAGCGCAGATTGCAGGTGATTCCCAGCCACCAAAGGTTGAAGCGGCACCACTGTGTGATGAAGGCATAGCGCACCTTGACCGGGAAGGGGAAGGTGAGCAGGCTGAGCGGCGCGAAGACCAGTGTCGAGAGGGTCATGCCGATCGAGAACAGAAGGGAGCGGAGGATGAGCATGGCGTGGATGGGTTGTGAGATAAATATCCGTAGGGTGCGTCCCACGCACCGCAACATCAATCGGTAACAGCGATCATGTGCGATGCGTGCGGCGCACCCTGCGTGTCTATGTCGCCAATCTGGAAATGTCCGCCACCTGGTTCATCAGTTCCGCGAGCTGTTTGAGCAGGGCGAGGCGGTTGGTGCGCAGCGACGTGTCTTCGACCATCACCATGACCTTGTCGAAGAAGGTGTCCACCGTCTCGCGCAGTCGCGCCAGGCGCACCATGGCTTGGGTGTAATCACCGTCTTCAAGCAAAGGCATGACCTCGGCGCGGATCACGGCGACTTGCCCGGCGAGGGCGCGTTCGGCGGGTTCGGCGAGAAGAGCGTCGGTAACCGCATCGGGTATCGCTTCGCCGCGTTCGGCGGCCTGCCGGAGGATGTTGGCGATACGCTTGTTCGCCGCCGCCAGGCTTTCGGCTTCGGGCAGGGTGCGGAATGCCGTGACGGCGTGCATGCGGCGGTCGAAATCATGGGGACGGGTGGGGCGGCGTGCCAGCACGGCTTCGAACACGTCGGGGCGGATGCCCTGTTCATGGTAGTAGGCGCGCAGGCGCTCCATCATGAAGTCGAACACCTGGTTCTCGATGTCGTTCAGCACCGGCTTGCCGGCGAGGCCCGAAGCCGCCGCCACCAGAAGCTGGCGCAGGTCGAGATCCAGCCCGCGTTCGATCATGATGCGCAGCACGCCCAGGCCGGCGCGGCGCAGGGCGAAGGGGTCCTTGTCGCCGCTGGGCGCCTGACCGATGCTGAAGATGCCGATCAGGGTGTCCAGTTTTTCCGCGATCGCCAGCGCCTGGCCGGTGGCGGATTGCGGTAGAGCATCGCCGGCGTGGCGCGGCATGTACTGCTCGTCTAGGGCATGCGCCACGTCCTGCGGTTCGCCGTCGTGCAGCGCAAGATAGCGTCCCATGATGCCTTGCAGCTCGGGAAATTCGCCGACCATCTGGGTCATCAGGTCGCATTTGGCGAGCAGAGCGGCGCGGGCGGCCCACGCCTGGTTGGATTTGAGATCCGCGGCAACCTGCCCCGCCAGTGCGGCAACGCGTTGGGCCTTGTCATGGAGTGTGCCGAGCTTGGTCTGGTAGACGACGGATTTCAACGTCTCCAGATGCCGCTCCAGGCGCTGCTTGCGATCCTGATCCCAGAAGAACGCGGCGTCCGTAAGGCGCGGCCGGATGACGCGCTCATTGCCGGCGCGCACCTGTGCGGGGTCGTAGCTTTCGATATTGGAAATGGTGATGAAATAGGGCAGCAGCTTGCCGGTCTTGTCGACGGCATGGAAATATTTCTGGTTGCCCTTCATGGTGGAGATCAGCGCCTCCTGCGGAACGCTGAGAAAGCGCGGCTCGAATTGACCGATCAGCGCCACCGGCCATTCCACCAGCGCGGTCACTTCATCGAGCAGGGCATCGTCGATGACCGCCGTGCCGCCCACGGACACCGCCTTCTCCTGCACCAGTCCATAAATCGCCTCGCGCCGCGCGGCAAAATCCGGCATGACCCGGCCTTCGGTTTCGAGCAGCGGGGCATAAGCGGCGGGTTCGGCCAGATAAAGCGGGGCCGGATGATGAAAGCGGTGGCCGCGCGTCTCACGGCCGGTGCGTATGCCGAGGATGTCGGCATCGACCACTTCGTCGCCGAGCATCAGCACCATCCAGTGCACGGGACGCACGAATTCCGCGCGCGAACTGCCCCAGCGCATGCGCCTCGGGATAGGCAGGCCGGCCAGCGCCTGTTCGACGATGGCAGGCAGCAGCCCTGCGGTGGCTTGGCCGGGTTGCGTCGTGCGGTAGACCAGCCAACTGCCCTTGTCGTTCTCCAGCCGTTCGAGCTGTTCGACCTCCACGCCGCAAGAGCGGGCAAAGCCTTGGGTGGCGGGTGTCGGCAAGCCATTGTCGTCGAAGGCGGCATTGAGCGCCGGACCGCGCCGTTCGAGCGTCCGGTCGGGCTGGGTGGCGGCGAGCTCCTGAACCCATACCGCAAGGCGGCGCGGCGTGGCATAGTGGCGCACCATGCCATGTTCCAGTCCGGCCTTGGCCAGCCCCGCCACTATCCCTGCGCAAAACGCCTCGATCAGCGTCTTCAGCGCTTTCGGCGGCAGTTCCTCGGTGCCGATTTCGACCAGCAGATCGCGGCGTTCGCCTGAAATAGAAGGAAAGGAAGCTCCTTTCTTTTCTCTTTCCTCTGGTATCTTTTCTCTGTCTTTCTGGGCCAGCGGAAAGCCCAGCGCTTCACGGCGCTGATGATAGGATTCGGCCACCGTCCGCGCCAGGGTGCGCACGCGCAGGATATAGCGCTGGCGCTCCGTGACGGAGATGGCGCGGCGTGCGTCGAGCAAATTGAACGTGTGCGAAGCCTTGAGTACCATTTCATAGGCCGGCAGCGGCAGACCGGCCTCGATGAGCTTGCCGCTTTCGCGTTCGCAGGTGTCGAACCAGGCGAACAGCGCCGCGGTGTCGGCGTGCTCGAAGTTGTAGGTGGACATTTCCACTTCGTTCTGATGGAACACGTCGCCGTAGCTGACCTTGCCCTGCGGGCCGTTGGTCCAGGTCAGGTCGAACACGCTCTCCACGCCTTGCAAATACATGGCGATACGCTCCAGCCCATACGTGATCTCGCCGGTGACCGGCCAGCACTCCAGCCCACCCACTTGCTGGAAGTAGGTGAACTGCGTCACCTCCATGCCGTTCAGCCACACCTCCCAACCCAGACCCCACGCGCCCAGGGTGGGCGATTCCCAGTTGTCCTCGACGAAACGGATGTCATGCACCAGCGGGTCGATCCCCAGCATTTTCAGTGAACCCAGATAGAGATCCTGAATATCGAGCGGCGAGGGCTTGAGTATCACCTGAAACTGGTAATAGTGCTGCAAACGGTTCGGGTTTTCGCCATAGCGCCCGTCGGTGGGGCGGCGCGAGGGCTGCACGTAAGCCGTGCGCCACGGCTCGGGGCCGATGGCGCGCAAAAAGGTCGCCGGATGAAACGTCCCCGCGCCCACTTCCATGTCGTAAGGCTGCAAAATAACGCAGCCCTGGGCAGCCCAGTAGTTCTGGAGCGCCAGGATCAGGCCCTGGAAGGTGGCGACGTCAGGGGAGGGTGTGCCGGCGGAAGTGGCGTATTTCAAAGCAAGCCCTTTTCATTATCATGGGTGGAATTGGTGCCAATTATAGCGAAGGTCTGCCTCAGCCGCCGTTTTCAGCGTGATTGCCGCGCCGCCTGCCTTAACACATACGGCAAAATTCCACCGTGGCGCAGGTATTCCACCTCGTTGGCGGTGTCGATGCGCGACAGCACGGTGAAGCGCGTGGTGCGGCCATCGGCGGCGGTCGCTGCGATTTCGATTCGCTGTCCTGGCGTGAGCGCGGTCAGGCCGCCAATGTCGTAGGTTTCGTGTCCGGTCAGGCCCAGTGTCTCGGCGCTCTCGCCAGGCAGGAATTGCAGCGGCAGGATGCCCATGCCGACCAGGTTGGAGCGGTGGATGCGCTCGAAGCTTTCGGCGATGACGGCGCGGATGCCGAGCAGTTTGGGGCCTTTGGCGGCCCAGTCGCGGGAGGAGCCGGTGCCGTATTCCTTGCCGGCGATGACGATGAGCGGCGTGCCCTCGGCCTGGTAGCGCACCGAGGCGTCGTAGATGGACATTTGTTCGCCGGCCGGCAGACACAGGGTGACGCCGCCTTCCACGCCCGCGACCAGCTTGTTCTTGAGGCGCACATTGGCGAAGGTGCCGCGCACCATCACCTCGTGATTGCCGCGCCGTGCGCCGTAGGAATTGAATTCGGAAGGTGGCACGCCGAGGCCGATCAGGTATTTTCCGGCGGGGCTGTTTTTGCCGATCGATCCGGCGGGCGAGATATGGTCGGTGGTGACCGAATCGCCGAGCAGCGCCAGCACCCGCGCCTGACGGATGTCTGACAGCGCATCCGGCTGGGCGGCGATGCCGTCGAAGAAAGGCGGTTCCTTGATATAGGTCGAATCCATGCTCCACTGGAACAGTTGTCCGGCGGGAACTTCCAGGCTGTTCCAGGCGCGATCGCCCTGGAAAATGTTGGCATAACTGCGCTTGAACTGCGCCGACGAGACATCGGTGCGCACCAGCTCCGCGATTTCCTCGGTGGAGGGCCAGATGTCCTTGAGATAGACCATCTCGCCGCTGGGCGTGATGCCGATGGGGTCGACGGTCAAGTCGACGTTGATGTTGCCCGCCAGCGCATAGGCCACCACCAGCGGCGGCGAGGCCAGGTAATTGGCGCGCACCAGCGGATTGACGCGCCCTTCGAAGTTGCGGTTGCCGGACAGCACCGAGGCCACGGCAAGGTCGCCGTCACTGACGGCCTGCGAGATGTGGTCGGGCAGCGGGCCGCTGTTGCCGATGCAGGTGGTGCAGCCATAGCCCACGACATGGAAGCGCAATGCCTCCAGATAAGGCATGAGGCCGGACTTGAGCAGGTAATCGTTGACCACCTTCGAGCCGGGTGCAAGCGAGGTCTTGACCCAGGGCTTGACCTGCAAGCCGCGCTGCACCGCGTTGCGCGCCAGCAGGCCGGCGGCGATCAGCACCGAGGGATTGGAGGTGTTGGTGCAACTGGTGATGGCGGCGATGACCACCGAGCCGTGGCACAGCTTGTAGGCCAGGCCGTCGGGCTGGCGCACCGGCACGCAGGTGCCGAATACGTTCATGGCTTCATCAGGGTGCACCGGCGCCAGCTCGGGCGTGACCAGCACCGGGTTGCCGCCCTCGTTCAGCCAATGATTCAGCTCTTCCTTGTCGAGGCTGGAAGCTTCTTCCTTGTACTGGCTGGCCAGCATCTTGCGGAACGAGCCGCGCACCTCGCCCAGCGCGACACGGTCCTGCGGACGCGACGGACCGGCCAGACACGGCACGATGGAGCCGAGATCGAAGACGATGGTGTCGGAATAGCTGGGTTCCGGCTGGTCGGGGGTATACCAGACTCCCTGCGCCTTGTAATAGCTTTCCACCAGCGGGATCAAGTGCTCGCGTCCGGTGAGGCGCAGATAGCCGGTGGTCTGTTCATCCACCGGGAATATGCCGCAGGTTGCGCCATATTCCGGGGCCATGTTGGCGATGGTGGCGCGGTCCGCCAGCGTCAGTTGCGTGAGTCCGGGGCCGTAGAACTCGACGAATTTGCCGACCACGCCGCGTTTGCGCAGCACCTGGGTGATGGTCAGCACCAGATCGGTGGCGGTGACGCCGGCGGGCAGCTTGCCGACCAGCTTGAAGCCCACCACCTGCGGGATCAGCATCGAACTGGGCTGGCCGAGCAGCGCCGCTTCGGCCTCGATGCCGCCCACGCCCCAGCCCAGCACACCCAGGCCGTTGATCATGGTGGTGTGGGAATCGGTGCCGATCACGGTGTCGGGATAGATCCAGGCGGCACCGTCTTTCTCCGAGATCATGGCGACGGGGGCCAGATATTCGAGGTTGACCTGATGAACGATGCCGTTGTCCGGCGGCACGACGCGGAAGTTGTCGAAGGCGTTCTGGCCCCAGCGCAGGAACTGGTAGCGCTCGCTGTTGCGCTCGAACTCGCGATCGGCGTTGGCCTGGAAGGCCATCGCGGAGCCGTACTGATCCACCTGCACCGAATGATCGATCACCAAGTCGGCCGGAGTGAAAGGGTTGATGCGGCGCGGATTGCCGCCAAGGCGCTGCAACGCGGCGCGCATCGCAGCCAGGTCGGCCACCGCCGGCACGCCGGTGAAGTCCTGCAACAGTACCCGCGCGGGCATGAAAAAGATTTCCTTGTCCGGTTCGGCGGTGGATTTCCATCTCAGCAAAGCCTCGATGTCGCTCTTCTTGACGGCGATGCCGTCCTCAAAGCGCAGCAGGTTTTCCAGCAGGATCTTCAGCGAAAAAGGCAGCCGCGACAGGTCGCCAATGCCGCTTTTGGCCAGTGCCGGGAGCGCGTGGTAATGATAGGTTTTACCTTCGACGGTGAGGGTCGACTGGGTGCCGAAGCTGTTCAGAGAGGTGTTTTGCATCGCCGTAATTTTATCTTTCTCAAATTGCAATAGGATACCGCAGAGTAGCTTCGAATTGAACGAAATCCTTGAGAGGGCTACCGCTTACCCTCCCCGCTGATCCACGCCAGCACCCGGTCCAGCGCCCGGTAGGGCAGAGCACGCCTTATCGTGCCGATAAAATGGGTAGGCACGGTGACGTAATAGCGTATCTTCGGACGCGGGCTTTCCAGGGCGTGGATCACCTTTTTCAGCACCGCCTCGGGCGGGAGAGTGAAGGGGGCGGCGGGACCCTGCTTGGCCAGCCGCCGCTCCAGATTGGCATAGCGTTCACGATGCGCGCTGTGTTCAGGATCGATATTCCGTTTATAGGCGGCATGGGCATTGGCGCGAAAGCGGCTCTTGATCGGGCCGGGTTCGATGAGTGAGACATGGATGCCGCTGCCGGCCAGCTCCAGGCGCAACGTGTCGGTGAGCCCTTCGAGCGCGAACTTGCTGGCGTTATAGGCGCCGCGATAGGGCATCGCCGCCAGGCCCAGCAGCGAGCTGTTCTGGATGATGCGCCCCTGGCCTTGGGCGCGCATGATCGGGATGATGCGGTTGGTCAGTTCCAGCACACCGAACAGATTGGTCTCGAATTGCGCGCGTAGCACCTCGCGCCGCAGATCCTCCACCGCGCCCGGCTGGCCATAACCGGCGTTGTTGAACAGCGCATAAATCCGGCCGCCAGTGCGAGCGAGAACTTCGTCGACTGCGGCGTGGATGGAATCCGAATCATCCAGATCCAGGCGCAGGCTCTCCAGCCCCTTCTCCTGTAACGCCTCCACATCCTCCGCCTTGCGTGCCGTGGCGAACACCCGGTAGCCACGCGCCTCCAGCCCCTCGGCCACGCAACGGCCGATGCCGGTGGAGCAGCCGGTGATTAATATGGATTTTGTTTTCATGTGAGTAGTGTTTGGTTGTGAGTGAATGCGATCAAGTGAAGCAATAAACGTAGGGCGGCATGGTTGGGGGTTACGGCGCCGAGAGGAGCGCCTAACCCGCTCTACGTCGATCACGCCAGCAACACCGCCACGATCCCCGTAATAAAAATCCCGTCAAACGTCCCCGCGCCGCCGATGGAGGCGATGGGGGTGCCCATCTTGCGGATGTCTTTCAGACGCAGCAGGTCGGCGCCGATCAATACGCCCAGGGTACCGCAGATGTAGGCGAGGGGGGCGCTGTGTTCGGGCGAGACGAGGATGGCGGTGAGGGCGGCGGCGACCGGGCCGACGAAGATCGGCATGCCGATGCCCAGCCCCGGCACGGGGCGGCTGGCGACATAGCTGATCGCGGAGACGATCGCTGTGGCGGTGACGACTTCAGTCAGGCTCAAGGGGTGGTGCTGGATCAGGTACCAGGAAAAGACGATCGGAATCAGGCCGCCGCCGACATTGACGGCGATCAGTGTCTTGCCGGTGAATTCCGGCATGCGCCGGCGCAGCAGTCCGCGCAGCGGCGCGGGCATGGCTTCGAGCATGTCGTGTGAGGGTTGTTCGGCCTTGACCTTGAACAGCGGCAGGTTGACGAGGCTGCCGAACAGCGAGGCATATAACAGGGTGAAGGCCGAGGCCGCCGACAGGCCGAGTTTTTCGAAGGCGATGGTCAGCAGGCCGATCTGTACGAAGGCGATCAGTATGCCTACCAGCAGCACAAGCAGGATCAGGTAGAGCGGCGAAAAAGGCATGGGTTTATCTGCTCGATGGCAGCGCTTGCGCCAGCAGATCGGCGAGGGCGAGGGCGTTGGTGGGGTGCGGAATGCTGTCGGTGCTCCAGATCTCCTTTACCCCGGATTGCCTGAGCGCCTCTTCGGCGCCTTCTGCAAACAGAGCGTGGCTGACCAGGCAATATATGGCGGACGCCCCCAATGCCCTGATCTGCCGCGCCGCCGTGGCGAGGGTGTGTCCGGTGCTGACGACATCGTCCACCAACACCACGGTGCGGTTGCGGAAGTCCACGGCGGGCAGTGCGATGCTGACGGTGCGATCATCGACACGTTGCTTGCGCCCCACCGCGTAATCCGCCCCGCAGCCGAGCGCGATGCGGCGCACCCACTGTTCTGATTCTTCGTCGGGACCGATCAGCAGCGGCCCCGGCGCTGGCAGATCCAGCCGGACGCGCAGCAAGTCGGCCATCAATGGCGCGGCGTTCAAGGCGATGGCTCGGCTGGCGGGTACCGCTTCTTCCAGATGGGCGATGCGGTGCAGATGCGGATCCACCGTGACCACGGCATCGAACAGCCCGGCCAGAAAGCCGCCGATGATGCGCTGGCTGACGGCCTCGCCGGGTTGGAAGGCGCAATCCTGGCGCATGTAGCACAGGTAGGGGGCGGCCAGCACGAGATGCCGGACGCCTTGCTCGCGGGCTTGCGCGGCGCACAGCAGCAGTTCGATCAGTTTGTCGTTGGGATGATGCAGGCTGCGGCAGAGGATGACCGTGTCAGGCAATCCGATCGGTAAACGCACCTTGCTTTCACCATCCGGGAAATGGTGGATATCGACGATTTCGCATGACGTATTCAGCGTGGCCGCCAATCGTTGCGATTGCATCTGGTAATCAGGGAAGCCGAGTACCCGCATCAGAATTCCACATCAAATTGCGGCACCTGTTCCGTTGTGCCGATGCTATAGCCGCTGCCATGTTCCCTGGTGAGCGCGCGCGCGAAATTGAAGTCGGCATTGAATTCGGCATGTACGCGGTAAAGAGGTTCGCCTTTTTTCACCGCATCGCCCAGCTTCTTGAACAGGTCTACACCCGCTCCCTTGTCCATCGGCGCGCCCGCCATGCGCGCCAGCCTGGCGAGCAGGAAGTTGTCGATGCCGGTGACAATGCCATCCTGATCTGCGGTCACTTCGTAGGTAAGAGGGCCGGGAGCGGGATGCAGTGTTTGCCGCCCCTGTGCCTCGATGATGCTGTTCATCTTGGTGAGCGCCCGCCCCGAATCGAGGATGTCGCGCGCGATGGCATAGCCGTAGCCGCCACGCACATCGGGGTCGAATTCCAGCACCCTTCCTGCCAGGCGCAGCGCCTTTTGCCGCAGGTCGGCCGGCGCTTGCGGGTCGTTTTCCAGTACCTGCATCACGTCGCGCGCCTCCAGGGCGGGGCCGATGCCGCGGCCCACCGGCTGGCGGCCGTCGGTAATGATCACTTCCAGGTGCAGCCCAAGCCGGTCGCCGACAAACTCGAACAGCTTGCGCAGTTGCAGCGCTTCGTGCATGTGGCGCACCTTGGCGCTCGGTCCCACCGGGATGTCGATCAGCAGATGGGTGGAGCCGGCGGCGACCTTCTTCGCCAGAATGGAGGCCACCAATTGTCCTGGGGAGTCGATGCCCAAGGGGCGTTCGACCGAGATCAACACATCATCCACCGGCGCGAGCCGGGCCGTGCCGCCCCACGCCAGGCAGCCGCGCTGCTGGCGCACGATGCGATGCAGCGCCTCCGGCGGCAGATCGACTTTGGCCAGCATCTCCATCGTGTCGGCGGTGCCGGCGGGGGAGGTGATGGCGCGGCTCGAAGTCTTGGGGATCAGCATGCCATGGGCGGCGACGATGGGCACCACCAGCATGGAAGTACGGTTGCCGGGAATGCCGCCGATGCAGTGTTTGTCCGCCACCAGGGGTTCATGCCAGTCGAGCCGTTCGCCGGATTCGATCATGGCGCGGGTGAGAGAATATACCTCATCGCGATCCAGCCCTGCCTGGCCCATCGCCACCAGGAAAGCCGCCATCTCCATTTTCGAATAGCGGTTGCCAACGATGTCCATCGCAACGGCGGAAAAATCTTCCTGGGTCAGCCGCTCGCCGCCGATCTTGCGGCGCACCGCGTCCATCGAGCGCGGCGGCTCGGCATGCGCCACGCGCACCAACCCGCCCTCCGTCATCTTTATCTGCGCGAATGCCTGCTCGGAAAGGCCCAACTCGTCCGGGGTTACGATCGCGGCATCGTCCACCACATTGAGCACCGCCAGCACTTTCTTGTCATTCACGCTGACTTCGATTTTCGACAGCGCCTGAAACCCCTCCGCGCGATAGATTGCGCATTCGCGGTGCAGATAAGCGACGTTCTCGCGGTAGGTGTCGATCGCCACCCGGCGCAGCTTCAGGGTGTCGGGGTGGCGTGAGGTGTGTTTGGCGGTCATATCAATGGTGATGGTAGCACATCCAAAAAGTTCAAGCGGTTGTCCCGGGAAGGGAGAAAAACTTTGATATGGATCAAGGCGATGTTTCGCAGAGTTTCGTATCCTTTACCCAATTCCATCGACTATTGCCATCGGAAGGAGAGCCCCATGCCGGAAGAAAAAGAAGGACGGGAATACTGCGAGACCAATTGGGTTCCTTACAAGCCGCGCGTGGATTATCTTGGCGCCAAGAAGGTTGTCGAGCAGAAATTTGAATACATTCATAAGCGACGTGAACACTATGATATTCATGCTCGCCAGGAGCCACCCCAGTTTCGTCAGGAGGATCAACAGGCCGCGGGGGAAGGAGAGACTGTTGTCAGGCCCAAGGACCTGACGGGCATCGCCCTTTCCGGCGGCGGAATTCGTTCGGCGACGTTTTCCCTGGGCGTTATTCAAGCCTTGGCCGAGAAGGGAGTGCTGAAGAGGTTCGATTATTCATCCACGGTTTCCGGCGGCGGTTACATCGGTTCTGCACTTACCTGGCTGTTGTCCCGTGAATGGAAAGACAAGAAAGATCGACAGGTGCCCATGGGATTGGGAAAGGATGATCTGCCCTTCGGAACGCATTGGCGGTCGATGAGTGGCGGCGGGTATCAGTCCTACAAAAAGGCCATCCTCAGTTTCATGCGCCAACATGCCAATTACCTGCGGCCCGGCCATGGAATAACGCTGGGATCGCTTATTGCGGTGGTGTTGCGCGGCATCTTCATCAGCCTGTTGGTGTATCTTCCTGTATTGATTCTGACGTTTTTTGTGTTTCACCAGTTTGGCCTTTATAAGCCAGTGTTCTGGCCGTGGATGAAGGATCCGTTTTTTATCCTGGCAGCGGCAATGGGCGCGCTTTTCATGCTGGCGTCGATCCTTTATTCAGTGTCGATGCTTTTGCTCCTCCGCGCAAAAGAAATGAGGTACAAGTTACGGCGATTTTTTGAAAAGCGGGCGAAGTGGCTTCTTTATCTTGGTGTGGCATTCATTGTCTTCGGTGGTTTGCCATATGTCGATGACTGGGTAAACAAGCTGCCTCACCTGCTCGCTTCCGGGAGTGAGGAAAAAGGGTGGCTCGCCACATTGCTGGGCACAGTATCAACCTTGGTGGGAATATTGTCCGGCCTGGGTATTTTTGCCAAGAATGAGGCCAAGAAAAAGGGGTTGCTGTCTGCCGGGGCACTGGCTGCCATCGCGTCACTCCTGCTGCTATTTGGCTTGTTGCTGTTGTCGTATCAGATGGCTTGTTGGCTGTACACAAATTCTGAAACGGAATGGGTTATTGCCGGAGTAGTGGCAGCTCTTGCAGTGGGGGCCGTGACGAATTTGAACTATATCTCCATCCATCGCTATTATCGCGATCGTTTGATGGAGACATTCATGCCCGATGTTACGGAGGTGATCCAGGTCGAAGGCGCCGATCCCGCGGCATCTGATATCGCCGATCGTGTTTCTCTGCATGAAATGTGTTCGGGCACTCATCCTCTTGCCCCCTACCATATCATCAATGCCAACATCATCGTCGAAGAGTCGCACATTCCAAAATTTCAAGGACGAAAGGGTGATAATTTCATCCTGAGCCCACGCTATTGCGGCAGCAATGCCACGGGTTGGCGTTGTACCAATGAATTCATGAAAGGGTACATGACTCTTCCAACAGCCATGGCGATCTCGGGGGCGGCGGTCAATCCGGGCGCCGGCTGCGGCGGTGAAGGGGTGACACGTCAGTCCTTGCTTTCCATGCTGATGACATTCTTGAACATCCGCCTGGGTTATTCTGCGCCGCATCCCGATCCTGAGATACAACCGCGTTTTCCTTGGCATCCCAATTTCCTTTGCCCCGGTTTCCGCGATTTATTCATGCGCTGGCGGATTACGGAGAAAAGCCGCTTCGTTCAACTGAGCGATGGCGGGCATTTCGAGAATCTGGGGCTTTACGAGTTGTTGCGTAGGCGGCTCAAGTTGATCATTGTGTGCGATGGCGCCGCTGACCCAAGCTATACCTTTTCCGATCTGGCCAACGCCATCGAGAAGGCGTGGGTGGATTTCGGGGCGATTGTGCATGTCACGGCTGAACAGTTGCAGGCGATAACGCCGTGCCGGGATGAAAATCATCAGACGGATGAAAAAGACAAGGCTGATCCGAGAGCGCAGAAATTTGCGCAAAAGGGGTATCTGATGGCGCGCATCGACTACGAAGCCGTGAAAGGCAGTGATGAGAGCAAGGGTATTCTCCTCTATCTGCCAACCACCTTCATCCACGGTCTCAGCGCCGATCTCTATGGTTACCGCAAGACCCACCCCGAATTTCCCGACGAGCCCACCAGCGATCAATTCTTCGATGAAAAGCAGTTCGAGGCCTATCGGGAACTGGGGTTTCAATTGGCGTGGCGCATGCTGGAGGATGTCGAGGGTGCCGGCAAAGGCAAAGCCGGTGCAAGTGAAGAACCATTGGCAGGGCCGGAGTATGGCTTGCATGCCGCGCTCGACATGCTGAAAGATATCGAAAAGGCCATAGAGAGCAAGATCGGTGAAAACAGCGAGGAGCGCTTGAGAAGAGAAGCATATGAGGTGCTGTGGATGGATCATCAACAAACGTGGCATCAGGCATGAACAATTTGGTGCAATTCCTCAATTCGCCATTGGGGCTTGTCATCGTGGGTGCCATGATAAGCGGACTGCTGGTTCAGTACATCGCCGCCCGATGGCAGCACAAGAATTGGCTCTTTCAGCAGCGATTCACGGCGGAACAGGCCCAGTTCGGCAAGGAGCTGGATCAGAAATATAAGATGCTTGAGGAGGTCAACGGAGCCGTAGGAGAGATTTTGACACACTCGCAGAATGTTGTGGTGGGCTATATGAAAAAGGTGCCAGCCAAGCAGCGCAACGAGGAGGTTCTCAGTTATAACGAGGCGGTCATGAAATGGGAGGCCAATTTTAGGATTTACATGATCCGTCTCAAGACCTTCTTCGCTGGCAAGGCCATTCCAGAAGAGTGGGATGCCATCAAGAAAGAACGGGACAACCTGGATGTCGCGATCTATCTGCTGACAGCGCGGGACGAAGGAAGTGCCGATGAATGTCTCGCGACAATCAACAAGATTTACGATATGACAGTCATTCTGTCGCAGCGCATGTTTGCAGAAATCGGTCAGATGAAACAACGCAGTTTCAAGCATTCAGGCCCTGGGGAATAATCAGGGGCACTTCCGTCTCCACGGCTGGCGCCTCTTCCTTTCTCCGTTCCTGCTGCTGCAACGCCCACATCCGCGCGTAAACCCCTTCTTTCCCGAGCAGTTCGCTGTGCGTGCCGCGTTCGACGACGCGACCGTGTTCCATGACCAGAATCTGGTCGGCATCGACGATGGTGGACAGGCGGTGGGCGATGACCAGGGTGGTGTGGTCGGCGGCCACTTCGGCGAGCGCGGCGAGGATGGCCTGTTCGGAGTGGGAGTCCAGCGCCGAAGTCGCCTCGTCGAAGATCAGGATGCGTGGATTCTTGAGGATGGTGCGGGCGATGGCGACGCGCTGTTTCTCGCCGCCGGAGAGTTTCAGGCCGCGTTCGCCGACCAGGGCGTCGTAACCCTGCGGCAGTGACTCGATGAAGTCGTGGATGTGAGCCATCCGCGCGGCGCGGATCACTTCTTCGCGCGGCGCGTCCGGCTTGGCGTAGGCGATATTGTAATAGATGGTGTCGTTGAACAGCACCGTGTCCTGTGGGACGATGCCGATGGCGACGCGCAGGCTGCTCTGGCTGACCTCGCGGATGTCCTGGCCGTTGATCAGGATGTGCCCGCCGTCCACGTCGTAGAAGCGGAACAGCAGGCGTGACAATGTGGATTTTCCCGCGCCGCTGGTGCCGACCACCGCCACCTTGTGCCCTGGGGGAATCTCGAAGTCGAGATCATGCAGAATTTGGCGCTCCGGCTGATAGCCGAAGTTGACATGCTCGAAGCGCACGCCACCGTTACCCACGACCAGCGCCGGCGCGCCGGGTCTGTCGCGAATGTCCTGCGGTTTGTCGAGCAGGGAGAACATCTTTTCCATGTCGGTGAGCGAATGCTTGATCTCGCGGTAGACGAAGCCGAGGAAGTTGAGCGGAATGAAAAGTTGCAGCAGATAGGCGTTGACCAGCACCAGGTCGCCCAGCGTCATGCTGCCGTCCACTACGCCCTGGCCGGCCAGGATCATCAGCAGCGTCACGCCGACGGCGATGATCGCGCCCTGGCCGAGATTGAGCATCGACAGCGAGGTCTGGTTCTTGATCGCGGCCTTTTCCCATACCGCCATGTTCTCGTCGAAGCGCCGCGCCTCGTATTCCTCGTTGCCGAAGTATTTCACCGTTTCGTAATTGAGCAGGCTGTCGATGGCGCGGGTGTTGGCCTTGGAGTCCATCTCGTTCATGACGCGGCGCACCGCCATGCGCTGCTCGGTCACCACCAGGCTGAAGATGATATAGATGACGATCGTGCCGGTGGTGATGATGGCGAACCAGGCGCTGTAGTTGACGAGCAGGATCACCGTGACCAATGCGATTTCCAGGATCGTCGGCAGGATGTTGAACAGCATGAACGACAGCAGAAAACTCATGCCGCGCGTGCCGCGCTCGATATCGCGTGACATGCCGCCGGTCTGGCGTTCCAGGTGGAAGCGCAGCGCCAGCGCGTGCAGGTGGCGGAACACCTTGACCGCGATGTTGCGGATGGCGCGCTGCGCCACCTTGGAAAACACCAGGTCGCGCAGTTCCCCGAACAGCGTGCTGGCGATGCGCAATGCGCCATAGCCAATCAGCAGGGCGAGCGGTAGGAGCACCACGGCATGGCGGGCGCCATCCAGGGCGTCGACCACCTCCTTGAGCGCCAGCGGGATGGTGACATTGGCCAGCTTGGCCAGCGCCAGAAAGGCCATCGCCAGGATCACCCGCGTGCGAAACTCCCACAGGTAGGGCAGCAGGGTGCGGAGGGTTTTCCAGTCGTTGCGGGTTTCGGGGAGAGAGGTGGCGGAGAGAGATTGCATGGGAGACGCTCGTGGAGATTTTGGTGGGAGCATTTTACCCGAGTATGGGGGTGAATCGGGGTCCCATCCAGTATCTTGAAAAGTGTATAATTAGCCCTATTTGATAGCGAGGTTCGCTTTTTGTTTCGGTATTGTGAGGTTCATCATGCCTATCTATGAATATCAATGCTCTTCGTGCGGTCATTCCCTGGAGGCGATACAGAAGATGAGCGATGCCCCGCTGGTGGAGTGCCCCCGGTGCGGTCAGCCGCAGTTGAAGAAACAGATCTCCGCCTCCGGCTTTCGTCTCAAGGGCGGTGGCTGGTATGAGACCGATTTCAAGGGCGGGGCGAAGAAGCCGGAGAAGAAAGAGGCCGCCGCGGCGGGCTGCGGCGCGGGGACTTGTCCGCCGTGTGCGGGTGAGGCGTAATGTAGGTAATTTCAGGTAGTTTAATGTCTCCCATACGTCGTTATCTGATCGCCGGGTTGCTCGTCTGGCTGCCGCTGGGCGTCACCGTGCTGGTGATCAAGCTGCTGGTCGATTTCATGGACCAGACGCTGCTGGTGCTGCCGCAGGCCTGGCATCCCGACAAGCTGCTCGGTTTCCATATCCCCGGTTTGGGTGTGTTGCTGTCCATCGCGGTGGTGCTGATCACCGGTGTGATGGTCGCCAATTTCTTCGGCCGGGAGTTGGTAGTGATGTGGGAGAAGTTTTTGAACCGCATCCCGCTGGTGCGTCCCATTTATTCGGCCGTCAAGCAGCTCACCGAGACGGTATTCACCTCCGGCGGGCAGTCGTTCCGCAAGGTGTTGCTGATCGAGTACCCGCGCAAAGGTTTGTGGACGCTGGCGTTCCAGACCGGCACAGCGGTCGGTGAGGCCCAGGCCAAGACCGCTGACGAAGTGGTCAATGTCTATGTGCCCACCACGCCCAACCCGACCTCCGGCTTTTTCCTCATGGTGCCGCGTCGCGAAGCGGTGGAGCTGGATATGAGCGTGGATGACGGGTTGAAGATGATTATCTCGATGGGCGCGGTGGTGCCGAAGTGGGACAAGGGTGTCGTCGAGATCGCCGGCAAGGTTGTTCCTATCGAACATAAAACATGATGGTTTAAATCCACATCACAACATCAAGCAATCAATCACAGAATCAGGAAACAGCATCATGCGCAGCCACTATTGTGGGCAGTTGAACGAATCCCTGTTGGGGCAGGAAGTCGAGTTGTGCGGCTGGGCGCACCGCCGCCGCGATCACGGCGGGGTGATCTTCGTCGATCTTCGTGACCGTGAGGGACTGGTGCAGGTGGTATTCGATCCCGACATCGCGGACACCTTCGCCACCGCCGAGCGCGTGCGCGGCGAGTATGTGCTGCGCGTCAAGGGGCATGTGCGCCGCCGTCCGGCGGGTACCGAAAATCCCCATCTGGCGACGGGGCAGGTTGAGATTGTGGGCGAGACGCTGGAGATACTCAACCGTGCCGAACCCTCGCCGTTTTCGGTGGCCGACGAGATCGAGATCAACGAAGAGACCCGGTTGCGCTACCGTTATATCGATCTGCGCCGTCCGCAGATGCAACACCGCTTGCGCATGCGCGCCCATGTGACGCGCACCCTGCGCCGTTTTCTCGATGAGCGGGGGTTCCTCGACATCGAAACTCCGTACCTCACCAAATCCACGCCGGAAGGCGCGCGCGATTACTTGGTACCGAGCCGCACCCATCCCGGCGAGTTCTTCGCTCTGCCGCAGTCACCGCAGCTTTTCAAGCAGTTGCTGATGATGGGCGGGATGGACCGCTACTACCAGGTCGCACGCTGCTTCCGTGACGAAGACCTGCGTGCCGACCGCCAGCCGGAATTCACCCAGCTCGACATCGAGACCTCGTTCCTGGACGAGAACGGCATCATGGCGCTGATGGAAGACATGCTGCGCGAATTGTTCGCCGAAGTGCTCGATGTGACCTTGCCCAAGCCTTTCCCGCGCATGCCCTACGCCGAGGTGATGGCGCGTTTCGGCGTGGACAAGCCTGATCTGCGCATTCCGCTGGAGCTGGTCGATGTCAGCGATTTGATGAAGCATGTCGATTTCAAGGTCTTCTCCGGCCCCGCCAACGACCCGCACGGCCGGGTGGCGGCGCTGCGTCTGCCGGCTGGCGGAAGCCTGAGCCGCAAGGAGATTGACGACTACACCCATTTCGTGAGCATTTATGGCGCCAAGGGCCTGGCCTACATCAAGGTCAACGACCTGGCCGCCGGCCGCGAGGGCCTGCAATCGCCGATTCTCAAATTCCTGCCCGACGAGGTTGTCGCCAGCATCCTGCAACGCACCGGCGCGCAGACCAATGATCTTGTCTTTTTCGGCGCCGACAAGTCCTCCGTGGTGAATGAATCTTTGGGCGCGCTGCGTGTCAAACTCGGACATGACCGGGGCCTGGTCGAGCCGGGTTGGCGGCCGCTGTGGGTGGTCGATTTCCCGATGTTCGAGTGGGACGGCAAGGCGGATCGCTGGGCGGCGCTGCATCACCCGTTCACCGCGCCGACAGTGAACGATGTGGAGCGGCTGGAGGCCGATCCTGGCGCGGCGTTGTCGCGCGCCTACGATATGGTGCTCAACGGCACCGAGGCCGGCGGCGGCTCGATCCGTATCCATCGTCCCGAGATGCAGGCGGCGGTGTTCCGCATCCTCGGCATCAGCGAGGACGAGGCGCGCGAGAAATTCGGTTTCCTGCTCGATGCGCTGACCTACGGTTGTCCGCCGCATGGCGGTATCGCCTTCGGTCTGGATCGGTTGGTGATGTTGATGAGCGGCGCGCATTCGATCCGCGACGTGATGGCCTTCCCCAAGACCCAGACCGCCGCCTGCCCGCTGACTTCTGCGCCTTCGCCGGTGAGCGATACACACCTGCGTGAGGTGGGGATCAGGGTGCGCACCGCGCATCCAGCAACTTGACGGTTGAGGTGTAACTTAGATGGCGGCAACGGCGCGGGCAATTCAGCAATTCACCGATCTTTCCGACGAGGAGTGCGGCGCGCGCATCCGCGCGGCGAAGGCGGCGCTGGGCGATCGGCTGGCGATTCTCGGTCATCACTACCAGCGCGAGGAAGTGTTCCGCCACGCCGATTACACCGGCGACTCGCTCAAGCTGTCGCGTCAGGCGGCCAGTTCCAATGCCGAATACATCGTCTTCTGCGGCGTGCATTTCATGGCCGAGGTGGCGGATATCCTGACACGCCCCGACCAGATTTCGATTTTGCCCGATCTCGCCGCCGGTTGCTCGATGGCCGACATGGCCAATCTCGCCAAGGTCGAGCGCGCCTGGCGCGAGCTGGCCGAAGTGCTCGATCCCGACGAGCAGATCACGCCGGTGACCTACATCAATTCCGCCGCCGACCTGAAAGCCTTCTGCGGACGTCACGGCGGCATCGTCTGCACCTCCACCAATGCCCGCCATGTGCTGGATTGGTCATTTTCGCAACGCGAGAAGGTATTGTTCTTTCCCGACCAGCATCTGGGACGCAACACCGGTTATCGCATGGGCATCCCGCTCGATCAGATGGTGGTGTGGGATTTCAACCAGTCCATGGGCGGGCTGACGCCGGAGCAGATCCGACAGGCGAAGATGATTTTGTGGAAGGGCTTCTGCTCGGTGCACCAGATGTTCAAACCGCAACACATCGACCAGTTCCGCATGCGCTTCCCCGATGCCAAGGTGATCTCCCATCCCGAGTGTGGCTTCGAGGTGTGCGAGAAATCCGATCATGTCGGCTCCACCGAATACATCATCAACACCATCGCCCAATCCGCGCCCGGTACGCGCTGGCTGGTGGGCACCGAGCTGAATCTGGTGCAGCGGCTGCACGAGCGCTACAAGCACGAGGGCAAGTCGGTGCACTTCATGTCGCCCACCGTCTGCATGTGCTCCACCATGTTCCGTATCGATCCGCAACATTTGCTGTGGACGCTGGAGAATCTGGTGGAAGGCAAGGTGGTGAATCAGATCAAAGTGCCGGAAAGCGAGGCGCGCGAGGCGCGGCTGGCGCTGGCGAAGATGCTGGATCTCAAGATATAGGAAAAAATGTAGGGTGCGTTTCACGCACCACTTGAATGGTGCGCACGGCACCCCCTACGATGCTGACGACCAATACTCGTAACTTTTAACTCGCAACTCGCAACTAACAACATGGCCGGACACAGTAAATGGGCGAATATCCAGCATCGCAAGAATGCCCAGGATGCCAGGCGCGGAAAATTGTTCACCAAGCTGATCCGTGAGATCACGGTTTCCGCGCGCGCCGGCGGGGCGGATGCCACGTCCAACCCTCGCTTGCGCGCCGCGATCGACAAGGCGTTGAGCAACAACATGACCAAGGACACGGTCGAGCGTGCGATCAAGCGCGGCGCCGGTGCGCAGGACGGAGAAAATTACGAAGAAATCCGCTACGAAGGCTATGGCCCCGGCGGCGTGGCGGTGATCGTCGACTGCATGACCGACAAACGCACGCGCACCGTGGCCGATGTTCGCCATGCTTTCACCAAATACGGCGGCAATCTCGGCACCGAAGGTTCGGTTTCTTACCTGTTCAAAAAAACAGGCATCCTCACCTATCCCCCCGGCAGCGACGAAGACAGCATCATGGAAGCGGCGCTGGAGGCCGGCGCCGATGATGTGGTGGTCAACGACGACGGTTCCGTCGACGTGGTGACCGCGCCCGAGGCATTCGCGCAAGTGAAGGAGACGATGATCGCCGCGGGTCTCACGCCAGAACAGGCCGAAGTGACCATGCAGGCTTCCACCAGTGCGGCGCTTGACCGCGACGATGCGGAGAAAATGTTCAAGATGCTCGACATGCTGGAAGACCTGGACGACGTGCAGAATGTCTATTCCAATGCGGATATCTCCGCGGATGTCATGGCGCAAATCGGTTGACGAATATGGTTCGCCATTGTCCATGACCCGCATCCTCGGCATCGATCCCGGTTCCCGTATCACCGGCTTTGGCGTCATCGATATAGAGGGTATCCATGTCCGCTATGTCGCCAGCGGTTGCGTGCGGACCGACGGCGAGACGTTGGCGGCGCGCCTGAAAACGATCTTCGAGGGAGTGGGCGAGATTGTGACGGCACACCGTCCTCAAGTGATGGCGATCGAGCAGGTATTCATGAAACACAATGTCGATTCCGCGCTCAAACTCGGCCAGGCGCGCGGCGCGGCGATCTGCGCGGGCGTGATGCAGTCCTTGCCGGTATACGAGTACACCCCGGCGCAGATCAAGCAGGCGATCGTCGGCAAAGGCAATGCCGCCAAGGCTCAGGTGCAGCACATGGTAACGGCGTTGCTCAAGTTGCCCGGCGCGCCACAGGCCGATGCGGCCGATGCCCTGGCTTGCGCGCTGTGTCACAGCCATACCTCTCAAACCTTGCAACAGATCGATAAATCTCTCTTGTCTTCACGGGTACGCGGCAGACGCGCGGGGAGATGGCGATGATCGGGCGGTTGCACGGCACGCTGCTGTGGAAGCAGGCGCCCTGGTTGTTGATCGACGTGGGTGGCGTCGGTTATGAGATCGAAGCGCCGATGACCACCTTTTACGAATTGCCCGCCGTGGGCAGTAAGATTACGCTGCATACCCACTTGGTGGTGCGTGAGGATGCTCATCTGCTGTTCGGTTTCGCCAGCGAGGCCGAGCGCACGCTGTTCCGGCAGTTGATCAAGGTCAGCGGCGTCGGTGCCAAGATGGCGTTGACTGTCTTGTCCGGCATCTCCGCCGACGCCTTCGCCCGCTGCGTGCGCAGCAATGACAGCGCCACGTTGACCCGTCTGCCGGGCATCGGCAAAAAGACCGCCGAGCGCCTGATTATCGAGATGCGCGATCGCCTCGAAGCCAAGGGTGGCGCATCCGATGTGGCGGTTATCGGTATGGGTTCCATGGTTGGAGAGGAGTTTAACCCGGCCAACGATGCCATCAGCGCGCTGATCGCCTTGGGCTACAAACCCGCCGAGGCCAGCCGCATGGCTTTGGCAGTCGATGCCGCGGGATTGTCCAGTGAGGAAATCATTCGTCGCGCCTTGCAGGCAGCGGTGAAGTAGGGGATACAAGAAAGTGAACGTAAAAGAAGCCATACAAACGCGCCGTTCCATCAAAGCGTTTGATTCCGGTCACCGCATGAGCGAGGAGGAAATCCGCGCGCTCGTCGAACACGCCATCCTGTCGCCCACCGCGTTCAATATCCAGCATTGGCGATTCGTGGCGGTGCGCGATCCGGCACTGCGCGCCAAGATCCGTGAGGCGTCCTGGAATCAGGCGCAGGTCACCGATGCCTCGCTGCTGCTGGTGGTGTGCATGGATCTCAAAGCCTGGGACAAGGTCCCCGAGCGCTATTGGCGCAACGCTCCGTCCCGCGTGCAGGATCACATGGTCACCGGAATACGCCAATACTACTCGGGCAACGAGCAGGCCCAGCGCGACGAAGGAATGCGCTCCACGTCGATGGCGGCGATGACCCTCATGCTGCTTGCCAGGGAAATGGGGTATGATTCTTGTGCGATGGATGGATTTGACTTCGATGCCGTGGGCCGTCTGATCCACCTGCCCGAAGATCATGCCATCTGCATGATGATCACCATCGGCAAAAGGCTTCAGGAGCCCTATCCTCGCAGCGGCCAACTGGCGCTTGAAGAGGTTTTTTTTACGGACCGTTTCTAAATCAGCAATCAATGTAGGGCGGGTTAGCGTTTTTTGCGTAACCCGCCAGGGTGCGAAGCACACAACGCATTTTTTTGAGGATCGCCTGTCGGCGGGGTTGGCGGGTTACGGCGCAGAAAAGCGCCCAACCCGCCTTGCATCGACTGGAAGCTTCTGCTGGAGGTGACCGGCGTGGCTACGTTTCATCAGAAGATTCTCGGGGCGTGCTGTGCCGCCATCATTCTCATCTCTCCCGCCCCGCCGGTGTTGGCGGATCAGGGCTTGGACTTTGCATCCTGGCGAATGGGCCCAGGGTTTCTTCCCGTTGCGAAAGGCGAAGGCGAGCTCAGATCGCCACAGCCGTCTCTGATCGATCAAAACATTACCGAAGCCGGCCGGATGCGTGACGAAGAACGCGTCCGCTTCCGCACGCATGCCGTGATTGCCGCGGGGGTGCTGGGCGTGGCCGCCTATGGCGCGAACGCCTGGTGGCACAGCGGTCTGACGGGCGATTTCGGTTTCACGAACGAAGGCTGGTTTGGCCAGGACACCTATGCCGGCGGTGCGGACAAGGTGGCGCATGGTTATGCCGGCTATGTTGCGACGCGGCTGCTCGCGCGGGGGGTGGAGTGGGCGGGCAATGACGCTGACCGGGCGTTGCGCCTGGGGACGATCACGGCGCTGGGCATCATGACCGGTGTGGAGATCATGGACGGCTTCGATCGCGACAACAAGTTCAGCTACGAAGACGCGCTCATGAATGTCGCCGGCGTCGGTCTGGCCGTATGGCTGGAGAAAAACCGCCGCTGGGACGAGCTGCTGGATTTCCGTCTGCAATACTGGCCGGCCGATGCGCGGCGGCGCGCGGGCGAAACGAAGGGCAAGGGGGATTACGATGGCCACACATATCTTCTGGCCGCCAAGGCAAGCGGCGTTCCGGCCCTGCGCGACGCTTCCTGGTTGCGCTATCTCGAACTGACAGTGGGATACGGCACGGTGGGATACGAAGGCACGCAGGCCGGCAGCCGTTTCTTGTACTACGGCGTCTCCCTCAATCTTGCCGAAATCCTGGCGAACACGGTTTTCCGCAACACCTCCAAAGAAGAAAGCCGTGTCCGTCGCATGACGGAAACGGCGCTTGAGTTGCTACAGGTTCCCGGTACGGCGTTGCTGGCGGACCACCGCTTTTAGGTTTCCCCCCCAAGAGACTGCTGGATGCGCTACAACAACGGACAGCTTATTTGTTCTCTACATAGGCGGGTGAATACACTTGCTCTTGGGCAAATATGGCGTTTATGCTTCTATATCTCCGGCTTGGCCGACTACCTCGTGAAAAAAGACGTGCCCTTCCACGATGCGCATGAGGTGGCCGCGCGGGCCGTGCGCGCGGCCGACACCAGCGCGCGATCTGGCCGAACTGCAAGCGTTCAGACCGATGATTACGCACGATGTATACGCCGTGCTGACGCTGGAAGGCTCGCTCGCCGCCCGCGATCACTTTGGCGGCACCGCGCCTAACCAGGTACGGGCCGCGATTGCGCGGGCGCGGAAAAGTTATTTAAGGTATTTACGCTAATTCGACACCTTGTCTAGGGGGAATGTTGTGCGTCGCTGGATAGCGGTAATTTTTGTCTTTCTCTGTGTACAAGCTGGCCTTATCACAGCCAGGGCCGACACCCTTCCAGTCTGGGTGCCACTTTCGACACTCGCTATCGCTGACTGGGCGCGTGCCTTTGTCTTCGAGAATATCCAGTCCGAAAACGGCGATACGCTAGCGGTGAGTGTGGCGGGAAAATGGGGGCTGCTCGCCCTCGACGGGCGCTGGGTATTCTCCCCAAAGTACAGTAGTACGCCGATATTCCACGAAGGTCTGGCGCTTGTTCGGGAACCTGGGGGCGCCTGGGGCTACATCGACCGTGCCGGGAAATATGCCATTCCACCCCGGTTTCAATCAGCAGGAACCTTTAACGCCGGGTTGGCTCCCGCCGAAGTGCAGGGCAAGTGGGGCTATATTGATCGCACCGGAAAATTCGTCATTTCTCCCCGATTCAATTGGGCGCAGAGTTTTTACCGCGAACTGGGAACCGTGCGCCTCGGCCCGATTGATGGCGTTGTGGACCGCCAGGGCCGCTTCACTGCCCACCGGCAGCCGACTGATGTGGAAGTACAGGCGGAAGAACCGAGGGTTGATCGTCGAACAGTTGCCGATGGCTATGTGCTGGTAGTTCGCAGTTGGTCAAATGGCAAACAAGCCAGCGAACTTCTGGATCATCGAGGCCAACCCGTCAAATTACCTGCGCGCGAAGGATGGATATCTAACTACTTCGGGAACGGTTTAGCTCAGTGGCAGACAGGAGAAGCCAGCCTCATTCTGGATATCCGGAATAACCGTGAGCTCGTAAAAGAATATTCAGTCCATGGTGTCTCCGGAGATTTACTCATCGTATCGAATGACGGCACGTCGAAGCCGAGGATGGGCATACTGGGGCCGACGGGCTGGGTTGTCCGCCCTCGCGATCACGAGATTGGCCTTCTCTCAGACCGCTACTTCAGCGTGCACGAGAAAGGCCTGACAGGCTGGCTCGACCGTGAGGGAAAAGTGGTAGTGTCACCTCGTTTTGCATCCGTTTCCCCTTTCCAGAAAGGGATCGCCGTGGCAAGCGACGGCTGCCGACATGGGCTGGTCAATGAACGCGGCGAATGGGTGGTTCAGCCTGAATTCGACATGCTCCACCCGGGTAGAGCAGGTGGACTCTTCGCCGCAATCAAGTTTGGTCAGTATGGCGTGATAGACGCAACCGGACGCTGGCTAACGCCCACGCGCCCACAACCCGATGTGGAAATGTGGCGTACCCGCCAACCTGTCGGGGGATGGGGATTTATCGATCCAACTGGGCGCGAAGTCATTCCTGCCGTATTTCGCGCGGCCTCGGACTTTCAGGGCGACAGTGCCATGCTTTCCTTGGGTAAGAACCAAACCGGGCTGATCTCCCGTCGGGGAAAATGGCTGCTGCCGCCGGTATTTGACTCGGCTGATCCTTTCCGGGGCGAAGTCGCCCATGTGATAAAGAACTTTGAAACGCCGGCCGTGTTCGACCGAAATTGCCGAGAGACTGCAGCACTGGAGGTAGCCGAACAACAACTCAATTTCACACCGCCAGATGATGGCCCGCCCATAGTCGAAAACCCTTCTGTTTTACTCGGCGCACCCGCCGAATCTGATTGGGCGATGCAAGCGCAGGATGGGCGCGTAGGCTTCGTCGATGCACAGGGGAACTGGAAAGTGCCGCCCCGTTTCGAGGATGCCGAGGTATTCGCGGAAAACCTGGCGCCCGTGAAATCAGGCGGCTATTGGGGTTATGTCGACCGCCAAGGCAAGCTTGTCATACCTGCCCGGTTTGACGAAGCACGCGCGTTTTCCCAGGGGTATGCGGCAGTGCTTAAAGACACGGCCTGGCGTTTTATCGACCCCCGTGGGCATTTCCTGACAACGAACCCGCCCGCGCCTAATAAAGGCAACAAGATTGCCCCACCCGCTGAAATCACCTTTGAAAACGTTCGGGATTTCAAGGAGGGTTATGCAGCCGTCAAAATAGCAGGCAAGTGGGGATATCTGAATCGCAAAGGCGTCTGGGTGGTGCCTCCGATATACAACGATGCCTACGACTTCAATGGTGGACTCGCGCGTATTCAGGCCGCAAACGAAATCGACCAAGATCAGGGCACCCCACCGCCACGCCCCGAAAAACCGGGGACCATCACCTACGCTCAGGTTATTCAAGATGGCAAATTGGTCTGGCTTCGCTGGGGAGCCGCACACGCTTTAATGAACCAGAAGGGTGAAGTCCTGATACCCGCTGGCCTAAAACCCAGGAAAACTCCATGAATAAATGGTTGTTAATGGTGGGGCTGTCTGTGGCTGGATTCCCCGCTACGGCGGCAGATCCGCTGTTTGTTCATGCCTCGCGTCTGCCTGTTCGTGCGCAGGCCACAGCCACATCGGATGCGTTGGGCCATCTGGTGACCAACCAAGCCGTGCGTCTTATTGCAACGCGAGGCGAATGGTGCGAAATAGAGAGCGAACGACCCAAACTGCACGGTTATAGCCCGTGCAAGTTTTTCTCGGAAAAACCTTTGGCCCTCGCCGAAATCAACCAGCAAATCAAGCTAACCAGTTTGACGCCACGACAACGCCTGGACTGGCAATCCCGAGCGTTCTGGGTCGAGCCATCCTTGCGTCGCTGGATAGCGGTGGGCGACTCGATGACCGAGGTGCTCCTGAGTCCGGAAACCCGCGCGAAAGAAATTTCAGGCGCAAAACCATTGCGCTTCAAAACCCCCGAGTTCGAGGCGATGAAACAACAACTCGCGCAAGGTGTCGTCGCACCGCCCCCCACCGGGCTGGTTACCAATGCCAGCGTCTGGCAATCGGCCCATATCGGTGCCGCATTGAAGCTCCTGCCGCTGCCAGTAGCCAAGCCTTCTTACTTTGGCGCCAACGGCGTTTACGCGCTGAATGGCCCGCCGTTTTCGTTGGAGGGCGCCGCTGCTTCGGCGATTGAGCTTGTCGATACGTTGTCAGGTTTTCACAAAATTCCCTTCCGAATGACCGTCGAACAACCAGCCTCATACGCTGAAGCGTATCCCCCCCTCCCGCAGGGCTCCTTCATACGCGCGAGCACGCCGCTGGATATTATTGTTGGCGTGTGGGATGTGGGTAGCGTAACCATTACTTTCGACAAACCCGCCCAACTCAACGGCATTACCCGATATGCCCAGCCGACGGGTACGGAGGTGAAAGCATTGACCTTCGATTTCGGTGACCATTCAGCCTGCGTGGGCGGCACGATGGACGTTAAATTGCACGCGCTCAACAAGGTTGCGCCGTGGGAAAACACGCTATTGGTATGGGTGGGTAAACCCGCACTGGCTGGCAAAGCCACGGTACAACGTCGTAAATGGCGCGGCACGGGCGAATACGACAAGTTCACCGTAGACGACATTGACCTGGATGGTGACCGGGTGGCTGATTTTTCTGTCTGGAACGGGCGCTACATGCCCATAGTCAGTGCCGAGGGTCTGTGGCAAGCGGTGTTTGCCAATGTGGCCGGTCAGTGGCGGCTGCTCGCCTACGACGAAGACGACGACTGCACCTGACGCATTGCCAGGAGTGCCGCGAGAAAGAAGCTTTCGGCCAGTACCTCGATACCTTCCTCGATTGGCGCGATGCGCCAATCCTGCCCCACGGTATCAACGGCGATCGCCACAAAACCAACCATCAGACTTGCCAGTAGTAACAGGCAGGCCGGTCGGTCGCCTTGCCATTTTTGGCGAATCAATGTCCCAACGCAGAACACACCACCCAAACCCACGAAAATCAGAGGGAGGTCACCCAGCGTCTGATGCAACCCCGAGTGACTCGGCAGCCACATGGGGAGATACTCATATTTGAGATGCTCATGGAGCATGAATTGTTCGTCCAATGCGCAATACAGCAGCCCGAAAGCCATGATGTAGCCAAGATACTGGGCAATCAGCCGGTCACGCGTTAACCGCCAGACAAGCACGCTACCAGCAAGAAGCTGCGCGCTGGACAGCCACGCCACCGGCGAATTGTCAGACATGAACGCCCGTTCCCAGAGCGGCTGGCTGAGAACATAGCTCAGCGCCATGAGCGCGAGAGCAAAAACTGGAGGGAGTGGATACATGAAAATGCCCGAAAGTCCGGTTAATTCTACTGTGTCACAAAGCGCTGAAGGGCGCATTGCGGCGTTGAAATCGGGCTCAAAATGCTCATTTACTCCGTGTAAACTCCGCTTTTTCGCCCGATTTCGCTTTGCACTGCATCCCTTGATCGCTTTGTGACACAGTAGAATTAAGGAAGCTCTGAATAATTCCATCCTGGAACTCCTAGAGCACGAAAAGCAAAAACGCGATTTTTGCTTTTCTCCATTTTGCAATCACTTGTTGTGATTGAAAAATGCCGGCACGTCCTTGTGCCGAGGGAGCTCTGAATTAATCAGAGGTCCCTTAAATAAATTTGTTCCTTCGAATTAGAGCGATGGAATTACAGCATCAAACAGCTTATTTTCTCCATATACCGGCGTTTTTCAAGATAATTGTCACCGTTTTCTGCATCTTATGAAATTCCCATCACCGCCAACAATCCCCGCTCCACTGCCGCTATCTCTTGGGGCGTCAACCGTGTGATTGGTCCTTCGCCAAAGCGGCTGCGGTCAAGGGCGCGAGGGTGTTCTACCATGGCGTAGCAATCCTGAAGCAGGCGGCCGCGCGCAGAAATATGAATACGCATGGGGGCGAAGGCGGGGCGATATTGCGTGGTGAGGGGAATGGTGATGATTGTGTGTAGCCCAGTGGAGAGGAGCCGGTCCTCTTGCATGATGATGACCGGGCGTTGTTTGCCGATTTCGGCCCCTTTGTTGGGGTTGTGGTTGGCGATCCAGATTTCACCCCGGAGCATTATTTCCACCACTTTTGGTTGTGGTCGATACCTGCCGCACGTTCTGACTCGATGATGGCATCAAGCCCTTCATCGATTGAGTCAAAGTCGTTGGCGATTTCGCGCGATTCGGTCACAGCGGCGGGGTCGGCGGCCAATGCCTTGGCGGCAGCTATCATCTCCGCCATGAACCGCTCGCGCTCCTTGCGGGCCAGGTATTCGGCCACCGCTTCGCGTACCACTTGTGCGCGGGGCTTGCCTTCGAATTCGGCTTCATGGGCGAGCTGGCTTTCGAGGTCATCCGGGAGTCGGACACTGATGGATGTCATCTTGAATCCCTCATCGAAATTCGATTTGTATTTCATTTTAGATTACAAAATGGGATTTCGGCAAGGCGATACTGATGGGGCCACTATAACTCACTGGTTTTTATGGTGATGTGGGTAGGGATTATCCCTTACGGAGTCAACACCGTGTTAACCGGCGCCTTTCTATCATCCGATCGCGGATAATCCAGCGTGTAGTGCAATCCTCGGCTTTCCTTGCGTTGCATGGCCGAGCGGATGATCAGGTCGGCGACCAGTGTCAGGTTGCGTAGTTCGATCAGGTCGTTGGTGACGCGGAAGTGGCTGTAGTATTCGGCGATTTCGCCGAGCAGCAGGTCGATGCGGCGTTTGGCGCGTTCCAGGCGTTTGTCGGTGCGCACGATGCCGACGTAGTCCCACATGAAGCGGCGCAGTTCGTCCCAGTTGTGCGAGACCACGACCTCCTCATCGGAATCGGTGACGCGGCTTTCGTCCCAGGTGGGCAGCGGCGGCGGGGCGGGGATGGAGGCGAGCTGGGCTTCGATGTCCTCGCTGGTCGCTTTGGCGAATACCAGGCATTCGAGCAGCGAATTGCTGGCCATGCGGTTGGCGCCGTGCAGGCCGGTGAAGGCGGTTTCGCCGATGGCGTAGAGCCCCGCCACGTCTGTCCGGCCGTGCAGATCGGTCATTACGCCGCCGCAGGTATAGTGGGCGGCGGGGACGACGGGGATGGCTTCCCTGGTGATGTCGTAGCCGAATTCCAGGCAGCGCGCGTAGACGGTGGGGAAGTGGCGCTTGATGAAATCCGCCGGTTTGAAGCTGATGTCGAGCAGGACATAATCGTTGCCGGTGCGCTTCATCTCGAAGTCGATGGCGCGCGCCACGATGTCGCGCGGGGCGAGTTCGCCGCGGGCGTCGAACTTGTGCATGAAGGGGGTGCCGTCCGGCAGCAGCAGCCGTCCGCCCTCGCCGCGCACCGCCTCGGTGACGAGAAACGACTTGGCTTTGGGGTGGTACAAGCAGGTGGGGTGGAATTGAACAAATTCCATGTTCGCCACCCGGCATCCGGCGCGCCATGCCATGGCGATGCCGTCGCCGGTGGCGACGTCGGGGTTGCTCGTATAGAGGTAGACTTTGCCGGCCCCGCCGGTCGCCAGCACCACAAAGCGCGCGCCGAAGGCGCGGACGCGGTTTGCCTTGCGGTCCAGGATATAGGCGCCAAGGCACCTTTCGCTGTCCAGCCCCAGTTTGCGCGCGGTGATCAGGTCGATGGCGATATGGTGTTCAAACACGGCGATGTTGGGGTGGCGCCGGGCCTGTTGTTCGAGTGTCATTTCCACCGCACGGCCGGTCGCGTCCTCGGCATGGATGACCCGCCGGTGGCTGTGCCCGCCCTCGCGCGTCAGATGATAGTCGATGGTGCCATCCGCCAGCACATGGCGGGTGAACGGCACGCCATGGTCGATCAGCCACTGTACGGCCTCTCTGCCGTGCTCGACGACATAGCGGACGATTTGTTCGTCGCAAAGCCCCGCTCCGGCGTCCAGGGTGTCCTTAATATGCGATTCAATGGAGTCGCTTTTGTCCAGCACCGCCGAAATGCCACCCTGGGCATACAAGGTTGCGCCCTCGGTGAGGGGTCCTTTGGTGATCAGGGCGATGCGCGCGGTTTGCGCCAGGTGCAGCGCAAGGCTCAATCCTGCCGCGCCGCCGCCGATGATTAGTACATCATAATATTCTTTATCGTGATTCCCGGGCATGGATGAGATTGGCGAGTTCATGGTTTGGGTGCATAATCAAGCAACGGTGGCGCGGCGAAGAATTTTTTTGCAATGCGCCGCTCTTTATGGAATTTTTGCTGTCTATTGCATATACACAGGATGCAATCCAGGGGACTCGGGCAATATGAATGCAATAGTCGGCAATTCCAAGGATATAATATTCGGCGATTTTGGGCGAACGCAATTTATCCTCAACAATCAGAAGCAAAGGGCGAATGGATGTGCCCAAACCGAAAGGGGACTGGCCCGGATGGGCGAAGAAAATAGCGATCAGCGGCTGGTTGAACTTGTACAGCGGGGGGACAAGAAGGCTTTTGACATTCTTGTGCTCAAGTATCAGCATAAAATCGTCAAGCTCATTTCCCGCTATGTTCGTGATTCATCTGAAGTTCTGGATGTGGCCCAGGAAGCTTTCCTGAAGGCTTACCGGGCGCTGCCGAGCTTTCGCGGCGAAAGCGCGTTTTACACATGGCTGTACCGCATCGCCATCAATACCGCGAAGAATTATCTGATCGCCCAGGGGCGCCGGCCGCCGGGCGCCGATATAGAGATATCGGATGCGGAACTCTACGAGGGTGAGTCGGGTCTCAGAGAGAACGAGACTCCGGAACACCTGCTGCTCACGAAAGAGATAGAAAAAACGATTTTTGAGGCCATAGAGCACTTGCCCGAGGATTTGCGCACGGCGATCACCCTGCGCGAACTGGAAGGTTTGAGCTATGAGGAAATCGCCGAGGCGATGGCGTGCCCGGTGGGAACGGTGCGTTCCCGCATTTTCCGGGCGCGTGAGGCGATCAACGAAAGGCTCAAGCCGCTGCTCGAGTCGTAATAGGTGAAGCGTATGACAGAAAAATTCAATGAAAAGATCTCCGCGTTCATGGATGGCGACCTCACGGCGCACGAGGCGCGCCAGGTGATCGAAGAGATGAAACGTAGCCCGGTATCCCGAGTGTGTTGGGGGCGCTACCACCTGATTGGTGATGCGCTTAAAAATAACCTCCCCAGTACGATCCAGCACGATCTCGCCGCGCGTATCTCACAAGTCATCGAAGCCGAACCTGTCTTGCCCATCACGTTTGCGCCCCGTAAGAAAACCACCGTCATATCCTCGTTCTTCAAGCCCTTGGCAGGACTGGCCGTGGCCGCTTCCGTGGCCGCGGTTGCGGTGGTGAGTTTCGATATGGGTGGTGCGAGTTCCACCGCCCAGGTGCAAACGATGGCTGCCGCGCCGCCACCGGTGCTGGCCGTTAATCATCCGCCGGCGGCGCTGGTGGCGGCTCCTCTGGTGGTTGATGAGGCGGAGGCACAGTCCAGGCTCGAAAATTATCTGGTCAATCACAGTCAATATTCCACGTCCGTGGTCGTGCAGCCCGCGGTACGGATGGTGGGTTATGCCCCTAACGAATAAGAGCTTACTGATGGGGGCGGGACGATGAGTTTGTCGCAGCCCGTGCGTTGGAGAGCCGGGCGCCGTTTTTTTGCCAGCCATGCTTTACGCAGGTTGGGGTGTTTTTGCGGGGCGTCATTGCTGGCCGCCATGCTTGTCCAGCCAGCCCGAGCGGGTGATCCCGCGGCGGAAATCCGCCTCTGGCTCGACAAGATGTCCCACTCCAGCCAGAAGCTGAATTACGAGGGGACATTCATTTATCGCCGCGGCGAGCAGATGACGTCGATGAAAATCATCCACGTCGCCGATGAGAACGGCGAAAGGGAGCGGCTGATATCCCTGGATGGGCCGATGCGCGAGATAATCCGTGACAGCCGAGGTATGGCGCGCATCGTGACGGACAAGAAGGCCATGACGGTCGACAACCGGGGCAGTTCGCGTTCCCTGCTGTCGAAAATGTCCGAACAGCTCGATCAGATCGAGAAGTATTATGCGTTTTCGCTGGGCGGTGACAGCCGGGCGGCCAACAGACAGGCGCGTATCATCAATATCGTTCCCCGCGATGCCTATCG
Source organism: Gammaproteobacteria bacterium (assembly GCA_033717875.1). Classification (GTDB taxonomy): domain Bacteria; phylum Pseudomonadota; class Gammaproteobacteria; family Ga007554; genus SBBG01. The sequence goes on from JADDKJ010000029.1 coordinate 39,395, forward strand.
CTATGGTTACCGTGTCGCACTCGATCAGCAAACCGGCGCCTTGTTGCAGTCCGATTTGCTGAATGAACATGGCATTCCCCTTGAGCAGGTGGTATTTATCACATTCGAGTTGCTGGACAAGGTGCCGGCCGGGATGCGCGAACCGGCGGTGCGGGGTGAAGCGCCGCATGCGCAGTCCGCGCCGCCACCGGCCGGCCACGCCCTGCCGGGCGATGACGGCTGGAAGATCGTCAAAGCGCCGCCCGGCTTTTTGCTGGCGGAGAACTACCGGCACCCCGCCGCGCATGGTCATGGCTTCATGAACCACATGGTGTTCACGGATGGGCTGGCGTCGGTTTCCGTCTTTATAGAAAAGAGTCGCGGCGCGGCGCCTTTTCTCGGCGTATCGCGCATCGGCGTGGCGAATGCTTATGGCACGCGCGTCAACGATCATCAAGTCACTGTGGTGGGCGAGGTGCCCGTTGGCACGGTGGAAATGATCGGAAAGTCGGTGAAGTATCAGGCTGAGGGAGGCGCGAAATGATCGAGGAAAACGCGCGCGTCGTCGCCGTCGAAGGCGACATCGCCTGGGTGGAAACGCGCCGCCAGACGGCGTGTGGCAGTTGCGCCGCCAACAAGGGCTGCGGCACGACCGTGCTGGCGAAAGTGGTCGGGGTGAAATATACCCGGTTGCGTGTGGTGAACACGATTTCCGCCAGGACGGGCGACGAGGTGGTCATCGGTATCGAGGAAAATGCCCTGCTGCGTGGTTCGCTGATTATGTATGCGTTGCCGGTGCTGCTCATGATGGCCGCCGCCGCGCTTGGTGAAGGGCTGAACAGGCAATGGCAGATCACCACGCCCGATGCCGCGAGCATCGTGGCCGGTGTGGCGGGTCTGCTGACCGGGTTTGCCTGGATATCCAGGTTCGCCGGAAAAATCAGCCACGATGGACGGTATCAGCCGGTGATGCTGCGCCGGGCGGACGAAATGGCGGTTCATGCGCCATTGGGATTGATGGATCGAAAACGAGAGGTGTTATGAGACACAGAATGTCGGTGATGAATCTGAGAGCGGCGGGTTTGTTATTGGCGACACTGTTGCTGCCGCCCGTGACATTTAGCCAAGCTGCCAGTCTGCCGGATTTCACCCAGATCGTCGAGGCCAATAGCCCCGCCGTAGTGAATATCAGCACCACGCAAAAGGCCGATCGCAAGAAGGGTATGAATCCGCATGGACGGATGCCGCACCCGGGGCCGGGCGCGCCATTCGACGATTTTTTCCGCCGCTTCTTCGACGAAGACAAAGGTGGCGAAGGCGGTGGCGATCAGGAAGAGCCCGATGGCTTCGATTCCAAGTCGCTTGGCTCGGGGTTCATCATGTCCCCGGATGGTTATGTGCTGACCAATTACCACGTCATCAAGGATGCCGACGAAGTTGTGGTGCGTCTCAGTGATCGCCGCGAACTGGTCGCCAAGGTGGTGGGTTCCGACAAGCGCAGCGATGTCGCCTTGCTGAAAATCGAGGCCAGCGATCTGCCCGCCGTCAAGATAGGCAATCCGAAGAATCTCAAGGTGGGTGAATGGGTGCTGGCCATCGGCTCGCCGTTCGATTTCGACCATACCGTGACGGCGGGCATCGTCAGCGCACTGCGGCGCAGCCTGCCGAGCGAGAATTATGTGCCGTTCATCCAGACCGATGTGGCGATCAACCCCGGCAACTCGGGCGGACCGTTGTTCAATCTCAACGGCGAAGTGGTCGGGATGAACTCCCAGATCTACAGCCGCACCGGCGGTTACATGGGGCTGTCGTTCGCCATTCCGATGGATCTGGCGATGAATGTCGTCGACCAGTTGAAATCCGGCGGCAAAGTCTCGCGTGGCTGGCTGGGTGTACTGGTGCAGGATGTCAACCGCGAACTGGCCGAATCCTTTGGTATGAAAACCCCCGGCGGCGCGGTGGTGGCGCGGGTGCTGCCCGATAGCCCCGCCAGCCAGGCTGGTTTCAAGACGGGGGATGTGGTGGTCGAATTCGATGGCAAGGAGGTGGATAGCTCCAGCGCATTGCCGCCGCTGGTGGGCAGCACCAGGATCGGCCAGAAGGTGCCGGTGAAGGTGATTCGCGACCGCAAGCCGATGACATTGAATGTCACCGTCGGCGAACTGCCGACGGAAGACGAAGAAACCAAGCTTGCCGGCGTACCCGCTCCCGAAGGCGCGCTCGACAAGCGTCTGGGGGTTGCCGTCGCCGATCTGACGCCGGACGATCGCAAGGTACTGGCGGCCGAGGACAAGGGCGGCGTGTTGGTGCAGCGCGTCAAGGATGGTCCGGCACAGAAGGCCGGGGTGCGCAACGGCGACATCCTCGTCATGCTCAATGGCGTCAAGGTGGAAAGCGCCGCGCATTTCAAGCGCCTTTCCGCCGAGTTGCCGGCCGGCAAATCCGTTCCGCTGCTGATCCAGCGCCGCGGCGACCCGATCTGGCTGGCGCTGAAGGTTGTACAAGACAAAAAATAAGCACTTATCCATCGCCCTTCACAGCGGACACTCTCCGTTGTGAAGGGCGATGGCTTGATTTTTCCCTTTCCCACCCCAACTTGAACCCCGCTGGCACCTTGCCGCCGGCATTCTCGCGCCATTGTCTATTCAAGGGTTTAAGCCCGCGACAAAAAAGTATAAAATTCCATAACTAACGATCTCCCGATCTTCCCCCAACTCCTGATCTCACTGAATGAAGCATATCCGCAACTTTTCGATCATTGCCCACATCGACCACGGAAAATCCACGCTCTCCGACCGCCTCATCCAGATTTGCGGCGGTTTGAGCGAGCGTGAAATGTCGGAGCAGGTGCTCGACTCCATGGATCTGGAGCGGGAGCGCGGCATTACCATCAAGGCGCAGAGCGTATCCCTGAATTACAAGGCCAAGGACGGCAATACCTACCTGCTGAATTTCATCGACACCCCCGGTCACGTCGATTTTTCCTATGAAGTGTCGCGTTCGCTGGCCGCCTGTGAAGGCGCGCTGCTGGTGGTGGACGCCTCGCAGGGCGTCGAGGCGCAGAGCGTCGCCAACTGCTACACGGCGATCGAACAGGGGCTGGAAGTGGTGCCGGTGCTGAACAAGATCGACCTGCCGCAAGCCGACCCGGAACGGGTGAAAAAGGAAATCGAGGAGATCATCGGCGTCGACGCCGCCGACGCCGTACAGGTCAGCGCCAAGACCGGCCAGGGCGTGCCCGACCTTCTGGAAGAGATCATTGCCCGCGTCCCTGCCCCGCAGGGCGCCCTCGACGCGCCCTTGCAAGCCTTGATCATCGACTCCTGGTTCGATAACTTCCTTGGCGTGGTGTCGCTGGTGCGGGTCAAGCAGGGCCGGCTGGCGGCCAAGCAGAAGATCAAGGTCATGTCCACCGGCAAGACCTATATCGCCGAAAAGGTGGGTATCTTCACGCCGAAGCGCAAGGACACCGAGGCGCTGGGCGCGGGCGAGGTCGGCTTTGTGATCGCCGGCATCAAGGAGATCAACGGTGCGCCGGTGGGCGATACGCTCACCCTCGCCGATCGCCCCGCCAGCGAACCTTTGCCCGGTTTCAAGGCCGTGCAGTCGCAGGTGTTCGCCGGATTGTTCCCGGTGGCGCCGGAAGACTACGACGCCTTTCGTGACGCGCTGGCCAAGCTGCGCCTCAATGACGCCTCGCTGTTTTACGAACCGGAGACCTCCCAGGCGCTGGGGCTGGGTTTCCGTTGTGGCTTCCTCGGTATGCTGCACATGGAGATCGTGCAGGAGCGGCTGGAGCGCGAGTACAATCTGAATCTGATCACCACCGCCCCCACCGTGGTGTACGAGGTCGTCACCAAGAAGGGCGAGGTGCTGCGCGTCGATAATCCTTCGAAGCTGCCGGACGTGGGGCAGGTCGCCGAAATGCGCGAGCCCATCATCCTGGCCAATATCCTGGTGCCGCAGCAGCATCTGGGCGCGGTGATCACGCTGTGCGTCGAAAAGCGCGGTGTGCAGAAGCGCATGCAGTATCTCGGCAACCAGGTCATGCTTTCCTATGAGCTGCCGATGAATGAGGTGGTGATGGATTTCTTCGACCGCCTGAAATCGGTCAGCCGCGGCTATGCGTCGCTGGACTATTCCTTCGCGCGTTATCAGCCCGCCGATCTGGTCAAGATGGATGTGCTGATCAATGGCGAGAAGGTCGATGCGCTGGCCCTGATCGTGCACCGCGATCAGAGCCAATACCGCGGCCGCGAGCTGGTGGAAAAGATGAAGGATGTGATTCCGCGGCAGATGTTCGATGTCGCCATCCAGGCGGCGATCGGCGCGCACGTCATCGCGCGCCAGACTGTTAAGGCGATGCGCAAGAACGTGCTCGCCAAGTGCTATGGCGGCGACATCACGCGCAAGAAAAAGTTGCTGGAAAAGCAGAAGGAAGGCAAGAAACGGATGAAGCAGTTGGGGTCCGTGGAGATTCCGCAGGAGGCGTTTTTGGCGGTGTTGCAAATAGGTAAAAAATGAAGGCTCTTCAGGAAGTCGTGTGGGTAAAAATTGGGGCATAGCATGACGGAAAGCTACGACGATTGCGGTATTCAGCAGTTTGAAGCGGGCTGTAAAACTGGCATGCTTTACCGATGGCTACCTCACGC
>JADDKJ010000030.1:0-40950 GCA_033717875.1 Gammaproteobacteria bacterium
GCGGCGCACCATCCTCGGCGAAGCGGTCCAGCCCTGGCGGGAACCCCTGGTGCTGCACGCCGACAACGGCTCGCCGATGAAGTCGGCGACCCTGCTGTCGACCTTGCAATGGCTGGGCGTCACACCCGCGCACAGCCGGCCGCGGGTGTCGAACGACAACGCCTATGCGGAGAGCGTGTTCCGGACCTGCAAATACCGTCCGGAATACCCCACAGAAGGCTTCGCCACGCTGGAGGAGGCGCGCGCCTGGGTGATGCGCTTTGTGGGCTGGTACAACTGCGAGCACCGGCACAGCGGGTTAAACTTCGTCACACCCGAGCAGCGCCACAGCGCGCAGGCCGAGGACATCATGAAGCGGCGCACCGAAATCTATGAAGCGGCACGGGCCAGAAATCCGCAACGCTGGAGCCGCTCGATCCGAGACTGGTCATTGCCGCAGAGTGTTTGGCTCAACCCGGAAAAATCGGCCAGCCCACAGGCTCAGGCCGCATGAAAGAAACGGTGACAACTATCTTGAAAAACGCCGCTACTGCGCGTCTTGCAGACGGGGGCGGGCGGTGCTCGCGATCCTCACATACTGACGTGTATGCTGCGGTCGCTGCGCTCCGTCCGCCCCCGTCTGCAAGCCGCTCGCTACGATTTCTGTCGCTATGTATAGATTCAAGCCCGCTCCTGTTTTTCAGCGGCATTGATCTTGTCGACCAGCGTGGCGATCTCGCCGCTATGGGCGCACGCGAAGATCTTTTTCGCTATCTTCGCCAGTCTGGCAAGGTGGCTGGACTGGATGATGCTTTTGACTTCCAGCAGCATGGCGGGAGGCGTGCTGAATTCGGTGAGCCCCATGCCCAGCAGCAGCCGCGTGTAGCGTGGGTCGCCGGCCATTTCGCCGCACATAGCGACGGGGATGCCGGCCTCGTATCCCGCCTTGATGGTCATGTCGATCAGGCGCAATACGGCGGGGTGCAGCGGATCATAAAGGTAATTGACAGCATCGTCGATGCGGTCGGTGGCGAGGGTGTACTGGATCAGGTCGTTGGTGCCGATGGACAGGAAATCCAGATGCCGGGCGAAAGCTTCGGCCGCGAGGGCGGCCGAGGGGACTTCGATCATGCCGCCGATCGGTATGTTCTCGTTATATTTGAGACCCTGTTCTTTCAGCTCGCGTTTGACATCCTCGATAACTTCAAGGACCTGAAACAATTCCTGAAGACTGGAGAGCATGGGAATCATCATGCGCACCTGGCCGTAGGCCGACGCGCGCAGGATGGCCCGCAGTTGCGGGCGGAACAGCGCCGGTTCCTTGAGGCACAGGCGTATGGCCCGCAACCCCAGTGGCGAAGGCGCGCGGGGTGATACATGCCAGTGCTCGTTGTGCAGCGTTTTGTCGGCGCCCAGATCGAGGGTGCGGATCGTCACGGGCATGCCCTTCATGGCTTTGGCAGCCTGGGCATACGCCAGAAATTGCTCTTCTTCGCTGGGGTTGTCCTTGCGGTTCATGAACAGAAACTCGGTGCGATACAGGCCGATGCCCGCCGCGCCGGCGCGCTTGATGGCGTGAATATCCTCCGGCAGCTCGACGTTGGCGCGCAGCGTGATGACCCGGCCATCCTCGGTGATCGAGGGTTTGTTGCTCAAGCGGGCAAGTGTGACGGCGTGGCGTTTTTCTTCCCGGCGTTTGGCGCGCAAGCGCTGCAAGGACGGGGGGGCTGGCTCTGTCAGTACCTCGCCCCGCTGGCCGTCGATTGCTATCAGTGCATCGTGAGATATCTGGCGCAGGGCATGGGCAACCCCGACGATGGCGGGGATGCCCAGGCCGCGCGCGAGGATGGTGGTGTGAGAGGTCGGTCCGCCACCTTCGGTGATGAATCCGGCGGCGCCGCAATGTTCGATCAGGAGCAGATCGGCGGGTGAAAGGTCTGCGGCGACAATGATCGCGCCCTTCAGCCGTTGATCGGATAGCTCCAGGGGGTGGGCGGGTTGGTTGGCGAGGATGCGTTGAATGCGGTTGACGACATGATCGACGTCGTCCTTGCGCGTGCGCAAATAGGGGTCGTTCATCGCCTCGAATACGCTCACCAGCATATCGCGCTGTTGCTTCAGCGCCCATTCGGCGTTGCATTGCTGGGTTTTGATCAGCTTCACCGGCGCATCGGCAAAGGCGGCGTCTTCCAGCATCAAGACGTGTGTCTCGATGAACGCGGCGATGCTGGCCGGGGTGCCGCGCGGAATCTGATTGCGGATCGATTTGAGTTGTTGCTTCGCGGCGGCGAGCGCGGCCTTGAAGCGTGCGACTTCTTCGGCGACGAGATGTTTCGGCAGAACGTATTCGCTGATTTCCGGCTGTTCCGGGGCGAGCAGATAGGCGTGGCCGATTGCGATGCCTCTCGATACTCCTACTCCCGTCAGCGTCAGGTTCATGCCGGGTGAACGGTCCTTGGGTTGGAGATTCCGATTAAATCAGAGTGCGCTTGTTTTTTCCAGAACGCCGGAGTCAGATGTGCCGGTGGGTCCTCGTTCAAAAAACAGCTTGCGTGCCGCGCATGCTTGGCGGGTTCTCACCCGCCCTACATTTGTCGTTTGGTTGGTTATCGCTTTACTTTCTCCAGAACGCCGGCGTCAACAGCACCAGCAGGGTGAATACTTCGAGGCGCCCCAGCAGCATGGCGAAACTGAGCAGCCAGATGCCGAAGTCGTTCACGGTGGTGAAGTTCATCGTTACCGCGCCCAGGCCGGGACCGCCGAGGTTGAGGCAGGTTGCCACGCCGGAAAACGCGGTCACTGCGTCAAGGCCAGTGCTCATCAAGGCCAGCGCCAGCAGCACGAAGCTGACCATATAGAGCACCGAAAATCCCCATACCGCTTCCACGACCCGGTCCGGCAGCGAGCGTTCGCCGATCTTGACCGGGATGATGGCGTTGGGGTGGATCAGACGCAGGATTTCGCGCAGGCCTTGCTTGTAGAGCAGCAGGATTCTCACCACTTTCATGCCGCCGGCGGTGGAGCCGGCGCAGCCGCCGATGAAGCCGATGGCGATCAATAATACTGGCAGGAACAACGGCCAGGCGGAGAAGTCTGCGGTGAGAAAGCCGGTGCTGGTGATCATGGTGATGACCTGGAAGGCACCGTAGCGCAGCGCCTCCAGAAAATCGGGATATTGCCGTGTCAGTACCAGCGTTACTGTAGTGATCGCGATGATGGCGGCGACGATATAAAAAAATCCCCGGCTTTCCGCGTCGCGCCAGTACTGGCCGAGGTCGCGCTGCCGCCATGCCATGAAGTGCATGGCGAAGTTGATTCCGCCGAGCAGCATGAACACCATGGCGATGATTTCTATTGCCAGGTTTTGGAAATGGCCGAGACTGGCGTCATGGGTGGAAAAGCCGCCGGTGGAAACGGTGGCAAAGCTATGGCCGATGGCATCGAACAGGCTCATCCCGGCCAGCCAGTAGGCCAGGGCGCAGGCTACCGTCAAACCCAGGTAGATGTACCATAGCGCGCGCGCCGTTTCGGTGATGCGCGGGGTGAGTTTGTTGTCTTTCATCGGGCCCGGTGTTTCGGCGCGATAAAGCTGCATGCCGCCGATACCCAGCATGGGGAAGATGGCCACCGCCAGCACGACGATACCCATGCCGCCGAGAAACTGGAGTTGCTGCCGGTAATAGAGTATCGCTCGCGGCAGTTGATCCAGTCCGACGATCACTGTCGCGCCGGTGGTGGTGAAGCCCGACACCGATTCGAACACCGCATCGGTGAACGACATGTGCGGATGCTCCGCCATCATGAAGGGCAGGGCGCTCACCATGCTGAGCGCCGTCCAGAACATCACCACCACCATGAAGCCGTCGCGCAGGCGCAACTCCTTGCGTTGTGCCCGCGCCGGCAACCAGCACAACAATCCAATGACCAGCGTCAGGGCGAAGGCTTCGACGAACGCGAGCGCCGTATGGTCGTCATACCACAATGAAACTCCAATCGGCGGCAGCATGGTCAGGCTGAATACCATCAGCAGCAGACCGAGGATGCGTTGGATGACGAGGAGTTGCATTTTTTAAGATAGGGAAAAGAGAACAGAGGAAAGAGAAAAGAGAAAATTCATTTTCGCTGGATGGTGGTGAAAAAACATTTCGTGATCCACTTTTCTCTTTCCTCTTGTATCTTTATCTCTGTCTTTCAAAGAAACATCACGCCCACCTGGAACAGCCGCTCCACTTCGCGGATACGCTGTTTGTCGACCAGGAACAGGATGATGTGATCCTCCGCTTCGATGACAGTGTCATGGTGTGCGATCAGCACCTCATCGCCGCGCATGATGGCGCCGATGTTGGTGCCGGGCGGGAGTTTGATGTCCTGAATGGCGCGTCCCACCACCTTGGAAGAGCGGCGGTCGCCGTGCGCCACCGCCTCGATGGCTTCGGCGGCGCCGCGCCGCAGCGAGTGTACGGCGGCGACATCGCCGCGCCGGACATGGGCCAGCAGGCTGCCGATCATGGCCTGGTGAGGCGAGATGGCGATGTCGATGGTGCCGCTCTCCACCAGGTCGACATAAGCCGAGCGGTTGATCAATGCCATCACCTTGCGCGCCCCGAGACGTTTGGCCAGCATCGCGGAGAGGATATTGTCCTCGTCGTCGTTGGTCAGCGCACAAAATACATCGGTGGCTTCGATGTTTTCTTCGCGCAGCAGATCCTCGTCGGTGGCGTCGCCGAGCAGGATGATGGCCTTTTTCAATTCCTCGGACAAGGCGCGGGCGCGGGCGGCGTTGTGTTCGACCACCTTGACTTGGTAGTCACCTTCGAGCGCCAAGGCCAGCCGCCGGCCGATGTTGCCCCCGCCGGCGATCATGATGCGTTTATAGGGCTGGTCGAGCCGGCGCAGCTCGCTCATCACCGCGCGGATATCCTTCTTGGCGGCGATGAAAAAGACCTCGTCATCCGCTTCGATGACGGTGTTGCCCTCGGGGGGGATCGGCGCATCGCGGCGGAAAATGGCGGCGACGCGCGTCTGGATGCCAGGCATGTGCTGGCGCAGTTCGCGCAGCTCGCGGCCCACCAGCGGTCCACCATAATAAGCCCGCACGCCGACCAACTGTACCTTGCCGTGGGCGAAATCGAGCACCTGGAGCGCGCCGGGATATTCGATCACACGCTGGATGTAATCCGTCACCGCCTGATCCGGGCTGATCAGCACATCCACCGGAAAGGCTTCCGGTGTGAAAAGTTCGCGGTGCTTGAGATATTCGTTGGAACGCACGCGCGCGATTTTGGTCGGGGTGTGGAACAGGGTGTGCGCCACTTGACACGCCACCATGTTGGTTTCATCGCTGTTGGTGACGGCGAGGATCATGTCCGCATCCTCGGCGCCCGCGCGGCGCAATATCTCGGGGTGGGAGGCTTGTCCGTACACGGTGCGCAGGTCCAGCCGGTCTTGCAGATCTTCCAGGCAAGCCATGTCGGTGTCCACCACCGTGATGTCGTTGGCCTCGCTGACCAGATTGGTGGCGACCGAGGAGCCCACCTGACCTGCCCCGAGAATGATGATTTTCATGTGGTGTCACGATCCATCAACAGTAGGGTGCGCCGTGCGCACCACATCGAGAGTGCGCACGGCGCACCCTACGTGTATAAAGGCGGCAATCTTATCACTGATCCGATGGTTCTTGCACATCTCCCAGGCTGATGCCTAGCGCCCGCATCTTGCGATAGAGATGGGTGCGCTCCATGCCCGCCAGCTTGGCGACCTTGGTGATATTGCCGCCCGTCTCGCGTAGCTGGTGTTCCAGGTAAGCCTTTTCGAAGCGGTCGCGCGCCTCGCGCAATGGCAGATCGAACGCGGAGGCCGAAGCCGAGGCCACTGTGTCGGCCGGCGGCGCTGCGCCCAGCGCTTTTTCCACTTCGTCGACGGTGATTTCCGCGTCCGTGCCCAGAATCAGCAGCCGCTGCACCAGATTTTTCAGTTCGCGGATATTGCCCGGCCAGGTGTGGTTGCGCAGACGGTTCTGCGCCGCCAGGGCAAAGCGACGGTAGGGGAGGTTTTCCTGATTGACGAACAGCGTGACATAATAATTCAGCAGTTCCGGCACGTCCTCGCAATGTTCCCGCAACGGAGGCACGTGCAGCGGCACGACGTGCAACTGATAGTACAGATCTTCACGGAAACGCTTGGCCAGCACTTCCTGTTGCAGATCGCGATGCGTGGCGGCGACGATGCGCGCGTCGAGCCGCACGGCTTCGCTGCCTCCCGCGCGCACGAAGGAGCGGCTTTGCAGGGTGCGCATCAGGCGCGCCTGCGTGGCGGCATCCATGTCGCCGATGTCGTCGAGGAATACCGTGCCGCCGTTGGCCTGTTCGAGACGGCCATAGTGGATTTTGTCGCCAGCTTCACTGCCGAACAACTCGGTGGCCCAGTGGCCCTGGTTGAGGAGCGCGGTGCCGGCATCGACAAAGGGGCCGCGGCTGCGCGGGCTGTGGTTGTGCAGATAACGGGCGATCAGTTCCTTGCCGCTGCCCGGTTCGCCGCTGATCAGCACCCAGGCGTCATGTTGCGCGATGCGCTTGGCCTGCTCGCGCAGATTGTGCATGACGGCGCTGTGGCCGATCGGTTCCGAGGCAGGTTGGCTATGGCGGCGCAGACCAATGTTTTCCCGTTGCAGCTTGTCAGCTTCCAGGGCACGCTTGATGGTCAGTAGCAGCTTGGCCATGGAGAGCGGTTTCTCCAGGAAATCGTAGGCGCCGAGGCGCGTGGCTTCCACCGCCGTTTCCACCGTGCCGTGTCCCGACATCATCACCACCGGCGGCAGGCCGTCGCCCTCTTCCGACCATTCCTTGAGCAGCGAGACGCCGTCGATGTCCGGCATCCAGATATCGAGCAGGATCAGGTCGGGGCGATGTTCGCGGCGCGCGCGTTTAGCCGCTTCGCCATTTTCGGCCATGGCGACTTCGTATCCTTCGTCGACCAGGATTTCCTTGACCAGTTCGCGGATATCCCGTTCGTCGTCCACCACCAGGATGTAGGCTATGCTCATATTTTACGCTCCCAAGGTGGCGGTGCCGTTGTTGTTCTGGGCAGGTAGCGGCAGCCGGATGATGATGCAGGCCCCGCCCTCCGGCATGTTTTCGGCCCAGACCACGCCACCATGCTCTTCGACGATTTTTTTCACCACGGCAAGACCCAGGCCGCTGCCTTTGGCCTTGCCGGTGACGCCGGGCTCGAACAGTCGCGCCAGAATCTCGGGCGCGATGCCGGGTCCGTTGTCCTGGGCGCGCAGTTCGATGCTTTGCCTGTCCGCCTCCTGTACCCGGCGGGTGCTGACGGTAACACAGCAACCGCCGCCTTCGCTGACCGCTTCCACGGCATTCTTCATGAGGTTGTGCAGCAATTGCCGGAAGCGGCCGGGATCGCCGGTGATCGCGGGCAGATCGGGTTCGAGCCGGGTTTGAATCTGTATCTTGGTTTCATCGCCACGGTACAGATCGAGCACCTCGTTGATCAGCCGGTTCAGGTCCAGCGGTTGCGGCATCAGCCTGGGGGCACGCGCATAATCGGAGAAGGCCTTGACCATTTCCTGCATCGACTGCACTTGCTGGATGATGGTGTGGGTGGAGCGATCCAGCACATCGGCTTCCTCCGTGCTCATGGTCTTGAGGTATTTGTGACGCAGCCGTTCCGCGGATAGCTGGATCGGCGTGAGCGGATTTTTGATCTCGTGCGCCAGGCGGCGCGCCACCTCGCCCCAGGCGGCATCGCGCTGAGCCTGGATCAGCGCGGTGATATCGTCGATCACGATGACATGGCCCTGGCCGTCCGGCAGCGCCGCGCCACGGCACATGAAAACCTGCCGCCCGCCCGCGCCGAACAGGGTCACTTCCTCGCGCCATTCCCGCGAGGTTTCGGCCAGGTGCGGCGCCAGCGCCTCGCTGAAGCGGCCAAGATGGGGATAAACGCGGCTGAGCTGGCAGATGGGTTCGCCGATGCTGTCACTCAGGTCGGCGCCCAGGATCTGGTTGGCGGCGGCATTGATGGTGCGCAGCACATGCTGCGCATCGAGCGTCAGCACGCCCGAAGACAGCCTTCCCAGCACGACTTCGAGATAGGCGCGCTGCTGTTCGGCGAGGTGACGGCTTTGCCGCGCCTCATTGGCCGCTTCGGCGATCTTGCGCGTCATGTCGTTGAAGGACTGTACCAGAATGCCCAGCTCGTCATAGGCGGGCAGCGCCGGCAGCCGCTGGTCATAATTACCTTCCGCCACCGCGCGCGTGCCCAGCGCCAGTACCCGGATCGGTTCCGCCAGCCGCCGCGCCGAAAAGAACGCCGCCCATACCGCCATCAAGAGGCTGAGCGCCAGCGCCAGCGACAGGGTCAGCGTGAAGGTGAATTTGAGCGGCTCGCGCAGGTAACCCAGCTCCTGATGCCGGGCGTACGCCGACTGCACGCTTTCAGCCAGTTCACTGACCCGTCCCGCGACCGGATACAGCGCCTGTAACACGCGCGGCGGCGTGGCGGGGTCGAAGCTGGGTACGTTGACGACCGTCCGGATGTACAGGCCCGTGTCGCGGATCGGATCGAGGCCGACATAAGTGGTGCCCTGCCGCAACTGCGCTAGTATGACATCGCTGGGTTGAGTCGGAATGACCATCGTTTGATCTTCGCTGCTGGCGGCGATGAGCTGGCCGCGCGAGGTCAGCAGGGTGAGATCCGATGCCCCGCCGCGGTGGCGCAACTGGTCCAGACTGAATATCGCCTGGTGGTTGGGGGTGTCCTCGATTTCCCTGGCCATCAGCTCGGTCTGATGCAGCAGATCGCGCATGTGCGTGTCGAGCGTGGTGCGGCTGAGGTCGAGGGCGTCCTTCAGCGCTTTTTCGACGCGCACATCGAACCAGCTATCGATGCCGCGCTGGATGAAGTTCAGCGAGAAATAATACACCAGCGAGACCGGCGCCACGGCGAGTACGATGAAGATGATCACCAGGCGCAAGGTGAGGCGCGAGCCGACCTCGCGATCCCGGTACTGGCGCATCAGGCGGTAGAGGTTGGCGGCGATCATGCCCACCAGCACCGCCATCTCCAGCACATTGATCACCAGCAGCGCGGAATAGAGGCGGCCGAATTCGGCGGAGTTCTGCGTGGCGCTGTTCATCAGGTAGAGCGATACCAGCAGCAGGATGAACAGGACGATGACCGGCGTGATGCCGGCGCTGGCGCGCTTTAAGGCCTTAACGACCATGAGTACCACTCGCTCTTCAATCGCCATCCCGGGTAGACATAGGCCAGCACACGCATCGGCACCGGCAGTTCCTCGATATCGAGGCGGGCGCGCAATTGTGCCGTATAGGTTTCATCCGGGTCGATGAGTTGCCCGTCCAGCATCGGGAAATTGACGACGGTCCCCAGAATGTCGAGTGCGGCATGCAGGGCCGGGAAGCTGTTCTGCACGCCGGTATTGAGATTTTTGACGAGATATTGCCGGGTCAGCGCGCGATAGGAAAGCTGGTAACGCTGCTCGATGGCGGCGATCTTCTCATCCCATACATAGTCGCGCTTGCGCAGTACCTCGATATCCATCGCCACGGTCAACGGAATGCCCTTGTGCAAGGCATCCAGCATGCGCTCGCTGAGTTGATAGTCGATGCGGGCATTCAGCCGGTACACCTTGTCGACGAGTTCCGTGCTCGCGCTGCGCACCACGAATTCGCCTTTCGCGTTGTCGCCCCAGGCGACTCTGGACGGCATCAGGCTGATCAGCAATATGATCAGTGATAGCAGTGCGGCTTGAGCCAGATTGTTGTGGCGGTGAGTCATGGAGATTTTGTCGGCACGCATTCCCTATTGCTTTTGCACGCAGGAGTAAAAAAAACCATCCATGTCGTCTTCCCCGGGCAGAATCTGCCGCCCGGCGGATACTGGCCGGCCCCATGTGGCGTCGATCACCCGTTCGACCGCGTCGGCATGGGTCGCCAGAAAGCGCGTCATCTGCTGCTCGTTCTCCTGCGGAAGTATGGAGCAGGTCGCGTATAAAAGCATCCCCCCCGGCCTGAGGAGGGGCCACAGCGCCTCCAGGATGCGTGCTTGCGTCTGGGCCAGTGCGTTGATGTCTTCCGGTCTGCGCAGCATCTTGATATCGGGATGGCGGCGGATCACACCCGTCGCCGAACACGGTGCATCGAGCAGAATGCGGTCGAATGGCGCGCCATCCCACCAGGCATCCGGCAGCGCCGCGTCGCCCTGTATGACGCGGGCATGCAATCGCTGCCGCCGTAAATTTTCCTCGACGCGCCGCAGGCGCACGGCATCGCTATCGAGCGCGATCAGGTCGATATCCGGCTGCAACTCCAGCAAGTGCGCGGTCTTGCCGCCCGGAGCGGCGCAGGCGTCGAGCACGCGCTGGCCGGGACGGACATCGAGCAGCATTGCCGCGAGCTGCGCCGCGGCGTCCTGCACCGACACTTCGCCCGCGCCGAATCCCGGCAGGCGCTCGACATCCACCGGCTGATCCAGGATCACGCCGTGCGTGGTGTGGGGCGCGGGGGAGGCCGTCATCCCGGTCTGCGCCAGTTTGGCCAGATAATCATCGCGGCGGACCCGCTGTTCTTTCTGGCGCGCATTCACCCGCAGCGTCATGGGCGGACGCTGGTTGTTCGCCGCGATGATCGCCCGCCAGTCGTCCGGCCAGGCCGCCTTGATTTCTTCCAGCAGCCAGGCCGGATGGGCGGTGGCCGCGGCCTCGTCACGGTCGGCTTCGAATAACAGGCGATCCCTGTCGCGCAGAAAGCCACGCAAAATCGCGTTCACCAGTCCGCTGGCCCACGGCTTGCCCAGCGTTTTGGCCGCCGCCACGGTTTCGGTCACGGCGGCATGATCAGGGATGCGCATATGGATGATCTGGTACAACCCCAGCAGCATCAGGCAGCGCACATCCGCATCGCGCGCCTTGAGCGGTTTGTCCAGCAGGCTGTCGAGCACCACGGTCAGGCGCGGATACCAGCGCACTGCGCCAAAACAAAGCTCTTGAGCCAGGGCGCGCTCGGCCGGCGCGCGTAACTTGGCGAGGACGGGCGGCAATGCCGTGCTGAGGGATGAACCCTGGCTCACGATCTGCGCCAGTACCGCGGCGGCGGCGGTTCGTGCGTTCATTTAAGCGTGGCGCCGGGGGCCAAGAGATCGCGGTTGGCGTTGACGAAGTCCGATACCGCAAGCGGTCTGCCGCCCGGCAGTTGCAGTTGCAGCAGGCGCAATACGCCATCGCCGGTGGCGACATCGATGCCGTTGCGGCTGGCGCCGATGATGGTGCCGGGAGGCTGGTGCGTCTTGTCTTCCGCAATTCGCGCCGCCCAGATGAGCAGTGGTGTGTCACCCAGCGCGGCGCGCGTCACCGGCCAGGGATTGAAGGCGCGCACTTTCCGCTCCAGCTCCGCCGCGGGCCGCGACCAGTCGATGGCCGCTTCGGCCTTGTCGATCTTGGCGGCGTAGCAAGCCAGATTGTTATCCTGTGGCACGGGTTGCGCCGTGCCCTGTTCGAGCTGCTCAAGCACCGGCGGCAATGCCTGTGCCCCCAGCGCCGCCAGGCGATCGTGCAGGGTCTGGGTGGTGTCGTCGGGCAGGATGGGGCAGGGCGCGAGCGCCAGCATGTCGCCCGTGTCCAGTCCGACGTCCATCTGCATGATGGTCACTCCGCTTTGGCTGTCGCCCGCCAGGATGGCGCGCTGAATCGGCGCCGCGCCGCGCCAGCGCGGCAGCAGCGAGGCGTGGATGTTGATGCAGCCCAGGCGGGGCGCCGCCAGCACTGGCGGCGGCAGGATCAGGCCATAGGCGACCACCACCATGACATCGGCCTGCAAGGCGCGCAGCCGTTCCTGTTCTTCCCCGGATTTGAGGCTGGCCGGCTGGTACACCGGGATGCCGTGCTCCAGCGCCAGTTGTTTGACCGGGCTGGCGGTCAGCTTGCGGCCGCGTCCGGCGGGGCGGTCGGGCTGGGTGTAGACCGCGCATACCTCATGTCCGGAGGCGAGCAGGGCGCGCAATGGGGGCAGGGCGAAGCCGGGCGTGCCGGCGAAGATGATGCGCAGTTTTGATGTCACGGGGTAGCTTCTTTACAGTGTCTTGCGCATGTTCTTTTCCAGCTTCTTGCGGATGCGTTCCCGCTTCAGTTGGGACAGGTAATCGACGAACAGCTTGCCGTCGAGGTGGTCGATCTCATGCTGGATGCACACCGCCAGCAGGTCGTCCACCGTTATTTCGAAGGGTTTGCCGTCGCGGTCCAGCGCTCGCACCTTGATACGTTTGGCGCGCTGCACGGGTTCGTAGATGCCGGGTACCGAAAGGCAGCCTTCTTCCATCTGTTCCACGCCTTCTTTGGTGAGGATTTCCGGGTTGATCAGGCACAGCGGCGCATCGCGCTGCTCGGAGATGTCGATCACGATCACGCGCCGGGAGACGTTCACCTGCGGCGCGGCAAGGCCGATGCCCGGGGCCTGGTACATGGTCTCGAACATATCGCTCACCAGGTTTTTGATGGCGTCGTCGACGTGCTCCACCGGCGTGGCCTTGTTGCGCAGCCGGGGGTCTGGATAATGGAGAATAGAGAGAATGGCCATCGAGAGTTAACGTAATTCAGGGCGAGTCCGATATAAAGGGGGTAATGATATTAGATTCGGCGCCTTGCGCGCCATAAGGGCACCTCTAAAAATCCGCTGAAGCCGCGATGGTGGCGTTGCCCCTGTATAACGGGGGGCGCTCAAAATGCGGGGCCGGGGAGCGGCAAACTGCGTGTACACCCCGCTTTTTCGCGCATTTCCGCCTTGCCCTCGCGTCGTGATCGAATTTTTAGAGGGGCCCATAACTCAAAGGGACGATTATGTTCGCCAGAAAAATCTTGTTGGGCCTGTGTCTCGCATTTCTGAGCGGTACCCCCGCGCTGGCCGATACCGTTGCTCTCGCGCCCGATCACCCCACCCGCCATACCGTGGTCAAGGGCGATACCCTGTGGGACATTTCCGCGCGCTTCTTGCGCGATCCCTGGCGTTGGCCGGATGTCTGGCATATCAACCCGGAGATCAAGAATCCGCATCTGATTTACCCTGGCGATGTCATCGTCCTGCGCATGGTGGACGGCCAGCCGGTGCTGGAAGTGGAGCGCGTCGCGGCGGCTACGGAAGAGCCGTCGCGCTTGCCGGTGGTGAAACTGTCGCCGCAAGTGCGCGTGTCCGATCTCAATGGCGCCATTCCGACCATCGCCATGGATGTCATCCAGCCCTTTTTGCTGCGCGCGCGCGTGATCGGCGCGGAAGAGTTCGATCGCGCGCCCTATATTGTCGCTTCCGAGGGAGGCCGTTTGGCGACCGGCGCCGGCAACAAGATCTACGCGCGCAACATGGCCGATATCGCCACCTCGCGCGTCAGTATCTTCCATCAGGGCCGGGCCTATCGCAACCCCGGCGCCAAGAAGGACGACATCCTGGGCTATGAAGCCATCCACGTCGCCGATGCCAGCATCGAGCGCATGGGCGACCCGGCGACCGTGCGCATCACCGATTCCTACCGTGAGACCCTGGTCGGCGACCGTTTGTTCCCGTTCGCCGGGGAAGACTTCAGTCGTAATTTTTTCCCCCGCTCTCCTGACAAGGCGGTGAGCGGCAACATCATCGACGTGGTGGACGGCGTATCCAAAATCGGCCGTTACCAGGTAGTGGTATTGAATCTCGGCGGCAAGAATGGCATCGGGCCGGGCCATGTGCTGGCGATTCATCAGGCCGGCAACAAGGTGCGCGACATCGTGCGCCCCGGCTCGGATGGCCTCGTCACGCTTCCCGAAGAGCGCGCCGGTCTGCTCATGGTGTTCCGCGCCTTCGAGCGCGTGAGTTATGCGCTGGTCATGAAGTCGGAAAGGGATATCAGGGTTTACGATATGGTCAGGAATCCCTGAGAACCTGATCTCCAATGAGCGGCGACAAGCCCGATCTCCCCTACTGGCTGGCCCTGCTGCGCGCTCCCGGCGTAGGTCCCGTCACCTTTCTGGCATTGCTCGATCATTATTCGACGCCACGCGCCGTTTTTGACGCGCCGCAACAGATCGCCGACTCGGGCGCGCGGGGTGCGCAGGCGCTGGCGGATTACCTGCGCAACCCCGATTGGGCGGCGGTGGAGAAGGATTTGGCCTGGCTGGATCTGCCCGGCAGCCACATCTTTACCCTGCACGATCCCGGCTATCCCGAACAATTGCGCCAGATCGCCGACCCGCCGCCGCTGCTGTTCGCGCATGGCGACCACACCGTACTGGCGAAGCCGCAACTGGCGATGGTCGGCAGCCGCAATCCCTCTGCCAGCGGGCGCGAGATCGCCCGCGAATTTGCCCGTCATCTGGCCGGAGCGGGGTTGGTCGTGACCAGCGGTCTGGCGCTGGGCATCGACGCCGCCAGCCACCAGGGCGCGCTCGATGGCGGCGGATCGACCGTGGCCGTCACCGGCACCGGCCTGGACCGCGTCTACCCCGCCCGGCACCGTGATCTGGCGCATCGCATTGCCCGGCAAGGTGTCGTGGTGTCCGAATTCCCGCCCGGCACGCCGCCGCTGCCGGAGCATTTTCCGCGCCGCAACCGCATCATCAGCGGCCTGAGCCTGGGCACGCTGGTGGTGGAGGCCGCGCCCGCCAGTGGTTCGTTGATCACCGCGCGCATGGCAGCGGAGCAGGGTCGTGAGGTGTTCGCCATTCCCGGCTCCATTCACAATCCCCTGGCGCGCGGCTGCCATGCGCTGATCCGCCAAGGTGCGAAACTCGTCGAGAGTGTCCAGGATATCCTGGAGGAGCTGCGGCCGCTGTTGCCGGCGCTGTCTTCCCCTCCGGCTCCATCCCCTCCGCAGGTTCCCGGGACAATGACTGGTATTGGTGATATGTCTTTGAAATTGTTTGAATACATTGATTTCTCTCCGGTGTCTGTCGACAGCCTGGTGGAGCGCAGCGGATTGACGCCGGACGAGGTTTCCTCCATTCTTTTAGTATTGGAATTGCATAATATGGTTGTGCCGATGGCCGGTGGACTCTATATTAGGGCGAGTTAGCAGGAGGTCCTGAATGAAAGAAAATGTACTGGATGTCCTGATGTACCTGTTCGAGAATTATCTCGACGGGGAGCTGGAATTCGCCTCGGATCACGATTCCCTGAAAAAGGAATTGATCGAGGCCGGCTTTCATCATGGCGAGATCGACAAAGCCTTCGTCTGGCTGGAGGGTATGGCGCTGCTGCGCGAAAACGCCTCCCGCTCCGCCGCCCGCCCCGCCGGCCACTCGATCCGCGTATTCACCGCCCAGGAAATGGTCAGACTCGATCTGGAATGCCGTGGTTTCCTGCTGTTTCTGGAGCAGATCGGTGTGCTCGACCCCGTCAACCGCGAGCTGGTCATCGACCGCGTCATGGCGCTGGAGAGCGAGGACATCGATCTGGCTCAGCTCAAATGGGTGATCCTGATGGTGCTGTTCAATCAGCCCGGTCAGGAGGCCGCCTACGCCTGGATGGAAGATCTCGTCTTCGACGACGAGCTGCCGCATAACTTGCACTGACCGCATCGACACACCTCTCCCGCTCGCGGGAGGGGGGTGGGTGCCGCGTCGATAACTTGCGACTCAAATGAAAAATCTGCTGATAGTCGAATCGCCCGCCAAGGCCAAGACCCTGAAAAAGTACTTGGGCAAGGATTTCGAGATCCTCGCCTCCTATGGTCATGTGCGCGATCTGCTGCCCAAGGAAGGCGCGGTGGACACCGAGCATGGCTTCGCCATGAAGTATCAGGTCATCGAGCGCAACGAAAAGCACGTCGATGCCATCGCCAAGGCGATGAAAAAGGCCGATGCGCTGTATCTGGCGACCGACCCGGATCGTGAGGGGGAGGCGATTTCCTGGCATCTGCTGGAGATCCTCAAGGAAAAGAAACTGCTCAAGGACAAGGCCGTGCATCGTGTCGTGTTCTACGAGATCACCAAGCGCGCGGTCAACGAAGCCGTGGAAAACCCGCGCGACGTGTCGATGGAGCTGGTCAACGCCCAGCAGGCGCGGCGCGCGCTGGATTATCTGGTTGGTTTCAACCTCTCGCCGCTGCTGTGGAAAAAGGTGCGCCGCGGCCTGTCCGCCGGGCGCGTGCAAAGCCCGGCGCTGCGCATGATCGTCGAGCGCGAGCAGGAGATCGAAAAATTCGTCCCGCGCGAATACTGGACCATGTTGGCCAACCTCGCCAAGAAGGGCGAGCGCTTCAGCGCCAAACTGATCGAACATCAGGGCAAGAAACTCAGCCAGTTCAGCATCACCGACGGCGAGGAAGCCGCGCGCATCCAGGAAGACCTGCTGACCGCCGCAGCGGGCAAGCTCACCGTCGCCAAGGTCGAAAAGAAGCAGCGCAAGCGCAATCCCTCGCCGCCCTTCACCACCTCCACGCTGCAGCAGGAGGCCTCGCGCAAGCTCGGTTTTTCCGCCAGCCGCACCATGCGCATCGCCCAGCAGCTTTATGAAGGTATCGACGTCGGCGGCGGCGCGACCGGCCTCATCACCTACATGCGTACCGACTCGGTGAGCCTGGCCAATGAGGCGCTGCAAGAGATTCGCGGCGTCATCGCCACCCGCTTCGGCAGCGACAACGTGCCCGAGCAGCCCAATTTCTACCGCACCAAATCCAAGAACGCCCAGGAGGCGCACGAGGCGATTCGCCCTACCGCCGCCGAGCGCGTGCCGGAATCCATCAAGGGCGGTCTCACCGCCGATCAGCACAAGCTCTATGAGCTGATCTGGAAACGCACCGTCGCTTGTCAGATGATCCCGGCCACGCTCGATACTCTGACGGTGGACATGAACGCCGGCGAAGGCAACACCTTTCGCGCCACCGGCTCCACCCTGGTTGATCCGGGTTTCATGGCGGTGTACCAGGAAAGCGTCGATGACGGCAAGGAAGGCGAGGAGGAGCGGCGCCTGCCGGCGTTGCTGGCCGGCGAGAAGGTCGATCTGCTCGAACTGGTGCCGGAACAGCATTTCACCGAGCCGCCGCCGCGCTATGGCGAGGCCAGTCTGATCAAGGCCCTCGAAGAGCATGGCATCGGCCGTCCCTCGACCTACGCCAGCATCATCTCCACGCTGCAAGAGCGCGAATACGTAACGCTGGACAAGCGCCGCTTCCAGCCTACCGACGTCGGGCGCATCGTCAACAAGTTCCTCACCGAACACTTCACGCGCTACGTCGATTACGACTTCACCGCCCGCCTCGAAGACGAGCTGGATGAGGTGTCGCGTGGCGAGAAGGAGTGGGTGCCGCTGATGGGGGAATTCTGGAAACCCTTCATCGAGCAGGTCGACACCACGGAAAAGACCGTCACGCGCAAGGATGTCACCCAGGAACAGCTCGAAGAGGCCTGCCCCAAGTGCGGCAAACCGCTGTCGATCCGCCTGGGAAGGCGCGGCCGCTTCATCGGCTGCACCGGCTATCCCGAGTGCGACTATACTCGTAATCTCAACGAAGAGCCGGGTGCGCCGGCCGCCGAGCCCGAGGTCGTCGAAGGGCGCACCTGCCCCAAGTGTGACTCGAAACTCATCATCAAGCAGGGCCGCTACGGAAAGTTCATCGGTTGCAGCAACTATCCCGCCTGCAAGCACATCGAGCCGCTGGAAAAACCCGCCGACACCGGCGTCGAGTGTCCTCAGTGCCACAAGGGTACCCTGCTCAAGCGCAAGTCGCGCTACGGCAAGATCTTCTATTCCTGCTCCACCTACCCCGACTGCAACTACGCGGTATGGAACGAGCCGGTCGCCGAGCCCTGTCCCAAATGCGGCTGGCCGGTACTCACCATCAAGACCACCAAGCGCCGCGGCACGGAAAAGGTCTGCCCGCAGAAGGAATGCAGCCATGCCGAACCGTATGAGGCGGGGGAGTCCGCAGCTTCCTGAGAACCTGTTCAAGATCTCGCTGAAGGGCGCATCGCGGCGTTGAAAATGGCCTCAAAATGCTCACATACTCCGTGTATGCTCCGCTTTTTCGGCCATTTTTGCCTTGCGCTGCATCCTTGATCGAGATCTTGAACAGGTTCTGAGCAGCTGTTTGTGCACGGCGCGTCGCCCGATGGAGACGCGCTATTTTCGCCGTTTACCTTGACGCCGCAACGGCCGATTTGCTATAAAGTGCCCAAATAAAAGGCTTTTCCCAGGCGCTCGCGCCGTGCCTGGTTTCACAGGCTTGTGTCTCTTTCCCTGCTGCAATTCCTGGGTGATAGCATGCCAATGACCAACGATCAGGCGACCCGTATTGGCCGAGCCTCTGTCCGGAAACTTTTACGCCTTCCCTTCTTCCTTATTTCCATGGCCGTCGGGGTGTTCATCAGCCCCCCTCTCCTGGCTGCCACGTTCACCGTCAACAGCACGTCCGACGCGGTGGATGCCAACCCCGGCGACGGTGTTTGCAGGACATCCTCCGCGACCTGCACCCTGCGCGCGGCGGTCATGGAGGCCAATGCCTTGGCAGGGCCGGATGAAATCGTCCTGTCCGCGACGACCTATACTCTCAGCATAACCGGTTCGGGTGAAAACGCTGCCAGAACAGGAGATCTCGACATTACCGGCGCGACCGGCAACAATCTGATCATAAGAGGGCCTGCCGGAGCGGCGTCCACCACCCGGATTACGGCGGGCGGTTCCTTTTCCGGGGGTATTGATCGCGTATTCCATTTTCTCGGAAGGAATAACGTCACCATCAGTGACGTATCGATTCAGAGCGGTGCCGTGAGTGGTCAGAACGGCGGTGGCATCAACAATCAAACCGCCTGGGTTACCCTCAAAAACTGCCAGATCACCGGAAATAGCACGTCATGGTCGGATAGCTCCAAGTCGGGTGGCCAGGGGGGCGGTGTCTACAACGCGTCCAGCGGCAGGATGACCATCGACAACTGTATTTTCAGGAGTAATCAGGCCAATACCAGCACCAGCGCTTCCGAAAATGCCTTCAACGGCGGTGGCGCGATCTATAACAGCGGCCAGATGACGGTCAGCAACAGCATCATCGAGACAAATACCACCAGCCGGTTTGGCGCGGGCGTGCACAACTTCGGAGGCGATCTGTCCATCACCTCGAGCATCATCAGAAGCAATACTGGCCCGGCGATTGATGCTTCAGGTTTTGGCGGAGCCAGTGGCGCCGGGGGCGGCGGCGGTGTTGCCAACTTCGGTGGACAAGTGACGCTCAGGGACAGTTGGGTGAACCAGAACAGATCCATGGAGGGTGGGGGCATCTATAATTTCCCTGGGGGGCCTTTGTCCGCCAGGATGATCATTGTCTCCAGCGCCATCAGCGCCAATTCGGCGGATATGTGGGGCGGCGGTATCAGTAACTGGGACAGGTTGAGCGTTATCTATACCGCCATCACCAATAACGTGGTGGGTGCGAGCGGTGGTCAGTTCGGATTTAGCGGCGCCTTCATGGGCGAGGGGGGCGGTATCTCGAACATGGCGCTGGGTGACGCGCTGGTGCAGCATTCCACCATCAGCGGCAACACCGTTGCCCGCGCGGGCGGCGGGATATACAACGGGGCCAGGGTCAAGCTCGTCCATGTCACGCTAAGAAACAACAAGGCGGCCAATGGTCGACTCTGCACCAGTGGCGGCAGCGGTGGTGGTGGTGGGTTCGGTGGCGGCTTTGGTGGTGGTAGCTTCACTAACTTTACGAATTGCAGCGGCAGTTACGTTTTCGGTAACGAGGTATTCAATAGCAATGCCTCCAACTCAACGAACAAAGAAATAATATTCGAGCGCACCATCATCGGCGGTGGCGCCAGCCCGGCCGGGAACTGCCTGGCGGGTGACGCTGACACCGACGGTTTCGCCGCCGCCATGGTCAAAGTTGTTCCATTCAAGGCCACATCCAACGGTTACAACATAGACAGCGGCAATACCTGCGCGCTCACCGGTGCGACCGACCGTATCAACACCGATCCCCAGCTTGCGGCATTGAGCGATTTCGGCCAGGGTGCGACGCTTCCCGGTGGCGCCAGGGTACCGCAGTCGATCCATACACCGAACCCCGGCAGTCCGGCGATCAACGCCATTCCCAATGCGTCATGCCCCAAGCCGGGCATCGATCAACGTCTTTACATCCGCCCCGATCCCACTAGTGGCAGTTGCGACATCGGTGCGGTGGAGAATTCGACCGTCAAGGCGAGTCTCGCGGATTTGGGGCTTGCCATTTCTTCCTTCTCGTCCACTGTCACCGGCCCCACTACCAGAGCAGTCGTCGGCGCGGAGATCAGGTATGACATCACGCTGAAGAACAATGGCCCCGATGAAGCCAAGGGTCTGATTACCATCACCCAGTCCTTCGATGGCGACGTTGTTTTTGCCGGTGGCTTTTCCGATGACCCCAGCATAACGTGCGGGCAGTCCAGCGGTACCACTATCACCTGTAGCAAAACCAATGGCTTGGCCAAGGATGAGGCAGTCGAAATAGCCTTGAACGTCAAGCCCGTGATCGGTGACAAGAGAACGCTCAACACCACCGTCTCGGTGTCGGCGGCGGATGCGTCGGTCATCGACCATGTGGTGGACAATGACAGCGTTTCCCTCTCCCGCAGCCTGTCGAGCGGTGACCCGGTCGTCAACGCCGATGCGGGCAATGTCAATTCCGGCGGCGCCGGCGCCTTCGGTCCGGGGGCTCTTGCGGCGTTGCTTGCCTTTGGTCTGTGGAGAGGATCGCGGCGGAGATTGCGGGGATGACAGTTTTTTTCCAGGCGTAGGGTGCGTCTCACGCACCACGCGGACGGTGCGTGAGACGCACCCTACGTTTTACTTTCCGTCGCATGCTCCACCACCTCCCGCGTGAGATGTGGCGCGAACAATTCAATGAAGGCGTACATATAGCCGCGCAGGTATGCCCCGCGGCGGAAGCCGATGCGGGTGGTGCTCGGTTCGAAGAGGTGACCAGCCTCGACGGCCCGTAAATTCCTGTCCCTGTCGGGGGTGAACGCCATGTCGGCGAGCAGCCCGATTCCCAATCCCAGTTCGACATAGGTTTTGATCACGTCGGCATCGAGCGCGGTGAGCACCACATTCGGTTCCAGACCCTGCGCCGAGAAGGCCCGGTTGATCGTGGAGCGCCCGGTGAAGTCCGAGTCGTAGGTGACGATGGGATAGCGGGCGATCGCTTGCAATGTCAGCGGCTGCTCTTCCAGTATCGGATGGCCGGGGGGCGCCACCATGCAACGGTTCCATTGATAGCAGGGCAGCGTCACCAGTTCATCCAGCGAGGCGAGGGCTTCCGTGGCGATGGCGATTTCCGATATTCCCGAGCGGACGAATTCCGCCACCTGGGCGGGGTTGCCCTGGTGCATGTGCAGGGTTACGTTGGGATAGCGCTGGGTGAAGGCTTGCACGACGGGCGGCAGGACGTAACGCGCCTGGGTGTGCGTGGTGGCGATGGAGAGCGCGCCGCTGGTCTCGTTGGAAAATTCCACCCCCACCTGCTTGATGTTTTCCATGTCGCGCAAGATGCGCTCGGCCATCGCCAATACGGTTTTGCCCGGTGCGGTCAATCCCGTCAGGCGTTTGCCGTTGCGCTCGAAAATGTGTACGCCCAGCTCTTCCTCGAGCAGGCGGAGTTGGCTGCTGATGCCGGGCTGGGCGGTATGCAGGCGTCTGGCGGCGGTCGATACGCTGAAGCCGGAGCGGGCTATTTCGGCGACATAGCGCAATTGTTGTATGTTCATGAGTCGTTGTATATAACTAAAATTTATATAAATAAAATTATTTATTACTTATCATGCTAAGTCAAGCTTGATATAGTGTGTCGCCGCACCATGATTATTACGCGGCGAGGTCAGTGGGATGGAATGGGCGTATACCATAGCTGGCTTGGCGGTTGGCTTTATCGTCGGCGTGACCGGCATGGGTGGCGGCGCCTTGATGACGCCGCTGCTGATTCTGCTGTTCAATATCTCCCCGGCCATGGCGATCGGTACCGATCTGCTGTTCGCCGCGATCACCAAGGCGGGGGGCGTGTGGGTGCATGGCCGCCGTGGCCACGTCGAGTGGAAGATCGTCCGCCTGCTGGCGGCGGGCAGCTTGCCTGCTGCTGCCCTGACGGTGTTCTGGCTGGATTACTACAGCGGCGGTTACGGCGGCGACACGAAAAAACTGCTGACGGTGTCGCTGGGCATCGCGCTGCTGCTCACCGCGCCGGCGGTGTTGTTCAAAAGCCAGTTGCTGCGCCTGGCGCAGTCGCGGTTGAACCTGCAACGTTTTGTGCACTGGCGGACCCTGGCTACGGTGATCGCAGGCGTTATCGTGGGTACGCTGGTGACGCTGTCCTCGGTCGGCGCTGGAGTGCTGGGTACGGTCATCCTGTTTTTCCTCTATCCGCACATGGCGGCGGTGAGAATCGTGGGGACGGAGATCGCCCATGCCGTGCCGCTGACCGCCGTCGCCGGCTTGGGGCATATGCATCTGGGCAATGTCGATTTCATGCTGCTCGGCGCCTTGCTGATCGGTTCGTTGCCGGGGATCTACATCGGCAGCCATTTAAGCGGTAAAATTCCCGAAAAGGTGTTGCGCCCGATTTTGGGTACGGTATTGCTATTGTTTGGCGCCAGGTTCACTTTTTCGTGATTTGGTGCCCCTGAAGTGGAGAGTTTCCGATGATTAACGCAGAACGTCTCGTCGATCAGGCAGAGATCGCCCGCTTTGAAGAGGCGGTGCAGTCCTATCTGAACTTGCAGATCGATCCCGACCGGTTCATGTCGATCCGCCTGCAACACGGCGTCTACGGCCAGCGTCAGGACGGCGTGCACATGATGCGCGTCAAGCTTCCCGGCGGCAACCTCAACGCCGAACAGCTCGTGGCCATC
Source organism: Gammaproteobacteria bacterium (assembly GCA_033717875.1). Taxonomy (GTDB): domain Bacteria; phylum Pseudomonadota; class Gammaproteobacteria; family Ga007554; genus SBBG01. Next base: position 22,850 of record JADDKJ010000030.1, read on the forward strand.
GCCGACGTGCTGGAGAGCTATGTCGATCATCCGGTGGTGCATATCACCACGCGCCAGGACATCCAGATTCATTATGTGCCTCTGGAACACACCCCGGTGGCGATGCGCCGTCTGGCCGCCGCCGGGCTGACGACGCGCGAGGCGTGCGGCAACACGGTACGCAACATCACCGCCTGCCCGCTGGCGGGCGTTTGCCCGCGCGAGCATCTGGACATCACGCCGGTGATGGAAGGCGCGACGCTGCATTTCCTGCGCCATCCGCTGACCCAGCATTTGCCGCGCAAATTCAAGATAAGCTTCTCCGGCTGCGAGGCCGATTGCGCGCAGGGTATGATGCACGATCTGGGCGTGGTGGCGGTGAAGAAAGATGGCCGCTACGGCTTCAAAGTGGTGGCGGGCGGCGGTCTGGGCCACAAGCCGCACGAGGCGATCACCGTCGAGGAATTCATCGAGGAGAAGAACTTGCTGGCCAGCATGGAGGCGCTGGTGTCGCTGCATCACCGCTATTCCGATCGCAAGCGCCGCGCCAAGGCGCGCATCAAGTTCCTGGTGGACAAGTTTGGACCCGAAGGTTTTGTCGAAAAATACCAAGAGGAATACGCGCGCACCCAGGCCGCCCTGGCCGACAAGCCCTACACCAAGGGCGACTGGACCGGCGGCACGCCTGGCGAGGCCTGCGGCACTGGCGCGCCGCGCACGCTGTTCGCGCAGAAGCAGCCCGGCCTGTATGTGTTTCCGATCAGCATTCCCATCGGCGACATCACCGGCCCGCAGTTGCGCGGCATCGCCAAACTGATGCGGGACGAAGGTCTGACCGATATCCGCGCCACTCAGGACCAGAACCTGATGCTGGTCAATGTGCCCGAAGCGCGCATCGCGGCGATACGTGCGGCCGTCGCGGCGCTGGGGCTGGGCGAGCCCAAGGCCGGCGATGACGTGGTGGCCTGCCCCGGCACCTCCACCTGCCGGCTGGGCATCACCTCGAGCAAGATCATCGGCGCCAAGATCTCCGGCGGATCGGCCGATCTGCGCATCCGTGCCAGCGGCTGCCACAACGGCTGCGCGCAGCCCGAGATGGGCGACATAGGTATTTACGGCGAAGGAAACCGCCTGCACGGCAAGCTCGTCCCGCACTATCAGATGTACTTCGGCGGCGATGGGCGCAGCGGCGGGGCGATCGCCCTCAAGGGTCCGTCGGTACCGGCGGCGCGCGTCGAGGCGGCGATCACGCGGGTGCAGGAGACGTATCTGAATCAGCGCGCCGATGGCGAAAGCTTTTTCCGCTGGTCGCACGCCAAGGGCACGGCTTACTTCAAGGAGCTGCTGGCCGACATCATCGCCGTGGCGCCGGAGACATTATCTTCCGTGTTGCACGATCATGGCGAGGCCGATGCCTTCAAGGTGCTGCAACTGGGCGGCGGCGAGTGCGCCGGCGCGGCGCAGGAGTTCGTCGCCTCGCACTTCGCCGAAGCCACTTACGAGCGCAGTTGCCGCAATTCCTTCGCCGTGCAGAACAAGCATCACGAGGCGCTGGAATGCGCCGAGGCAATCGCGCGCCTGGTCGGCGAATCGCTGCTGTTCGCCGCCGGGCGTCCCACGGTAGCCGATTTGCCGGGCATCGCCGCCGTGCTCCAGGAGGCGTTGCAACAGGACGCCCCTTTGGGCGCGAAGCTCGCCGAGATGGTAACCGTGATCGCGCGTCTGAAAGACACCTTCGATGAACAGGCTTACGCCAAGCTGGTAGCGGAGCAGGATGCCTGGATCGCTGCGTCGGCCCAGGCCTGCCAGAGGCTCGACCGGCAACTGAACCTGACCGTGTCCGTCGCCGCCTCCGCGCCGGCCAAGGCGGCGGCCGAGGTGATCGACCTTTCCACTTACGGTTGCCCGCTGCACTACCTCAAGGCGCGCAACGAACTGAATCGCGTGCAGGTGGGTGATGTGATCGACTTCCTGCTGACCTCCGGCGAGGCGGTGCAGCAGGTGTCTTCCAGCCTGGAAGGCGACGGTCATCGCGTGTTGTACAAGGAAGACCTGGGTGTGACCACGCGCATCACGGTGAAGAAGTCCGCCGGACAAACCGCCTAAATTTAATATGTGTAGGGTGCGTCCCACGCACCATAGAAACAGCAAAGAGCAAACAAATGAGCCTGGACAAAGAGCTGCAACAAAAAATCGACGCCACTGTCGCGCTGCTGAAGACCATCGCGGCGGAGCATCAGCCCGTCACCTTCGCCAACAGCTTCGGCGCGGAAGACATGGTGCTCACCGACCTGATCGCCAAATATGCCCCCGCCATCGGCATTTTCAGCCTGGACACCGGCCGCCTGCCCGAGGAAACCTACAAGCTCATGCAGGAAGTGCGGCAGCGCTACGGCAATGTCACCGTCACCAGTTATTTCCCGCAGGCCGGCGCGGTGGAGGAATATATCAACAGCCACGGCCCGAACGCCTTCTACGAAAGCGTCGATCTGCGCAAACGCTGCTGCGGCATCCGCAAGGTCGAGCCCTTGAAGCGCGCGCTGGCGGGCAAGAAGTCCTGGATCACCGGCCTGCGCCGCGAACAGGCCCCTACCCGCAAGGATCTCTCGAACTCGGAGTGGGATGCCGACAACGGCCTGCAAAAATTCAATCCGCTGATCGACTGGACCAACAGCGACGTATGGAACTACATCCGCCACTTCGATGTGCCCTACAACGCCCTGCACGACAAACACTATCCCAGCATCGGCTGCGCACCCTGCACCCGCGCCATCACCGTCGGCGAGGACATCCGCGCCGGGCGCTGGTGGTGGGAAAACCCGGAAAGCAAGGAGTGCGGCCTGCACGCCAAAAAGGCGTGAAAGTCCTTGCTACCCTCTCCCTCTGGGAGAGGGTGAGGGTGAGGGTGAGGGGAAAAGCGGGTGAACTTGCTGAATTTCACAATCCCCCCTTTCAGGAAACAATTTACGGAATGGCGCGATACGCTATAAAATAGCGTGCAAATTTTTGGCCGCCACGGATTTTTGCCGCTGGCATACCGCAATTTTCAACTTTCCGAAGGAAATATCATGTCCACGAAACATCCTGTCATCGCGGTCACCGGCTCATCGGGCGCCGGTACCACGACGGTGAAGCGCGCATTCGAACACATCTTCCGCCGCGAAGGCATCAAGCCGGTGGTGATTGAAGGCGACAGCTTTCACCGCTACAGCCGCAAGGAGATGAAAGAGGCGGTGGAAGCCGCCCGCAAGGAAGGCAAGACCATCAGCCACTTCGGTCCTGAAGGCAATGTCTTCGACAAGCTCGAAGAGCTGTTTCGCGCCTATGGCGAGACCGGCACTGGCCAGATGCGCTATTACCTGCACAACGACGAAGAAGCCGCGCCCTGGAAGCAGGAGCCCGGCACCTTCACGCCCTGGCAGCCCATCCCCACCGGCGCCGACCTGATGTTTTACGAAGGCTTGCACGGCGGCGTGGTCGATGGCGGTGTGGATGTCGCCAAATGGGTCGACCTGCTGATCGGCGTGGTACCCATCGTCAACTTGGAGTGGATCCAGAAAATCCACCGCGACACCGCCGAGCGCGGCTATTCCGCCGAGGCCGTGACCGACACCATCCTGCGCCGCATGCCCGATTACGTGCAGTACATCACCCCGCAGTTTTCGCGCACCGACATCAACTTCCAGCGCATACCCATCGTCGACACCTCAAACCCGTTCATCGCCAGGGACATCCCGACCCCGGACGAAAGCTTCATCGTCATCCGCTTCCGTCATCCCGACAAGTATAACTTCCCCTACTTCTTGCAGATGATCGACGGCTCCTGGATGTCGCGCCCCAACACCCTCGTCGTGCCGGGCGGCAAGATGGGCTTCGCCATGGAGCTGATTCTGACCCCCATCATCCACGACATGATCGAAAACAAACGCACGGCGGGCTGACGCAGTCGTCGTTTCTCCCCAATCCCGGCCAGCGCATCTCGCGCCGTCCGGGATTTTTGTTGGGGGCGCCAGAAATTTGGAAGGCGCGCCCTATGGCATAGACCGTCTTCCTCGATTATGCCGGGATCTTCTCCGTCCGGCGACGCAGCATGAATATTCCGGTCAAACCCGCCAGAAGCAACACTACGCTCGCGGGTTCCGGCACTGCGGCGGCGAATCTCGCACCGAGAATGGCGTGCCCGCGCGCCGTCGGATGCACGCCATCCCAAAACAGGAAGGTGTCGGGATCTGTGCATGCCGGATTGCCCAGACATTGTTCGCTGACATTCGAAAATCCATAGGCGGAGGAGTTGAGTCGTACCTCGGCGAGCAGGGAAAAGATGTCGAAGGGGATGATGTCGGCCGCAAGCGCCGTATCCAGCGTCCCGAGCATCTGCGCCAATCCCTCATTGAAACCCAGGCTCAAGGCAGTCAAACCGGCCGAACCGGCAGTACCCAGGGACAGGCCGAAGGGTGTCGTACCCAGATCCGGCATGTTCGGCACCAGGATATGCTCGGCCCCTATCGCCGCCAGCGCGGTAATGGCATTTGCCAGATTTGTCACTGCGGGAGCGATCGATGCGGTGGTCGGGTTGAGAAAAAAATCGTTCGGCCCGCCCCACACGACGAACAGGCTTCGCGCCGGATCGAACACTGGCGGCGCGGCCGTGAAAGTCCCGATCTGGGTGCTGATGCCCGTGCCGTTCAGAGGGGGGATGAAGCTCGCGGTACCTGTGGCGGCGCCGCCAACGGCATAGTTCGTGCCGCCTGCAAGCGAGGGGGCAAGCCCGATTCCGAACGCTGCAGCCAGATGCTCAACCGCCACCGGTCCGTTGGAAAAGCGTTGTGCATACGGCGGACTCGGTGGAATCAGGCCTCCCGTCAACAGGTAGGCATTGCCGTTATCTGAAAGGCTGTCACCGAAGACATAGAGGCTGTTATACGGCAGCGCGGAAGCGAAGGGTGACGAGAAAAGCAGCAACAAACCCAAAATACGGACAAGCAGGGTGGTTTTGGTCATGGTGGCAGAATCCTTTAAGGAACCTCTGATTAATTTAGAGGTTCCACGGTACATGGATGTGCCGGCATTTTTCAATCACTCCAGGGGATTGAAAAATGAAGAAAAGCAAAAATCACGTTTTTGCTTTTCGTGCTCTGAGAATTCCAGGATGGAATTATTCAGAGCTTCCATAAGTTTGCTTCGGAGTTTCCATCATCCTAAAAACGGCGGGGGCGCTCCTCTTGGTGTCTACGTTTTTGGCGCCGGTTTGAACAAGCGGATGACCGCCGGTAACGATACGGCAAGAATCGTTGCCCCTATGATACTCTGCATCCACGCCGCCTGTGCATAGCCGGTGTCAAATCCTCCTGCGACCGCCAGCGCGGTGATGGTCAGGACGATCGCAAAACTGCGTTGTGCACCAACCCGCAGCCCCCACGGCCAGCGGCGCGCCCATGCGACCCCGCCCGCCGCGCACAGCCAGCCGATCGCCGCGCCGCCCAGCACGTCCAGCGGCCAGTGCGCGCCGACGACGATGCGCGACAGGCCGGCCAGCGTGGCCAAGGTCACCAGCGCCGCGGTCAGCCAAGGGCGATGGAACAGCAGGCTCACCGCGCCGGCGAACGAGAAGGCGGCGATGGTGTGACCGGAGGGGAACGAGCCTGATTGCAGCATCGGGCCGATGACGTGAAAACTCTCCAGCGGCAGTAGCGCGGCGGGTCGCCCTCCGCCGATCAGCGTCTTGAGGCCGTGTGTCGCCAAAGCGGCCAGCAGCCCCGTCAGCAGCAGCGCCCACACCGCGTCCGGGCGGCGCCCCACGAAGGGCAGCACCAGGGCGAACACCACCAGCCCGTCGCCGAGGATGGTCAAGTTGGCCCACAGCGCATCGCCGGTGTAGCGGCTGGCCTGATTGATCGCCAGAAAGAGCGGCTGATGGATTCCCGATATCAGCACTAGCAGCGCCAGTCCCGCCGCTGTCACGGGCACGCCCCAGGTTGTCCAGTGCGGCGGGCCGCCGTGCGCAGGGGTGATTTTCATGTCTTGCTCTCGTGTTCGGTCAGCGGGTCGTATATACTGAGGCTTTTCGTATGTCAACGAATAGTTTGCACGGCATGAGTGAGCAATGGTTGGGCGAGATCGTCTGGACCGCCGAGGGTCTGGCGCCGGTGATCGTCCAGGAAGCGGGTTCGGGCAAGGTGCTGATGTTCGCCTGGATGAATCGCGAATCGCTCGCGCTCACCGTCGAAACCGGCCGCGCCGTCTATTGGTCGCGCTCGCGCGGCAAGCTGTGGCGCAAGGGCGAGGAATCCGGGCATCATCAGCTTGTGCGGGATCTGCGATTGGACTGCGACAGCGATGTTTTATTGCTGACGGTGGAACAAGCGGGCGGCATCGCCTGTCATACCGGAAGGCATAGTTGTTTTTTCAAGCAGTTGCGCGACGGGCAATGGCAGACGGTCGAGCCGGTGTTGAAGGAAGCCGCCGAGATTTATCAAGGAACGTCCGTGTGAACGATGTATTGGCTCAATTGGCCAAGGTTCTGGAGGAGCGCAAGGGCGCCGATCCTGGCAGTTCCTATGTGGCGGGCCTCTACGCCAAGGGATTGGACAGCATCCTCAAGAAAGTCGGCGAAGAGGCGGTCGAAACAGTGATCGCCGCCAAAGGCGGTGATCAGCGGCAGCTTGTTTATGAAACCGCCGACCTGTGGTTTCACACCCTCGTGCTGCTCGCGCATCAAGGGTTGAAACCGGAAGATGTGCTGGAAGAGCTGCAACGCCGTTTTGGCATGTCCGGGGTGGCGGAAAAAGCGGCAAGGACCAAGAAGTAACCCTATTTCCTTTTTGCCGCGAATCATTCGTATTATGGAGATGAATCATGGGTATCAGTGGCATTAGCATCTGGCAGTTGTTGATCGTTTTGCTCATCATCGTCGTGCTGTTCGGCACCAAGAAGTTGCGCAGCATAGGCACCGATCTGGGCGGCGCGGTGAAAGGGTTCCGCGACTCCGTGCGCGATGGCGAGGCCGAGGCGGGCGCCGCCAAGGACAACGCCAGCAAGATCCAGCAGAGCGACGCCAACCGCGTCATCGACAGCGAAGTGGCTGCCAAGACCAAAGAGAAGGTCTGAGCTTGTTCGATGTTGGCTTTTGGGAGCTTGTCGTCGTGGGCGTCGTGGCCTTGCTGGTGATCGGCCCCAAGGAGCTCCCGGCGGTGATGCATAAGGTGGGGCAGTGGGTCGGTAAAACCCGCTACTTCGTCAACGCCGTGAAGACCGAGCTTGAGCGCGAAATGCACAAGGCCGAGGAAGTGCAGCGGCGCGTTACCGAGCAGGCGGAGCTGGTCGAGCGGCACAAGAACGTCGATACTACAAAACCGGCTGTCCCCGTCGAGCGCAAGGCTGCCGATTCCGCACAACCTATTGCCGCCGCATCCAGCCATTCCAGTGCGGAACCACCGGTGATGACGCCGGCTGGTCATTCAGGCGATGTCTCAAAAACGTCTACATAGTTATCCGTCGCCGCCCGAGCAGCCGTTCACCTCGCATCTCATCGAGTTGCGCAACCGGTTGCTGCGCCTGCTCGCTGTCGTGGCGGTGATTTTCCTGGTGCTGGTGCCGTTTGCCAACGATCTCTATTCCCTGATCGCGCAGCCCTTGCTGAAGAGTCTTCCGGCGGGCGGCACCATGATCGCCACGGAAGTCATCTCGCCTTTTCTGATTCCCTTCAAGTTCGCCTTCATGGCGGCGGTGTTTCTCGCCATGCCGTATGCGCTCCATCAGCTGTGGGGTTTCGTCGCGCCGGCTTTGTATCAGCGCGAGCGCCGCCTGATGCTGCCGCTGCTGGTATCCAGCGTGCTGTTGTTTTACGCCGGGATGGCATTCGCCTATTTCGTGGTTTTTCCGATGGTGTTTGGCTTCATCACCTCGGCGGCGCCGACGGGCGTGGCGGTGATGACCGATATCGGTAAATACCTCGATTTCGTCTTGATCATGTTTTTTTCCTTCGGCATGGCCTTCGAGGTGCCGATCGCCACGATCCTGGTGGTGTGGGCGGGCCTCGTCACGCCGGAGCAACTGACCGGCGCGCGCCGCTACGTGATCGTCGGCGCCTTTATCGTCGGCATGCTTCTTACGCCGCCCGATGTCATCTCGCAGACCATGATGGCGATCCCGATGTGGCTGCTGTTCGAAGTCGGCGTGTTCTTTTCCCGCTTTTTCCTGCGCGCGGCGCAGACTTCTCATGAAGAGTCTGAGGCCGCCGTATCCCAAGGTGACGCGTCCGCCGGCAATGAGCCTAGGTAAAAAACCTTAGAACCTGTTCAAGATCTCGATCAAGGGATGCAGTGCAAGGCAAAATTGAACAGGTTCTTACTGCCGCTGATCCTCCCGCGGCTTGGGCCGCTCGCCGACGCGGATGGTGAGGGTGACTTCCTTGCCGTTGCGCAACCCGCTCAGGCGTGCTTCGGTGCCTGGGGCGATTCTGGAAATGGTATTGACGATTTCCCGCGCCGAAGCGACGGCCTGGTCATTGACGCGCGTGATGATGTCCCCGGCTTTCAAGCCGCCTTTGTCGGCGGGGCTGTTCGGCAATATCCCGGCGACCACCACACCCTGCGTCGCTTTCACGCCGAACGATTCGGCCAGCTCCGGCGTGAGATCCTGTGCCTCGATGCCCAGCCAGCCGCGTACCGGGCGGCCTTTTTCGATGATCTGCTGCATTACCTCCTTGGCCAGGCTGACCGGGATGGCGAAGCCGATGCCCTCCGAGCCGCCCGATCGGGAAAAGATCGCGGTGTTGATGCCGATCAGTTGCCCGGACGCGTTGATCAGCGCGCCTCCCGAATTACCGGGGTTGATGGCGGCGTCGGTCTGGATGAAATTTTCGAAGACGTTGATCCCCAGCTCGCTGCGCTGAGTGGCGCTGACGATGCCCATGGTCACGGTTTGGCCCACGCCGAAGGGATTGCCTATCGCCAGCACCACGTCGCCTACCCGCAGCGCATCGGATTGGCCGATGGTGATGCTGGGCAGATCCGGCAGATCGATTTTCAGCACCGCCAGATCGCTCTCCGGATCGCTGCCGACAAGCCTTGCCGTAGTATCCCTGCCGTCGCGCGTCGCGACCTTGATTTCGTCGGCTTCGGCGATGACATGGTTATTGGTCAACACATAACCATCGTTGCTGATGATGACCCCTGAGCCGAGGCTGTTCTCCTGGCGCTTGCCCGGCGGTGGCAGATTGTCACCAAAGAAGCGACGGAAAAACGGGTCTTCAAGAAGAGGATTTGCCCGTTGCGTAACGGTTTTGGTGGTATAGATGCTGACCACGGCTGGCGCGGCAAACTCCACTGCGTTGCTGTAGGATGCCGGGCCGCTAGCCGGTGCGACGGCGCCGGTTGCGGCAGGCGCGCTTTCCTTGAGCTCCACCACGGGGCGTTTTTCCAGCGTCTCCGGCCGGAAAAAGAACGTCACGACAAACGCGACCGCCAATCCGATGACGGTCGCCTCGGCAAGGAATATCAGTATTTTTCGTGTCTGCATGGACGCTGTTAATTTGAAAATCGGGTTTCAAATCGAATTTTATAAGACTATGATCCCTTTTGGGGAGATAAGTTTGTGGTTATAGGCTAACATAAGGTCCCATCTATTAATTTTCAATGAGGAAAAGCGAAGGTTTTGAGGTATCGCCCGTCTTTTCCGGCGGATGTCCGGCCGGAATTTCGGCCATATTTTCTCGTTGTCGGGGAGAGGCCGAAAAACTTGACATTTTGGCATTGACATACTCCATAAACTTGTTCTAGGATTCAACAAGCAGGGGTAGTTAAACATAATAAACATAGATTTAATTGCCTATTATTATTAGCCTTTTGGTTGTAAATCTAATAAAAATTGTATGGAAATTTGCGTGAGCGCAAATTAGCTGCCGATTTAAGGTATTAAGGGTGGGTGCCAGGCAGGGTTTCTTGCTGGGTCGCTTCCTCACTTTGATTCCTCCGAAATTACAGGCGGTGTTTTGTGATCTTTACGCATGGGTGGTTGTGCGGGGCGTGACGGGCTGTTTAAGTGACGGCCGGCGCGCTGGCGAAGTTCGGGAGGGGTTCTGTAGTTTTGTGTTGCCGGGTGCCTGCTGTCAGGTGGGCGCTCCTTTCGGCAATGCTGAAATCCCGAAGTGAGTTTTGATAACAGCATCGAGGATCAAGATGTCAGTCGTTTATTCTTTTTTTTCAGGATGGGTGGATCGTTCCGGGGCCTCCATCAGTAGCCGTTTGCCGCGCTATTTGATGATGCTTTCCGGTGTTATCGCGCTGGTGCTCCTTGCCGCATCGCCTGCGCGTGCCGATGTGCCGAATGCCGTGCCGCCCAAGGGCGAACACCAGGGGAAGCATGTTGAGCAGCCCATCGAGTTTCCTCACGACATTCATGCCAATGTCAACAAGATCAACTGCATGTATTGCCATACCTATGCGCGCCGCAGCAAGGTCGCCGGCATTCCGCCGACCAGCAAGTGCATGGGGTGCCACATGGTGATCGCTACCGACAAGCCGCGCATCAAGAAGCTGACCGAATACTGGGAAAAGCGTGAGCCGCCACGTTGGAAGAAGGTGCATGACGTGCCTGACTTCGTGCATTTCACCCACGAGAAACACCTCAAGAGGTTTGTGTTCGATAACCAGGGTATGGAGGTTGATAAGGTCTCCGAGGTGTGCGCCTTCTGTCATGGCGAGGTTAAGAAGATGACGGTTGCGGAGAAGGTGAAACCGCTGAACATGGGTTTCTGCGCTCGCTGTCACGAGGCCAACAAGGGTCCGTTCGACTGCTGGAAGTGTCATAAATAACAACACAAGGGTGCGCTCGGAGTGGGTGTGCGCAGCGTTTTGGATTGCATGTTGAGGTGGGTGGTTTGCTATGAGTGGTAACAATGTCAACCGCAGAGATTTCTTGAAGATCCTGGGTTGGGGCGGTGTCGGTGTGGCGGTGGCCGGTTGCGACAGGCCAACGACGGTCACTCTCGAAGAAGGCAAGGAGGAGGTCGTTGCCTACCTCCAGCCTGAGGAATATGTCATTCCCGGCGTGGGCGTTTGGTTCGCGTCAACCTGTCAGCAATGTCCCGCAGGCTGCGCTGTGCACGGCCGTGTCCGCGAAGGTCGCGTTCTCAAGATGGAGGGCAACCCCGATTCCCCCATCAATTACGGCAAGCTGTGTCAGATGGGGCAGGCCGGATTGCAGGGTCATTACAATCCCGATCGACTGAAAAAGCCTTTGCTGCGCAAGGGTGGCACCTTGACCGAAGTGTCCTGGGAAGAGGCGATGACCCAGCTCGACCAAAAGGTCGGACCCGCTTCCGGTCTGAATGGCGAGCGTTTCGCCTGGTTTACCGGTACCGTCAGCGGACACCAGTCGGTATTGCTGTCGGCGCATCTTGCGGCGGTGGGTTCCAAGAATCATTTTGTGCACGAAGTCATCAACGACGCCGTTGCGCGCGCCGTGAATCAGGATATGTTGGGTGAGGCCGCGCCGCGCTATCTTCTCGATCAGGCCAGGGTGGTACTGTCCTTTGGCGCCGATTTCGTCGGCACGGGCGCGTCGCCGGTGTACTTCGCCAATACCTATGCCAAATTCCGTACCGCCACTCCGCGCGGCGTGCTGATTCAGGTTGAGCCCAAGATGACGCTCACCGGCGGCAGCGCCGATCTGTGGGTGGCGATTCGCCCTGGCACGGAAGGCGTGCTGGCGTTGGGCATCGCCAAACATCTGGTTTCTCAGGGCGTCGATGCCTCTGGCTTGCCGGAAAGCCTTCGCACACTGATCGCTGGTCACGATGCGGACAAGGTATCGAAGATTACCGGCGTTCCGCCGGATCGCATTGCGCGCATCGCCGCTCTGCTCAAGGATCGTTCACCCAGCCTGGTGCTGGCGGGCGCGTCGGCGGAAGGTCATGCCCACGGTTATCAGTCCGTCGCGGCGATCATGCTGCTCAATGTTCTGCTCGGCAACGTCGGCAAGACCATCGTGCCGAGTGGCGCGTCGCAATTCCCGCAGATGGAAGCCAAGGCCGGCAACACGCGTGACCTGCTGGCGTTTGCCGATGCCGCTGATAAGAAGGCTCTTGATGTCGTGTTCTTCCATGGCGCCAATCCTGTCTATACCGCGCCTGCCGCGCTTGGGCTGGCGGAAAAGATCAAGAGCATTCCGTTCAAGGTGGCTTTCTCCTGTTTCCCCGACGAGACTGCGATGAGCGCGGATCTGGTGCTGCCCATTCTTTCGGCGCATGAGGACTGGGGTACCCACATGGGTGTCTACCAGCCAGAGCAAAAAAGCATCAGCATTCAGCAACCGCTGATGGAGCCTCTCTACCCCGATACCAAAGGCTTTGGCGATCTGGTGCTGACCATGCTCAAGGCGCGCAAGGCCGCGGGTTTTGAAGGGTTCGAGGATTACTACGCCTATCTGAAGAGCGCTTTCGCCGCGCTGCCTGATTCCGTGAAGGGTGACGCGGTCAGCGACGAAGACTTCTGGGGCAAGACCTTGCAGAAAGGCATTGTGAAAGTCACCACCGTCGGTGGCAGCCTCAGCGCCAAGGCGGTCGAGATCAATCTTCCCGAGTTCAAGGAAGACAGCGCTCGCCCCTATCATTTGGTGCCTTCGGCCCGTCTCGGTATGTGGGACGGCCGGCACGCCAATCTGCCCTGGTTGCAGGAAGCTCCCGATCAGATCAGCAAGGTGGTGTGGACATCGTGGGTGGAAGTGCATCCCCAAACCGCCGCCAAGCTGGGCGTCAAGGAAGGCGATTTCATCAAGGTCGCTTCCGAGCATGGTGCGGTCGAAGCCCAAGTCTATATCTACAAAGGCGTTCATCCCGATGTCATCGCGGTGCCGATGGGGCAGGGGCACGAAGAGTATGGGCGCTACGCCAAAGGGCGCGGCGTCAATCCGCTCAAGGTGCTCGCTCCGGTGGCCGACGCGAAGACCGGCGAGCTTGCCCTCTACGCTACCCGCGTGACCGCCGCTCACGTTGGACGCAGGGAGTTGCTTGTGAAGCTGATGGGTAACGAGACCCAGCTTGGACGCAAGATGGTTGCTACGGTCAAGGCGGATGTGTTCAACCGCACAGAGGGTGGAAAAGATGTCGCTTAATAATATATTGACCAACTGGTCCAGGTATCGGAAAGGCGCCGAAGAGGGTGGCTTCCATGAATACGAGCATCAGTGGGGGATGGTTGTCGATCTGAACAAGTGCATTGGCTGTAACGCCTGTTCGGTGGCTTGCTACGCTGAAAACAACTTGCCCGTGGTAGGTGAGACGCGTTACGCCAAGAGCCAGTTCATGAGCTGGATGCGCATTGAGCGCTACTGGGACGAGCCGGATATCGAGCCCTATCAGGCGACTCCCAGCGCCAACGTCGACGTGTGGATCGAAACCAACCCGCCCGCCGCAAAAACCGATGTGAAGCCGTCGATGCCGGGTAGTTACGCGAAGGGGTTGCTGGAACCCGGCGGACAAGGTTTCGAGGAGCGCGTTGGCGTATACGCTACCAAGGGCGAGGCGCAGGATTTCGGCGCAAGCTTCCTGCCGATGATGTGCCAGCAATGCCATGCGGCCACCTGCGAGCCGGTTTGCCCTGTGGCGGCCACCTACCACACGCCCGACGGCTTGAACGCACAGGTATACAACCGCTGCATCGGTTCGCGTTATTGTTCCAACAACTGTCCTTACCGCTTGCGCTATTTCAATTTCTGGTCCTACTATGAAGACGCCTGGCCCGAGCCGCTGCACATGCAGCTCAATCCCGATCTGGCTGTGCGTGACAAGGGCGTGATGGAGAAGTGCACGTTCTGTGTCCAGCGCATTCGCGTCGCGAAGGATGAGGCCAAGATGGAAAACCGCAAGGTGAGGGACGGAGAGTTTGCTACCGCCTGTGTTCAGACCTGTCCTACCGGCGCGCTGGTGTTTGGTGACATGCAGGACCCGGAAAGCAAGGTGAGCAAGCTGTGGCGCTTCCATCAGGTCGAGCAGGGCAAAACCAAGCAGAACAAGCAAAACAAGGAACTGCGTGGTTATCGGATTCTGGAAGGGTTGAATACCGATCCCAGCGTGATGTACCTGGAGCGGGTGCGCGAGGTTTGAGGGAGGGGGGATTCCCCTTGATGGTTGTGAATTGACTGTCGCTGCGCGACGGGAATCCATTGGATCAAGTTGGTGGAAAGAACGGCATGAAACACGTCAGTGAAAAAGACATTAACGAAGAGATTAAGTGGGCGCAGATTAACACGGATATTCTGCAAAGCCTGCAGAATCCCCGTAAGGCCTACTGGGTGGCCGTCGCCGTATGTATAGCCATGCTGGCCTGCGCGGTGGTGGCGGAGGTTTACCAGTATCAGAACGGTCTGGGTGTCGCCGATCTGAACCGCCCGCACATGTGGGGGTTGTATATCGCGACCTTCATCTTCTGGATCGGCATGAGCCATTCGGGAACCCTCCTGTCGGCGATTCTGCATATCGTCCATGCCGACTGGCGTAAACCGATTTACCGCTTCGCCGAGGCGATGACGACCTTCTCGCTGATGACCGCGGGTTTCTTCCCCATGATCCACCTGGGGCGCATGTGGAACCTGTACTGGGTTATCCCCTATGTGACCGATCGCGGTATCTGGCCCAACTTCCGTTCGCCGCTGGTGTGGGATGCCTTCGCCATCACCACCTACCTCACCTCGTCGGCGGTGTTCCTGTTCATCGGCATGATCCCTGATCTGGCGATCTGCCGCGACAACTCCACGGGCTGGCGCAAGAAGCTTTACAGTGTGCTGTCGCTGGGCTGGCAGGGCACCGATCGCCAATGGCGCAACTTCCGCAAGACCTATATGCTGATGGCCTGCTTCCTGATTCCGTTGGCGGTGTCGGTGCATTCGATCGTGTCGTCCGACTTCGCCATGTCGATCATGCCGGGTTGGCACGTCACCAGCTTCCCGCCCTACTTCGTGGCGGGTGCGTTGTATTCCGGTTGCGCGTCGATCATCACGCTGTTCATCATCCTGCGCTACTTCTTCCGCTGGGAGGAGTACATGACGATGGCCATCCACGAGAAGATCTGCAAGCTGACCTTCGCCATCGCCATGGTGTGGACCTATCTGAACCTGGTCGAGTTCGGCGCCACTTGGTACGGCCATGATCCGGTGGCCAAGGAAGTGCTGATTTCCAAGTTCGTGGGACCGTTCGCACCGTTCTTCTGGGCAATGCTGTTCTTCGGTTCGGTGTTGCCGTTCGCGCTGGCCTTCGAGAAGTCGCGCCGCAACCTGCCATGGATGTTCGTGGTGTCGTTGCTGCTCAACGTTGGCATGTGGCTGGAACGTTGGATGATCGTCGGCCCGACCCTGTCTCATGCCTACGGGCCGGAGTCCTGGAACTTCCTGTGGCCAAGCATCGTTCAGTGGGCGATCGTGTTCGGCAGCTTTGGCTGGTTTGGCCTGTTGTTCCTGATCTTTGTCAAAGTGGTGCCGGCGGTTTCGATGTACGAGGTCAAGGAAATGGTCTTCCATCGCCGCAGAGAGGCCAATCCTGAACTGGCGGCGCAATTCCATAGACGTATTACAGACGCGCAGTCTGTGACCGCCAAGCCAGGCATAGAAGGGGCATAACATGAGTAACAAGAAATACCGTATTCTTGGATTGTTCAGTGATTTTGAAGAGGCCTTCCTGGCTATCACCGATATCAAGATGAACAAGGTGCCGGGCGTGAGTGTCGACGATGTGAGGTTGATGTCGCCGATCGAGCACCCGGAGATTGAGGAGATCCTTGGTGAGCGCCCGGCCCATGTGCCGAAGTTCACCCTGGCTGGCGCCTGCTTCGGTATCACCTTCGGCTTCCTGTTCCTGGCGTCGGCGCAGGCCAACTTTCTGGTGCAACCGCAGGGCGGAAAGCCGGTCGTGCCGCTGCCGTCCAATATCGTGTTGACTTATGAGATGCTGATTTTGTTCGGTGTGATCTTTACCGTTATCAGCTTTCTGATCCTGTCGGGGTTGATCGGCGGCAAGAAGGAAAGGCTGTACAGCGAAAAAGTCGGCGTGGATCAGATCGGCGTCATCCTTGAGTTGGACGAAAATACTTACGAGCCGACCAAGGCGCTGTTCAAGCAACACAAAGTACTGGAAATCCGGGAAGAGGTAATCAAATGAGGTTTGTCGCACCGCTATTAGCAGCGGCGCTGTTGGCGCCCACCATGGCATACGCCTGGCCCTGGTCTCAGGATATGATGAACCAGCCCTCGATCAAGCCCCAGGAGGGGCCGATGGCGCCTTTCCCCAAACGGTCGGTGCCGGTGCAGGGCAAGTCCACCACGGTGGCGAACCGCGATGAGGCGAAAGCCCTGACCAGCCCCATTCCTGTCAGCGAGGAATCGCTCAAGAAGGGCAAGACGCTGTTCCGCATTTATTGCGCGGCGTGCCATGGATTGACCGGTAAGGCGGATTCGCCGATTACGCCCAAGATCGGCGCGATCAGCTTGGTGGATGATTATGTGCAGAAGAATCTCACTGAAGGGTGGATTTATGGCACGATCACTTTTGGCAGTGCCATCATGCCCGCCTACGGCAAGCCGACCGCGCGCGAGGACGGCCGCGGATCGAATGACCTGTCGGTGGAAGAGCGCTGGCATGTGGTGAACTATGTCCGTAACCAACTGGTGAAAGACGCGCAGGCCGATTCCACCACCGCCGCATCGGCGAAGTGACATTGACCAGCGAGTTAAGGACGCGCTAATTTATTAGTGCGTCCGCGCGGCACAAGGAAGTGCCGCCATTTTCGATGGCGACTCGCCATTGAAAATGAAGGAAAGCGAAAAACGTGGTTTTCGCTTTCCGTGCACTGAGAATTCCAGGATGGAATTATTCAGCGTTTCCATAAAGAGCAGAGGGGAAAAATGGAAAACTTTGGCAACTGGTCAGTCTTGACCGTAGACTTTCTGATCATTCTGTATATCGCCTTGGGCGGGGTGACGCTTTCATCCGTGCTGCACTTGGTCAACGGCAAGTGGCGTTATCAGGTGCGCAAGCTGGCGTGTTCGCTGGCGGTGTTGTTTCCCATCGCCTTTGTGCTTCTCCTGATACTGCTTGCCAATGGCGAGTCGACCTTCCAGTGGCTGGCGCATGCCAATGAAGGGGATCACCACCTGCCGGGCTGGCATAATTATACCTTCCTGGTGATCCGGCAGATTGTTGGTTTTCTGCTGATTGCCGGTCTGTATGGATTATTTATCAAATACCAGCACGAGAGCGAGATCGATGACTCCTACAAGGCGAAGCGCCGTTTCCGCAACATCGCGCTGCTGATCCCCTTTGCCTATTTCATCTACGCCACGATGGTCGCCTGGGATTTCGAGATGACCATGATGCCCGGCTGGCACAGCGCGAGCTACGGCGCGTACCATTTCGTGAGCAACTTCCATGGCTTCCTGGCATTTTTCACGATTTTCCTGTTTTTCCTCTATCGTTCAGGCAAGCTGAGCAAGCCTTTCGAGCCCTTTATCTTCAACTATATGGCTCAGTTGATGCTTGCCTTCACGATTCTGTTCACGTACCTGTATTTCACGCAGTACCTGATCATGTGGTATGGCCGTCTGCCTGACGACGTGACGCGCTACCGGAACATGATGTACGGGGGCTTCGGGCCGCTGTGGTGGACGTTCCTCGCGATGAAGTTCGTCATCCCGTTCGTGACTCTGGCCATCACCCCGAATCGTCACTATCCTCCGGTGATCGTGATGGTCGCAACGTCCATCTGGATCGGCACCTGGATCGAGCGTTATACCTGGATCGCGGGTTCGGTGGAGCCGGAGCACTACACGTTCCCGATGACCAGTCTGTTTGGTATCGGTGTCACTATCGCCATCGCTGCCGTGGCGTGGTTTGCGGTGAAGTGGTCGCTGAACAGGTACGGATTGGTTAAATCCTCGTCCTGACAAGTGGTTAAACTTGATGTTCTTCAACCCGCTGTCGTGCATGCGACAGCGGGTTTTGTTTTTTGGGTCTTCAGGAAATCGTGTGGGTCATTTTGCACGAAATTCATATAGCCGGGAGCATGCAAGTGAGAATTTTGAGTCTCAGATATTCCTCATCTCTGATCCCGTATGCCCGGCGCTGGATGACGCGA
>JADDKJ010000031.1:0-39648 GCA_033717875.1 Gammaproteobacteria bacterium
AGATCAACATCCGCTACGTACCACGGCTCGGTAATGCCCAAGGCTGTCTCAAAAAGCTTTTCACTCATCATGGTCAGGTCACTGGCTGATCAGGGGCGCTACTATATGACTACCCACTCAAATTTCAAAAGAGGCAGAAAAGATAAACCAAATATCTACGCATGATTCTTCTCTCGATTTCCTGTGCAATCCAGTTGCGATCCGCGAATTCCGCAGCCTATTGAATTCGAACGGCATCAATATCCTCGCCGTCACGCCAGCGTGCGCATGTATTGCTACCCCATATTGTTATCGTTTTACCAGCCACTTGAGCCGCCAATAAAGTTGCCAATTGTTGCTTGCCCGCATTAGAGTTTTCGTCTTTTATCATCCAGTAACTAATGGTGGCGCAGGTTGGCGCTGGCGAAAGAACTGTCGCATTTCTGAGTCCAACATATATCAATCCATCGGATGCTCGAACAAGCACATAATCCACTTGCCCAGTGACAACACCAGCGCACAAAATATTCGAGAACATCATAAAAAAAAGAAAACTCAATTTTTTCATTTTTCCATATACCGAAATAGCCACAGATTACCCCACTCTATACACGCGAAGATAACCGTGAGCACAGTCTCCTGTATTATCGTACCCGATGGTTACAATCTCCTTGGTCGCATAGGCCAAGGACAGTCTTGAAAGCATCGCCTTTCTTCTGTCCGATGACACGGTTTCGGGGATGACAAAGTACACCGGGCTGCATGTCGGATGGCTGGATGGTTGATTTTTGAGTCGAAAGTAAATGTAATCTCCCTCCGCATAAACATAGAAGCCTTCCAGCTCTCCCGCCATATTCGCATTGTATGCGGCCTCGCTGAACGCAGAAGCGGCAAATAATGCAATTGCTAAGATGACTCGATTCATTGAAGTCTCCGTAAGAGGTACACGCAAGATCCTAGTGTCATGTCACGCATCAAATGTCGGATATAGACACTTGAGTTTTATACGCGCGTCCTCGGTGGTGAGTTGCCAACTCATGCGATATATCATGAGTGACATGGCGCTAGTGATTATGGAGCAAAGGAAAATAATAAGGACGTTAAAGCGTGAAACACGCTAATCATTTTGGGTGGAATACAAGCCATGCCTGTGATGACATACCCGCTCCACATTGGAATGAAAGGCGGCTCTTTGACCACCCTGCCCCCTGCCCTTTGTATTTTTGTTCGCTTTACCCCGTTGTTATCATAACAATCGCGCTGCAACTCATCCCGTTAAGAACATGAATGTGCTGACGTTCGCTTTATTATTTGATCCATCATTGCAGCGAAACTACAACAAACAAAAATCACCTGTCAAGCATTTATTTCATGTATTTCGAATGAATAATTTTGTTGTCAATAGCGCATTGGGATAGGCAAGCGAACATCCCCCTTCGTGCATTATCTGGCTGTCGGCACCACTCCCTGCCCACCCGTCGGCCTGTACACAAATTTCCATTCCGAATATTTGGCTTTCCCCCGCGAATCCCTGGTCAAGGCCACGGAAATTGGCTCTTTTCATGGGGCGACCTTCGGAAAGACTGAAAAAAACCATGATCACGTCCCCCGGTCCTTTCACCAGCCTCCATTCATGTTGTCGAGTAATCGGATCGGGATAAAGCTTACGCAGGTGGCGGAAAACGATCGCCATGCACCAGTTCCTGGAGTTTTTTCGAATATTGCTTCACCGGCCCCCAGGGGAGGGGGGTCATAATACCGCGCTATTGCGCGGCGGTATTCATTCCCGATATGCAGCAACTCCTGTTCCTTGGCTCTTTGCTGCGAGGCATGCCACACCTCTCCCACTGCCGCAAGACGGCTTGAGACAGCGGCGTCAGTTTCAACCGCCCGTCAGAGCCAGTCGCACCCGCCAAGAAGAGGAGCATCCGTTTACATTTGTAGTACCAGGAAAAACCCAGAGATCGGGCGAATTCGAACTTGCCCACGGAAGGCACAGAGACCCTATCGAAGCAATAAACCTCGGCGACTTCGGGGTTACGCAAAAACGTTGCCAAGGCTTCCATGCGCTATTCCCTGATCACATCGATCGCCTCGCTCAAGCGCCGCACGCCGATCACGTCGATCTCTTTCATGGGTTGCTTCGGCAGATTGCCCTTGGGCACAATGGCGCGCTTGAAACCATGCTTGGCGGCCTCGCGCAAGCGATCCGGCCCGCTTTGTACAGGGCGGATCTCGCCTGCCAGGCCCACTTCGCCGAACACCACCATGTCCGATGGCAGGGGACGATTGCGCAAGCTGGACAATGCCGCGAGCAGCAGCGGCAGATCGGCGGCGGTTTCGGTGACCCGCACGCCGCCGACGATGTTGACGAACACGTCCTGATCGTACATCGCCACGCCGCCGTGGCGGTGCAGCACGGCGAGCAGCATCGCCAGCCGGTTCTGATCGAGCCCTACCGCCACACGCCGCGGATTGGGCGCATGGCTTTCCGCCACCAGGGCCTGCACTTCCACCAGCAGCGGCCGGGTGCCTTCGCGCGTGACCATGATGACGCTGCCGGGCACGTCCTCATCGTGACGCGAGAGGAAGATCGCCGAAGGGTTGGTGACCTGGCGCAGCCCTTTTTCGGTCATGGCGAACACGCCCAATTCATTGACCGCGCCGAAGCGGTTCTTGATGGCGCGGATGACGCGGAACTGGCTGCCGGTATCGCCTTCGAAATACAGCACGGTATCGACCATGTGCTCCAGCACGCGCGGGCCGGCGAGGCTGCCCTCCTTGGTGACATGACCGACCAGGAACAGCGCCGTGCCGGTCTGCTTGGCATAGCGCACCAGTTGCGCGGCGCTCTCGCGCACCTGCGCCACGCCGCCGGGAGCGGATTGCAGCATTTCGGTATAAATGGTCTGGATGGAGTCGACCACGATCACTTGCGGGCGCTCTTGCTGCGCGACCGCGATGATGCGCTCCACCTGTGTCTCGGCCAGCAGACGCAAGCGCTCGGCGACGGTGTCGGTCACCAGTCCCAGCCGCCGTGCGCGCAGACTCACTTGTTGCAGCGACTCCTCGCCGGTCACGTAGAGCGTGGCCAGCCCGCCGTCCGCCAGCGCCACCAGGGTCTGCAACAGCAGCGTGGATTTGCCGATGCCGGGGTCGCCGCCGATCAGAATCACCGAACCCTGCACCACCCCGCCGCCCAACACCCGATCCAACTCGGCAAAGCCGCTGGCCACCCGCTCTTCGACAACGCTTTCGATCACCGCCAGCGGCTGCGCCGCGGACTCGCCCGCATAGCCGGTGAAACGAGGGCTGCGTGAGCTGGAAGCGGCGGGAGCGATCATCTCCACCAAGGTGTTCCAGCCGCCGCAATCCGCACAGCGCCCCGCCCATTTCGGAGACTGGGCGCCGCATTCGGAGCAGGCATAGAGGGTTTTATCTTTGGCCATTGTTCAGCTCAAAAAGTCAATTTGAATTTCGCTCGTCGCGGTATGAACCCGCGACGGCGACCAAAGGGGAGAGCTGCGCTTCTCCCCTTTGGAAACCCCATAGCGTTGTCCCCGCCGCAAACGGCGGGGTATTTCGAATCACGCCGGTGCGTGGGACGCACCCTACACTTTCTGATAAACCTTTCTGCGAAACAGATCGTTGCGCCGGCTGACGAGGCGATCAAGAAACAACAGGCCGTCGAGGTGATCGATTTCGTGTTGCACGGCCCGCGCTTCGTAACCTTCGCACTCATAACGCAGCGGCACGCCAAAAATGTCGACGGCCTCCACGATGATGCGTTCGGCGCGAATGACATTGCCGGTGTAATCGGGCACGGACATGCAGCCCTCGCGCCCTACCGCATAGCCCTCCCAGCGGGTGATTTCGGGATTGACCAGCCGCATGCGGCCATTATGCTTGATGTTGGGCTTGACGGAGACATCGACGATGACAATGCGCTGGGCGCGTCCGACCTGCGGCGCGGCGATACCCACCCCTCCGGGGCCGGCGCGCATCGTCTCTTCGAGATCGGCGACAAAGGCGCGCAGCTCGTCATCGAATTGCTCCACCGGCTGTGATATCTGCTCCAGGCGCTCGTCGGGATAGGTGAGAACTTCCAGTATTGCCATAAAGGCCCTACCCCATCATGACGTCGATGGGTTCGATGTGAACCTGCATGCCCTGTCCATCCAGCACCGCCACCACAGCCTCCAGCGCGGCGATGCCCTGCCGGGCGCGGCCTTCGATCTGCATGATGTAGATCGGCTTGCCGGCGCTGCCCGCCACATTCGATTGCAGGTCGAGAATGTCCAACCCCGCTTCGGCCAGCGCGCTTGCCACCTGCGCCACGATACCGGCGCGGTCGGCGCCGAACACGGCGATGCGCACATCCGGCGCTTCGTGGCGATGCAATTCGCCTTCGATTCTGTCCACATGCAGCTTCAGATTCAGCGACTCGGTCACCGGCTTGACGAGGTTTTCCAGCGAGTTGACGGTGCCGCCATGCTGCACCATCAGCATGACCGTGAAGTTGCCCCCCAGTCGCGTCATCGACGCTTCGCCGAGATTGCACCCGCCTTCGTAGAGAGCAGAGGTCACGCGCGCCACGATACCGGGGCGGTCTTTGCCTACCACGGTCAACATGAACCAGCCATTTGGAGAGTGGGTCATTTTGAAGATTCCTCAATGCAGGGTTGAATGTACCGCATATATCACTACCACGCCGGCCGTGATCAACGTCGCCTGCTGCACCGTCGCCGCCGGTTGCAAACGCTTGTGCAGACCGGGAATCAGGTCCGCCACCGCGATGTAGATGAAACTCGCCGCCGCCACCGCCAGCACATAAGGCAGCACCGACTCGACACTGGCCAGGCTGAAATAGCCGAGCAGCGCGCCTATCACGGTCGTCATGCTCGCCAGCATATTGTATAGAAAGGCCTTGGCGCGGCTGAAGCCGCTGTGCAGCAGCACGGCGAAATCGCCCACTTCCTGCGGAATTTCGTGGGCCGCCACCGCCAGACTGGTAACGATACCCAGATGCAGATCGGTCAGAAACGCTGCCGCGATTAGCACGCCATCGACAAAATTGTGAATGCCGTCGCCGATCAGAATCAGCGTCCCCGCCGCCTGGCCGCGATGCGCGTCTCCATGTTCATGCCCGGGCGTGTGAGCCTCGCAGTGATCGGCGTGACAGTGCCGCCACAACACCATCTTCTCCAGCACGAAAAAACCCAGCAGCCCCAGCAACACCGCCAGGGTGATGGTGTGAAAATCTTTGATCCCCGGCCCCGCCAGGGCGTGAGGCAACAGCCCGAGAAACGCTGCGCCGAGCAGCGCCCCCACGGCGAAGCTGACGAAATGCGGCATTGCCCGGACACGAAACGCCTCCGGCAACGCCAGAAACACGGAAGCGGCGAGCACGCTCAACACGCCGCCCAACAGGCTGAAGAGCATTATCCAGGCGAGAAGAGTCATCGGAAAGGCTTTCTGCGGAAAACAAGGCCGCCTATGATACCTTATCCCAACGTCGTGGGCCGGTTTATCTCATCGGAGGCTCAGCTCCCCTCCCGCCAGATCAAGCTGGCCATTCTCCCCGTCACCCCTTCGCGACGATAGGAATAAAAATACTCCTCTTCGGTAAAGGTGCATCGTTCGCCACCATAAACGGCCGTGACGCCCAGCCGCGCCAGACGCAACCGCGCCAGCAGATAAATATCCGCCAGCCAGCGGCCGCCGGGCGAGGGCTGGAAAGCCTGTTCGGCGGCGGGATCGTGACCAACGAAGGCGGCACGCACCTCCGGCCCAACTTCGAAAGCGTTTGGACCGATGGCCGGACCGAGCCAGGCCATGAGATCACCGGCGGGCGCGTTCATCGCCGCCACGGCCGCTTCGATCACTCCCGCCGCCAGCCCGCGCCAGCCCGCATGCGCGGCGGCCACCACCTTTCCCGCGCGATCGCATAACAGCACCGGCAAGCAGTCGGCTGTTAGCACGACACACACCACGCCCGCTTCGATGGTGTAACTGGCATCCGCTATACATCCCGTGGCCGCGCGACTGGCATCCGCCACCTGTGTGCCGTGAACCTGATTGAGCCAACGCGGCATCCCCGGCAGCGCCAACTGCTGCGCGACGCGCGCCCTGTTTGCCGCCACGGCCAATGGATCGTCATTGACGTGATCGCCAAGATTGAGCCCGGCATACGGCGGCTGACTGACGCCGCCACGGCGTGTCGTCGTGCAGGCGCGCACTTGCGGCGGCGCGGGCCAGTCCGGGATCAGCCAGTCATTATTCATGAGACATCCTGTCTTCGCGCAGCACCGCCAGCAGAGCCGCCATATCGCCGGGCAATGGCGCCTGCCACTCCATCCGCTCACCGCTTTCGGGATGCAGCAGTCCCAAGCGCGCCGCGTGCAGGGCCTGGCGTTTAAAGTGGCGCAGGGTATCGGCCAGGCGCTCGTCGCTGTCGCGCGGGATGCGCAATCGCCCGCCATAGACCGGATCGCCCAACAGCGGGTAATGGATATGTGCCATGTGGACGCGGATCTGATGGGTGCGCCCCGTTTCCAGGCGCACCTTGACGTGGGTGTGGGTGCGGAAGCGCTCCGCAACGCGGTAATGCGTCACCGCCTCCTTGCCACTGGCGGTCACCGCCATGCGCTTGCGGTCCACCGGATGCCGCCCGATCGGCGCATCCACCCTGCCACCGGCCGTCATCACCCCCACCGCCACCGCCTCGTATTCACGCTCGAAGGCGCGCTCCTGAAGCTGCTCGACCAGGCGCGCCTGCGCCTTGAGGGTGCGCGCCACCACCAGCAGGCCGCTGGTATCCTTGTCCAGGCGATGCACGATACCCGCACGCGGCACATGGATCAGCTCCGGGGCATGATGCAGCAAGGCATTGAGCATCGTGCCCGCAAGATTACCGGCCGCCGGATGCACCACCAGCCCGGCGGGTTTATTGATCACCAGCAGTGCCTCGTCTTCATAAACCACCGTTAGCGGAATCGGCTGCGGCTGCGACGTTACCTCTTCCTCAAGCGCCGCCACCACCTCGACGCGCTCACCACCGAAAACCTTGTCCTTGGCGCGCCACTGACGGGCATCGACCGTCACCTGCCCGTTGCGTATCCACTGCTGGAGACGCGCACGCGAATAACCGGAAAATAATTCGGCCAGCGCCTGATCGAGACGCATGCCGGCCATTTCGGGGGGGATAAGGGAAAATAAATGTTCGGTGGCAGTCATTATCGACGTAATATGGGGGATTGGAGAATTTAAAAGGTTTCGAGTAACCACCGGGAACAAGTATAATCCTAAAAACCTCGGTTGGAGTCTACTGCGAATGCCTAATACACCGAATCTGCGCGAGAAAATCGCAAAATCTGTCCTCACCGTAGCAGATGGCTACGGCTGCGGAATATTTTGCGATTTTCTCGCCCATCTTCAGCGCCTTAGTCATTCTCGCGACGGCTCCAACCGAGGTTTTTAGGATAATTTCCCAGATGAAGCGACTCCACACTATTTTTCTGCTGCTCACTCTCACCGCCTGCACCGCCAACCCGCCGGTGGATACCGCATCGGTCCCGGCGCCGGCCGCCGCCCGGAGTCTGGGTGACACCCAACTGTATGACGCGGGCAAAGCCGCGCTGCAAGCCGGAGACTATGGGCGTGGCATCGACCCCCTGGAAACACTGACGCTACGCTATCCAATGGCCGGCCATGCCCAGCGGGCGCTGCTGGAAACGGCGGATGATCTTTACCGGCGCGGCCAAGCGAACACGGCGATCGCGGCGGCGGAGGGATTCATCGCGGCGCAACCTGCCCACCCCCAACTGGATTACGCCTATTACGAGCGGGGACTGCTCGGTTTTCAGAACGGCATGGCCGCCCTGACGGCGGCAAAGGCGGAGCAAGCCGCGCCGCAAGATACGGCCCCGGCGCGGCGCGCGTTTCAGTATCTTGCCGAACTGGTGCAACGCTTTCCCGCCAGCCGGTTCACGCCGGATGCCAAACAGCGCATGCTGGAATTGCGCAATACGCTTGCCCAGCACGAATTGAACATCGCCAAACACTATCTTGAACAGCGCGACTACGCCAACGCCGCGACGCGCGCCAAATATATCGTCGACAATTATCAGCAATCCCCGGTGATTTCCGATGCGCTCGCCATCATGACCAAGGCCGGCGCTGCCGCTCAAACTCCCGCCGCCAATGCACCGGCCCCGACACCGCCAGCCACTGATGCCCCGGTCGCAGCGAACATGCAACCGGCGGCACCCGCCATGCCCGCGCCGTCAAAACCCGTCGTTGCGCCTGAAACGGCGAGCAGCCCTCCCGAGCACAGCAAGAACGTCGAGCGCGAAACATGGCTGGCGGCGCAGAACCCTGGCTACTACACCGTGCAACTGATGAGCGCGGGCGACGAAGCGCTGCTGCTGAAGTTCGTCAAAACCCGCAACATCGAAGAAAAAACAGCCTATTTCCGCAACGATAGCGGCAGCTATGCCCTGCTTTACGGGATCTATCCCACCGAAGCGGAAGCACGCGATGCGGCAAAAGCATTGTCGAAAGACCTGGACATCGCCATGCCCTGGATACGCGGCCTTCGCGCCATCCAGGAAAGCATCAAAAAAACTGGCGGGACGAGATGAGGCGGGGCATACTTACCATCAGCACCACCAAGCACATAAACATACCTTGATATCATGCGCCTTTACACACTTATTCTCATCCTGATCTTCCCTTTCTTCCTCGGCGCCTGCGCCTCGTTATCTGAAAGCGAGAAAGAAACCAAGGACTGGCCGGCCAGCCGCTTTTACGAACGTGGCAAGGAAAGGCTCAAAGCCGGAGACTACGAAAAGGCCGTCAAGGACTTTGAAACGCTGGTTTCACGCTATCCCTTCGGCCCTTATGCCCAGCAGGCGCAACTGGAAATCGCCTATGCTTATTACAAGTATGACGAAGCCGAGTCTTCCATCGCCGCCGCCGATCATTTCATCAAACTTTATCCGCGCCATCCCAACGTCGATTACGCCTACTATGTGAAAGGGCTGGCCAACTTCACGCGCGGCATTGGCGGACTGGAGCGCCTGTTCGGGCAAGACCCCTCGGAACGCGACCCGCGCGCGGCGCGCGAATCGCTCCAGCATTTCTCGCAACTGGTGAAACTGTTCCCCAACAGCAAATACGCCCAGGACGCCGCGCAACGCACGCTGTATCTGTACAACAACCTTGCCCGCTATGAAATACATGTCGCGAGTTACTATATGCGGCGTGGGGCTTACCTGGCCGCCGCCAATCGCGCCAAGTACGTGATCGAAAACTACCCGACCACGACCGCAACCCCTGACGCATTGGGGGTCATGGCCAAGGCCTACAAGCTGCTCGGCATGAACGATCTGTCGAGCGATGCGCTGCGCGTGCTGGAGATGAATTATCCGCAGAGCCCTTATTTGGCCGAGGTGCGGAAGCTGACCGTCAGGAATTAAGAGGGGGTTTGAAGATGTGGGACTTCTTTGAAACAGTACGCCACCGCCATTCGGTACGCAAATACCGCGGCGACATGCCGGTCGAGCGCGAAAAAATCCATGCCATCCTGGAAATCGCCTGCGCGGCGCCTTCCGCCGGTGATTTACAGGCCTATCAAATCATCGTCGTCACCCACCCGGCGGAACGTGACGGACTGCGCAACGCCGCGGGAGGGCAAGCATTCCTCTCGGAGGCGCCGGTCTGCCTGGTTTTCTGCGCCGACCCGGAGCGTTCCGGCGGCCATTACGGCGAACGCGGACACTCCCTCTATGCCATCCAGGACGCCACCATCGCCGCGGCCTATGCCCAGCTCGCCATCGTGGCGGCAGGAATGGGATCGACCTGGGTGGGCTCGTTCGATGAAGAGGCGGTGAAAAAACTGCTGAATATCGAACAGGGCAAACGGCCGGTCGCCCTGCTTAGCATAGGCTACCCGGCGGAAGTCCCGGAGCCGACCCCGCGCCGGCACCTGGATGAGGTGGTGAAATACCGCCGATAGACCGTTTCGCGCCGGAGAAAAACCTAAATCGCGTCCAGATTCTCCTCGCCCGTCCTTATTCTGACCACCCGCTCCACCGAGGTGACGAAGATCTTGCCGTCGCCGATCTTGCCGGTGCGGGCCGCCTGCGTGATCACTTCCACGCACCGGTCCGCGTTATCCGCGGCCACCACGATCTCGAGCTTCACCTTGGGCAGGAAATCGACCACATACTCGGCACCGCGATACAGCTCGGTGTGTCCTTTCTGCCGTCCGAAACCCTTCACTTCGGTCACCGTCATGCCGGTCACACCGATCTCCGACAATGCCTCCCGCACGTCATCGAGCTTGAAAGGCTTGATCACTGCTTCGATTTTTTTCATGGCCGCCCTCCGCGATCAAAACAAAAATGGATTGTGCTCCTGACAGGATACATCATCGCCCGCCTGTGAACGAGAGGTATGGATATATCAAAGAATCAGTCATAAACCACCGTGATCGGATACCGCCGGTCGCGCCCGAAAGCGCGCCGCGTGATGCGCACGCCCGGGGGCGCCTGGCGGCGCTTATACTCGTTGCGGTTCACCATGCCCATGACACGCCTGACGGTGGCCTCATCGAAACCCGCGGCAATGATGTCCTCCAGGGATTTGTCCTGCTCGATATACATCTCCAGAATAGGATCGAGGACCGCATACGGCGGCAAGGAATCCTCGTCTTTCTGATCCGGCGCCAGTTCGGCGCTGGGCGGACGTTCAAAGATGCGGCGCGGAATCACCGGGCTGATCAAATTACGGTATTCGGCCAGGCGGTAGACAAGGGTTTTGGGGACATCCTTGATCGGAGCAAAACCGCCCGCCATGTCGCCGTACAGGGTCGCATAACCGACGGCCATTTCGCTTTTGTTGCCGGTGGTCAAGACAATCTTGCGCTTCTTGTTGGAGATCGCCATCAGCATCACGCCGCGACAGCGTGCCTGGATATTTTCCTCGGTGGTATCGACCGTCGTGCCCGCGAATTCCTCCTTGAGACTGTCGAGAAAGGCCTGGAACGCCGACTCGATGGAGATCACATGATGCTCGATCCCCAGCGCCTCGCTCAACGCTTTGGCGTCATCCAGACTCATTTGCGCGGTATAACGCGACGGCATCATCACGGCTTCCACCCGCTCGCGGCCGATGGCATCCACCGCGATCGCCAGAGTCAATGCCGAATCGATGCCACCCGAACTGCCGATCACCACGCCACGAAAGCGGTTCTTCTCGATATAATCGCGCACCCCCAGCACCAGGGCCCGGTAAACGCTCTCCTCCAGGGCAAGCGGCGTGTGACATACGGCGGGGATGGGCGCGACCGTCTCGCCGGCCGTGAAATCGACCGCATAGAGATCCTCGACGAAAGGCGCGCCACGCATTGCCACATTGCCCGCGGCATCCAGCACCAGCGATTCGCCATCGAACACCAGCTCGTCCTGACCGCCAACCAGATTGACATACACCACCGGCATGCCGCCTTCGCCGATTCGTGTCCTGAGCACATCTTCACGCTCGCCGCCCTTGGCGACATGAAACGGTGAGGCGTTCAGATTCAGCATCAGTCGCGCCCCGGCGTCGAAGGCCTGCCGCATCGGGCCTGGATGCCACATGTCCTCACAGATGGTGATGGCCACCGGCACGTCCTTGATCAGCGTCACGCAGGGGCTGGCGCCGGCCTGAAAATAACGCTTCTCATCGAACACGCTGTAGTTGGGCAGGTGCTGCTTATGATAAGTCGCCACGATCCGGCCATCCCGGATCAGCGAAGCGGCATTATATAAACCACCTAATTCCTGACTGGGATAACCGATCACCACATCGATGCCGGTTATCTCGCGCTTCAAGGTCTCCAGGCCGCGCAGCACGCGGCGGTGCAAATCGGGGCGCAGCAACAGGTCTTCCGGGGGATAGCCGGTCAGGGTCAGTTCGGGAAAGACGATGACATCGGCGCGCAGCTCGTTACGGGCGCGGTGCGCTGCCGCCACCACCTGGGCGGCATTGCCGGCCACGTCGCCGACCCGCATATTGAGCTGGGCCATCGCGACACGAAGACCTGGACTGGAATCCGTCGCCATCATCCTATTCGGCATTCACAATAGGTTCCGACCGGGGTTTTCAGAATCATTACGCCTGAACGCCAAGACATTCCAGCATGCGCGCCCCCATCTCGGCCGGTGAACGCACGATCGCCACGCCGGCGCGCTCCAGCGCCGCGAACTTCTCCGCCGCCGTGCCCTTGCCGCCGGAAATGATCGCGCCCGCGTGTCCCATGCGCTTGCCGGAGGGCGCGGTCACGCCCGCGATATAGGCCACCACCGGCTTCGTCACGTAATGTTTGATGAACTCGGCGGCCTCCTCTTCGGCCGTCCCGCCGATCTCGCCGACCATGATGATCCCTTCCGTCTGCGGATCCTGCTCGAAGAGCGCCAGGCAATCGACGAAATTCATGCCCTGGATAGGATCGCCGCCGATGCCTACGCAAGTGCTCTGCCCCAGCCCGTTGAGCGTGGTCTGATGCACCGCCTCATAGGTGAGCGTGCCGGAGCGCGACACGATGCCGACGATCCCCGGCTTGTGGATGGCGCCCGGCATGATGCCGATCTTGCACGCGCCTGGGGTGATCACGCCTGGACAGTTGGGGCCGATCAGGCGCGCGTCGTAATTGGCCAGCGCGGCCTTGACCTTGAGCATGTCCTGCACAGGGATGCCCTCGGTGATGCAGGCGATGACCTTGATGCCCGCATCCGCCGCCTCGAGAATCGCATCCGCCGCATACGCCGCCGGCACATAGATCATGCTGGCGTCGGCGCCCGTCGCCGCGACCGCCTGGTGCACGGTATCGAACACCGGCCTGTCGAGATGCCGCTGCCCCCCCTTGCCCGGCGTGACTCCGCCCACCAACTGGGTGCCGTAGGCCAGCGCCTGCTCGGAATGAAATGTACCCTGTTTGCCGGTAAAGCCCTGACAAATGACCTTCGTGTTCTTGTCGACCAGTATGCTCATCGGATTCTTCAAAAAATAAGGTGAAAGGCAAAGGAACCTCTGATGTGTCAGAGGTTCCGCGGCACACGGATGTGCCGGCGCTGAGAATTCCAGGATGGAATTATTCAGCGCTTCCCAAAGCTACCGCAAATGGGGAAGGGAAACAAGGGCGAGGATCAACCGTACCAAACGAAACGGCATCACCCCTGCCGCAGATAGCCGTCACGCTCCAGCCTCAGAATAATCTGCTGCACCGCTTCATCGACACTGCATGCCGAGGTATCGATGCCGACTTCCGGGTTTTCGGGAGCCTCGTAGGGGTCGCTGATGCCGGTGAATTCCTTGACCAGACCGGCCCTGGCCTTGGCATATAACCCCTTGCGGTCACGGTCTTCGCACACCTCCAGGGGGGTTGACACATGCACTTCGAAGAATCCGCCCAGCGGCTCGATCATCTCGCGCACCGCGCGCCGCGTCGCGGCATAGGGCGCGATCGGCGCGCATACGGCGATGCCGCCGTGCTTGGTGATCTCGCTGGCGACATAGCCGATGCGGCGCACGTTGAGATCGCGGTGTTCCTTCGAGAAACCCAGTTCGCTCGACAGATGCTTGCGCACCAGATCGCCATCCAGCAGCGTCACATCCCGCCCGCCCATCTCCAGCAACTTGATCAGCAGCGCCTTGGCGATGGTGGACTTGCCCGCCCCGGACAGGCCGGTAAAAAATACCGTGAATCCCCGCCTGCTGCGCGGCGGATGGGATTTGCGCAGCTCGTCGATGACCTCGGAATAAGAAAACCACGCCGGGACTTCCAGCCCTTCCTCGAGCCGCCTTTGCAATTCGGCGCCGGAAAGCTCCAGGGTACGCGCACCCGGCGGAACCTCGGCCACGGGCATATACTGGGCACGGTCTTCGACATAAGCCCGCTGCGGCATCACCGCCAGCTCGACACCCATCGCTTTCTGGTATTCGGCGAACAAGGTGCGCACACCCTCCGTACCGGCATCCTGCTCATCGACGATGAGATGCGTGCAGCCATGGTTGCGGTAGATGATCGCGTTCATCAAGGCTTCCCGCGCCCCGGCCATGCGCGTTGCCAATGGCAACAACGCCAGCGCCGTGGCCGCCGCCGGATAGTGCCGCATGATCGCTTGATAACAGCGCATCTTGTTGTGATAGTCCAGAGTATCCGAGCGGGCCATCCCGGCCATCGGACAAATCAGCAGACTGGCACCATGATCCGCCGCCGCGCGTATGGCGAATTCGTGCTCGGCGCGGTGCAAGACGCGGGAGGCTTGGAAAACGGCGATCTTGCGCCAGCCACGCCGCGCAACGTGGCTGCGCAAGCTCTCCGGCGCAAACCACAGCGCAGGATAATCATGGTGCACGGGCAAGGCCACGCCTTCGAGTTTTCCGCCGACATAGTGCGTCCGCACATTACGCATCAGCCCATCCACCCCCGGATGCGCCGGGTCGGACGTGCCGTACAGCGCCTCGGCCTCACGCGACTTGTCCGCCTCCCAGACATCGCTCACGGTCAGCACCGCCAGCATGAATCCTTCCAGATCGCGCAACGCGACACGGCTGCCGGGAGTCAATGAAGCGGCAGTCTTGGCGTCCACATCGAGGGTCACCGGCAGCGGCCAGAACGTGCCATCGGCAAGGTGCATGTCTTCGAGCACGCGCTCGTGATCGCCGCGCCCCATGAAGCCTGGCAGCGGCGAGTAACCGCCATTGAGCAACAGCTCCACATGACAAAGCTGGCGCTGATTCAAATCGATGGAAGGAAAGCCGACGGACTCGCGTTTCAAGTGATCCGCATGGGCGGGATCAATGAGGTTCGACAATGTACCGCCATAGGGCGAAATCAGGTTTTGCATGTTATCCCCTGTAAACCTTCTAAAACTCGACCCTGACCGAAGCACTCACCATATTGTAACTATAGTCGGCAAAGACTCGCGTCGAACCGCGACGCTCGATCACCGCATCCAGCGCAAGCAGTACATTGCTCAGGGGCCTGTAACCCGCCGACACGCTCAGGGTGCGGATATTATCCTCCCGCACGCCGGTAAACCCCAGCCCCGGATCACCACGGAAATCACGCTGCTTGTAGGCGACATCGCCTTTCACGAATGTTTTGACGGTCGGCAGCCAGGTCGCGCCCGTGCTCACCATCCGGGTAACGGCATAAGTATTGATCAAGTTGTCTATAGAGCCTATCTCACGCCCTATCTCCGCCCTGGCCAAGGTCTTCGCCGTGACGGACCACTCGTAGGTCAAGCGCCCGGTCAAACCGTTAAAATCACGGCTGGGAACTTGATCGTGTTTGCGCTCGGTATAGCCCAGCCTGCCCTTGAAATAGGATTGATTACTGTACCGCCAATCGACCACACCCTGTAGTTCGGATTGAACATAGCTATTGCCCAGCACGCCCACCACACGATCGGGAAAGTTCGCACTGATGACCTTCACTTGCCCGCCGACGAAATTACCGGCCTCGTTGACATACTCCGCGCCGAGCACGCCCGACACCTCCTCACGGTTCAGAAACCGCCTTGCGGCCGCTCCCGATTCCAGATTGTACCAATTACCACCGGCACGCAAACGCCAATCCGGGTCAAACGTGTAGAGCGCGTTGACAAACGCCGATTGCTGGGTACGCACGTCTCGCACCGGGCTCTGCACCTCGGTGAACGTCGCGAGCCTCTGGTTGCGGGTATAGCCCAGGTCTCCCTGCCAGCGACTGCCGAGCTGCCAGTTCCACACGGCGCGGCCATCGTTGCCGTCAAAATCAAGAAAATCGAAACGCTGAAAGAAACTGCGGTTGACACTGGCATCGACGAGCACCTGCTGACGGCCCAGGGTGTAATCCACGTTCATCCCGGCTTCGAGGCGTTTGATGGTATCGGACGTATCATCGCTCCTGAAATCCCTGGAAAAGCGGAACAGATTGCTGTCGTGAATGATGCTGGCCGACACATAAGGCCGGAAGTTGTCTTCTTGAGCCGCGCCTGCTTGGCCAACGGCCAACAGCGCGCCGCACAACAATAGTGCCGTCAGGAATTTGCGCATAAAATCAGCAGGTCTTTTTGATCTTCTTGATAAATGAAGGAGGGGAATCATTATACCGCGGAAATACCCGCCGTTTTCAGGACCAGCCCTCAATAAGCCCGGCGATCCCTAAACATCAAAAATGCCGTCCGCAGAATGATCCTGATATCCAGCAACACCGACCAGTGTCTGAGATAGTCGAGATCATAATCGATGCGTTCCTGCATCTTTTCCAGGGTTTCGGTTTCGCCACGCAAACCATTGACCTGCGCCCACCCCGTGATCCCAGGCCGCACCTTATGCCTCACCATGTAACCGCGAATGACCTTGCGGTACAGTTCATTGTGCGCCACCGCATGCGGCCGGGGACCCACCACGCTCATGCGCCCCTGCAACACATTGATGAATTGCGGCAGCTCGTCCAGCGAAGTGCGGCGAAGAAAAGCGCCAAAACGTGTGATACGGACATCATTACGCGTGGCCTGGATGATTTCTCCGGAATCCTCGCACACCGTCATGGTGCGGAATTTGTATACCACGATTTCTTCGCCATCCAGACCATAGCGCCGCTGCTTGAAAAGAATCGAACCGGGCGAATCCCATTTGATGCACAATGCGATCAATGCCAGCAAGGGAGAGGTCAGCAACAGGACGATGCTTGCCACCACCACATCGCTCAGGCGCTTCAACAGCGCTCGCACACCATAAAAGGGAGTTTCACATACCGACACCACCGGAATGCCGTTGACCTCGCTCATCCGCGCCTGGATCAGATCAAAAATAAAAATGTCGGGGATGAAATATATCGAGGCCGTGGTGTCGCGCAAATCCTCCAACAACTTGGTGATGCGCCGTTCCTGCATCATGGGAAGCGCGATGTAAATCCGGTCGATCTTGTGCGCACCGACATAGCCGGCCACGTCGCCCAGATGCCCCAGCAATACTTCTTCCTGACCAAGGGCCAAGCGTTCCGAATTCCTGTCATCGAAAAAACCTTTCAGAGACATGCCCAGATGAGCATCTTCGGTGATTTGGCGTGCCATGCGCCGCCCGATATCGCTCACCCCGGCGATTACCACCGATGCGGTATTTTTCTCCGTCGCATAAAAGCGGCGGATCAGTATCTGCGTAACGGCATGCCCCGCGAGGATCAACACCGGCGCAATCACGAACCAGGTGGTCAGAACACGGCGGGAAAAATGCTCTGACGATTTGGTCACATAACCAAGAAAAAGCAGAATACCCACCAACAACAACCAGGCCACCAGCAAATGGCTGCTTTGCGCCCGCACTCCACCCTTGCGCCAGCAGCGATGAAGGTCCACTTCCCGGAATATGATCAATGCCAGCAAAAAGGCAATGATCGCCATAAACTGGTAAGCCTCGTCGAAGGGTACACTATACACAGAGGCGATCAGAAATAGCGAGATCACTGTGATGAATGGATCAATGACGTGCTGTAAAACTGGAATAAATGTAGGGGTGCTGCGACCCAGGCAGGTATTAATATCCATTGCTCTCCCCTAAATAACGTTTACCAATCCGCCAGGAAATTCCCTTTTGATTAACCGTCGGCGATATGTTTAAAAATTAGGGGCAATTCAGTTCATTGGCATCCATACTCACACTCTCCTTATACTTCATATTGTCGCACTTCAAAGACTGTTGAATTCAGTGATGCTGGAAATTCACTGAGTCAATTTAAACATTTATATATGAAGAAATTAAGACCGCCACATCTGTCGCATTATGGCGACAGATTGTCGGGGACATCCTGCAAGTTTTGTAAGATATGCCTCACATATCTATGGAAACAACCCCTGCAAGACCCGAAGTGGTGCCAGTTTACCTCGATTCTCCGGGCAATAGCATCAGATAAAGATACAAGATTACTTACACGATTCATGCCAGAAGTAATCATCTCGTTATTTTCGTTGAAAATTCGACTCGAAACTCATCATGCGTCACACCGTGTACTATAAACTAAGGACAAAAATGCACCTTGCGAAATCATCTCGCACCCAAACCATGCAATCACACCTTCGTCGATTTGGCCCTCAGTATCATAAGAGCAATAACCACAAGCGATGGCGCCAGCAGATCCATCGCGAAATCTCCCAGACTCACCGCCCTGCCGGGTAAAAAGCCTTGCCGCCACTCGTCCAGCGCACCCACGGTACCCGCTAGGACAAGGATTAGCCACGGCCATCGTCCGCCGAAAGCCAGCCACAGCATCAAACCAAAACCACCGAATGCGGCGAAATGAGCGACCTTGTCGAAGGGCGGCTCGAACAGTCCGGCGGCCTCGGGCTGTCCTCCACCCCAGAACAGCAACGCCACGAATATAACCGCGCCGAATATACCAAGCTTGCGTGACAAGGGCATGAAGCTCAACCAATCGCCATGTCCAAGCCCGCCAACCAATCCGGCAGTCTGACATTGAACGTTTCGATGAGTCGGGCATTATCCAGCACGGAATAAGCAGGGCGCGCCGCAGGGGTGGGATAATCGGCGCTGGGAATGGGCCGTAGCTGCGCAACGGGAGCGCTCATTCGTTCAAGAATCGCACTGGCGAATCCATGCCAGGAAGTCTGCCCGGCACAGCTCATGTGATAAACTCCGCCGCGTTCCCGCAAATAACCAGCTACGCCTGCTCCGCCCTGCGCCGCGATCTGCGCCGTTGCCTCGGCCAACAGCCGACACCAGGTGGGCGCGCCGAGTTGATCATCGACAACCGACAATACCTCGCGCTCACGCGCCAAGCGTTGCATGGTCAGCAGAAAGTTTTTGCCGCGCTGGCCGTACACCCAACTGGTGCGCAAGATCAGACAGGGCGCGCCCACGGCCTGAATCGCCTGCTCACCGGCCAGTTTCGATGCCCCGTAAACACTCATCGGCCCGGTGGCATCCCGCTCGGTATAAGGAGTGGTTTTGGCACCGTCGAAAACGTAGTCTGTGGAATAGTGTATCAGCGCAGCGCCAATGCGCTTGGCCTCCTCCGCCAGAATACCCGGAGCACGCCCATTGACGGCCATCGCCAAATCCGGCTCGTCTTCGGCCTTGTCCACCGCCGTGTAAGCGGCTGGATTGACGATCAAGCCCGGCTTGAGGTCACGAACGGCCCGCACGATGGCATCGGAATCGGCAAGATTCAGCGCGCCTCGCTCCAGCGAAACCACTTTGCCCAAGGTGGACAGCGTGCGCAACAGCTCCCACCCCACCTGGCCGTTTGCGCCGGTGAGTAAAATTCTGTTCACGGAAATACCTCGGCATCCTTGAACAAGGTACCGGCCTTGTCCTTGGCGGATAATACCGGTGATCCGTCCAATGGCCAGTCTATGGCAAGATCAGGATCGCTCCATAGAATGCAGCGCTCATGCTCCGGCGCATAATAATCGGTGGTCTTGTAGAGAAACTCCGCATACTCGGACAACACCAGAAACCCGTGGGCGAATCCCGCAGGCACCCAGAACATGCGCTTGTTTTCAGCGGAAAGGATCGTTCCCACCCATTGACCGAAGGTCGGCGAGGAACGGCGGACATCGACCGCCACGTCGAATACCTCGCCCGACACCACCCGTACCAGCTTGCCCTGCGGCTGCCGGATCTGATAGTGCAGGCCGCGCAACACATTCTTTGCCGAACGCGAGTGATTATCCTGCACGAAATCTTCGTTGATGCCCGCCATCTGGGTAAACATTTTTTTGTTATAGCTTTCGTAGAAAAAACCACGCTCGTCACCAAACACTTTGGGTTCGATGATCAATACGTCAGGAATGGCTGTTGTTTTTACTTGCATGATTTTTTCCTGCGCCATCTTCGATCTTCAAAAGATCCTTTCCTTCAACAATCCCAGCAAATAAGCGCCATAACCGTTCTTCGCCAAGGGCCGCGCCAACGCTTCCAATCGCGCCGCGTCGATATAGCCCTTGCGATAGGCGATCTCCTCGGGACACGCAATCTTCAAACCCTGACGCTTTTCGAGTGTTTGAATGAACAGCGACGCCTCCAGCAGCGACTCGTGGGTGCCCGTATCCAGCCACGCCATGCCGCGCCCCATCACCTGCACGTCCAGCAAACCCATATCGAGATAACACTGATTGACATCGGTAATCTCCAGCTCGCCGCGCGCCGAAGGTTTAATGGATTTGGCGATATCGACGATCTGGGCATCATAAAAATAAAGCCCGGTCACGGCATAACGGGACTTCGGCGCGCTCGGTTTTTCCTCGATGCTCAGTGCCTTGCCTTGCCCATCGAAATCGACAACACCGTAGCGCTCCGGGTCGTGTACCGGGTAGGCGAAGACTGTCGCGCCTTTGGTTTTAGCGGCGGCGTCGGTGAGTTGCGGCGACAGGTCATGCCCATGAAAGATATTGTCGCCTAGCACCAGGGCGCAACATTCATCGCCGATGAATTTTTCCCCGATGACGAATGCCTGCGCCAGACCTTCCGGCGCCGGTTGCACGGCATACGAAATGTTCAGCCCCCATTGGCTGCCATCACGCAGCAACTGCTCGAAACGCGGCGTATCCTGCGGGGTCGAGATCACCAGAATATCACGTATCCCCGCCAGCATCAGCGTGGACAACGGATAGTAGACCATCGGTTTGTCGTACACCGGCAAAAGCTGCTTGGAGACGGTATACGTCACCGGATACAGGCGCGTGCCGGAACCACCGGCGAGAATGATGCCCTTCATGATACGCTCCGATTGCTGTAATTCTGCGCCAGCCAGTTTTGATAGTTGCCGCTCGCCACGTTCTCCACCCAGGCCATGTTGTCGAGATACCAGCGCACCGTTTTGCGAATGCCCGTCTCGAAATTTTCCTTCGGTTTCCAGCCCAGATCTCGTTCTATTTTGCGGGCGTCGATCGCATAACGGCGGTCATGGCCGGGACGATCCTTGACGTAAGCAATGAGCGAGGCGTGCGGCACGAAGGAAGACTGTGGCAGATACTCGTCCAGAATAGTGCATATCGTGCGCACAACTTCGATATTGGGTTTCTCGTTCCAGCCGCCGACATTGTAGGTCTCGCCGATCTTTCCTTTGGCCAACACTGCTCGAATGGCATCGCAATGATCGCCGACATACAGCCAGTCACGCACATTCTGCCCGTCGCCGTATATCGGCAGCGGCTTGCCCCGCGTTGCGTTGAGGATCATCAGCGCAATGAGCTTTTCGGGAAACTGATAAGGCCCGTAATTATTCGAACAGTTCGTCGTCAGGGTCGGCAGGCCATACGTATGGTGATAGGCGCGCACCAGATGATCGGACGCCGCCTTGGACGCCGAATAGGGGCTGTTGGGCGCATAAGGCGTGGTTTCCGTGAACGGCGGATCATTCGGCCCGAGCGAGCCATACACCTCGTCCGTGGAAACATGCAGGAAGCGAAAGGCGCTCTTTTCATTTTCCGCAAGATCCGCCCAATAGCGCCGCGTTTCCTCCAACAGATTAAACGTGCCCACCACATTGGTCTGAACGAAATCGGCCGGCCCGTGAATGGAACGGTCCACATGGCTTTCGGCGGCAAAATTGAGAATGGCGCGCGGCCGGTGGTTATTCAAAAGACTGCCGACTAATTCCCTGTCGCCAATGTCACCGCGCACAAAAATGTGCCGCGTGTCATTGCCAAGACTGGCCAGATTATCCAGATTTCCTGCATACGTGAGCTTGTCGAGATTGATCACTGGCTCGTCATTGACAGCCAGCCAGTCGAGCACGAAATTCGAACCGATAAAGCCTGCGCCACCCGTTACTAAAATCACTTTTGTCCCCTATTCCGATCCGAAATTCGTAAGAACCAAGGAACCCCTGATGTGTCAGAGGTTCTGCGGCACCGGGATGTGCCGGCATTTTCGATGGCGATTCGCCATCGAAAATGAAGGAAAGCAAAAATCACATTTTTGCTTTCCGCGCGCTGAGAATTCCAGGATGGAATTATTCAGCGCTTCTTCAGGATCTGCCGTACGTATCCTCAAACCGCACGATATCATCCTCGCCCAGATAAGCCCCCGACTGCACCTCGATCAATTCCAGCGGAATGGTGCCGGGATTCTCCAGCCGGTGGTTGACGCCGATGGGAATATACGTCGACTGATTCTCGGTGAGCAGAAAAACCTCCTCGCCGCGCGTCACACGCGCCGTGCCGCGCACCACGATCCAGTGCTCGGCGCGGTGGTGGTGCATCTGTAACGACAGCGTCCCGCCGGGATTCACCACAATGCGTTTGACCTGAAACCGCTCGCCGTTGTCGATGCTGTCATAGTTACCCCACGGCCGGAAAACCTTGCGGTGCACCAGATACTCGGGACGCTGGCTACCCTTCAAATGGGCGACGATGTGCTTCACGTCCTGCGCCCGGCTCTGATGCGCCACCATCACCGCGTCCGGCGTCTCGATCACGATCACGTCGTCGAGCCCGACGCAGGCCAGAAAGCGGTGCTCGGCCAGAAGCAGCGCGTTCCTGGTCTCGTGCGCATAGACATCGCCCTTGACCACATTGCCAGCCTCGTCTTTCTCGCTCACATCCCACAACGCCGCCCATGCCCCGACATCCGACCAACCCGCATCGAGCGGAATCACTGCTGCCCTGCCGCCGTCATGCGCCGCATCAAAGGAGGCCAGTTTTTCCATCACCGCATAATCGATCGAATCCGAAGGACAGGCCAGAAACGCCGCCTTGTCCACCCGGAAAAAATCGTAATCGCGTTTACCCCGTTGATAGGCCGCCTCACAGGACTGAACCATGTCGGGACGAAACTTCGACAACTCGCGCAGCCACACCGAGGCGCGCATCATGAAAATGCCGCTGTTCCATAGATACTGGCCCGAAGCGCAATACTGCGCCGCCGTCGCCGCATCCGGTTTTTCGACAAATGCCGCCACAGACCGAGCCTGCGGCGCATCCGGCACATCGATCGCCGACCCTTGCCTGATATAGCCATACCCCGTTTCGGCGCGGCCCGGCACGATACCGAATGTCACCAGATACCCCTGCTGCGCCAGTATCACGCCCTGCGCCACCGCCGCCAGAAAGGCGTCACGGTCCTGGATGACATGGTCCGCCGGCATCACCAGCAACACCGGATCATCCGCCACGGACAACGCCGCCAACGTCAACGCCGGCGCCGTGTTCCTGCCTGCGGGTTCGAGGATGATCCCCGTCGCCTTCGATCCAATCTGGCGCAACTGCTCCGCCACCAGAAAACGATGCTCCTCATTACACACCACGACCGGATCGAGTATCTCGCCTTCCTCGCCCAGAACAGCCTCAAGCCCCTCCAGACGTCGAACGGTCGCCTGCAACATGGTCTTGTCACCGACCAAAGACAACAACTGCTTGGGATAGTGCTCCCGCGACATCGGCCACAAACGCGTACCGGAACCACCGGAGAGGATAACGGGTTGGATGTTCATTGTTACTCCGCTTTGTTTCCAGATCCTCACAAAGGAAAAACGTATGTAATTCTGGAATGTTATCAGCATGTTAGTGACAATTTCAAGAAAAACGCCGAGAAATCTTGCGATTCTTGGGAGAGCCACCGGTTCGCCTGATGATTCGGTGGGGTAGAAAGTGAGGGCGTGTCTACCTTCCCGGACAAGCATCAATCACCCCGGGACGAGGTAACCATGCGGAAGTAAAGAACAAAATTGGTGGGCCGTCTGCGACTCGAACGCAGGAC
Source organism: Gammaproteobacteria bacterium (assembly GCA_033717875.1). Lineage (GTDB taxonomy): Bacteria > Pseudomonadota > Gammaproteobacteria > Ga007554 > SBBG01. The sequence continues at coordinate 23,731 of JADDKJ010000031.1, forward strand.
CAACGGATTAAAAGTCCGCTGCTCTACCGACTGAGCTAACGGCCCATAGAGGAGTGATTCAAGGTGCAGCATGATACCGATCTGGCAGAAAATAACAAGATGCGGCGCGAAAATTATAGCGCGTGGCTGGAAAGAATGCACATCAGCGGTAGACCGTGGGATCAGGAATCCCCGCCGCCCCGAACCCTGCCGCCCTGAGGCGGCACGAGTCGCACACGCCGCAGGCGCGGCCCTGCTCGTCGGCGCTGTAGCAGGATACGGTGAGCGCATAGTCCACGCCCAGACGTAGGCCTTCTTGGATGATCTGACTCTTGCTGAGGGCGATGAGAGGCGTGCGGATGGTGAAGTGTTCGCCTTCAACGCCGGCACGGGTGCCCAGGTTGGCGAGACGCTCGAAGGCGACGATGAATTCCGGGCGGCAGTCGGGGTAACCGGAGTAATCCACAGCGTTGACGCCGATGAAGATGTCGCGCGCGCCCAACACCTCGGCCCAGCCCAGCGCCAGCGCCAGAAACACGGTGTTGCGCGCGGGCACGTAGGTGACGGGAATGCCCGGGGTGGGCTGATCGGGCACGGGAATGGAGGCGTCGGTCAGCGCTGAACCGCCTATGCCGCCCATGTCGAGCTTGATGACCTTGTGCTCGATGGCGCCCAAGGCCCTTGAGACACGCTCTGCCGCGGTCAGTTCGGTATGGTGGCGTTGCCCGTAGTCGAAACTCAGGGCATGACAGAGGAAGCCCTGTTCCTTGGCGAGGGCCAGGGTCGTCGCCGAATCCAGGCCGCCGGAGACCAGCACCACGGCCCTGCCCTGCCGCGCCTGCTTCATGTCACTTGCCCTGCGCATCGCCCCACAAATGTTTGTGCAATTGAATCTGCATGCGCACCGGCAGGCGGTCTTCGAGTATCCAGTCCGCCAGGTCGGTCGCGCTCAGTTGCTGGTGACTGGGAGAAAACAGCACCTCGCAGCGGCGGGTCAGATCGTATTGCTCCAGCGCGGTTTTCGCCCATTGATAATCATCCCTGTCGCACAACACGAACTTGACCTGATCCTGCCTGGTCAGGTGTTCGATGTTGCCGTAGCGGTTTTTTTCGACTTCGCCGGAACCCGGCGTTTTCAGGTCGACAACCTTGATCACGCGCGGATCGACGGCCGCGGCATCCAGCGCGCCGCCGGTTTCCAGCGACACCTCGTAACCCGCGTCACACAGCGCCGTGAGCAGGTCGAGGCAGCCCTTCTGCGCCAGGGGTTCGCCGCCGGTGATCGTGACATAATGCGGCTGGTATTTTGCCACCTCGGTGAGAATTTCCGGCAGCGTCATCGGCGATCCGCCATGAAAGGCATACGCGGTGTCGCAGTAGCGGCAGCGTAGCGGGCAGCCGGTCAGGCGCACGAACACCGTTGGCAGCCCCACGGTGCGGGTTTCGCCTTGCAGGGAATAGAAGATTTCGGTAATTCTGAGATTCAAGCTCAATCTGCTCTGCCCTGGGCCTTCATTTCAGTTTTTGCAGCCGCTCTTTCGCCAGACGCGCCGCCGGGGAATCAGGATAACGGGCCACCACGTCATTCAGCGTCTTGCGCGCCTGCTCCCGGTCGCCCAGTTCCTGATAACTGAAGCCGAGTTTGACCATGGCGTCGGGCAATTTGTTGCTCGCGGGATAAGTGTCGATCACTTTTTTGAAACTCGTGGCCGCCTTGTCGAAACGGCGCGACACGTAATTGGCCTCGCCTATCCAGTATTGCGCGTTACCAGCGAATTCGCTTTTCGGATAACTGGCGAGAAACGCCTCGAAGTCGGTGATGGCCTGATCGTAGCGGCCCACCTTCACACCATCCAATCCGCGCTGATACATGACTTGCTCGCGCGACACGTCCAAGGTAGCGGAAGTGGCCGATGAAGCGGCAGCGGCGCTTGCCGCCGGCGGGGCAGGCGGTGGCGTTTGCACTGCGGGCTCGGGCGGCGGCGCGGCCTTGGCGGCCGCTTGCGCCTGTTCGATCTGACGCAGGCGGCGATCGATGTCCTGTGACAGATCGCGCTGGCGCTGCTTCAACCGTTCGATATCGTTGGATTGCACCTCGGTATCGCCCTGCAGCCTTTGCACTTCGGCTTGCAGCCGCTCCAGGCGGGTCAGCATCTCCACCAGCACTTGGCTTTCCAGCATCTGCTCCAGCTTGGTCACGCGCGCTTCGATCAAGGGCGCGGGCGGCGTGACGGGGGTGGCAGGGGTCGCTGCCCGTCCATTCTCGGCGCATGCCGCACAGAGCAGGCAGAAGCAAATCGCAAGGCGGTTTTTCATAGGAGATGATATATAAATCAAGGATCCCGGCAAATCCCATCCCTGGGATTTTTCAGGAAGTTCGTTAACGCTTCGAATACACCAGTTCGACACGGCGGTTCTGCGACCAGGCCATATCGTCATGTCCGGCGCTTACCGGGCGTTCTTCGCCGAAGCTGACGACTTCGATCTGCCTAGCGGAAGCGCCCTTGAGCAGCATCAGCTGCTGTACCGCTTTCGCGCGGCGCTCGCCCAGCGCCAGATTATATTCACGCGAACCGCGTTCATCGGCGTGGCCTTCGAGGACGATCGACGCGGTCGAACGCTGCGCCAAGTAAGCGGCGTGGGCCTCGATGACCGGACGGGCGTCGTCCCTGATCTCGCTGCTGTCGTATTCGAAATAGACCACACGTTTCGACAGCGGGCTGCTGGGATCGCTGAAGGGATCTCCCGCCACCGCACCCTTATCAGGAGCGGCCAGCACTTCGACGCCTGAAGAATCCTTGGCGGGCGCGGCAGGCTGGGCTGGCGTGCCGGCAACCGCCGGGCGCTCTTCGACCGGCGCGGCTTGCTTGGTCACTTTGGGCGTGGTGGTACAGGCGGTGGCCAACCCAACAAGCGCCATGCCCATGACCAGTTTCAGGAAAGTTTTCATTCTCTTTTTCTCCAAAATAAAAAATACGACAAGATTGATTGTTCAGTTACAGCAGATGATGCCTTGCGCCGACCAGGGACGACCGGGGAGGACGTGACGGGGGCGCGGGCATCCAGCTTTCAAAAGCGAAAGAAGGCTTGGCCGCATAATCCCAGGCGAGCGAAGATGCGAAGTCCTCCGCGGAAACCAACGTCGCCTTGGCATCGTGCCCATCATACAACGTCTCGCCGGAGGGCGATATTTCGCCCCCTGTGCCGATGTCGGCACTGTTCCAGGCGGCCGGTTTGCCGTCAAGCGCGAGGGTATAGGACCCCCCCGGCAAGATGCAAGCGATGGACAGGAAAGAGAACAATGTCAGGAACGCCGTCCATTTCCCGGGCAATCGCGCGACAGATAACGCCATCGTTATTTATCACCAAGCAGAGCAAGAGTTCACGGCTTCGCGCGGCCGGTGCGCGGCCCCCAGGCGGGTTCGCGGGCGTCGCCCTCGGCTTGCGTCAGGCGCTGCCGCACCCGCCCGTCCACCGAGACCATCGCCAGTACCCCCCGGTTGCCGGTCTCGGTTGCATAAACAATTATAGCACCATTGGGCGAAAAGCTCGGCGACTCGTCCAGCCGGCCATCGCTCAGCACTTGCATCGACCCCGTCGCCAGATCCAGCAGCGCGGTGCGGAAGCGGTTGCCCTGCCCGGTGATCATGGCGATCGACTTGCCATCGGGCGAAAAAGCCGCATGCGCGTTGTAATCGCCCTCGAAGGTCAGACGCTGCGGCTTGCCGCCGCTGGCGGAGACGCGGTACAACTGCGGCCGCCCTCCGCGGTCGGACGTGAATATCAGGGTATTGCCATCGGGTGACCAGGCCGGCTCGGTGTCTATCGCCGGGCTGTCGGTGACGCGCCGCAATGACTTGTCACGCAGATTCAGGATATAGATATCAGGATTGCCATCCTTGGAAAGCACCAGCGCCAAGCGGGAGCCATCCGGCGACCAGGATGGCGCGCTGTTGATGCCGGGGTAAGAGGCGGCCACCTCGCGACTGCGCGTGGCGATGTCCTGCACGAACACTTCCGGCCGGCGGCGCTCGAAGGAGACGTAGGCCAAACGCGCGCCATCCGGCGACCAGGATGGCGACATGATGGGTTGCGTGGAATGCAGCACAGGAATCGGATTGTGGCCGTCGGCATCGGCGACATGGAGTGAATAACGGCTCTTGCCGTTCTGGCCGCGCATTTCGGTGACATAGGCGATGCGCGTGGCGAACGCGCCGGGCTGGCCGGTCAGGGTTTCGTAGATGATGTCGCTGATCTGGTGCGCGGTGCGGCGCAAGTCCTGCGCACTGCTGGGAATGCTGTAACCGGCCAGTTGCGTGCCCTTGAATACATCGAAAAGCTGGAATTGCGCCACATAGCCGCTGGCGGTGGCGCGCAGCTTGCCGATCACCAGGCTCGGCGTTCCCAGCACCCGCCATTCGGCGAAATTGACCTGCGCCGCTTCGGTGGGGTTGGCGATCAGATCCTTGCCAGGCAGCGGCGCGAAATAACCGCTGCGATGCAGGTCGGCGGCGATGATACCGGCGATATCCGCCGGCGGCGCACCCTGCCCCTCCCAGCCAAACGGCACGATGGCGATGGGCTGCGCGCCCGCGGTGCCGCCGGTGATTTCGATGGTGAGTTCGGCGCGAACGGAAGCGCTCCATACGATGCCAGCGAGGCAGAGCAACAAAAATTGTGACGTGATTCTTGCCAACACCAATCTCATCTCCCTGGATTAAAGTGGAATTTGAATTCGCGAAATTTTTCGTCAAACAATGAGGCATCCTGCGGCACGGGCAAGGGCGATGCCTTGTACACCGCGGCTTCGGCGGAACGGTCGAAGGCCACATCGCCGCTGCTTTGCGTGACTCGCGCCACCAGCACTTCGCCGCCGGGCGACAAGCGCACCTGCAACCAGCAGCTCAAACCCTCGCGCGCGTTCTGCGGGCGCAGCCAGTTGCGGTCGACCTTTTGCTTGATCAGATTCGTGTATTTTCCTATCTCGGCGCCGGCCATCCTCTCCCGCTCCGCCTGACGGCCCTGTTGTTCGGCGTCGAGGCTTTCCTGCAATTCGCGCTCCTGGGCTTCCATGCGGCGCTTGCGCTCTTCGGCCCTGCGGCGCTTTTCATCCTCCTCGGCCAGGCGCTTACCCTCCTCTTTGCGTTTTTTTTCTTCGATTTCCTTTTCCTGCTTCAGTTTCGCAATCCGTTCCGCTTCTTGTTCCTTTTTCAATTTTTCCGCATCGAGTTTTTTCTTCAGCGCCAGCGCTTTGGTCTCTTGTTGTTTTTTGAGTTTTTCCTGCTGTTCCTCGACTTTCCGCTCTTCTTCGCGCTGCCTGGCCGCTTGCTTTTCTTTCTCCAGCCGCTTCAGGCGCGCTTCTTCCTGTTGCCGCTTGCTTTGTTCGGCGCGGATTTCGGAGGCATCGACCAGTTCGGCCTGCACTGTTTCCATCCGCGCCTGCGTGAACTCGGGTTTGGGTGTCCAGTCCAGGCTGACCACCAGTAGCGCGACCAGGGCGATGTGAACCAGAATGGCATAAAGAACGGCACGCGGCATCGCCGGTCACTTCTCGGGGGGTTCGGTGACCAGACCCACGCTTTGCGCTCCGGCGGATTTGAGCACCACCATGGCCTGCATCACCCGGCCGTAATTGACATCCTTGTCGCCACGCACCAGCACGGCGATCTGCGGCTGGCGCGCCAATACGGCGGCGGCGCGCTGCCCGAGCGTTTTTTCGTCGATGCTGGCTTCGGGATTGCCGCCGATGTTCAGATGAAAGCGCCCCGCCGAGTCCACGGTCACCACCAGCGGCTCCTGATCGCGGCTGTCCACCGCCTCGGCCTGCGCCTGGGGAAGATCGACCTTCACTCCTTGCGTGAGCAGCGGCGCGGTGATCATGAAAATCACCAGCAGCACCAGCATCACGTCGATGTAAGGGACGACGTTGATTTCCGACATGGGGCGTTTGCGGACACGGTTACGCGGCATGCCTACGTCCCCTGATGCGCGTGGCGTTGCAGCAGTGTGGAAAATTCTTCGACGAAGGTTTCGTAACGGTTGATGAGCCGCTCCACGTCGTTGTTGTAGCGGTTGTACGCGATCACCGCCGGTATCGCCGCGAACAGTCCCATGGCGGTGGCGATCAGCGCTTCGGCGATGCCCGGCGCGACCATCGCCAGCGTCGCTTGATGGACGTTGCCCAGCGAGCGGAAGGAATTCATGATGCCCCACACCGTACCGAACAGGCCGACATAGGGGCTGGTCGAACCGACCGTGGCGAGAAACGGCAGGTGCGTTTCCAGGGTGTCGACCTCGCGGTTCAGCGCCACACGCATGGCGCGCTGCGCGCCTTCCAGCACGTCCATCGGCGTAGCATTGCCCTGCTTGCGCAGTTGGGCGAACTCCTTGAAGCCGGCGCCGAAGATCCCCGCCATGCCCGCCAATGACTGCTGCCGCTGGGTGATTTCCTTATACAGACCGTTCAGATCACTACCCGACCAGAAACGTGTCTCAAAGGCATTCGCCGCCGCGCGCGCGCCGCGCAACGCTGTCCACTTGCGGAAAATCAGCGTCCATGAAATCATGGACACCAGCAACAGCAGCGCCATCACGATCTGCACCAGCAGGCTGGCGTTGGTGACAAGGTGTATCAACGACAAATCAGTCTTCACTGCGGGTTATCTCCTCCACGGCCATCTTTTTCAGTACCTCTGCGGGGATGGCGCGCGGGCGCCATGTGCTGGCGTCCAGGCAGGCGATCTTGATGCGCCCGGCGCACAGAAGTTCATCGCCGGCACGGACGATACGCTGCTCGAAAACCAGACTGGCGCGGCCACGCTGCGCAACCCGGCTGCGCACCTGCAACAGATCGTTGAAGCGTCCGGGGTGAAGAAATTCCATATCGGCCGAGCGCACCACGAACAGCGCATTCACTCTGGCCGCCAAGTCGTCTTGCTCGACACCCAGGCTGCGCAGCCACTCGGTACGCGCCCGCTCCATGAATTTCAGGTAATTGGCGTAATAAACCACGCCGCCGCTATCGGTATCTTCATAATAGACCCGGACCGGCCATACGAATTCATTCACAGCCGCGCAAGCTCCACCTGACAGGCTTCCCAAACCGCAGAATGGTATCACGAAGCCGGATGAAGAATAATCCTAAAAACGGCAGTTGTCGCGGATAAAAAAACGCGGCCTTGCGGCCGCGTTAAGGGGGGTAAAACACTAACCGAGAGATGGAGAGGATCAACTACCGGATGTTTTCATCGTTTTCAGCGCGGCCTCATATTCGGCGGCATCAAGCTTGCCATCGGCATTCTTGTCCGCTCCTCCGAACGCTTCCGCGAGTCCTTTCACCTGCTGCGCCTCCGACATGTTGACAAAGCCGTCGGCATCGGCGTCAGCCTTGTTGAAATCAGGCATCGACTGATCGGAAACACCTAGCAACCCTTGCGCGAATGCAGCCCCCGAGATAATCAGCAACCCGGTCAAGGCGACATTCAGCAGCATATTTTCCTTGCGATACATACTATCCCTCCAAACTCACTCTGAAATTGCGACCATCCATGGCCCGTCCCTGGGAATTAAACTCCATTGCAATCTGAACAAAGCAATTACTGGGCCAACGAGTTTTTATTTAAAAATAATCAATATCTTACATATTTTATCTCTGTTTGTCCTCCCGGCAGGGGGATGCCAAAGCCGTCCATGCGTAGCTGGATGGACACGCCATTTCCCGACATCGCCGCCAGGTTATTGATTAAATTGGCTATTTTTATGTCTCAAAAGAGCGACGGGCATTGAGCCAAAGAAAATAACTCTTTATATTCATAAAGTTATAAGCCGAAAGATGGCGGGGAACGGGCGGGGACAAGGCAACAAGGCGGCGGAAAACCCGCCGCCTTCATCAGGACGCGGGCTTGAACAGCGAGGGATCGAGGTGGTGGCGATGAAGCAGTTTATAAAATTCCGTGCGGTTACGCTTGGCCAGACGGGCGGCCTGGGTGACGTTACCGTTGGTCATTTGCAGCAATTGCGCCAGATATTCGCGTTCGAAGCGGCTTTTGGCCTCGACCAGGGAGGGGATATCCGCCGGTTTCTCACGCAACGCTCTTTGCACCAGCTTTGCCGGGATGATAGGCGTGGCGGTCAAGGCCACGGTTTGCTCGACCACATTGAAAAGCTGGCGCACATTACCCGGCCAGGGGGCGGTCACGAGCAGCTCCAGCGCATCGGGAGAAAAGCCGTCGACCTTTTTCCTGTTTTTTTCGGCGAGCTGGTCCAGGAAGCGCACGGCGAGCAACGGTATATCTTCCCGCCGCTGGGCCAGCGTCGGCAGATCGAGGGTGACAACGTTCAGGCGATAATACAAATCCTCGCGAAAATCACCCTTGGCCATCAGTTCTTCCAGGTTACGGTGGGATGCGGATATCACCCTGACATCGATCACCACACCCTGCGTCGCCCCCACCGGTCTGACAACACGCTCCTGCAACACTCTCAGCAGCTTGGCCTGAAACGCCAGCGGCATGTCCCCCACTTCATCGAGAAACAGCGTGCCCTGATGAGCGGTCTCGAACAGCCCCTTGTGATTCTTGATCGCGCCGGTGAACGCGCCTTTGACGTAGCCGAACAGCTCCGATTCCAGCAAGGATTCGGGCATGGCGGCGCAGTTGATCGCGACAAAAGGCTTGTCGCGGCGTGGACTGGCCTTGTGGATGGCGTTGGCCAGCAGCTCCTTGCCCGTGCCGCTTTCGCCATGGATGAAGACGCTGGCATCGCTGTTCGCCACCAGCCAGGCCTGGCTGAGCAGATCCTCCATGAGCGGGCTGCGGCTGATGATATCTTCCCGCCACGAGGCATCCTCGCCGGCCTGCTCGGCATGAGGATGTTCACCGCTCAGCTTGGACGCCTTCTCCACATGGTCGAGCAGGGTCTTGCTGTCGTAGGGTTTGGTGAGAAAGCTGTAGGCGCCGCGCTTCATCGCCTCCACCGCATCCGGGATGGAGCCGTGGGCGGTAAGAATGATCACCGGCAGCGTCGGATCACGGTCGTGGACGCGATCGAACAGTGTCATGCCATCGATGCCACTCATGCGCAGGTCGGTGACGATGACACTGGGGCGGGCCACGGTCATTTTCGCCAGCGCCTGTTCGCCGCTTTCCGCGGTGATCACGTCGTAACCCGCCGTTTTGAGCCGTATATCGAGCAGGCGCAACAGCCCCGGATCGTCATCCACGACCAACACTTTTCGTTTCGCTGTATTCATCTGCTTCGCTGTTTGTTCCGTTTAAGAATGCTTTCCTCGATGGCCTTCAAGGTATCGAGCTTGCGTTGCAGGTCTTCGCTGCGCGCGGTCTCATCCCGCAGCTTGTTGTTCAATGCTTCGTGGCGTTCTTTCAACCCTTTGTATTCCGCATCCAAAGCATTATACCGCTCTTTCAACACCTTCTGTTCCGCCTCGGCGGCCGCATTCCGCTCCCGCATAACCTTCTGTTCGGTGACAACCTGGCGCAGAAATGCCGCGTATTCCTTCAGTGGCTCGTTGCCGGCCCTGTCATCGTTGAGATAACCGTCCAGCAAGCGCTGAGCGCGCGCCTCATCGCGTTTTTCACGCGGCCCCGCCATACCCAGCAGCATGGCAAGCCTTATCCGGTCATCGACGCGAGCGCTTTCCCTGTAACTGCTGTCCGCCTGAATGTACTCCCGGGCAAACGCTTCCGGCGCAAGCGCGGATACCATCCTGAAATAGGCCAGCAAGGGCGCGATCTCGATGTTCGCATCGGGCGCCACAACGACGGGCTTGATCTCAACGGGTTGTCGTTTGATAGCCTTGCCGCCCAGTACATCGCACCCTGCAATAACAATGCCAAAAATTAAGACGACGGGCAGGTAAAAATGGCTACTCTTCATTGGGCCTCCCCACCGGCAACATGACGCGGAAATGCGCTCCAGAGCCATCTTTTTGATTTTCAACAACTTCAATGGTTCCCCCATGGGCTGATACAAACTCTTTCGCAATCGCCAACCCCAACCCGGTGCCCTTGATATGCCCGTGCTGGGGGACATTGCCCCGGTAAAAAATATCAAATATCTTGTTCTTGTCGCCGGGATCGATGCCCGGGCCGGTATCCGTCACGTCCAGCACCACCCTATCGATTTTCTCTTGTGTTTCCTCGCCGCTATCGGCAGAAGCGGAAGTGACGGTTTTCGTTGCCGATGCCAGGGACAGGGTGATGGTCCCCTTGGCTGGAGTGTACTTGACAGCATTGGACAACAGATTATCAACGACAACCCGCAGCTTTTCCCTGTCGCCCGCCACGGTCAATGGCGCGCAATGCTTATCCAGAAAAATGTTCTTGGCGATCAATGCCGCGCGGTGATCTTCTATCACCTTGTCAATGAGGTCGTCCAATTTCACCGGACTGAATTCGACATGGGTGCCACGCATGCTGGCGATGTTGAAATTCAGCAGATCTTCGATCAGAACCTGCAACTGTACTCCGTTCTGGCGCAATATCCTGGCGATATCGCGCTGCTCATCGGTCAGTTTTCCCACCGCCTCTTCCGTCAACAACTCGCTGCCTTCGCGGATCGCCGCCAGCGGCGTCTTGAGATCGTGCGAGATATTGCGCAGGAATTTGTTTTTCTCCTCCTCCAGCTCGATCAGACGCAACCGCAGCCAGTCGAGGCGCTGGCCGAGCGCTTCCAGATCGCGCGGGCCGTCCACCGAAATGGCGGTGGAAAATTCACCGTCGCCTAGGCGGCGTATGGCCTGATCGATATGACTGATGGGGCGGGCGATCAGGGACGCGAATGTGGCGATCAGGACCATCGCCAAAGGCACCAGCGCCGCGCCCAGCCAAAGCAGCATTTGCTGCGCTTCCCAGGCGGTATTTTGCAGAACCGCCATTTTGCGGTTGATGAGTTGATTGCTGTCGGCGAAAATTTCCTTGGCCAGATCCGAAAGAGAAAGAAACTCGGCGACAACCTGGCCGCTTTCGTCGGATTTACCGGAAAAGCTGCCCATCTTGTGAAAGAGGACCCCGGCCTGCTTTTCCGCATCGACCAATTTCTGTTTCTGCTTCTGGTCGAGCGGCAAGGAATACAAGGTGCTGGCGGTTTTCAGAAATTCCTGGTGTGTCTTGGTATAGACGGTGAGCAGCTCCGGGTCTTCGAGCACCAGAAACTGCCTTGCGCTGCGCTCCATGGCGACAGCCTGCTCGGCCAGCATGCGGCTGTTGCTGGTGACCTGCGCGGTTTGCTCGACGGCCTGTTCGCTTTGCCGCGCCAGCCTGTCGACATAGCTCTCGGCGATAATGAGGGCGACGATGAAGGGGAGGGAAACAAAGGCGAATCCGGTCAGGATAAGCGCTAGAATGGATCTTGGGCGATAAAAAGTCACGATCTGGCTCGAACAACGATCTTCCATGGGTGAAGCTTGCGGGCGGCGCACCTCTCCAGGCCCGCTCCTGGAAATTTAATGGGTTTCTGGCGTACCGTCAAACAATTCCATGGTTTCCCGCGACACTTGCCCCTCCCGCGCCGGGGGCGTCAAGCCGAAATACAGGTACGCGCTACGGGTCGCCATGCGGCCGCGTGGCGTGCGCATCATGAAACCCTGCTGAATGAGAAATGGCTCCAGCACATCCTCGATGGTGCCGCGCTCCTCACCGATTGCGGCCGCCAGGCTGTCCACCCCGACCGGGCCGCCATCGAATTTCTGCAATATAGTCAGCAGCAGACGGCGATCCATGGCATCGAAGCCCTGCTCATCCACGCCGAGCAGATCTAGCGCCCGATGCGCGACATCGCGGCTGACCTGGCCGTTGGCCTTTACCTCGGCATAATCCCGCACCCGCCGCAGCAGCCGATTGGCGATGCGCGGCGTGCCGCGCGAGCGGCGCGCAATTTCCTCCGCGCCCTCCCCCGCCATCGCCACGCCCAAAATCGCCGCGGAACGCGCCACGATCGAGGTCAGGTCCGCGACGCTGTAAAATTCCAGACGCTGCACAATGCCAAACCGGTCGCGCAAGGGCGAAGTCAACAAACCGGCGCGTGTGGTGGCGCCCACCAGCGTGAATGGCGGCAGATCAAGCTTGATGGAGCGCGCCGCCGGCCCCTCGCCGATCATGATGTCGAGCTGATAGTCCTCCAGCGCCGGATACAGAGTTTCTTCGATCAGCGGACTCAGGCGGTGAATTTCATCGATGAACAGCACATCGCGCGCTTCGAGATTGGTCAGTATCGCCGCCAGATCGCCCGGCTTTTCCAGCACCGGGCCGGAGGTATGGCGGATATTCACCCCCATCTCATTGGCGATGATACCCGCCAGCGTGGTCTTGCCCAGCCCCGGCGGTCCGAAGATGAGCGTATGGTCCAGCGCCTCGCCACGGCGGCGCGCGGCATCAATAAAGATCTCCATCTGCTCGCGCACCGCGGGCTGGCCGGTGTATTCGGCCAGACGCGACGGGCGTATCGCGCGGTCAACCGCCTCATCCTCGCGGGTGTTGGCGGGGGCTATCAAACGGTCGGTTTCGATCATGGGTATGGCGTGATAACGAACTGACGTTATCGTAGCACACGGCGGCGGTGGCTGAACGGATTGTGAGCGGAAAGGGGGGCGATTGCCGCCCCTATCGTAAGATACCCGCGCTCAGCGGCCTGCACGCTTGCCTCCGAAGCGTGCGTAGCCCCTACCGCCAGCACCACCGCCCGGTGTGCCAGCGGACTGCGCCCGGATCACGGTGTTGAAGCCGGTACCGAAGTCCACACCCGTGACACTGCCGCTCACCTGGAGCGGCGAAAATGAGTTCAAGATCGGGTAGGCCCCGCACGCTTCGCCCGCATCACAGATAAACAAGTCATTGTTGAAGTCCGAACCCGCCAATACGATGTAACTGCCCGCGACCACATCCGGGATACTGAATTGATACACTCCGTTGTTTGCACTCAACTGCGTGTCATACACCGTCGCACCCGTGATCGGATCAATGAGCAGAACATAGTGGAAACCCGCGTTGGCCACCCCATTGCTGGTGCTCACCTGCATGATGACCGGGATCGTAACGGTGTTCACTGTTGAGACGATGGTGATCGACGCGGTGTAGGTGCCCACTGCCAGCCCCGCGCGGTTCACGGTGACGGTGCGTGTGCCAAGGCCAGTGGCAGGATCGGATGCCGCGCCGACGGTGAGCCAACTGGCGTTATCCGACGCCGACGTGACGCTCAGACTGCCACCGCCGCTGTTGACCAGCGAGAGTGTTGCGTTGGTGCCCTGTGTGCCAAAGTTGAGGCCGTTGGGCGTGGCGACGAGCCTGGCTGGCGCGGGCGCTGGTGTGGTCTGCGCGGCCACCACGGCGGCGCGCGCATCCACAAGACCGTAACCAAACGCATCGTCACGACTGGCCGCACCGAGATCTTGCGTCAACTGGCCGCTCGCCAGCAAGCTGTCGAACTGCGCCGGGGTAAGTGCGGGGTTGAGCGCCTTCATGAGCGCCGCCACACCCGCCACATGCGGTGCGGCCATCGAGGTGCCATTATTGAATTTGTAGACAAAACCAAGCGTACCGCTACTGTCGTCACCCGCCGTACTCAGAACACCATCAGCATAACCATCGCCATTCAGGTCGCGGCTCATATTCCCCCCCGGCGCGGCGATATCCACGAAGGCATTGAAGCTGGAGTAAGGCGCGCGGGCCTTGTTCATGTCCACGGCACCCACCGACACCACGCCGTCGTTGGCGGCGGGGTAGCTGATGGGATTCCCCAGCAGAGCCTCATTTCCCGCTGCGGCGATGATGATGACGCCCTGGTTGCGCGCCTGAGTGATGACATCCTGTTGCGCCTGCGAGAAATTCGGCCCGCCGAGGCTCATGTTGATGATGTCAGCGCGTTGCGCGGGCAGGGCGCCGGAACCGTTGGGCAAGCGCGCGGCGTAAAGGATGGCCTGATTGATGTCATCGCTAGACCCACCATTCAATCCCAGGACGCGCAGCGGCATGATGCGCGCATTCCAGGCGACACCCGCCACGCCGGTGGCATTGTTGGTAGCGGCCGCGATGGTGCCTGCCACATGCGTGCCGTGAAAGCTGCTTCGTCCCGGAGAATCACCCGGATCGTTGGGGTCCGGATCCCTGCCGTCGCTATCGCGAGCATTGGCGGGATCGCTGATGAAGTCATAGCCGCTGACGAGTTGGCCCTGCAGGTCGGGATGGGCGAGCAGCACACCGGTATCGATTACCGCGACGATCACGGCGCTGCTGCCGGTGGTGATGTCCCACGCTTGCGGTAGATTGATGAGCGGGTAGTGCCACTGGAGCCGATAAGAGTTGTCATTCGGCGTAGCGGAGGGTTTGAGAATGTAATTCGGCTCCGCATAGCGCACCCCCGGCTGCTTGCCGAGCTGCTTGATGGCGCGCAGCGTGCGCCACTTGCGCTCCAGTGCCGTGTTGCCGGCAATGCCGAGCGGCAACGCCTCTTTCGCGGTGGTGGCACCCGCCGCCGCAGACGTGGCGAAAAGGGTAGACTCATCGAGCTTGATCAGTACGGGCCGCTCAGCCGCTGCTGCCGCGCTGGTCGTCAGCTCCATACCCATGGCTTTGATGCGTGTCCCGAGCGCCTGCGCGCCGCGCTTGGTGGCCGTGGTGGGTTCGAAGCGGGCGATCAGCTCGCCAGGCACGAATTCGGAGAGTACCGAAAGCGGCGGTGTGGATGCGGTGTTGATACTCTGACCAATGGTCAGAATATAGTTGGAGGCGCCAGAGAAGGCGTAGACGTTGATGAGGTAATTCCCGGCGGTTGCCACGGTGATGGTCTCGGTAACGCCCACCCCTTCCGAGCTGGCAACAAGTCTCCCCGTCTCATCACCCAGAAAGAGATCCACGTCACCGGTACTGGTGTCGCCGATGGTCAGGGTGAGCACCTGACCCGCCGCAAGGGTAACCCGGAAGATGTCGTCCGCATCACCCACCGCCCGGGAGGGACCCGGCGGGCCGTAACCAGCTCGATTGACATAGCCGCCCACCGTCGCGGGATTGCCGATGGACTGCGCGGTGGCGATGTCATCGTTGGGAGCATAGGCCGCATTTGGGTCGTTCACATCACTATCGGCGACACTGCCCGAGGCGGCGGTGATGGTGCCGCTGACGGTGAAGGTCGAGGCAACACAGGTCACCACGATGTTGGTGACGTTGGCGCCACCTACGGTGCCGCTGCCGTTGCTGATCGTGCAGGTCTGACCAGCGGGTTGGGTGAAGACCGTGACGTTGTAGGCCGCGCCCTGGTTCGCGGGTGTAGCGAAAGTAAAGCTGCCATTGGCGGAGAGGGTGAGGTTGTCGCCGCCATTGTTGCCGAGAACGAGCGTCTTACTGCTGCCCAGCCCTGAGAGAGAGACACCTATGGTGTATGTGGGTGTCGGTGTCGGTGTGGGTGTGGGTGTGGGTGTGGGTGTGGGTGTGGGTGTGGGTGTGGGATTCCCACCACCACCACCGCAGGCGGCGAGCATGATGATAACCGGGGCGACCCATAACCAACCGCCGCTTGTTCTCATTGTTATCTCCTCAAATATATACTAATTTTTGAAGTTCATTTTAACCCACGAACACCCTTGGAAAGCTTGATTTACCTGGCTTCCAGCCTCAAGGTTCTGACATCGAGTTGCAGGGTTTGCACATAGTCTCCATGACTTGAGAGAACCTATCCCCGAGCAGCATTTTCAGTTCGTCCAGCGCCCCCGCAATGACAGCCCGAAAGACCTGTCACAGACGCGTGGCATAATCGATCTTGAGCGGCCAGCGATAGCGAGATGATGCGTTTCATTATGGGTTTCCTTTTTTGGGTCTACGCGGAATCGTGTGGGTGAAAACCCGGGATTTCATAGCCGCGCATCCCTATAATTCCAGTGTTTTACCATTTTCCAGTTATCCCAAAACATGCTTCATCTCCATGACAGGATAA
>JADDKJ010000032.1:0-37856 GCA_033717875.1 Gammaproteobacteria bacterium
CCCCAGCCGCTTCATGCAAGTGGGCGCCGCGGGCTATCTCACCAAGGGCTGCGGCGTCGACGAGCTGGTGCGGGCCATCGAGACGGTGCATAAGGGGGGACGCTACCTGGCGGGCGAGGTTGCCCAGGGTATGGCGCTCAGTCTACTGCCCGGCGGCGAAGAGTCACCCTTTGAAAAGTTATCTGAACGTGAGCTTCAGGTGATGCTGATGGTGGCGAAAGGCTGGAAAGTCGCCGACATTTCCGACAAGCTTTGTCTTAGCCCCAAGACGGTCAATACCTACCGTTACCGCCTGTTCGAGAAGCTGGGGGTACAGGGCGATGTCGATCTGACGCATCTGGCGATGCGCTATGGTGTCATAGACTGAACCTGACCGCTTGGCTTGAATACGTTTTTAGCTGTTTTTGATGCCTTCTCTCCCGCCCGCCATTTTCCTCATGGGTCCCACCGCCGCCGGCAAGACCGATCTTGCGGTGGCGCTGGCGCGGCGCTTATCGTGCGACATCATCAGTGTCGATTCGGCGCTGGTCTATCGCGGCATGGACATCGGCACCGCCAAGCCCGGCCCGGAGGTGCTGGCGGACGCGCCGCATCGTCTGATCGACATCCGTGATCCCTCCGAATCCTATTCCGCCGCGCAGTTCCGCGAAGATGCCTTGCGCGAGATGGCGCGGATCAGCCAGGCCGGGCGCATCCCGCTGCTGGTGGGCGGGACGATGCTGTATTTCCGGGCGCTGGAGCGAGGACTGTCGGATCTGCCGTCGGCGGACAGCGCGGTTCGTGTGCGGCTGGAGGAGGAGGCCGGGGCCTTGGGTTGGGCCGCCCTCCATGCACGGCTGGCAGAAGTCGATCCCGCCGCCGCGCGGCGCATCCATCCCAATGATCCACAGCGCATCCAGCGCGCCCTGGAAGTCTATGAGCTGAGCGGGGTGCCGATGAGCGAGTTGTATGGGCAAGGCGCCGCGCCGCGTTTTCCCTACCGTGCGCTGAAGATCATTATCTCCCCGGCGGACAGGGCCGAGCTGCACAGGCGCATCGAAGTGCGGTTTCGCGCCATGCTCGATGCCGGTTTCGTGGAAGAGGTGGAGCGCTTGCGCGGCCGGGACGATCTGCATCCCGATCTGCCGTCGATGCGCGCGGTGGGCTACCGGCAGGTGTGGAATTATCTCGATGGGGGGTTGTCGTATCATGAGATGGTGGAAAAAGGCATTGCCGCCACGCGCCAGTTCGCTAAGCGCCAATTGACTTGGTTGCGCGCCATGCAGGATGTGGTATGGTTTGACAGTCAGGCAAATATTCTGGACAAGGTATTGGATACCTCTATAAATTTGCTAAAGCCGTGATGGCGGCGTTGAAAAGTGGCTCAAAATGCTCATGTACTGCGTATACACCCCGCTTTTTCGCCCCTTTTTGCCTTGCCCTCGCGTCTTGATCAAATTTATAGAGGCACCCTATTGAAATTGTCCGAAGATGCCTCGATCTTAAAACGCTGATCGAATGCTGTGTTATAATGCCAAGGCTTTGCAACGGCGGGGTATGACGATCAACGAAGCGGCGGATTGACAGCCGGTTGGATTACACAACAAAAAAGGAGAGAGCACATGAGCAAGGGGCAGACGATACAAGACCCTTTTCTTAACGCACTGCGCAAGGAGCGTATTCCTGTTTCCATCTATCTGGTGAACGGTATCAAATTGCAGGGCCAGATCGAATCTTTCGATCAATTCGCCGTGCTGCTGAAAAATACCGTCAGCCAGATGGTCTACAAGCACGCTATTTCCACTGTCGTACCGGCGCGCAACGTCAAGTTGGCCGGCGAGACCGGGGAAGGCGAGGAAGAATAGCCGTGGGCCGGCTGGCAAGCACGCAGGAGTGAGTCTGTTCGAACGTCCCCGTAAATCGGAGCGCGCGGTTCTGGTAAACGTCGACTTCCGCGCGGCGGCAATGCGCGAGGAAGTCGATGAGTTTCGCGAACTTGCATGTTCCGCCGGGGCGGAGCCCGTGGCCGTCATCACAGGCTCGCGTCAGGCGCCTGATCCGAAGTACTTTGTCGGCAGCGGCAAGGCTGAAGAGATACGCGCCTGTGTCGTCAGTACAAAAGCCGACGTGGTGCTGGTCAACCATGCTCTGTCGCCGACACAGGAGCGTAATCTGGAGCGGCTGCTGCAATGCCGAGTGCTGGATCGTGTCGGCCTGATACTCGACATTTTCGCTCAGCGCGCCCATTCTTTCGAAGGCAAGTTGCAGGTCGAGCTGGCGCAATTGCGTCATCTTTCCACGCGCCTGGTGCGTGGCTGGACACACCTGGAGCGTCAAAAAGGTGGCATCGGCCTGCGGGGACCGGGTGAAACACAGCTTGAAACCGACCGGCGGCTGGTCGCCGAGCGCATCAAACAGCTCAACAAGCGTCTTGAAAAGGTGGGCGGCCAGCGAGATGAGCGCAAAAAATCCCGGCGCAAGGCGGCGATCAAGACGATTTCTCTGGTGGGGTATACGAACGCTGGCAAGTCGACGCTGTTCAATCGCATGACGGGATCTTCCGTCTATGCGGCGAACCAATTGTTCGCCACGCTCGATCCGACCCTGCGGCGCGTCGAGTTGCCCGGTGTCGATCCTGTCATTCTGGCGGATACCGTAGGGTTCATTCGTCATTTGCCCCACGGCCTGATCGCCGCGTTCCGTTCGACGCTGGAGGAAACCAGCGAGGCGGCCCTGTTATTGCACGTCATCGACGCCCATAATGAAAAGCGTCATGAATGCATCGAGCAGGTGCATGAGGTGCTTAAAGAAATCGGTGCCGACGAGGTGCCTCGTATCGAGATCTACAACAAAATCGATCTCATCGAGGGCTGCGAGCCCCATGTGGATTTCGATAGCAATGGGCGTGTCCAGCGCATCTGGGTTTCCGCCGCCACCGGCGCGGGACTGGATTTGTTGAGGCAAGTGCTGGGGAACTACTTGCGGGAAGAAGGTCAAATCCGTGAGTATGCGGAAATCCCGCTTGCGGAATGCGCGGGATAGCTGTAATCCCATGTTCACTTTGTTTTCATACCAACAACATGGAGTATCCAATGGCCTGGAATGAACCGGGAGGCTCCCGGGATAATGACCCCTGGGGCAGTCGTGGGGGCAACCGTGGCAAGCAGTCGCCGCCCGACCTGGACGAGATTTTTCGCAAGATTCAGCAAAAGTTTCGCGGTTTGTTCGGCGGCAAGGGTGGAGGCGGCGGCCGTGGCGAGGAGCCCGCGGGCTGGCGTCCGGCGCCGGGCAAGACCATTGGCATCATCGCCGGTATCGCCGTGCTGATCTGGGTGGCCTCGGGCATTTACATTGTCGACGAGGGCACGCGTGGTGTGGTGACGCGCTTTGGTCAATACGCCGAAACGACCCAGCCGGGTCCGCATTGGCATATTCCTTACCCCGTCGAAGCGGTCCAGGTGGTCAACGTCGAGCAGATCCGCACCGTGGAAATCGGTTATCGTTCCAGCGGCCGCGGGGCGCAGACCAGCGCCGTGGGCAACGAGGCGCTGATGCTCACCAAGGACGAAAACATCATCAGCGTCAAGTTCGCGGTGCAGTACAAGGTCAAGGATGCCCGCGATTACCTGTTCAACACCCGTGATCCCGATACCGCCTTGCGTCAGGTGACGGAGAGTGCGGTGCGCGATGTCGTCGGCAAGAACAATATGGACTTCGTCCTCAAGGAAGGGCGTAGCGAGATCGTCGCCCGCGCCAGCGATCTGGTGCAAAAGACCCTCGACCTTTACAGGACCGGCCTGCAGATCACCAGCCTCAACATGCAGGATGCCCAGCCGCCCGAAGAGGTGCAGAGCTCATTCCTCGATGCCGTCAAGGCGCGCGAGGATGAGCAACGCCTGATCAACGAGGCCGAGGCCTATTCCAACGACGTGATTCCCAAGGCGCGCGGCGCCGCGGCCCGCCAGATCGAAGAAGCCAATGCCTACAAGGCCCAGGTGGTGTCGCAGGCCAAAGGTGAGGCGAGCCGTTTCGAGCATGTCCTGACGGAATATGCCAAGGCGCCCAAGGTGATGCGCGATCGCCTCTATCTGGATGCGATGGAGTCGGTGCTGTCGAGGAGCAGCAAGGTGATGGTCGATGTCAAAGGGGGCAACAATATGCTGTATCTGCCGCTGGACAAGATCACCCAGCAACAGTCGCAGACCGGGGGCGGCGTGGCCGTAAGCCCGTCTGTTGGGCAAGTGCAGGCGTTGGAGCGGCCGGCAATGATTTCCCCGGATGACAGCCGCAGGCGCGAGAATCTGCGCGAACGGGAGCAGCGTTGATGGAACAGAGAAACATATTCACGATCATCGCCATTCTGGGTGGCGTGTTGGTGCTGGGGGCGATGTCGGTATTCACCGTCGGTGAGCAACAGCGCGCCTTGCTGTTCCGTCTGGGTGAGGTGGTGAAATCCGATTATGGTCCGGGCCTGCATTTCAAACTCCCGCTGATCACCAATGTCCGCACCTTCGACGCCCGCATTCTCACCCTGGAAGCGCCGCCCGAGCGTTATTTGACGGCGGAAAAGAAGAATGTGATCGTCGACTCCTTCGTCAAATGGAAGATCAGCGATGTCTCCCGCTACTACACGACGATGGGCGGCGACGAGGAGCGCGCCAACGTGCGCCTGGCGCAGCTCATCAAAACCGGTCTGCGCGACGAGTTCGGCAAGCGCACCATCCAGGAAGTGGTGTCGGGCGAGCGCGAGCAGATCATGGCGATATTGAGGACCAACGCCAGCAAGCAGGCCCAGGAATTTGGCATCAATGTCGTCGATGTGCGCATCAAGCGCATCGATTTGCCCGATGAAGTCAGCAGCTCGGTGTTTCAGCGCATGGAGGCCGAGCGTTCGCGCGTTGCCAAGGATCTGCGCTCACGCGGCGCCGAAGCCGCGGAACGCATCCGCGCCGATGCCGACCGCCAGCGTACCGTGATCATCGCGGAGGCTTACCGCGAGGCCGAGCGTCTTCGTGGTGAGGGGGATGCCGAGGCGTCGGATATTTATGCCCAGGCATTCAAAAAGAATCCGGAATTCTACGCCTTCTACCGCAGCATGACGGCCTATAAAGCGACGTTCAAAAGCCCGAGCGATATCATGGTGGTGGATCCGAATTCGGAGTTCTTCAAATATTTCAAGAATCCGAACCCGCGATAACATTGATGGGTGAATCTTGCCAAGGCATGGTGGCGTTTTCGCTGCCATCCCTTGGCGTTTTTGTGTTTAAAAGGCTATGTGGCAAGACTTGATGGCGGCGCTGGCGCTGTTGCTGGTGATCGAGGGCATCATGCCCTTTCTCAGCCCGCAGGGGATGCGTAAGACCTGGCTGCTGATGTCCCAAATGGATGACCGTTCGCTGCGTATCGCCGGGCTGGTCAGCATGCTGCTGGGGCTTTTGCTGTTGAAGCTGGTGCGATCATAGGGGCGTTTTTTGCTGTTGCTGGATTGCGCTTTCTGCTAAACTTATGGGCTGCTGCATGCTTCGCGTGCTGGAGACCTCAAGCCCCGATCATGCCCTTCAAATACTCCCCTGCAGAATGCTTAAACAAATTTCACTGAGAAGATGACCAATCGCTCCTTTTCAGACAAAGACCGCTGGCTGTTGCCCGAAGGCATCGAGGAAGTTCTGCCGCAGCAGGCCGCGCATCTGGAGCGCTTGCGGCGCGATTTGCTCGATTTGTTCCATAGCTGGGGATACGAGTTGGTTCTGCCGCCGCTGATCGAATATCTCGAATCGTTGCTGATCGGCACCGGCGATGACCTCGATGTGCAGACATTCAAGCTCATCGACCAGTTGACGGGGCGCCTGATGGGCGTGCGCGCCGACATGACGCCGCAGGTGGCGCGCATCGATGCGCACCGCCTGAAGCGCGAGGCGCCGACCCGGCTGTGTTACCTGGGCACCGTGTTGCGCACCTATCCCGACGGGTTTGCGCGCACCCGCAGTCCGTTGCAGCTTGGTGCCGAACTCTATGGCCATGCCGGCATCGAGAGCGATGTCGAGGTGTTGCACCTGATGGCGGAAACGCTGGCCGTGACCGGGATCAAGCAGGTGCACATCGATCTCGGCCATGTCGGCATTTTCCGCGCCCTGGCGCATGACGCCGGGCTTGATGACGAGCTGGAAATGGCCCTGTTCAATGCCTTGCAGCGCAAGGCCAGGGCGGAGATCGAAGAGCTGCTTAACCGCACCGTGCTCGATGAGGCGCATCGCCGCATGCTGACCGCGCTGGTCGATCTCAACGGCGGCGAGGAAGTGTTGGAGGAGGCTCGTGTGGTTCTCGGAGAGGCGGGTTCCCGGGTGCTGGCCGCGCTCGATAACTTGCGGAAAATCGCCACCGAGGCGGCGCGCCGCATGCCGTCCATCCCCCTGCATTTCGATCTCGCCGAGTTGCGCGGCTATCACTATCAGACCGGCGTGGTATATGCGGCTTTCGTCCCCGGCCATGGCCAGGAGATCGCGCGTGGCGGGCGCTATGACGACATCGGCAAGGTGTTCGGCCGGGCCCGGCCTGCTACCGGATTCAGCACCGATCTCATGACGCTGATTTCGCTGAGCGCACAAATCCCTTATCAGACGCGGGCGATCCTGGCGCCTGGTGACGATGATCCCGCATTGCGGAGCAAGGTGAGTGAGTTGCGCGGTCGCGGCGAAAGAGTCATCTATGCTTTGCCCGGCGCGGCCGGCGATGTGCGGGAAATCGGCTGCGATCGCATGTTGGAATGGCGTGAGGGCCAGTGGACGGTTGTACCACTATGAACGGGCGTCTGCTTTCTCAGACCGCAGCGGAATCGATTTAGGCGCGAAATTCAAAATCCGAGAAAAAATCATGGGTAAAAATGTCATTGTTATCGGCACCCAATGGGGCGACGAAGGTAAAGGCAAGATCGTCGATCTGCTGACCGATCGCATCAGTGCCGTGGTGCGTTTTCAGGGTGGGCACAATGCGGGTCATACCCTGGTCATCGACGGCAAGAAGACCGTGCTTCATCTGATTCCTTCGGGGATACTGCGCGACAACGTGGAGTGTCTGATCGGCAATGGTGTCGTGCTGTCGCCCGAGGCGTTGCGAACCGAGATCGAAATGCTCGAAAGCCGCGGCGTCCCGGCGCGCGAGCGTCTGAAAATCAGCGAAGCCTGCCCGCTGATTCTGCCTTATCACGTCGTGCTCGATAAGGCCCGCGAAGCGGCGCGCGGCAAGGCGGCCATCGGCACCACCGGGCGCGGCATCGGTCCGGCCTACGAGGACAAAGTGGCGCGGCGCGCCCTGCGCCTGGGCGATCTGTTTCATCGCGAACGCTTCGCCGCCAAGCTTGGCGAGGTGCTGGATTACCACAACTTTGTGCTCCAGCATTACTTCAAGACCGAGCGGGTCGATTTTCAGCAGACGCTCGATCAGGCGCTGGCCCTGGCCGATTACCTCAAGCCGATGGCGGCGGATGTGCCGGAGCTGCTGTATCAATACCGGCGGCGCGGCGAGAGCGTGTTGTTCGAGGGCGCGCAAGGAGCCTTGCTGGATGTCGATCACGGCACCTATCCTTTCGTCACCTCATCCAACACCACGGCGGGCGGTGCGGCCACCGGCAGCGGCGTCGGGCCGCGCGATTTCGATTATGTCCTTGGCATCACCAAGGCCTATACCACGCGTGTCGGTTCGGGGCCGTTCCCCACCGAGCTGTTTGACGAGATGGGCGAGCACCTTTCCAAGCGCGGCCATGAGTTTGGCTCCACCACGGGGCGGGCGCGCCGTTGCGGCTGGTTCGATGCCGTGGCGCTGCGGCGCACCTTGCAGGTCAACAGCGTGTCCGGTCTGTGCATCACCAAGCTCGATGTTCTGGATGGACTCGATACCATCCGCATCTGCGTCGGCTACCGCTGCGACGGTGAGGAGCGCGAGACACCGCCGGTGGGTGCGGAGGCGTTCGCCAATTGCGAGCCGGTTTACATCGACATGCCCGGCTGGCAGGAGTCCACGGTCGGCATCAAGTATTACGACGAACTCCCCGCCAATGCCCGCGCCTATCTCAAACGCATCGAGGCCATAGTCGAAACACCCATCGACATCATCTCCACCGGCCCGGATCGCGCGGATACCATCGTGTTGCGGCATCCGGTCGAATGAACCTGAAACCGGCGCTTCACCGCGGAGGACGCTGAGCGCGCAAAAGAATTCAGCGGGTTAGCGTAACGAGCACACTATCTGGCAGGTGGCCCGGTACAACTTTCAATCGCCTTGCTTTTTCTCTGTGCTCTCTGCGCCCTTTGCGGTTCAGTAGCTTTTTTAGGATGCACAAAGCGGCGAGCCATCGCCGCGAACCTCACTCCCGCCCGAACCGCAAAACCTTCCGCGCCGTGTCACTGACGCGGCTCACGGCCTGGGCGAGGTCCATGCTGAGGATTACGCCGGTGTCCTTGTCGCTGTAGGTGATGCCAAGATCGAAGCGGTTGCGGTAGTGGAGCATCACGCCATAGCGTATGTCCTTGGTGGCGGCGCGGTCGGCGTAGCTGGCCAGCACTGACCATCCCAGGCCGTCCTTCATTTCACCCGCATCGCCCCAGCGCCAGCGGTTGTAGCCGAACATCTCGACGTAGACAACGGGTTTGAATTGCTGGCCGTCGGGCGCGGCTCCGACGTATTCCAGGCCGACGTTCGGGTGCAATACGATCCATTGCGAAGTCGGCGGCGGGAGGAAGCCGAGTTTATTGCCATGGGCATCTTCCGGTCGCGGGTCATGTTTCTTCAGCCATATACCGTTCAGGGCCAGTTCCCAGGGGTACTGGAACAAGGCTTCGTCGAAGTAGGCGTCCCACTGGCGGTCGCGGCGCCGGGCGTCGGCATAATGGGCGTCGATGATGGGCTGCGAATAGTAGGTCAGGCTCCTTTCCACCAGCCGGACGTAGCGCAGGATATCCTGGGCGGCGGTGTATACCTGCTGGCAGTCCGGCTCCGGCGGCAACGCCGGGCAGGCGGTGTCGATGAAGCCGGCGAAGAGGATGATATCAATGCGCAGGGTTACGTCCACGGGTTTGCTTAAACTGCCCGTGTTGCGGTCGTACTGCCAATAGGCGGGCCGCTGCAAGCCTTCGTCGCTACGTCCGCTTGCGACCGCCGATCGTGCCTCTGCGAGCGCGGACTCAAGACGCTGCAATCGTTCGCGCACGCCGAATCTGTCTTCCCCGCTGACGGCGGCGCGTTGCGCGGCAATGGATTCATTCAACCGTTCCAGCGCCTGTGCCGTGGCTTGCCGCCGCTCCTCGTCACTCACCCCCGGTGCTTGAGGCGAGCTCGCGGTGGAAAGGGTCGTGATTGTGACGCGGGTGAGGGCGTTGTCGTCCAGGTCGCCGCCCAGGCAGCCGTTTTGTTCCAGGGCGTTCAGGCGGTCACGCGGTTGAACGGTATTGGCGATGGGTGGCGCATCGAAGCGCGCGCATTCCGGCGTTGCCGCCAGGGCGGCGGGCGTGGTGAGAATGAAGAGCGCGAAAACGAAATGGCGAGTGAACCGTGTCATGATCATTTTCTAGCCCTCCTTGCTCAATAGATCCTGAAAGCCGCGGAAGGTCTTGATGGTTTCCCGCCAGCCGCTCTGTTCGTTCGGCCAGATCTTCTTCAGCTTGGCAATCCAGCCCTCGAACTGGCCGATGGGGGTGCTGGCCTCGTATTGGGCGCTGGCTGCGGCGGCGGTGGCGTCGTCGATGATGCTTTGCCAGGTCAGGGTGCGGAACAGGGGGATGTGAACCTTGGGGTTCTTGAGATAGTGCAGGAAGTCGTGAACATTCTTGTTCTCGATGGCGTTGATCAGCAGGCTCTGATAGCGATTGTCGCGGCGCGTCTCCACATTCGGCCAGTCGTCGAGGGGACGGAACTGCTTGGGCACGGGAATCGGGTCCCATTCGTGGCGGGCATTGAGAAAGTAGTCGCATACGCCACGGGCGGGGTTCACGTCCGGGTGCACCACCGAGGTATAGACGTCGGCGTCGGTCTCCAGCACGCGGCTGACGTTGGCGAGCATCGTCAGCACCTTGCACCGGGTGACGCTGGGCGGCAAGGCGCCGGCGGCGCCGGCCTGGGTGTACATGGCGTGCAGGGTGTCGTGAGTGACCGATGTGCCCAGCGAATGAGCGATGATCGACCAGCGCAGCGTATCGGCCTGGGGTTGAGCCTTTAATGTCTCGAGGATTTGCAGGCGCACCGCGTTGCGTATCTGCTCCGCGATCTGGGGTATGAAGCGGTAGAGGATGACATCCAGCACATGGGTGTTGAGAAAGGTTTCGCGGTCGGTTTCGGCCGCATAGCCAGCCAGCAGCTTGGCAGCATTGGCGTCCAGGCCGCCCTGGCTGATGGCCTGCAAGACCTGGTCGGCGTGCTCTTTCCATGCCTTGCGGCGTTCGTCGAACTTGTCGTTGTAATAGATTTCCTGGAAGGTGAAGTTTTGATCGAAAGGCACCAGCAGGCTGAGCTGGTTGTATTTGTTGTACAGGCCGCGGATCAGTCGCTGGACTTCCTGCGACCACCCCGGTTTCGTGTCGCCCATGCCATGGACGAGAAAGAGGATGTGTTTTGCCATGCGCCCCCCTTATGCTTTGTCTTGTTCCCTGGGCCGCATGCGCATAATCCAGATGCGGCGTTGTCGCTAACATTAGCACAATGCGAAATGTTAGCAAGTGGTGCTAGGTTCTGTTGACATTTTGGATCGTAGCGAGGGTACGCGTGGTGATCCCCGTCAAAGTGCACGGACTGGAAGGCGGCGAAGGCGTACTTGCGGTACGTTGAGGCGCCTGCAAGGAGTACACTTTGAGGGGGATCACCCTGTGTGACCGCAGTAGATCCGAAATGTCAACAGAACCTAAGGGTGGAGGTGGTGCAGCGGCAGAAGTGGGGTGCGCCGCGCGCACCCTACAGCTCGGGTATATCAGCCGCCGTACACCCGCTTCACCACGCGCGCGATCGCCGCCGCGCCAGCCTCCAGTTCCTCCTCGGTGGCGGTGAGGCTGATGCGCAAGCACTGTTGCTTGTGCGGCCAGTCCTCGTTCAGGCCGGGGAAGAAGGGTTCGCCGGGCACGACGAACACATGTTCCCGCTTGATGAGCTGGTACAGCGCCTTGTCGGTGATCGGCAGGTCTTTCAGCCACAGCCAGGCGAAGATCGCGCCTTCGGCCTTGTGCAGGTACCAGGGTACATCGCCCGGCATTTCGCGGTCGAAGGCGGCGGTCAATACTTCCGCCTTGCGCCGGTAGAAGGGCTTGATGACGGTCTGCGACAAGCGCGCCAGATCGCCCGAGGCGATGGCCTGGGCGGCCAGGGCCTGGCCGAAGCGCGAGGAGTGGATGGTGGCGTTGGTCTGGAAGCATTCCAGCGCTTCGATGTTGCGCTCGTCGCCGATGGCGATGCCGACCCGTTCGCCCGGCAGACCGGCTTTGGACAGACTGATGCAGTGGATGACGTTTTCGCCGAACACCGGCGTCATTGCCGTGAATGCCAGATCGGGGAAAGGCGTGGCGTAGGCGGAGTCGATCAGGACGGGCACATTGCGCGCGGCGGCGGCGTTCACGATGCGCCGCACCTCGTCATCCGTCAGCACATTGCCGGTGGGATTGGCGGGGCGCGAAAACAGCACTGCGCCGGTGGTTTCATCGATCCGCAACTGATCGAAATCGGGCCGGTATTTAAAGCGGTGCGGGGCCACGATGTCGATGGCGGGCTTGTAGGCCTGCAACGATTCGCTGGTGAGCGTCACGCCGCCGTAGCCGGTGTAATCGGGACTCAGCGGCAGCACGATCTTGCGCAACTGTCCGCGCTCGTCATAGCCGCCGAAGCAGTTCGCGGCGTAGAAATATATTGATTGACTGCCCGGCGTGATCAGCACATTGCGGCGGGTGATGCCCCAGCCATAGCGGCTGTTGAAGAAGTCCACCACCGCTTCGATCAGTGGTCCGTAACCCTGGCTTGCGCCATAACGGCCCACCACCTCGCCGAAATCGGGACCCGCCAGCAGCGCCGCGGTATAGTCACGCCACATCGCTTCGACCTCAGGCAGGATCAGGGGATTGCCTGGGCTGAGGTTGATCCACTTGCCGGAGTCCGACTGGAGGGTTTCGATAATGTCCTTCATGATGGCGCGCACGCCGGTGAGCTGCGACATTTTTTGCCCGAGCAGGCTAAGGTGGGGTTGCACGGCTATAATTCCTCAAAAAATATTTCAGTTTTATTACACTTCGTAATTGTACCTCAAGCGATCTGTGTGGCGGGCATGGATCTTGTATAATGCGGCGATAACTTTTTTCTTGGAACGCACTATGGAACTCTCGGCGCTCACTGCAATTTCCCCCATCGATGGCCGCTATGGCGACAAGGCCGCCGATCTGCGGCCGATTTTCAGCGAATTCGGTCTGATCCGGCACCGCGTGCTGGTCGAGGTGCGCTGGCTGTGCATGCTGGCCGAACATCCCGGCATTGCGGAAGTTCCCGAGCTGAGCGCGCATGCGATCGGCGTGCTGGAAGGCATCGTCAAGCATTTCAGCATCGAGGATGCCCGGCGGGTCAAGAATATCGAGCGCAGCACCAATCACGACGTCAAGGCGGTCGAATATTTTCTCAAGGAGAAGATCGCCGGCAATGCCGAGTTGATGGCGGTGAGTGAGTTCATCCACTTCGCCTGCACCTCGGAAGACATCAATAATCTCGCCTATGCCTTGATGCTGCGCGAGGCGCGCAGCCAGGTCATCCTGCCATTGATGGACGAAGTGATCACGGCCATCAAGGGACTGGCCCATCGCCATGCCGCGCAGCCCATGCTGTCGCGTACCCACGGCCAGCCCGCTTCGCCCACCACGCTGGGCAAGGAGATGGCCAATATCGCGTACCGCCTCCAGCGTCAGCGTGATCAACTGGCCGATGTGCCGCTGCTGGGCAAGATCAATGGCGCGGTGGGCAACTACAATGCCCATCTTGCCGCCTATCCCGAGCAGGACTGGCCGGCCATCGCCGGCGATTTCGTCAGCCGCCTCGGGCTGGAATGGAACCCGTACACCACGCAGATCGAACCGCACGACTACATCGCGGAGTTTTTCGACGCCGCCGCGCGTTTCAACACCGTGTTGACCGATTTCAGCCGCGACGTGTGGGGCTATATCTCGCTCGGCTATTTCAAGCAAAAGACCGTCGCCGGCGAAGTGGGCTCATCGACCATGCCGCACAAGGTCAACCCCATCGACTTCGAAAACGCTGAAGGCAATCTGGGTCTGGCCAACGCCATTTTTCATCATCTCAGCGCCAAACTGCCGATCTCGCGCTGGCAGCGCGATCTCACCGACTCCACCGTGTTGCGCAATCTGGGCGTGGGCGTTGCGCACTCGGTCATCGCCTGGCAATCCGGTCTCAAAGGCATCTCCAAACTGGAAAGCGACGCGGCCCGCATGGCGGCCGACCTCGACGCCTCCTGGGAAGTGCTGGGCGAGGCGGTGCAGACCGTGATGCGCCGCTATGGCATCGAAAAGCCTTATGAAAAACTCAAGGAGCTGACGCGGGGGAGAGGTATCGACCGGGAGGGGCTGCGGGCCTTTATCAATGGATTGAATATTCCTGAGGATGAGAAGGCGCGGTTGATGGCGATGAGTCCCGGGACGTATACCGGGAATGCGGAGCAGCAGGCGGGGGAGATTTGAAGGAAGCTCTGAATAATTCCATCCTGGAATTCTCAGAGCACCTCCTTATGCCGTGGAACCCCTGACACATCAGAGGTTCCTTAATTCGGATTTTCCAAAGACATATTGTGTGCTTCGCGCGCTTGGCGGGTTGCACCCGCCCTACACATTATGGCTTGGCATGCTGGCTTGCCAGCGCTGGAAGCGTTCCGCGAGAGAAGGGTTGGTAGTGGGGGTGAATTTCGCGGTGGTTCCTGGTTCCGGCCAGGTTCGCGGCTGGCCTGCCAGCAGGAACGCCGTGCCGCGCGCGGTGGCCTCGCACTCGGCGGGACGATGGACCGGCAGGCCGCTGAGGTCGGCGAGGCGCTGGCACAGGCCGTCGAGGGCGGAGAGGCCGCCGCTGACGACGATCTTTTGCAGGGGCGCGCGGCTGGTTTGTAGCTCGACCAGATTGGTGTACAAGAGAAACACGATACTTTCGGCGACGGCCACCATCTTTTCCCATGGCTCGCCGTTGCCGATGAATCGCGAGGCAAAGCCGGGCAGCCAGAACGGCGATCCCAGGCCCGAAACGCCGTTGAGGAACAACGGTGGCGTTTCTGCCTCGTCCAGCCATCGCGGCAGGTGGGGTGCGACATCTTCCAGTCCTAGTTCCCTGGCGGCCCAGTCCAGGGCGCTGGCCGCGCCATTGACGGTGCCTTCGAGAGCATGAACCGCCCGTTCCTTTTCCGCGAATACCACGCTGTTCAGCAATCTGGGGCAGGAGGGGCGCTGAAGGGCGATGCGCTGCACGAAGGCGCCTGTGCCCATGTTGACGTAGGCGGTCTCCGCGTCAGGGTGGCCAAAGGCAAACAGTGCGGCGGATTGATCGCCGGTGGTGAGAGTCAGTGGTATGACCTGGCCTTCTGTGCGCAGATGACCGAAGAGGTGGCGCGAAGCGACGCAGCGGGGCAGGGCGGCGCGCGGCACGCCGAACAGCGTCAGCAATTCATCGTCCCAGTCGCGGGTCTGAAGATTCCACAGCAGGGTGCGCGCGGCGTTGGCCGGGTCGGCCAGGATGGGCCGTTCTTCGAGCAGGTGAAAGAGGATGAAGCTCGCCAAGGGGCCGCAGATAAGCGTGCCGTCTTGCCGGGCGGCCTGCACGGCGGGCAGGTGATCCAGGCACCAACGCAGCTTGCTGGCGCCGTGGTGGGCGGAGGGGAAAAGTCCCGTAATGCGATGTATCTCGTCCCTATGACGGGCGAATGCCTCTAACCAATCGTGCGCGCGCCGGTCCTGCCAACTGATGACCGGAGAGAGCGCCGCACCGCTGTTTTTATCCCAGCATGCCAGGCTGGAACGCTGTGTCGCCAGTCCCGCCGCCACCACATCCTGGGCGCGGCTGCCCAGGCCGCGCATGACGTTGGCGATGGCGCGGCGTAGCGAGGCGATCAGCGCTTGCGGATCGTGTTCCACCCAGTCCGGTTGCGGATGGCGGGTGGTGATGGGCTGGAAATCGCTGGCGACGAGGTTACCGGGATGATCGAATACCAGGGCGCGGCTGGCGTGGCCGCCCTGGTCGAGAGCGAGATAGAGGGCGTCAGGCCGCGTCGCGCTTGTCTTCATCGAAATGAAGATCGCCGATGATCTCCAGCGGGTAGCGCTTGCCGGCCAGGTAATCGTCGACGCACCGCATCACCAGCGGGCTGCGCAGATGGGCGGGGTTGGCGAGCAATTCGTCGCGCGTCAGCCATACCGCGCGCAGGATGCCGGTATCCAGCGTGCGCGACGGATCATGGCCGTGGCAGGCGCCGCTGAAACAGGCGCGCAGATACGTCTTGCCCTGCGGGTGCCGCCAGCGATAGAGGCCGACCAGCGCCGACGGTTCGAAACGCCAGGCGGTTTCCTCCAGGGTTTCGCGGATGGCGGCGGTGATCAGCCCCTCGCCCTCATCGAGATGTCCGGCGGGCTGGTTGTAAACGATGCGGCCTTCGCTTTCCTCCTCCACCATGAGGAAGCGTCCCTCGCGCTCGATCACGGCGGCGACGGTGACGTGTGGTTTCCAGATCATCTGTCATGTCTCCCTTGGGTGATTTCTGCGCATAATGTAACGGCAGCTCGACGGCTTTCCATGAGCCCGGCGCGAGTCCGTCAATGGTCCATTCGCCTATCGCATAGCGTATCAGGCGCAGTGCCGGATGGCCAACCGCGGCGGTCATGCGCCGTACCTGGCGGTTGCGGCCTTCGGTGATTTTCAATTCGACCCAGACGGTGGGGATCGCGGCGCGGTAGCGGATCGGCGGCGTGCGCGGCCAGATGCCGGGTTCTTCCATGAGACGCGCCTTGGCCGGGGCCGTCATGCCGTCGTTGAGCAGCACGCCACATTTCAGCGCGGCGAGCGTCCCCTCATCTGGAATACCCTCCACCTGCACCCAGTAGGTTTTCTCCAGCTTGTGGCGTGGGTCCGAGATGAGATGCTGCAAGCGGCCGTCATCGGTCAGGATCACCAGGCCCTCGCTGTCGCGGTCCAGCCGCCCGGCGGGGTAGATGCCGGGGATGCCGATGTAATCGGCCAGCGTCTTGCGACCCTCGCTGTCGGTGAACTGGGTCAGGACATCGTAGGGTTTGTTGAAAAGAATGAGTTTTGTCATGGAGCCCATGATAGCAATTGTGCGTTACAGGATTGTAACTGTTAAAATGGGACCATTAACTTAGGAGCCCGCGTTACCATGTCCTACAACAACATCGCCGTCCCCGCCGATGGCGCGAAAATCACCGTCAATCCCGATTTTTCGTTGCACGTGCCCGCCCGGCCGATCATTCCCTTCATCGAAGGCGACGGCATAGGTATCGATGTCACGCCGGTGATGCGCAGCGTGGTCGATGCGGCGGTAGCCAAGGCCTATGGCGGCGCGCGCTCGATCGCCTGGATGGAAGTGTATGCCGGGGAAAAGGCGACCCAGGTTTATGGGCCAGATGTGTATCTGCCGGATGAAACCCTGCGGGCGGTGCGTGAGTATCCAGTGTCCATCAAGGGACCGCTGGCGACCCCGGTGGGCGGCGGTATCCGTTCGCTGAACGTGGCGCTGCGCCAGGAACTCGACCTCTACATCTGTCTGCGGCCGGTATGTTATTTTCCCGGTACGCCCAGCCCGGTGAAGGCGCCGGAAAAGGTCGATATGGTGATCTTCCGTGAAAATTCCGAGGACATCTACGCCGGTATCGAATGGGCGGCGGGTACGCCGGAAGTGCGCAAGGTCATCGACTTTCTGCAAAAAGACATGGGGGTGAAGAAGATCCGTTTCCCGGACAGTTCCGCCATCGGTATCAAGCCGGTGTCGCGCGAGGGCACGCAACGTCTGGTGCGCAAGGCCATCCAGTATGCCATCGACAACCGGCGCGACTCGGTGACCCTGGTGCACAAGGGCAACATCATGAAATTCACCGAGGGCGGTTTCCGCAACTGGGGCTATGAGGTGGCGAAGAGCGAGTTCGGCGCGCAGGAAATCGACAAAGGCCCGTGGTGCCGCATGAAAAATCCCAAGACCGGCGGGGAGATCGTCATCAAGGACGTGATCGCCGATGCCTTCCTGCAGGAGATCCTACTGCGCCCCGAGGACTTCGACGTGATCGCCACGCTCAACCTCAACGGCGATTACATCTCCGACGCGCTGGCCGCGCAGGTCGGCGGCATCGGCATCGCGCCGGGCGCCAACATGTCCGACGCCGTGGCGATGTTCGAGGCCACCCACGGCACCGCGCCCAAGCACGCCGGCAAGAACGACGTCAATCCCAGCTCTATCATCTTGTCCGCCGAGATGATGTTGCGTCACCTGGGTTGGAACGAAGCGGCTGATCTGATGATCAAAGGAGTATCAGGCGCGATTGCCAAGGGTATCGTGACCCACGACCTGGCGCGGTTGATGCCCGGCGCGGCCGAAGTGAGCTGCTCGGGGTTTGGTGAGGCGGTGGTTGCCAATATGGGATAGGAGAAGGCAGCGAGTGGCGAGGGAAAAATCGAAGGTGCCCCGAAGATATTCAACCCTCGCCACTCGTTACCGGCCGCTTACTCCTGTGCGGCCTGTATATTCTGGGCATGCTTGCCCTTGGGTCCATCGGTGACTTCGAACTCGACCTTCTGCCCCTCGCGCAGGGTCTTGTAGCCATTCATGTTGATCGCTGAAAAATGGGCGAAAATGTCGTCTCCGCCGCTATCGGGTGATATAAAGCCATATCCCTTGGCATTGCTAAACCATTTTACCGTGCCAGTCGCCATCTTTATGCTTACCTCTTTGCTGCGCATGACGGGACCCCTCCACCTGTCGTGTCACCCCCTCCCGCCCAAGGGTTGACGAATGACTCGAATTATGAGCCATATTTTTGTATATATCTAAATGATCGTGTGAGTCAAGGGTTGGCCGGCATTTTTTTAAAAATGAGAAGCACTATAGGAATTTTCGGGGTCTTTTGAGTAAAATCGAAACCATGAAGGAGAAACGCCAGGATCAACGCGATGACGGTCTGGCGCTGGAGGAGGCCAAACCCAAACTCAAGCGCCCGCCGATGTACAAGGTATTGTTGCTGAACGACGATTACACACCGATGGATTTTGTCGTGCATGTCCTGGAGGTGTTCTTCGGCATGAGCCGCGACAAGGCCACCCAGATCATGCTGCACGTGCATACGCGCGGCGTGGGGGTGTGTGGCGTCTATACCCGTGATATCGCCGAAACCAAGGTGGCGCAGGTCACGCAGTGCGCGCAGGAAAATCAGCACCCGCTGAAATGCACCATGGAAGAGGCGTAGATCGCCACGGGTATTGAAAACGTCCCTGGAAAGCCTCATCCTTTGTGGAAGTCAAACATTTTAGGTCTCGCACCCAAGAGGTTATCCCATGTTAAGCAAAGACCTCGAATTCACGCTCAATATCGCCTTCAGAGAGGCGCGTGAAAAGATGCACGAATTCATGACGGTGGAGCATCTGCTGCTGGCCTTGCTTAACAATCCGGGGGCGGTCGAGGTGCTGCGTGCCTGCGGTGCCGATCTGGACATTCTCCGGCGGGAACTCACCGCCTTCGTCAACGAAAATACTCCGCTGCTGGCGCCCGGCGACAAGCGCGATACCCAGCCGACGCTGGGTTTCCAGCGTGTGTTGCAGCGCGCTGTTTTTCATGTGCAGTCGTCCGGCAAGAAGGAAGTGCAGGCCGCCAATGTCCTTGTCGCCATTTTCGGTGAGCAGGATTCGCAGGCCGTTTACTTCCTCAACCGGCAGAATATCACCCGCCTGGACGTGGTGAATTACATCTCCCACGGCATCTCCAAGGTGCACGGCGAAGGGGAGGGTGCGCCACCGCCCGCGAGCGACGATGAGGCGGGTGGCGAGGCCCCGGCCAAGAGCCCGCTCGAAACCTTCGCCGTCAATCTCAACCAGCTTGCCCGGCAGGGCAAGATCGACCCGCTTATCGGACGCAAGCACGAAATCGAGCGCACCATTCAGATCCTGTGCCGCCGCCGCAAGAATAATCCGCTGTTCGTCGGCGAGGCCGGTGTGGGCAAGACCGCGCTGGCCGAAGGGCTGGCGAAGATGATTGTCGATGGCGAAGTGCCGGAGGTGCTGTCCAACGGCACGGTCTATTCGCTGGATCTGGGCGCGTTGCTCGCTGGCACCAAGTACCGCGGCGATTTCGAGAAGCGTCTCAAGGGTGTGGTGAATCAGCTCCAGAAGGAGCCGGGCGCGATCCTGTTCATCGACGAGATTCACACCATCATTGGCGCCGGCGCCGCCTCCGGTGGGGTGATGGACGCCTCCAACCTGATCAAGCCGGTGCTGGCTTCGGGCGCGCTGAAGTGCATCGGCTCGACCACCTACCAGGAATACCGCGGCATCTTCGAGAAGGATCGCGCCCTGGCGCGACGATTCCAGAAGATCGACGTTTCCGAGCCCACGGTGGAAGAGACCGTGCAGATCCTGGAAGGGCTGAAGTCGCGCTTCGAGGAGCACCATGGCGTCAAATACTCGAAACAGGCGCTGCGCGTGGCGGCGGAACTGTCGGCGCGCTATATCAACGACCGTTACCTGCCGGACAAGGCCATCGACGTCATCGACGAGGTGGGCGCCAATCAGCGTCTGCTGCCCGTTTCCAGGCGCAAGAAGATGATCGGGGTCAAGGAGATCGAGGAGATCGTCGCCAAGATCGCGCGCATTCCGTCGAAGAGTGTTTCGGCCTCGGACAAGGATGTGCTGCGCAATCTGGAGCGCGACCTGAAGATGGTGGTGTTCGGCCAGGACGAGGCGATCGACGCCTTGTCCGCGGCCATCAAGATGGCGCGCGCCGGTCTCGGCCAGGTGCAGAAACCGATCGGCTCGTTCCTTTTCGCAGGACCCACCGGTGTGGGCAAGACCGAAGTGACGCGCCAGCTCGCGCGGGTGCTGGGCATCGAGCTGATCCGCTTTGACATGTCTGAATACATGGAGCGCCACACCGTATCGCGCCTGATCGGCGCGCCGCCCGGCTACGTCGGTTTCGATCAGGGCGGGCTGCTCACCGAGGCGGTCACCAAGCATCCGCACGCGGTGCTGTTGCTCGACGAGATCGAAAAGGCCCATCCCGAGGTTTTCAATATTCTGCTCCAGGTGATGGACCACGGCACGCTGACGGACAACAACGGGCGCAAGGCCGATTTTCGCAATGTGATCGTCATCATGACCACCAATGCCGGCGCCGAACAGATGAGCCGCAGCTCGATCGGTTTCGTCCAGCAGGATCACAGCACGGACGGCATGGAGGCGATCAAGCGCCTGTTCAGCCCCGAGTTCCGCAACCGCCTGGACGCTATCATCCAGTTCAAGCCGCTGGGCGCCGCCGTCATCGCTTCAGTGGTGGACAAGTTCATCTTCGAGCTGGAAGCCCAGTTGCACGAGAAAAGCGTCACGCTCGACATCGATGCCGACGCCCGCGCCTGGCTGGCCGAGCATGGCTATGATGAGAAGATGGGCGCACGCCCGATGGCGCGCGTTATCCAGGAACACATCAAGCGGCCGCTGGCGGAGGAGCTACTTTTCGGCAGGCTGGCGCGCGGCGGACACCTTCATGTCATCGTGCAGGACGGGAAGCTGGCCTTCGAGCTGGAGGGTGTCGAGGAGTTGCAGGAGAGCTGAGGCTTTTAATTGATGTAGAGCCGTGCCGCCAAGCACTCATTGAAAAACACGTTGTATGCTGCGCACGTTCGGCGGGTTACGCAAAAACGCTAACCCTAACCCGCCCTGCAGTTACAGATCAGCGGGCGCGGAAGGTGATGCGGGCCTTGCTCAGGTCATAAGGGGTCATTTCCACTGTGACTTTGTCGCCGGTCAGGATGCGGATGTAGTTCTTGCGCATCTTGCCAGAAATGTGGGCCGTGACAATGTGCCCGTTGTCGAGCTGTACACGAAACATGGTGTTCGGCAGGGTTTCGATAACCGTGCCTTCCATCTCGATCTGTTCTTCTTTCGCCATTCCAAATCTTACTCAGTGCGTTAAAATGCTTTAATTCAGGCTGGATGTGATGCCTGGTAATAATCTCCTATTTTGCCTGAATTCAACCTGATTGGCAAAAGGGCACTGCTAAAAATTCGATCAAGGCGCGAGGGCAAGGCGGAAATGCGCGTAAAAGCGGAGTGTACACGGAGTACATGAGTATTTCGCGAGCATTTCCAACGTCGCCATCGTGGCTTCAGCGAATTTTTAGAAGTGCCCAAAAGCTCCCATGAATCTTTTCCCGCATACTGGATAACCTGATGACAAAGCCCCGATTTTTTGCCCTTGTTGTATCCATCATCATGTGCGGCTTGGCGTTGGCAAACGCCCAGGCCGCGCCCGCCAATGAACGCTTGCAGCGTTTTTTTTCGGAGATGAAGAGCCTGCGCGCCGATTTCGAGCAGACGGTGGTCGACGCCAAGGGCAAGACCATCCAGGAAGCGAAAGGCACGCTGTCTCTGCAACGTCCGGGAAAGTTTCGCTGGGATTACCGCATACCCTATCAGCAGGTGATCGTTGCCGATGGACGTAAAATCTGGGTCTATGACAGTGACCTTGAGCAGGTGACGGTCAAGCCGATGGATGCGGCGCTCGGTGGAACGCCCGCGCAATTGCTCAGCGGCACGCGTCCTCTGGAGCAGGATTTCACCATCGCCAGCCTGGGGTTGCGAGGTGGCCTGGAATGGCTGGAGCTGGTGCCGAAGACAAAAGAAAAAGAATTCGAGCGTGTGCGCCTGGCGTTCGATCAGAATGATTTGCGTTTGATGGAAGTGGCGGATAGCTTCGGACAGGTGACGTTGCTGAAATTCAGCGCCATCCAGCGTAACCTGGTACTGGACCCCAAGACCTTCGTATTCGTGCCGCCCAAGGGGGTGGATGTGGTGAGCGAGTAGTAGCCGCTTGTAAAGATGCTTGAAAAGCCTTAGATAGATTGTATGGGGTGTGTCGTGTATACCCCCTGTGAGCGATCAACCCGTTGCGGAGGCATGTCATGTACAAGCGTATCCTGATTCCCGTCGATGGCAGCAGCACTTCCGATCGCGCCGTTGAAGAGGCGATCAAACTAGCCAAGGATCAGCAGGCTGAATTGCGTTTCGTCCATGTCGTGGAGGAAGCGCGGGTATATTGGTATGGAGAAGGCTATATCGATATCGCCTCGCTTCAGGCCTCGATGCGTGAAGCGGGAAAGACGGTGTTGCGCAAGGCCGAGGTGCTGGCCCAGCAGGCGGGGGTGGCATATCAAACGGCGCTGCTCGACGCCGACAGCGAACGCACTGCGCGGGTGATCGTGGAAGAAGTCGAGCGCTGGCCGGCCGATGTCATCGTCATGGGCACGCATGGCCGGCGCGGCTTCGATCACATGCTCTTCGGCAGCGTCGCCGAGGGTGTGGTGCGCATTGCGCCAGTGCCGATATTGCTGATCCGCGCGGTTGCTTGATCGAAGAGGAATTTGGTCGGGGCGAGAGGATTTGAACCTCCGACCACCACCACCCCAAGGTGGTGCGCTACCAGGCTGCGCTACGCCCCGTTTGTGATGCTCTCTGGGATACTATCCCAGGGTAATGCGTGGGCGCTTATGATACTTCAAGATGCCTGCGATAACAAACGAAAATTTGAGGCGACCCCGAAAAATTCCTGGCGCTAAAAT
Organism: Gammaproteobacteria bacterium; assembly: GCA_033717875.1. Classification (GTDB taxonomy): domain Bacteria; phylum Pseudomonadota; class Gammaproteobacteria; family Ga007554; genus SBBG01. Next base: position 22,806 of record JADDKJ010000032.1, read on the forward strand.
TTTCGGGTCGCGCGCCATAAATGGCGCGCTTTATCCTTTCAATATACGTAACAGGTCTTCCAGCTCGCGGCGTACTTGCCGGAGCATCTGCGCGTCGCGCGCAGCCTCGCCGTTTGCTTCGCCGTTTCCAGACAAGCGTTGGCGCGCGCCGACGATCGTGAAGCCGTGGTCGTACAGCAGATTGCGGATCTGGCGCACCATCAACACGTCCTGCTGCTGGTAATAGCGCCGGTTGCCGCGCCGCTTGAGCGGCTTGAGCTGGGGAAATTCCTGTTCCCAGTAGCGCAACACATGCGGCTTGACGTCGCACAGCTCGCTCACTTCACCGATGGTGAAATAACGCTTGCCGGGAATGTCAGGCAGTTCGTTACTGTGGTTGCTTGCTTGCATAGGCTTCTACCCGCGCTTTCAGCTTCTGGCCAGGGTGGAACGTCACAACGCGGCGCGACGAAATGGGAATTTCCTCGCCCGTTTTGGGATTGCGTCCCGGCCGCTGCCTTTTGTCGCGCAGGTTGAAGTTGCCGAAGCCGGAGAGTTTTACTTGTACCCCTTCTTCGAGGGCCGCGCGTATTTCCTCGAAAAACAATTCCACCAGTTCCTTGGCTTCACGCTTGTTCAGGCCGAGTTCTTCGAAAAGCTTTTCGGCCATTTCCGCTTTTGTTAATGCTGACACGTTTTAATCCCTCAGTTTCGCCCCGAGTTCGCCTTGAAGCTTCCCCAACACGCGTTCCATCAAAGCATCAATGTCCTGATCGGTAAGAGTGCGCGAAACATCTTGCCACGTCAAGCCCAAGGCGAGACTTTTTCTCCCAGGTTCAATGCCTTTGCCGCGATACACGTCAAACAACTGCAAGTTTTGCAACAACTCGCCCGCAGTGCTCGTGATACATTCCCGCACGGTCTGGGACGACACGCCATCATCGACAATGATAGCGATATCGCGACGGATCGCCGGATATTTGGAAAGCTCCTGGAAACGGGGCAATTTCGCCTGCACGATTACCGTAAGACGCAATTCGAACAGCAGCGCGCGGCCCGTCAAACCCAATTCGCGCTCGATGGCCGGGTGCAGCGCTCCCACCCAGCCGACCGTTTCGCCGTCGCGCCGGCGGATCAGCGCCGACTGGCCGGGGTGTAGCGCGGGGTGCTGCTGCGGGGTGAACACAAAATCCCCAGGCTGCGCGGTCAAGGCGAGTAAAGCCTCGACATCGGCCTTGGCATCGTAAAAGTCGACCGGCCGGGAAGATTGCCCCCATTGCTCCGGGCAAAGATCACCCGAGATTACTCCAGAGATTAATTTTTCCTCTTTTATTTCATTATCTTGTGAAATAAATTTAACGCCTGACTCGAACAGTCTCACGCGCCCCTGCTGGCGGTTCTGGTTATACATCAAAGCCTGCATCAGGCCCGGCCAGAGCGTAGTGCGCATCACCGCCATGTCCGCCGAGATGGGATTGGCAAGCGACAGAGGATGGGCCTGGGGATCTAGCAACCGTTGCAAGGCTGGATCGACGAAGCTGTAGGAGATCGCTTCCTGATAACCCCGATCGACCAGCACCTGACGTATCCGCCCAAGGCCGACGCGGGCTTCGGGTTGCGAAGCGAGGGTCAACGCTCCTTGAGGCTGGCTGGCGGGGAGGGCGGAATAACCGTAAATCCGGCCGATTTCCTCGATCAGATCGGCTTCGATGGCGATGTCGAAGCGGAAGCTGGGCGGTGTGACCTGCCAGTCTTCGGCCTGTCCGGTGACGTCCATGCCCAGCCGCTCTAAACCGTCCGTGATCTGGCTAGGGGGGATGGCGGCGCCAAGCAGCCGTTTCACCCGCGCCGTGCGCAATGCAATCGGCTTTCTTGCCGGCAGATGTTCCTTGGCAACGGTTTCCACCAGCGGTCCGGCCTGGCCGCCCACGATGTCGAGCAGCAAGGCCGTGGCGCGTTCCATGGCGCGGCGCGGCAGTTCCGGGTCTACGCCACGTTCGAAGCGGTGCGACGAGTCTGTATGCAGGCCATAGCGGCGCGCATGGCCGCTCACTGCCTGCGGCGCGAAAAAGGCGCTTTCCAGGAACAGGGAATCGGTGGTATCGCCGATCGCCGCATCCAGGCCGCCCATGATGCCGGCGATGGCCTGCGGTTGCTTGTGATCGCAAATCAGCAGGGTGCCCGCTTCCAGCGTGACTTGCTGGCCGTCCAGCAGAGTGATGGTCTCGCCGGCCTGCGCGTATCTCACCTGGATGCCGCCAGTGAGCTTGTTCAGATCGAAGGCGTGCATCGGCTGACCCAGTTCCAGCAGCACATAATTGGTTACGTCCACCACCGGGCTGATGCTGCGCACACCGCTGCGGCGCAAGCGCTCGCGCATCCACAGCGGTGTTTCGGCGGTGCGGTTGATGCCTTTGATCACACGTCCGATATAGCGCGGACAAGCCTCCGGCGCGGCCACTTCGATCGTCAGGACATCGGCGATCGCCGCTGGAACCTCGACCGCCGAAGGAGGGGAGATGGTGCTTCGATTCAGCGCCGCCACTTCCCGCGCAATGCCCGCCACGCTCAGGCAATCGCCGCGATTGGGCGTCACACCCAATTCGATGGTGACATCGTCGAGTTGCAGCCAGGCGCGCACATCGGCGCCCGGCAAGGCATCGGCGGGCAACACCATCAGACCGTTGCTGCTCTCCGCCAGCCCCAGCTCCTTTGCCGAGCACAACATGCCGCAAGACTCCACTCCGCGCAGCTTGGCCTTCTTGATCTCCAGGCCAGCCGGGAGCTGGGCGCCGGCCAGCGCCGCCGGTACACGCAATCCGGCGCGCACATTGGTCGCGCCACAGACGATCTGCAGGGGTTCCGCTGCGCCCACGTTCACCCGGCAAATCTTGAGCCGCTCGGCATCGGGATGCGGCGCGACCTCCAGCACCTCCCCGACCACCACCTTGTCAAAGGCGGGGGCGACAGGCGTCACGGCATCGACCTCCAGGCCGGCCATGGTCAATTGATCGCATAATTCCGTGGTGGTGATGGCGGGGCTCACCCATTCACGCAACCATTGTTCGCTGAATTTCATAGTCAAGTCTCGAGTTATGAATAGGGAAGCGCTGATTTATTGGCGCTTCCGCGCGGCACATGGAAGTGCCTTACGCTGAGAATTCCAGGATGGAATTATTCAGCGCTTCCATAGCGAGAAAGATTTTCTTTGCTCGCCACGTCAACTGAACTGTTTCAAGAAACGCAAGTCGTTCTCGAAAAATAATCGCAGGTCATTCACCCCATAGCGCAACATCGCCAAGCGCTCCACACCCATGCCGAAAGCGAAGCCGGTATAGCGTTCGTTGTCGATGCCGACGTTGGCGAATACCTGGGGATGGATCATGCCGCAGCCCAGCACCTCCAGCCAGCCGGTCTGCTTGCATACACGGCAGCCGTGGCCGCTGCACATCACGCACTGGATATCCACCTCCGCCGAGGGTTCGGTGAAGGGGAAAAACGAGGGGCGGAAGCGGGTCTTCAGGTCCTGCTCGAAAAAGTTGCGCAGAAAATCGTTGAGCATCCCTTTCAGATCGGCGAAGCTCACATTCTCGTTCACTACGAATCCTTCCACCTGATGGAACATCGGGGTGTGGGTGAGATCGGAATCGCAGCGATAGACGCGGCCGGGGGCGATCACCCGCAGCGGTGGCTGACGGTTTTTCATGACGTGGATTTGCACCGTCGAGGTGTGGGTGCGCAGCAAGGTACGGCTGTCGAAATAGAACGTGTCGTGCATCGCCCGTGCCGGGTGATGGGCGGGGATGTTCAGCGCCTCGAAGTTGTAATAGTCGCTCTCCGCCTCCGGTCCTTCGGCGACTTCGAAACCCGCCTGAGCGAACAGGCGCTCGATACGTTCCAGAGTGCGCGTAATGGGGTGCAAACCGCCGCCGGCCTGTCCTCTGCCCGGCAACGTCACATCCAGCGTCTCTTGCGCGAGCCTCGCCGCGACAGCGGCGTTCTCCAGCACCGCATGGCGTGCTTCGATGCTGGCGGTGACGGATTGCTTGGCCGTATTGACCGCCTGCCCGGCCTTGGGCCGCTCTTCGGGAGAGAGGTGGCCAAGACTCTTCAGGTACTCCGTCAACAGCCCCTTCTTGCCGAGATAATGCACGCGCACCTGATCCAGATCGGCCAGGGTTTGCGCCTGCGCGATCGCCTGTTCAGCCTGCTGTACAAGCGCTGTCAATTCTTGCACTTGAATATCCCCGTTTTTCTGTCTGGCAAAAAAGAAACAGGGGAAAGGTGTTGGACCTTTCCCCTGCTCTTCACTTCAACGCCACCATCTTTAACGACGGTGATGGGTCATGGTGTCTTCAAGCAGACAGTCCGGCCTTGGCCTTTTCCGCCAGCACGGCAAACGCCGCCTTGTCGAACACCGCGATATCGGCCAGCACCTTGCGGTCGATTTCCACCGCGGCCTTGCCCAGGCCGTTGATGAAGCGGCTGTAGGACAGACCGCATTCACGCGCGGCGGCGTTGATGCGGGCAATCCACAGGCCACGGAAATCGCGCTTCTTCTGACGGCGATCGCGGTAGGCATATTGACCGGCCTTGATGACGCTCTGGGTCGCGACACGGAAGACATTTTTGCGTCTGCCGCGATGGCCCTTGGCTTGATCGATGACTTTTTTGTGTCTGGCGCGCGCGGTAACGCCACGTTTCACTCTTGGCATGGCTTAGCTCCTCATTCCTTAACTATACGGCAGCAGGCGAATCAGGCCTGGCACGTCACGTTTGTCCACCATCGAGTCGGGGCGCAATTGACGCTTGCGCTTGGAGCTCTTCTTGGTGAGGATATGGTTACGGAACGACTGTTTATGCTTGAAGCCGCCGGACGCCGTGCGTTTGAAACGTTTGGCCGCGCCGCTATTGCTTTTCAACTTTGGCATTTGATACTCCGCATTCAATTGATTAAAAAACGTGTTGCCGAAGCCGGAACACGCAACTATTTTTTAGGGGCAAGCACCATGACCAACTGACGGCCTTCCATCTTGGGGTGTTGTTCGACCACCCCATGTTCCGCCAGATCGGTTTCGAGCCGTTGCACAATCTTCAGCCCGAGTTCCTGGTGCATCAATTCCCGGCCACGGAACCGGATGGTTACCTTGGCCTTGTCCCCTTCATCTAGGAAACGTATCAGGTTGCGTAGTTTTACCTGATAATCCCCTTCTTCCGTCCCTGGCCGGAACTTCACTTCCTTAACCTGGATTTGCTTCTGTTTCTTCCTGGCCGCGTGCCGCTTCTTGCTCTCCTCGAACAGGTATTTACCGTAGTCCATGACACGGCATACCGGAGGCGCGGCATTGGGGACGATCTCGACCAGATCGAGCTCTGCTTCCTGAGCGATTTGCAGGGCTTCCCTGGAGGAAACCACGCCCACCATTTTCCCGTCGGCGTCGATCAGGCGAACCTGAGGAACCCTGATCTCTTCGTTGAGGCGAACCTCTCGTTTTTCAGCGGTGATACGCTAATCCTCCGAAACAGTAAGGCCGTGGTTTGCGACATCGGTTTTCAAGCGATCTGCAAAGGCGTCGATAGACATCGTGCCCAGATCCTTGCCGTCCCGCGTGCGCACGGCCAGCAAACATTCGTTCATTTCCCGATCTCCCACAACCAGGAGATACGGCACACGTTGCAAGGTGTGCTCGCGGATTTTAAAGCCTATCTTCTCATTTCTCAAGTCCGGCATCACCCGGAATCCCTGTTTTTTCAGGGAATTCACTACTTCAGCGGCATAATCGGTCTGCCGGTCGGTGATATTCATCACCACGGCCTGCACCGGCGCCAGCCAGGCCGGGAAAAGGCCCGCGTGGTGTTCGATGAGGATGCCGATGAAGCGCTCCAGCGAGCCGAGGATGGCGCGGTGCAGCATCACGGGTACTTTTTTGCTGTTGTCTTCGGCGATGTATGAGGCGCCCAGCCGCTCGGGCAGCGCGAAGTCGAGCTGGATGGTGCCGCACTGCCAGACACGGCCGATGCAGTCTTTCAGGGAGAATTCGATCTTGGGGCCATAGAAGGCGCCTTCGCCCGGTTGCAGGTCCCAGACCAGACCCTTGCTGTTCAGCGCCTGTTCCAGGCCATGCTCGGCTTTGTCCCACAAATCGTCGGCGCCGACGCGCTTTTCAGGGCGCGTGGACAGCTTTACCAGCACCTCGTGGAAACCGAAATCGGCATAGACCTTGTGCACCAGGTCGATGAAGGCCGACACCTCGCTCTGGATCTGTTCTTCGGTGCAGAAGATGTGAGCATCGTCCTGCGTGAAGGCGCGCACCCGCATGATGCCGTGCAGCGCGCCGGAAGGCTCGTTGCGATGGCAGGAGCCGAATTCGGCTAGGCGCAGCGGCAGATCGCGGTAGCTCTTCAATCCCTGATTGAAGACCTGGATGTGCCCCGGGCAGTTCATCGGCTTGACGGCGAAATCACGGTTCTCCGAGTTCGTCGTGAACATGTTTTCGCGGTAGTTTTCCCAGTGGCCGGATTTCTCCCACAGCACCCGATCCATCACCTGCGGCGTGCGGATTTCCTGGTAATCGTTATCGCGGAACACCTGGCGCATGTATTGTTCGACCGCCTGCCAGATGGTCCAGCCGTTGGGGTGCCAGAATACCATGCCCGGCGCTTCTTCCTGGGCGTGGAACAGGTCGAGCTGCCTGCCGATCTTGCGGTGATCGCGCTTTTCGGCCTCTTCCAGGCGGTGCAGATAGGCATCGAGCGCCTTTTTGTCGGTCCAGGCCGTGCCGTAGATGCGTTGCAGCATCTCGTTTTTCGAATCGCCGCGCCAGTAGGCGCCGGCCACCTTCATCAGTTTGAAGGCCTTGATCTTGCCGGTCGATGGTACATGCGGCCCGCGGCATAAGTCGGTGAAGCCGCCCTGGCTGTAAAGAGACAGATCCTCGTGAGCGGGAATGTCTTCGATGATCTTCGCCTTGTACTCTTCGCCCATGCTGCGGAAGAACTCGATGGCCTGTTCGCGTGGCATCAGCGAGCGCGACACCGGCAGATCCTGGGTGGCGATCTCCCGCATCTTGGCTTCGATCGCTTGAAGGTCTTCGGGGGTGAATGGGCGCTTATAGGAAAAGTCGTAATAAAAGCCGTCTTCGATCACCGGGCCGATGGTCACCTGGGCGTCGGGGAACAGCTCTTTCACCGCTTGCGCCAGTAGATGGGCGCAGGAGTGATGGATGACCTCCAGCCCCTCGGCGTCCTTGTCGGTGACGATCGCCACGCCGGCGTCATGCGCGATGAGGCAGGAAGTATCGACCAGCTTGCCGTCCACCTTCCCCGCCAAAGCGGCCTTGGCCAGCCCCGGCCCAATGCTTGCGGCAAGCTCTTGCACCGTGATGGGGCGATCAAAACTGCGCTGGCTGCCGTCAGGAAGGGTGATTAAGGGCATGATTGCAACTGGGGATTGGAATTCTGGTAGGCGCGATTGGACTCGAACCAACGACCCCCACCATGTCAAGGTGGTGCTCTAACCAACTGAGCTACGCGCCTGTATGCTCAAGAGGGCGCAAGATAGCATAAGAGGGAACAGGATACAAGCTGTAGCCAGACATTTCCGGGAACCTCTGAGAACCTGTTTACGATCTCGCTGAAGGGCGCATCGCGGCGGTGCCCTTGATTATATGGGGGGCCTCAAAATGCTCACATACTCCGTGTATGCTGCGCTTTTTCGGCCATTTTCGCCTTGTGCTGGATCCCTTGATCGAGATCGTAAACAGGTTCTGATGTGTCAGAGATTCCCAAAAAATGGATAGTCAGTGTAACCCCGCGCATCTCCGCCGTAGAACGTCGATGGGTCGGGCACGTTGAGCGGCGCATCTTTGGCGAAGCGCGCCGGCAGGTCAGGGTTGGCGAGGAACGGTACGCCGAAAGCGACGATATCGGCATCGCCCGCCGCCAGCGCTGCGTTGGCGCGCGTCTTGTCGTAACCTGCGTTGGTCATGTACACGCCTCGCCAGATGCGCCGCAGCTTGCGCAGATCGAAGGCGGGACCGGCGGCGCCGGGTATTTCTTTGCCCATTTCGGTGATGTGCAGGTAGGCCAGGCCAAAGCGGTTGAGTTGTTCCACGGCATAGCTGAAGGTGGCTTCGGGATTGGAGTCGCGCATGTCGTTGAAAGGTTGGAGAGGGGACAGGCGGATGCCTACGCGACTCGCTCCCCAGACCGAGCACACGGCATCGGTGACTTCGAGCATCAGCCGCGCGCGATTCTCCACCCGGCCGCCATAGGCGTCATCGCGGTGATTGCTGCCGTCGCGCAGGAACTGGTCGAGCAGATAACCATTGGCGCCGTGGATTTCCACGCCGTCGAACCTCGCTTCCAGGGCATTGCGCGCACCGCTGCGGTACTGTTCGATGATGCCGGGGATTTCGGCCAGCTCCAGGGCGCGCGGAGTGACGAAGGGTTTGGGGCCTTCGTAAGTGAAGGCATCGCCTGCCGGTTTGATCGCCGACGGCGCCACCGGCAGCGCCCCCTCAGGTTGCAGCAAGGGGTGAGAGATGCGCCCGACATGCCACAGTTGCAGGAAGATCTTTCCGCCGCTCGCATGGACGGCATCGGTCACAAGCCGCCAGCCCGCCACCTGTTCAGGGCTGTGAATGCCTGGCGTCGCCGGGTAACCCACGCCCTGTGGCGAGACCTGTGAGGCTTCGGTGATGATCAGTCCCGCTGTTGCGCGCTGGGCATAGTGTTCGGCGTTGAGCGGTTGCGGCACATTGCCGGGACCGGCGCGGTTGCGCGTCATCGGCGCCATGGCGATGCGGTTGGAGAGGGTGTAAGGTCCGACCTGTAGCGGTGTGAACAGATCGATTTTCGGTGTTTCATTTATGGTCATCGTGAACAAACCTCTTCGGCTTACAAGGTCTTGCGTATCCGCTCGTAGCCGCGCTGAATCTCTTCGGCGGCCAGTTTCAAGGCCGCGAACACATCCTTGGACGCCTCCTCCGCGATACCGCCGGCCTGCTCTGTCTTGGCGCGCAGGTGCTCCAGTTTTTTCTCCAGTTCCTCCCATTGATCGCGTGCTTCGGCCTTGGCGAGGTGAAGCTGTACGATCAATTCATCGCGCTGCTGTTTTAAGCCGTCGAGCAGCGTATCCAGTTCTTTACGTGGCGCCGTGGGCATGGGGCTCTCCTTCTAATGGTCTCGGTAGTCCAGCAACCCTGAGTGTGCCACACATTCCCCCATCGTGAGGAGGTTTTTTTCCGTCAATCCATCGGGCATAAAAAATGCTGAATGTTCGGGAATGGCCGGATTTTCGGTGATGCGCACAAAAACAGTCTTATAATGAATGAACAGGTTTATAGTGCTCTAAAGTAATAAGGCAGGGGTGGCGATATAGGAAGTTATCAACTTCCAATCGCAACAAGGAATCCAAGGAGACAAATCATGAAGATGGCGATCATAGGACTGGGCAGGATGGGCGGCAACATGGCGCGCCGCTTGTGCCGGGGTGGCATCGAGGTGGTGGGTTACAACCGTTCGCAGGACATCGTCAAAAAGCTGGCTGCGGAGGAGGGCATGATCCCGGCGGCCTCGGTGGCCGAGGCGGTGGAAAAGCTCTCGTCGCCGCGCGTGGTGTGGATCATGTTGCCAAGCGGTGAACCGACCGAGCAGCAGATCCGTGATTTGATCCCATTGCTTTCGCAAGGCGACATCATCGTCGATGGCGGCAATTCCAATTATCACGACAGTCAGCGCCGGGGCGGGTGGCTGGCGCAGCACGGCATCGGCTTCATGGATGCGGGCACCTCCGGCGGCATCTGGGGGCTAGAGAACGGTTATTGCCTGATGGTGGGCGGCACGCCCGAGGTGGCCAAAGCCCTGGAGCCGGCGCTCAAGGTGCTCGCCCCCGCGCCCGACCGCGGCTGGGCGCATGTCGGTCCGGTTGGTTCGGGCCACTTTACCAAAATGATCCACAACGGCATCGAATACGGCATGATGCAAGCCTTCGCCGAGGGGCTGGCGCTGTTGCGCGGCAAGGAAGAGTTTTCGCTCGATCTGGCGCAGATCACCGAATTGTGGCGCCACAGCTCGGTGGTGCGAAGCTGGCTGCTCGATCTCACCGCCGAGGCGCTGAAGGGCGGCCAGACGCTGGAGAATATCGCGCCCTACGTGGCGGACTCTGGCGAGGGGCGCTGGACGGCGATCGAGGCGGTCGATCAGGGCGTGCCCGCGCCGGTGATGACCCTGGCGCTGCAAATGCGTTTCGCCAGTCAGGACAGCGAGGGTTATGCTTACCGGCTGTTGTCGCTGATGCGTAATGCTTTTGGCGGACATGCGATAAAGCAGCCGGGGGCGGAGTGATGACCATAACCGAGTCTTGCACGCTGGTGATTTTCGGCGCCACCGGCAATCTGGCGCGACGCAAGTTGATACCGGCGCTGTTCCAGTTGGAGGTCGCGGGACGTTTGCCGGAGAAAATGGTGATTCTTGCCTTCGCGCGCCGTCCTTGGCAGCGCGAGCAGTGGGTCGATGAAGTGTCCGGCATGTTGCTCGAGAAGTTTCCTCACGGCGTCAATGAGAAGGCGTTCGAGCGTTTCCGTGAGCGGTTGCAGTACCACCAGGGCGATTTGGGGGATGACGAGGCTTACCGGCGTCTGCGCAAGGCGCTGGATGAAGACCATCTCTTTCCGGCGAACGCCTTGTTCTATATGGCCATCCGGCCCGCCGAATTCGGCGAGGTGATCGAGAAGCTTTCCAGTGCCGGCGCGTTCGAGGAAAAGAACGGCTGGCGCCGCGTGGTGATCGAAAAACCCTTTGGCTACGATTTGCTCAGCGCGCAGATCCTGCAACAAAGCCTGAGCAAGTATTTAACCGAGAATCAGATCTATCGTATCGATCATTACCTGGGCAAGGGCACGGTGCAGAACGTGCTGGTGTTCCGCTTCGCCAATCTCTTGCTCGAGCCGCTGTGGAACCGCAATTACATCGATCATGTGCAGATCACGCATTCCGAGACGCTGGGTATCGAGGGACGCGCCGATTACTACGAAGGCGCGGGCGCGCTGCGCGACATGATCCAGAGTCATCTCATGCAATTGCTGACACTGGTGGCGATGGAGCCGCCGGTGATGATGGACGCGGAATCGCTGCGCGACGAGAAGGTGAAGGTGCTGAAGGCGATTCGCCCCATCCCGCAAAACGCCGTCCATGCCCATGCCTTCCGTGGCCAATACACGCATGGCACGGTCAATGGCAAGCCGGTGCCGGGCTACCTGGAAGAAGAGGGCGTGGCCGAGGACAGCTCCACCGAGACTTATGCCGCGCTCAAGGTGTATATCGACAACTGGCGCTGGCGCGGTGTGCCGTTCTATTTGCGCACCGGCAAGCGCATGATCGAAGGCAGCTCGGCGATCTGCATCCGCTTCAAGAATCCGCCGCAGCATCTGCTGCGTCACACCCATCATGAACACTCCAAGCCCAACTGGATACTGCTCGGCATTCAGCCCAATGAATGTATGAAGATGGAGATGCAAGTCAAGGTGCCGGGCCTGGAGATGAGCACCCGCACCATCAGCCTCGACGCCAGCTATCGCAAGGGCGATGAGCGGGAGCACGATGCCTATGAGGACCTGCTTCTCGATGCCATGCGGGGAGACCATTCGCTGTTTCTGCGCTATGATGAAGTCGAGTGGGCATGGCGCGTGGTCGATCCCATCGTCAAGGTATGGTCGATGGAGCGCGACTTCATCAACACCTATCCCGCGGGCACCTGGGGACCGCGCGGCACATATCGCCTGTTCGACCGCGACGACCAGTTCTGGCGTCATGGTTTGGGGGTCGAAGGGGCGGACTTGCAGGCGTATTGATTATCGGGAGAAAGAATGTCCGCATTGACGCAATCGAACGCCTGGCAGGCATTGCAGGCGCATTATCAGGCGATGTCGCGCGTTCACATGCGCGATCTTTTCGGCAAGGACCCGCAGCGCTTCAACAAGTTTTCGCTGCAATTCGACGATCTCCTGCTCGATTACTCGAAAAACATCATCACCGAAGAGACGCTGTCGTTACTGCTCGATCTGGCGCATCAGGCCAAGGTGAGCGATTGGATCGCCAGGATGTTTTCCGGCGAGAAGATCAACATCACCGAAAACCGCGCCGTGTTGCACATCGCGCTGCGTAATCGTTCCAACCGTCCGATTCCCGTCGATGGCGAGGATGTCATGCCCGCCGTCAATCGCGTGCTGACGCAGATGCGCTCGTTCAGCGAGGCGGTGCGCAGCGGGCAGTGGCGCGGCTATGGCGGCAAACCGATATCGGATGTGGTGAACATCGGCATCGGCGGCTCCGATCTGGGCCCGGTGATGGTGACCGAGGCGCTCAAACCCTATGGCAAGGATGGACTGAATGTCCACTTCGTCTCGAATATCGACGGTACCCACATTGCCGAAACGTTGAAGCATCTTGATCCCGAGACGACGCTGTTCATCGTCGCCTCGAAGACCTTCACCACGCAGGAAACGCTGGTCAATGCCCAGACCGCGAAACAGTGGTTGCTGAAATCGGCGAGTGATCCGGCCGCGGTGGCCAAGCATTTTGTCGCGCTGTCCACCAATGCCAAGGAAGTCGCGGCGTTCGGCATCGATACGCGCAATATGTTCGAATTCTGGGACTGGGTCGGAGGGCGTTATTCGCTGTGGAGCGCCATCGGCCTGTCCATCGCTATCTACATCGGCATGGACAATTTCGAACAGCTTCTTGCCGGCGCTCATGCGATGGATGAGCACTTCCGCAGCGCGCCTCTGGAGCGGAACATGCCCGTGACGCTGGCGCTGATCGGTATTTGGTACAACAACTTCTTCGGCGCACAGACCCATGCCATCTTGCCTTACGATCAGTATCTGCATCGTTTCCCCGCCTATTTTCAGCAGGGTGACATGGAAAGCAACGGCAAATCCGTCAGCCGCGACGGCGAGGTCGTCGACTATGCCACCGGCCCGATCATCTGGGGCGAGCCGGGCACCAACGGCCAGCATGCCTTCTATCAGCTGATTCACCAAGGTACACGGATCATCCCCGCCGATTTCATCGCGCCCATCGAAACGCATAATCCCCTGGGCGAGCATCATGCCATTTTGCTGTCGAATTTTTTTGCACAGACCGAAGCACTGATGAAAGGCAAAACCGCCGCCGAGGCGCATACCGAGCTGGAGGATGCGGGGTTGAGCGGCGAAGCGCTGGAAAAACTTCTGCCGCACAAGGTGTTCGCCGGCAACAAACCCACCAACTCGCTCATGCTGCGCAAAATCACGCCTAAGACGCTGGGTTCGCTGATCGCCCTGTACGAACACAAGATCTTCGTACAGGGTATCGTCTGGAATATCAATTCATACGATCAATGGGGTGTCGAGCTGGGCAAGCAGCTTGCGAAAGCCATTCTGCCGGAGTTGAAGGATGACGGGGAAGTGCGCGGCCATGACGCGTCGACGAACGGATTGATTAACTATTACAAGGCTAACCGCAGTGGGTTTTTCGGTTAAAGGGCTTTGACCCCTAATTGCTTTTCTTCGAGTTTTCCGCAAGCCACGAATGACGAACCTTCAACGAAGCCAGCCCGGCGCGAGCCGTTGCGGTGCTTGCCGAAGTTGACGGAGTTTCCCTCAACAGACTGACCGCAAGCCACCGACAACGAACCATGAACGAAACTACCTTGCTTCGAGATTGACTGGGCGTGAACGGAGCCGCGCACAAAAACAAACAGACAAGGTTCTAACGTAAAGTTGAGGGGCGCGCTGCTTTTTGCGCGTCCCTCTCGAATGCAGGGTTGGGCGGTGTCATTTTGGCAACGGTATTGTGGACTGCGTGCAAGCATCTTTACCAGCTTCGCGGTACCCCATGGATAGTGTCGTCACACAAGCAAGACTAAATACTGGCTTTCCGGAGCTGCGGTTGACGTCAACAATGGCATAAAAGGTCTTTGGACCCTTGATAGAGAAATCATATCTCCCCTTATTCCTGTCATTGCTGTAAATCGTAGACGACGCAGGAAAAGTTTTCACTGTACCTCCTGCCAACTTAATTACCTGTTCGTTGTTTGTTATGTAATCCAAAGCAAGTCGCTCTTCCTCTTTCCGCGTTTGATTTTCGTGCGCAGGGTCTGGCTGCCCTTTACGACAACGCTGGCTGTTCATCTGAGCAAGCATTTGTTGAATTCCCGGTGCGGCTTGCCGTGCAGCTGCTTCCAAAGAAGTCTTCTCACTAACAAGCTTTGACTTGAGTTCGCTAAGTCCAGCATAGACCTGATCAATTTTCTTATCTAACTTTTGTGATCCGGCCTTATCAATAAATGGGTTCGCTGTTTTTTTGTCCCATTCCAGCACGCGGTCCAAAATCTGATTTAGATTCGAAGTATTCTGAAATGCGTAGTTGTTAATGGGGCCTCCCATGGTCATTTGCATGACTGCCAAGAGTTGACCTCGATCACCATTCTCCAGAATCATCTGCTGTCGGGTTCTCAACTGTGCTGCATAAAACCAGAACACTCCCTCATCTTTTCTTCCATTTTGAAAGAAAGCAAAGGCTGGAGAAAACAGTTGCAGAGGCTCTTTCAGGTTGATAGGGTTGCCAACTATTTCCTGAGCCGCAGCAATTGCGATGTTCGGATCGCAGGACTTCAGTCGATCTTCGGCTGACAATCCACTACTGGTTACTACGCCCTTTGCTTCCGAGCGTATCTGTTGGGACTTATGTTCTATTGACCGAGGCGGTGTCTTATTCTTGTCTGATGAAGAAATAGAATCTGATGGGCATGGTTGATCAGTAAATTCGATCCGCCCGTCAGGGCGCATGCATTTATTCATGGAAGTGCTAACAGCGTCAGTAGCGAATGTCAAAAACGAGGCACATGTAAGAAGGAGTGCGATTGATCGGCAGTGATTCATAGTGTCCCCAGGAATAGGCCCAACGTGAAAGCTCAGCGGCGGCTCTGGCGACGCGAAGCGGCGACGGAGACGTCGGCTGGAGCGCCTTGTTGGGCAGCTAACGCTGCTTGCGCGTGCAATTTCAAGCCTAGTGCTTCAATGACCCTGA
>JADDKJ010000033.1:0-37816 GCA_033717875.1 Gammaproteobacteria bacterium
CAGGCTGGCAAAGCGCGGCTCGTTGCACACGCGCAGCACCTCGTCCCGCTCCGCCTCGCTCAGGCGGTGGGCCGGCTGTGGGCGTGCCGCCGTCGGGCGGCCATCCGCCTCGATCTCGCCACCGCGCATCCAGCGGCGGTAGGTGCGCAGGCTGATGCCCACCACTTCGCACGCCGGCTCCAGACCCGCTCCCTGGGTCCGTGCCTGCTTGATATCCTCGATCATCGTCCGGCGCTCCGGCAGCTCGGTCATACGTCCTCGTCCGGCGGGAGCGCCCGATATTTTTTTGCCAGCACCAGCAAGGCCGCCGCCTCCGCCAGTGCCTTCTCCTTGCGATGGAGCTCGCGCTCCAGCTCCTTGATGCGCCGGCGATCCGCCTTGTGCCGCTGCGCCTGGTCCGCCGCTTCCACATCGCGACGCGCGTTCGCCTGCGCGCAGGCCGCACGCCAGAAGCGCACCTGCTCAACGTACAAACCCTTGCTCCGGCAGTACGCCGCCAGCCCCTCTTCATTCAGGCCGGCCGTCTCCAGCACCACCGCAAACTTGGCCGCTGAATCCCAGTCATCGGCCTTACGCTTACCACCACCCGGCATCACTGACCCCGCTTCTCTGGCTACCTTGCGCCAATTGTACAACGTCGTCTCCGTGATGCCCGTCTCCCGCGACAGCTCCGCCACCGATCGGCTCTCCGGCGGCATCATCCTCCTCAAAACAGACTGCTTCAGATCTTCCGAATACCTCGACATCTCTCGTCACTTTCCGCCCCACCGCCTTCTCTCTTGGGGTTACAGAAAACAGTGACAACTATTCTGACGCGGGGGGATGTGATGAACCTATTACTTCTAATTGACTTATGTTTGATGTAGATCAAAGAAATTACATGCTGGTATTTGTTATATTTTTCAAATTGAGCATCCAGAAGATTAAGAAACCACAAGGGGCACAGTGGCGAGGCGGTTTTTATTCCGCAACGTGTCATTCTCGCTGTTTCACAGCGTTACTTCATGCAAATGGAGGTGATGAGCCATGAGGAAAGTTACAGTTTCAATGATTTTCTGGATTTTGCTGGGAATGGGTGCGGAGAGTATGGCTGCACAAGAGGTGGTGATCTTGACATGCCGTGTCACCGGGAATGGCTTTGTATCAAGACCAGTGGAGGTTGACGGTTGCAGTAAGAGTGGCGGAGTCGGCCCTGCATGTCCTGTTATCCCTGGTGCATCTTGCGCTCAAACTCTGGCCGATTTTCTTTCAGTCTCTGGATTCGAGATCAAAACTACTCAAGGATATCTCGGCGACGGGGTTATATATACATTGGAGAAAAAGTGATATTGGCGCTGTTCCGCGCCATAATGTGACCTGAAAAATCCTGAAACAGGATTTTTCAGGTATTCCTTGAGTTGCGACGCCTCGATCCTCACCCGCTTTTCCTCCAGTTTGACCAATGCCGAGCATAGTTTCGTCGATGCGGTTGCGCTCTTTGGCGGGCCCAGCTCTGTTTAGTGGTTTCCGCGATGGAGCGTGGTCATAGCGACTCTATCTTTTTCCGCTGTTCTTCCAGTTTTTCCAGCGCGGCACGCATCTCGCCGACACGGGTGCGTTCCTTTTCCACCACGTCCGCCGGGGCGCGTTCGGTGTAGTTGGGGTTGGCGAGTTTGGTTTCGCCGCGCTCGATGTCCTTGCGCAGTTTGTCGATCTCTTTGTTGAGACGGGCGAGTTCGGCTTGTTTGTCGATGAGGCCGGCCATGGGGATGAGAATCTTCATTTCGCCAACCAGCGCGGTGGCCGATTCGGGGGCCTCGGCGCCGGGTTCCAGCAGGGTGATGGATTCCAGTCTGGCGAGGTTCGTCAGGAAGAGGCGGCTGGATGCCACGCGTGCCGCATCGAAGCTGGAATAATCGGCGAGCAGTACGGGCAGTGGCTTGCCGGGGGCGATGTTCATGCTGGAGCGGATCTGGCGCACGCCGACGATGAAGTTCATTACCCATCCCATTTCATCGACGGCGTTCTGATCGATTTTTTCCGCTTGCGGCGCAGGATAAGTCTGGCGCATAAGCGTGTCGCCTTCCTTGCCCGCCAGCGGCGCGACGAGCTGCCAGATTTCTTCGGTGATGAAGGGCATGAAGGGGTGGGCGAGGCGCAGCAAGGTTTCTAGTACATTCACCAGGGTATGGCGCGTGCCGCGGCGGGCGGCCTCGGAACTGGCCTCGGACAGCAGCGTGGGTTTGGACAGTTCCAGATACCAGTCGCAGTATTCATTCCAGGTGAATTCATAGATGGCCTGGGCGGCGAGGTCGAAGCGATAGCTTTCGATGGCCTCGATGACGGTTTGTTCGGCGCTTTGCAGGCGCGAGATGATCCAGCGGTCGGCGAGACTCAGTTCCATATCGCCACCCGTCTGGCCACAGTCCTGTCCTTCGGTGTTCATCAGCACGTAGCGTGCGGCGTTCCACAGCTTGTTACAGAAATTGCGGTAGCCATCGATGCGTCCCAGGTCGAACTTGATGTCGCGTCCGGTGGAGGCGAGGGCGGCGAAGGTGAAGCGCAGCGCATCGGTGCCATGGGCGGCGATGCCGCCGGGAAATTCCTTGCGCGTGGCCTTGTCGATCTTCGCTGCCATCTCCGGCTGCATCAGGCCGCTGGTGCGTTTTTTCACCAGCGTTTCCAGGTCGATGCCGTCGATGAGGTCGATGGGATCGAGCACGTTGCCCTTGGATTTGGACATTTTCTGGCCGTGCGCGTCGCGTACCAGGCCGTGGATGTAAACCTCGCGGAATGGCACATCGTCCATGAACTTCAGGCCCATCATGATCATGCGCGCCACCCAGAAGAAGATGATGTCGAAGCCCGTCACCAGCACGCTGGTGGGATACCAGGTTTTGAGCTCCGGCGTTTGTTCCGGCCAACCCAGGGTGGAAAAGGGCCATAGCGCGGAGGAAAACCAGGTGTCGAGCACGTCCTCGTCCTGTCTGAGCGGCAGGTCGTCCGGCAGCAGGTGGTTGAGGCGCACCTCCGCTTCGCTGCGCCCGACATAGATGTTGCCGTCCTCGTCGTACCAGGCGGGGATGCGGTGGCCCCACCAGATCTGGCGCGAGATGCACCAGTCCTCGATCTTGTTCATCCAGTCGAAATAGGTGCGGCTCCAGTTTTCCGGGACGAAGCGGATGCGGCCTTCTTCCACGGCCTGGATGGCGGGCTCGGCGAGCGGGCCGATCTTGACGAACCACTGGTCGGTGAGAAAGGGCTCGATGACGGCGTGCGAGCGGTCGCCGCGCGGCACCATCAACTTGTGCGGCTGCACTTTTTCCAGCAGACCGGCGGCGTCGAGGTCGGCGACGATGCGTTTGCGCGCCTCGAAGCGGTCGAGGCCCACGTAGTGCCGCGGGGCATTGTCGTTGATGCGCGCATCGATGGTGAAGATGTTGGTCTGCGGCAGGTTGTGGCGTTGCCCCACAGCGTAGTCGTTGAAGTCGTGCGCCGGGGTGATCTTCACGCAGCCGGTGCCGAATTGAGGGTCGACGTACTCGTCGGCGATGATCGGGATGCGCCGGCCGGTGAGCGGCAGTTCGAGTTCCTTGCCGATGAGCAGCATGTAGCGCTCGTCATTGGGATGCACCGCCACGGCCGCATCGCCGAGCAGGGTTTCGGGGCGGGTGGTGGCGACGATCAAATGGCCGCTGCCATCGGCGAGCGGGTAGCGGATGTGCCACAGGTTGCCGTCTTCCTCTTCCGAGACCACTTCCAGGTCGGAAACGGCGGTGTGCAGCACCGGATCCCAGTTCACCAGGCGCTTGCCGCGATAGATCAGCCCTTCTTCATGCAGGCGCACGAACACCTCGGTGACGGCGTGCGACAGGCCCTCGTCCATGGTGAAGCGTTCGCGCGACCAGTCGAGCGATGCTCCCAGGCGGCGCAATTGCCGTGTGATGGTGCCGCCCGATTCGGTCTTCCATTTCCACACCTGCTCGATGAAGGCTTCGCGCCCCAGATCGTGGCGGGTCTTGCCCTGCGCGGCGAGCTGGCGTTCCACCACCATTTGCGTGGCGATGCCGGCGTGATCGGTGCCCGCTTGCCATAGTGTGTTGTCGCCCTTCATGCGATGGTAGCGGATCAGCGTGTCCATCAGCGTGTCCTGGAAGGCGTGGCCCATGTGCAGCGTGCCGGTGACGTTGGGCGGCGGGATCATGATGCAATAGGGCGCGCCTGAACCGGCGGGCTTGAAGTGGCCCTGCCGTTCCCAGGTTTCGTACCAGCGTTGTTCGATGGCGTGGGGGTTGTACGTCTTTTCCATGCTGTTTTCTTTCAATGTTCGAATATCGGATGGGGAGTTTCGAGTAGCGAGTGGCGAGTGGCGAGCGTCAGATGAGTTCTCTTCCTCGCTACTTGTCACTCGATACTCGCTACTTTTTTGAGTCGCCAGCGCCGCCTCGACGATTTCCGGCACGCGCACGCTGATATGGGCACGCATGCTTTCTTTCAGGGTCGCGGTCACCTGCGGCAAGGCGGCGCGCATGGCGCTATCCAGCGATTCCTCGATTTGCCAGGCGATCTCGCGCTGCAAATCCGTCGTCAGTTCGTCCAGCAGCGCGGGAGACAACGCAGATGCGGGCGGCGGCGGGCTGGGCGGTGTTACGCCGGGAGTGACGATATCCGTAAGCAGCGGAAGGTCGTCATCCGGTGGTGCGTCAGGCGGTGTCATCTCTTAAGCTTCGGGTGTGGCAACGTTATGGGACTGCAAAGCATAACCGCGATCGCGGTAAAAGCGGTAGCGTTCCCGCCCCGCCAGTTTTTGCGTGTCGCCCTGGTCGACGATCTCGGCGACCCGCTCGAAGCGGCTGAAGAACAGCGGCACCTCGCTGGCGAGGTTGATCAGGACATCCGCGCTTGCTTCCGGTGATAGCGCGGGTTCGTCGCCATGTCCGATCAGGATCGGCGGCGCGGGGTTGCCTTGGTCTTCCACCCGTGCGTGAGGCAGGAAACTCCCCTGGCTGAAGGTCCACAGCAGGTCGTCCATCTGCATGGCTTGCTCGGGGGACTCGGCGTGGATATAGATGTGATGCCCCAGCTTGTACGCCTTGTCCGCCAGCCGGCAGGCGAGCAGCGGCCGGCTGCTCGGTGTGCTGTCGGGGAGGATGTAGAAGTCGATGCGGGTCATGGATGCAAGTGGCAAGTTATACGCGCTACTTGCTACTTGCTGCTTGTCCCTGTCTCTCGGCGTACCTGTCGATCAAATACTGCGTCAACAGCGGCACGGGCCGTCCTGTGGCGCCTTTTTTATCGCCCGTCAGCCACGCGGTGCCGGCGATATCGAGGTGTGCCCAGTGGAATTTCTTGGCGAAACGCCACAGGAAGCAGGCGGCGGTGATGGTGCCGCCTTCGCGTCCGCCGACATTGGCCATGTCGGCGAAGTTGCTCTTGAGCTGGTCCTGATATTCTTCCCACAGCGGCAGCTCCCAGGCGCGGTCGCCGCTGGTCTTGCCGGCGTTGAGCAAATCGTGCGCCAGAGGGCTGTGGTTGCTCAGCAGGCCGCTGGCGTGCCGGCCCAGCGCGATGACGCAGGCGCCGGTGAGGGTGGCGATGTCGATCACCACCTCGGGTTCATAGCGTTCGCAGTAGGTTAGCGCATCGCACAGGATCAGCCGTCCCTCGGCATCGGTGTTGAGGATCTCGATGGTCTGGCCCGACATGCTGGTGACGATGTCGCCGGGCTTGGTGGCCTTGCCCGAGGGCATGTTTTCCGTGGCGGGAATGACGCCGACCAGATTGATGGGCAGCTTCATTTCGGCGACCGCGCAAAACGTGCCCAGCACGCTGGCCGCGCCGCACATGTCGAACTTCATTTCGTCCATTTTATCGGAAGGCTTGATGGAGATGCCGCCGGTATCGAAAGTGACGCCCTTGCCGACCAGTGCCACCGGCTTTTCGCCCTTCTTGCCGCCGGAGTATTCCAGCGTGATCAGCCGGGGCGGCTGCTCGCTGCCGCGCGCGACGGACAGCAGAGAACCCATGCCGAGCTTTTCCATGTCGGCGGTGTCGAGGACATCCACCTTGATGTTCTTGTAACGCTTGGCCAGGTCGCGGGCCTGGTCGGCGAGATAGGAGGGGGTGCAGATATTGGCCGGCAAATTGCCCAGGTCCTTGGTTAAGGCCATGCCCTGCGCGATGGCCAGACCCACCTCGAGGGCGCGTTCGCCATCGGCCAGGTCGCGGCGGCTCGACACGCTGAACACCAGTTTGCGCAGCGGACGGCGTTCGGTATCCTTCTTGCTCTTGAGCTGGTCGAAGCGGTACAAGGCGGCTTGCGCGGTCTCCGCCGCCTGACGCACCTTCCATGCGATATCATGGTGTTTGACGTGCAGTTCCGTCAGATAACACACCGCTTCCATGGCACCCTTTTCGTTCAGGGTGTTGACGGCGGTGGTGATGATTTTCCGGTATTGAGTATCGCCCAGCTCGCGCTCGCGGCCGCAACCGACCAGCAGCACGCGGTCGGAGAGGGTGTTGGGCACGTCATGCAGCAGTAACGTCTGGCCGATCTTGCCTTCCAGATCGCCGCGCCGGATGAGCTTGGAGATGTGGCCGCCGGTGATTTCGTCGAGCCGCTCGGCGGTGGGCGACAGCCTTCTTGGCTCGAATACCCCCAGCACGATGCAGGCCGTGCGTTGCTTTTCGGGATCGCCGCTCTTTACCGTAAATTCCATGTTGACTCCTGAATAAAAAGTTTATTTACCGCTTGAATGCTCCATCCCGTAGCGGAAATCATACAGAAAACTTAATAAAACGGGCATAATCTGAAGTTTACCTGAAATAACACCCGCTTTCACATAAGTTAGAGCTTCTATCCCCTACCCGGTGCCTATCTTTGATTATCGAGCGCTATATCATCAAGGAAGTGTTGCAAACGTTGCTGGCGGTGACGGGCGTGCTCTTTCTCATCTATGTCAGCAACCGTTTCGTGCGTTTTCTCGCCGAGGCCGACACGGGCGTGTTGCCAGCCGGCATGGTGGCCGAACTGCTGGCGCTCAAATCGCTGAATGCCTCGGTGCTGCTGCTGCCATTGGCGCTATACCTGTCGATCATGCTGGCGTTCGGACGCCTCTATAAAGACAGCGAAATGATCGCCCTGGCCGCCTGCGGTGTGGGGCCGGGGCGGATGCTGAAGGATATGCTGGGCGTGGGGCTGGCGGCGGCCGTCGTGGTGGCGGGGGTGTCTCTGTATGCCGGGCCGTGGGCCGAGGAACGCAGCTACCAGCTTCTGGATCGCGCCAAGGCGCAATCGGACATCAGCGGCATCGCTCCCGGCAATTTCAGGGAATCGAGCAGCGGCGACCTGATCGTCTACATCGAACGCCAGGGGGCGGACCGGCAGTCGATGAGCAACGTCTTTATTCAGAGCGAGAAAAAGGGCCGGCAAAACATCATCACCGCGCCGAGCGCCTTCCAGCGCATCGACCCCAACACCGGCGACCGCTTCGTGGTGCTGCAAAACGGTTACCGCTATGAAGGCATGCCCGGCGATGCCGATTTCAAGATCGTCGAATATCGCGAGCATGCCGTGCGCGTCGAGGAAAAGGCGATCGAGCCCGCGTCGCGCAAGCTGGCGGCGATCCCGACGGCGGCGCTGCTGGCATCGGATGAACCGGGCGCGCGGGCGGAGTTTCAGTGGCGCATCGCCATGCCGGTCTCCGTCGTGTTGCTCGCCTTGCTGGCCGTGCCGCTCAGCCGCAGCAACCCGCGTCAAGGGCGTTATGCCAAGTTGTTCGCCGCCATCCTGATTTATGTGATCTACAACAATCTGCTCGGCGTCGGCCGCACCTGGCTGGAGAAGGGGATTGTTCCGCCCGAGGTCGGGTTATGGTGGGTGCATGGCGTGCTGCTGATCGGGGTCGCGGTGTTGATGGCGCGCCAGACGGGCGTGCGATGGGTGTTGAGCCGAGTGGCCGGAAAATCGCCATGAAAATTCTCGATCGCTATATCGGCATAACCGTGGCCAGCCACATTCTGGTGGTGATGCTGGTCTTCCTTGCGCTGTTCGGCTTCGCCGGCTTCGTTACCGAGATGGATGCGATCGGCAAGGGCAAATATGGCCTGACGCAGGCCGCGCAGTATGTGTTGCTGACGTTGCCCAGTCTGGCCTATCAGCTTTTCCCGCCAGTGGCGCTGATCGGCAGCATCGTCGGCCTGGGCACGCTCGCCAGCAGCAGCGAGCTGATCGTGATCCGCGCCGCGGGTGTCTCGCTGGCGCGCATCATTTTATCCGTGATGAAGGTCGGCGCGCTGCTCATGATCGCGGCGGTGATCGTCGGCGAATGGCTGGCGCCGCGCGCCGAGCAATATGCCCAGGCCATGCGCTCGGCGGCGCTGGCGGAGCGGATTTCCCTGAAAACGCAGACCGGCTTCTGGGCGCGCGATGGCCAGAGCGTCATTCATGTCCGCGATATTCTGCCCGACAGCGAGCTGCGCGATGTGTCGATCTACGAGTTCGATGAGCGGCAGCGCCTGCGGGTGGTCACTCATGCCCAGGCGGCTTCTTACCAGAATGAAAAATGGCGACTGGAGGATGTCGCGCGCAGCCGCATCAATGGCGAGGGCGTGACCACGGAACGCCTGCCGCGCGCCGACTGGGGCGCGCTGCTCAGCCCCGCGGTGCTCGGCGTGGTCGCGGTCAAGCCGGACAAGCTTTCGGCGTGGGGTCTGCACAAATACATCGATTATCTGCATGACAACGGTCTGAGCGCGGAACGCTACCAGCTTGCTTTCTGGAAGAAGATCTTCTCGCCGCTGGCCACCGGCGTCATGCTGTTCCTCGCCATCCCTTTCGTTTTCGGCGCGCTGCGGTCGGTGGGGATAGGGCAGCGCATTCTGGTCGGCGCGCTGATCGGCATCGGTTTCTATCTCTTCAATCAGACGTTTGGCTATGTCGGTCTGGTCTATGACGTGAATCCCACGTTCAGCGCGGCCTTCCCTGTTGCATTGTTCTTCGCGGCGGGTGTAATGTTGATGCGCAGAATACACTGATTCGACAGAGAGGCAAGCGCCCATGACCGCGGATTCGACCGCTTTTCAGGAATTGCAGCGCGCCATCGGGATCTATCCGCATGCCATGGATCCATCCACCTTGCACGGTTTTCTCACCGGCGTGGCCATCGGCCCGGATGAGATATTCGACCAGCCCTGGCTGGCGGCCGCGCTCGGTTTGCCCGCGCATACTCCGTCTGCCGATATCGCCGTAGCGGTCGATACGCTTGCCGCCGAGGCCATCGACGATATCGCCGACGAGCTGATGGAAGGCGTGTTCGAGCCGCAAACCGCCACCGAGCAGCGCGACGGCTACACACTGCCGCGCACCGATCTGTGGTGCCAGGGTTTCGTCAAAGCGTGTGAATTGGGCAGGGAAGGCTGGGAGGAAAGGACGGATCACAGCGCTGAACTCGCCAAGCAGATGCTGATTCTCAATGTGATCGCCGATCCCGAGCGTTACGGTTCGCTTCTGTTCAGCGAGGAAGTGCCCTTCGCCAACCCCGCTTTTCTTGCCGATCTGCGTTCCCTCGCCGGCCCCGTCGTCAACAAAATGGAAGAGCACCTTTCCATAGAGGAAGAAGACATGGACGAGGAAGCCGCCATCGCCATGCTCAATGCGATGATGACGCTGCCCGCCGACAAGCTGCGCGAGCTTTCCGAGCAGAGCTTGATGTTGCTCATTGTCACGCAGGAGGACCGCCTGCCGCGCACCGTGGTGGACGAATGTGTCCGGCGTGGATCGGCCATGTTGCCGCTATTGGCGGAATACCTTGAGGATGATCAGAACTGGGGGCCGGATGTGGTCAGTCCGCAGTGGTGGGCCTTGCTGCACTGCATCTTCATTCTGGGCGCCATGGACGATCCACGCGCCGCCGCCCCGCTGGTGAGCGCCTTCAAGCGCATGCGCGAGCCGTTGTATGATGACCTGTGGGACTGGGTAAGCGGTTACTGGCCGGCCCTGTTCCGCAACAAACAGGCCGCTGCCGTTGTCGAGCTGCGGCAGATTGCCGAAGACCCTGCCTATGGCTGGTATGCCCGCTCGCATGCCATGGCGTGCGTCGTGGCGGCGGCCCAGGCGGCCGGCGCCGAACCATTGGAAAAAGCGCTGGACTGGGTCGCGTCGATCGCGGTGAATGATGCCGAGAACGAAGATATACACTATTGGGCAGGGTCGCTCTTGCTTGATTTTCCGCGCGAGCGGTACCGGGCGCTGCTGGAGTCACTGGGACGGCAACAGGAAGGCCAGCGTGACAGGCTGGGAGTCATATTTGATATGAAGAGCGTGCAGTCGGCCTTTGAACAGGGCGACCAGCCGGAATGGGAACGCTTTGCCGATCCCTGGCATTTTTACGATCCCGAAGAGATCGAAAATCGCCAGCGCCGCTGGGCAAAGGAAGATACGCGGCATGGCGACACCTATTCAGAGGATTTTCTCGACGAAGACCGATTTCCATTCGCCGAACCCTATGTGCGCGAACAGTCCAAGGTTGGTCGCAACGATCCTTGTCCGTGTGGTAGTGGTAAGAAGTACAAGAAGTGCTGTTTGCAGTGAGGTTGGGTTTATTGGGGGTGAAGTTCTCCGGCGGCGATCTTGACGTCGCATAAGCATTTTGTTTGTGTCGTGGATTATCATTGAAAAATCAGAATTGCTCATGAAGACAAAGCGTATTGCCCCGGTACATCCCGGGTTTTATCTGAAAGAGCTGCTGGACGAACTCCAACTTTCCCAATCCGCCCTCGCCAGGGCGGTTGGTGTCCCTGCCATGCGGGTGAATCATATCGTCAAAGGGAAACGTCCAGTGACGGCTGAGATGGCGTTGCGGCTTGGTCTTTTTTTCGGCCAAACACCTCAGTATTGGCTTAACCTGCAAAGCCGCTATGACATGGACTGTGCAATGGAGAGCATAGGTGAACGGCTTCGACATGAAATAGCACCGCAACGGTTGCAAGCCGCTTGAAAGGGAAGCGCCCCCTTTCCCCGCGTCATTGTTGCTGGCGCATCTGAAAAAGAGTTCGGGGCAGCGGCGATTGGGGTAATTACCTTCGGTCAATATGACCGTTATCTATACTCCGGGTATATCTATTGTGATTTAATACGGCCTATGAACCGCGTATCTATCAATCCGAATCTGTTGCGTTGGGCGTATGAACGTTCTAGGATAGATATGTTTGAGTTGGAAACGCGCTTTCCGAAACTTGCTGAATGGGAAACTGGTGAGATGTTGCCAACACTCAAGCAGCTAGAGAAGTTTGCACGCGCGACTCATGTGCCTATAGGCTATCTGTTCATGCCCGCTCCGCCTGAGGAGCCATTGCCCATACCTGACTTCCGCACATTGGCAGGGCGTACTGTTACCCGCCCCAGCCCCAACCTGCTGGATATGATCTACGTCTGCCAGGAGCGGCAAAGCTGGTACCGCGAGTTCATGCAAATTCATCGACTGTCTGGCCCCGCGTTTGTTGGCTCGGTCACTACGGATTCGCCAGTGGAGGATGTAGCTCGGGCGATGAGTGAGGTGCTGGACTTTGATCTTGATGCGCGGCGCGACTGCCCGACTTGGACGGAAGCTCTGCGCCGCTTCATCGCACAGGCTGATCAAGCAGGTATTTTGGTGATGGTAAGTGGCGTGGTGCAGAATAATAACCGCCGACACCTCGACCCCGAGGAGTTCCGCGGATTCGCGCTGACTGACGAGATGGCGCCACTGGTGTTCATCAATGGGGCCGATACCAAGGCTGCGCAGATGTTCACGCTGGCGCATG
Source organism: Gammaproteobacteria bacterium (assembly GCA_033717875.1). Classification (GTDB taxonomy): domain Bacteria; phylum Pseudomonadota; class Gammaproteobacteria; family Ga007554; genus SBBG01. Next base: position 11,782 of record JADDKJ010000033.1, read on the forward strand.
AGCTGGCGCATATATGGCTGGGTGCCTCGGCACTATCGGATGCCACAGCGAGCACCATGCCCAACAACCGGGTGGAATTGTGGTGCAATCAAGTGGCTGCTGAATTGTTGGCGCCGCTGAAGGTGGTACGCACTGAGCTGCGGCACGGAGAGCCCCTCGATCAGGCGCTGCCACGCCTGGCGCGGCGCTTCAAGGTCAGCACATTGGTCATCCTGCGTCGCCTGCTGGATGCAGGTTGGCTGGATCGCGCCGTATTTTCTGCGGCATATGCGGGTGAAGTTAAGCGGCTGGCCGATATGGCCAAGGGTTCAGGCGGTAATTTCTACCTTACCACGGCCGCCCGCGTTAGTCGGCGCTTCGCCCGTTCCTTGGTTGAGAGCACACTGGAAGGTCAGACCCTGTACCGGGATGCCTTCCGCATGCTCGGTATTTCCAAAACAGAAACTTTTCATGAGCTGGGACGTCACCTGAACTTCCCGATATGACGATCTACTTGCTCGACGCTAATGTATTCATACAGGCAAAAAATCTGCACTACGGCCTGGATTTCTGCCCAGCTTTTTGGGACTGGCTTGCAGAACAGAATCAAGCAGGCAAGGTACTGAGCATCGAGAAGGTGGGCGACGAGTTGCAGGCGGGTGGTGACGATTTGTCTGACTGGGCTGCAACACGAGGTGAGCTGTTTTTCGTTCCGCCGGACAATGCAGTACTTCCCGCATTGTCCAAGGTAAGCGCATGGGCCAGCCAGCAAAGTTATCAGGCGGCAGCAGTCTCCACATTTCTGCAAGTCGCCGATTATTGGCTGGTAGCGCATGCACTAGCGCATCAGGTGACAGTCGTGACGCATGAGGTGCCTTCGGATTCAGTGCGCAAGATCAAGATTCCCAATGCTTGCATCGGTCTTGGCATTCATTGTTTGAGCCCCTATGAAATGCTTCGGCGCGAACGCGCGCGGTTCGTGCTGGAGCCAGTGTTCGTTAGTGCCTAGGATCGCTCGGAACCAGGTCTTGCAATGCAACATCACTCATTTGAAACACCATTGCCAACGCATGTCATGTGAACGAAGTGCTCAATGCGCTCGCCAAGCGCGAGCGGGTTGAAATCCTCTATCACGGCAGGGTCAAGGGGATAATCGTTCCTGCGGGCCAAGGCGCTGGAGTAAAGGCTTCGGAACATCCTCTTTTCAGCATGTCTTCCGATGAGACTGGGACGGTGGAAGAGGTGGTGGATCACCTGCGGGGCGGCCGTTGCCGTGATATTTGACGCCGACATCTTCATCAGCTTACCGGAGCGGCGCACCCTGACTCATGGGAGAAAAGCTGGAAAACAAAGGAATTTGATTGTGTGGTGATGCCATGCACCCGAATCTATTGAAGATCGCGTTCTGTATCCTCGGTTTTTTCGCCCCCGCATTGGCCGCCAGGGTGGGCGTGAGGCTTTTCTATACGCCGCGTCGCCGCCAACCCTCTGAATGGGAAACCCAATTGCAAAATAGCGGCGCGGCCTTCGCCGCTTCGGGGGCGGAGTTCCCGCTTCAAGCCATTTCCTGGGGGAGCGGGCCGCTGGTGTTGCTTGTTCACGGCTGGGAGGGGCGTGGTACGCAATTGGGAAGATTCGTCATGCCGCTCGTGGATGCCGGATTCAGGGTGGTCGCCTTCGACGGCCCGGCGCACGGCCGGTCCCCCGGAAGACCCACCACTCTGCCCGAATTCGCCGCCGCGATTGTCGCCCTCTGCCGCGAACTTGGCCCGCTATACGGCATCGTCGGCCATTCCTTCGGCGCCGCCGCGGCCTCTATCGCATTGCAGAACGGTATCAGCGCAGAGAAAGCCGTGTTCGTCTCGCCCCCTTTCTCCTTCGCCAACGTTGTCGGCAGGTTCGCGTCTTTCTTGTCGATTCCTGAAAACGTGGTGCGACGGATGCACGTCTTGATGGAAAAGCGGCATCGCTGTCCGCCCGGCACCCTGTCTTTCGACACCATCGGCCCGCAAATGCGTGCTCCGGCGCTGATCTTTCATGATGCCGACGATCGCTATGTGCCTCATCACGACGGCCTCGCCGTCGCCGGGGCGTGGCAAGGATCAACGATGGTTACCACCACCGGGTTGGGGTATAATCGGATATTGCGTGACGGTGTTGTGATAGAGCGGGTGGTGGAGTTTATGGGGAGGGATGAATCGGTTCGATAGAGTTGCGGACCCATTACAAACGGCGATGCGCGCCACTATTCCCTACGCAACGCCGCCCTCCTACCCCGTTTCACATCGACCCCGCCGAGAATCAACAATCCCACCACAAAATAAGCCCCGGTGGTCAGAATCGCCAGCCGGTGATCTCCGCCCGATAGCCAGCTCGCCAGCCCATAGCTGACGGGGCCGAGGATGGCGGAGAGTTTTGCCGCCAGTCCCCACAGGCCGAAGAATTCGGCATGGCGCGCGGGCGGGGCGAGCAGGCCGACCAGGGCGCGGCCGGCCGATTGGCTGGCGCCCATGCACAGCCCAGCGACATTGGCGGCGGCCCAGAACAGGGCGGGACCTTGTGCCGACCAGGCCAAGCTGATCATGACGAGCCAGCCCATCAAGGTCAGGGCGATGGTGGGGACGTGGCCGAGGCGGTCTTGCACATGGCCGAAGAAGAGGGCGCCGATGGCGGCGGTGACGTTGACCACCAGAATCAGCAGTAGCGTCTGTTGGGTGTCGAAGTGCATCACCTGCTGGGCGTAGATGGCGGCCAGGGTGATTACGGCATTGACGCCGGCCTGAAAAAATACGGTGCACACCAAAAAGCGGCGCAGATCGCGGTAGCGGCGCGCGTGTTTGATCGTCTGGCCGAGACGGGCGAAGGCTTCGCCAACGATGCCGCGGCCTGCAAGGTGCGGCTGGGGCGTCGCGCGCTCGCGTAAAAAGAAAAAGGTGGGCAGGCTTGCGATGGCAAACAGCGCGGCGGTGATCAGCATCGTCACCGGCACGAACGAAGACGCTTCATCTCCACGCGCCTGTGCCCAGCTCACATAGGCCAGCGACAGGCCCAAGGCCGTCAGTCCCCCGAGATAGCCCAGGCTCCATCCCCAGCCGGAGACCTTGCCCAGGCTGCGGCTGCGCGCCAGTTCCGGGAGAAAGGCGGCGATCAGGTTTTCGCCGCTGCCGAAGAAGAAGTTCGACAGGATGACGAGCACAATGGCGAGCGCCAGTTCACCGGGGCCGATCAGGGCAAGCCCGGCGGTGAACAGCACGCAACCCGCGGTGGTGAGCAGCAGCAGCCTTTTCTTGGCGGCATAGGCATCGGCATAGGCGCCCAGCGCCGGCGCCGTCACCATGATCAGGAAGTACGAGACCGCCAACGCCATCGTCCAGGCAAACGTCGCCCATGGTGCGTTGCCCGCCACCACGGAAACGAAGTAGGCATTGAAGACGGCGGTGATAACAACGGTGGTGTAGCCCGAGTTGGCGAAGTCGTACATCGCCCAGGCCCAGGCCTCGCGGCGGGTGACGCCGGGGGCGAGCGCGGATGGTGGGGTTCTTGGCATTGGCAAGAAGCTAACAGCCGGAAACTATTGGATTGCGACGCGGGAAGTACGTTTCTTTCATCCTTTTTCCTCCAGCAACATAAGGAACTCACGCTCCGAAAGCATCGCCACCCCCAATTCCCTTGCCTTGTCCGCCTTGGATCCGGCCTCGGCGCCGATAATCACATAACTCGTCTTGCCGGAAACGCTACCGCTCACTTTCCCGCCCAGCGCCTCGATGCGCGCCTTGGCTTCGTCGCGGGGCATGCTGTCCAGTGTGCCGGTGAGGACGAAGGTCTTTCCGGCCAGTGGAGTATGGGCGCGGCTGATCTTTTCCTGCGGCCAGTGGATGCCCGCCTTGACCAGCGCGGCGATGACTTCACGGTTGTGGGGTTGATGGAAAAAATGATGGATGCTATCGGCGACGACCGGGCCGACATCGGTGACGCCTTGCAGCTCTTCGTGTTGGGCCTGCATCAGCGGTTCAAGGTCACCAAAGTGCCGGGCGAGCTGTTTGGCGGTGACCTCGCCCACCTGGCTGATACCCAGTGCATAGAGAAAACGCGGCAGGGTGGTGTGCTTGGATTTGTCGATGGTGGCGAGCAGGTTGTCCGCGGATTTATCGCCCATGCGTTCCAGCGTCACCAGTTGCTCTTTGGTGAGGTGGTAGAGATCGGCCACGGTCTTGACCAGCCCGGTCTCCACCAGTTGCGCCACCAGTTTGTCGCCCAGGCCGTCGATGTTCATGGCGTGGCGCGAGGCGAAGTGGAGGATCGCGCCCATGCGTTGCGCCGGGCAATACAGGCCGCCGGTGCAGTAATGGGCGACCTCCCCCGGTTCGCGGATCACTTCCGAGCCGCACTCGGGGCAGTGCTTCGGCATCTCCCAGTGCTTCGCATCATACGGTCGTTTGTCCTTGATGACGCCCACCACTTCCGGGATGACATCGCCGGCGCGGCGCACGATCACCGTGTCGCCCACCCGCACGTCCTTGCGTTCCACCTCGTCCTGGTTGTGCAGCGTGGCGTTGCTGACCGTGACGCCGCCTACCTGCACGGGACGCAGCTTGGCGACGGGTGTGATGACGCCGGTGCGGCCGACGGAAGGCAGAATGTCCTCCACGACGGTGGTCTCTTCCTGCGCGGGGAACTTGTGGGCGATCCCCCAGCGCGGCGCGCGGGCGGTGAAGCCGAGCCTGTCGCGCGCGGCGAGGTCGTCCACCTTGTAGACCACGCCGTCGACCTCGAAGGGCAGGTCATTGCGGCGCGCGGCCATGCCCTGGTAATACCTCAGGCACCCCTCGGCGCCATGCGCGGCGAAGAATTCGGTGACGGGAAAGCCCCATGCCTTCAGATGTTTGACGATCTGGGAATAGCGCGGCGCAGGCAGTTCCGATACCTCGCCCAGCCCCCACGGGAAGAAGCTCAGCGGGCGACCGGCGGTGATGCGCGGGTCGAGCTGGCGCAGGCTTCCGGCGGCGGCATTGCGCGGGTTGGCGAAAATGCCCTCGCCGCGCGCCAGGCGTTCCTCGTTGAGGCGCTCGAAGTCGTGCTTGCGGATGACGATCTCGCCGCGCACCTCCAGCACCTCCGGCCAGCCCTCGCCCAGCAGGCGCAGCGGTACGGTCCTGATGGTACGCACATTGGCGGTCACGTCCTCGCCGGTGGTGCCGTCACCGCGCGTGCCCGCCTGGACCAGCAGGCCGTTTTCATAGCGCAGGCTGATGGATGCGCCGTCGAATTTAGGCTCGGCGGTGTAGTCTACGGCATGGGATACACCCAACCCCTGGCGCACCCGCCGGTCCCAGTCGTGGATATCCTCGTCGGTGAAGGCGTTGTCCAGCGAGATCATCGGGATGGCATGGCGCACCTCGCCGAATTCCTTCAGCGGTTTTGCGCCCACACGCTGGGTGGGTGAATCAGGTGTGATCAGCTCGGGGTGCGCCGCTTCCAGTTGCTGAAGCTCGCGGAGCAGGCGATCGTACTCGGCGTCGGAGATGACGGGGGCGTCGAGGGCGTAATAGCGGTAATTGTGGTAATTGATTTCATCGCGCAGCTTGGCGATGCGGTTTGTGAGATCGTGGGTTTTTGTCATTCTTGTGTCACCCATTATCCGCAATGATCGAAGGCAAACGACAACGAACAACCGATCGAAAAATTGGCGCTCCCTAGGGGATTCGAACCCCTGTTACTGCCGTGAGAGGGCAATGTCCTGGGCCTCTAGACGAAGGGAGCGTGGGCTTGTGCGCCATTGATCAAAAGAAGTGGTATTATACGCGCTAATCGTGATTGCTCAAGACTATTTCATTCAAGTTGCTACGGAAAAGGCAGGGAAAACCATAAGCACGTCCAGAATCATACCCCGCGCCGAGCACACCATCTCGCGCGCCAATATCAGCGATAGCGCCCTGAAGGTGCTGTACCGCCTGAAGGAGTCCGGCTACCAGGCCTATCTGGTCGGTGGCGGCGTGCGTGACATGCTGCTGGGGCGCGAGCCCAAGGATTTCGATGTCGCCACCAACGCCCGGCCTGAAGAAATAAAGGAGCTGTTCCGCAGTTGCCATCTGATCGGGCGCCGCTTCCGTCTGGCGCATGTCCGTTTCGGCAGAGATATTATCGAGGTCGCCACGTTTCGTGCCCTTCCTGTCCCCGGCGAGGAAGAAAGTGAGATCCCCGGCGAAGATTTGCACATCGAAAACGGGCGCATCATGCGTGACAACATCTACGGCACTGTAGAGGAAGACGCCTGGCGTCGTGATTTCACCATCAACTCCCTCTATTACAACATCGCCGATTTCTCGGTGGTCGATTACGCCGGCGGTCTGGAAGACTTACAGGCGGGCTGGATACGTCTGATCGGCGATCCGGTGCAGCGCTACCGCGAGGACCCGGTGCGCATGTTGCGCGCCGTGCGTTTCGCCGCCAAGCTGGGATTCCGCATCCACCCCGATACGGAAGCCCCCTTGCTGGAGCTGGGACATCTGCTCGACGACATCCCCCCGGCGCGCCTGTTCGAGGAGGTGCTGAAGCTGTTCCTGGGCGGGTGCGCGGTGGAAACCTTCGAGTTGTTGCGCCATTACCGGCTGTTTGAGCACCTCTTTCCTCTGACCGAGGAAGACCTGTCGCAGGAGCACGAGGGATTTCCCGTCGAACTGGTGGTGCGCGCCCTGGCCAATACCGATGAGCGCATCGCCGCCGACAAGCCCGTCACGCCCGCCTTCCTGTTCGCGGCCTTGCTGTGGGGGCCGATGCGCCGCACCATCGAAGAAATAAGAACCGAAAGCATGACCGACTTCGAGGCGATCCAGGAGGCGGGCGGTATCGTCGTCTCGCGCCAGGCACAGCGCGTCGCGCTGCCCAAGCGATATACCTTGCCGATGCGCGAGATCTGGGCCATGCAGCCGCGTCTGACACAGATCTCCGGCAAGCGCCCGCTGGGCTTGCTGGCCCATCCGCGTTTTCGCGCCGCTTATGATTTCCTGCTGCTGCGGGGCGAGGCCGGCGAGGATGTGCAGGAGCTGTGCGAATGGTGGACCGCCTTCCAGGAAGTGAATGCCGACCAGCGCCAAGTGATGCTGCGTACCAGCGTTGCGGGCGCCGGCGCAACCAAGAAACGCCGGCGCCGCCGGCGCAAGAAACCGGCGGGTGAGGCGGAAACAGGCGTGGCGGCGGAGTGACGGTGCGCGCTTACATCGGCTTGGGCAGCAACCTCGCCGATCCCGTTGCGCAAATACAGACCGCGTTTGCCGCGCTCGATCAAATTCCGGGTAGCCGCTGTGTGCGTCATTCATCGCTGTATCGCAGCGCACCGCTGGGGAGCAAGGATCAGCCGGCCTATGTCAACGCGGTGGCGGCGCTGGACACCGGCCTGACCGCGCTGGAGCTTCTGGCCGAGCTGCAAGCCATCGAGCAGCGCCAGGGGCGGGTGCGTGGTGCGGAGCGCTGGGGGCCGCGTACGTTGGATCTGGATCTGCTGCTCTATGACGATGCCCGCTGCGAAAGCGAGGTTTTGACCCTGCCGCACCCCCGGCTGCATGAGCGCAGCTTCGTGCTTTATCCGCTGCATGAGATTGCCCCGGATCTTGAAGTGCCGGGGCAGGGCAGTGTGCGGGAATTGGCCGAGCGCTGCCGCAAACAAGATACATTATCGTGTGAGCGCTTGGCATGACTACTCCGAAATACATCGTCGTCGAAGGGCCGATCGGTATCGGCAAGACGACTCTGGCCCGGCGTCTGGCGCAGACCTTTGGCAGTGACCTGTTGCTTGAAGACGCGGCGGCCAATCCTTTTCTCGAACGCTTTTACCAGCATCCGCGCCAAGCGGCTCTTTCCACGCAGCTATTCTTCCTCTTGCAGCGGGTCCGCCAGATGCGGGATATGCAACAATCGCTTTCTCAACCCGACATGTTCCGGCCCGCGGGCCGGGTGGCGGATTTCCTGATCGAGAAGGATCCCTTGTTCGCCCAGCTCACGCTCGATGACGACGATCTGCGCCTCTATGAGCAGGTACACCAGCAACTGGCGCCGGATGCCCCGCCGCCCGATTTGGTGATCTATCTTCAGGCGCCGGTGGAGGTGCTGCTGACGCGCATCGCCAAGCGCGGTCGCGGCTATGAGAAGTTGATCGAGTCGTCCTATCTGCAACGCCTCACCGACGCCTATGCGCGCTTTTTCCACCACTACAGCGCCGCGCCGCTGCTGATCGTCAACGCCGCCGAAGTCAACTATGTCGAAAACGACAGGGACTATAATCTGCTGGTGGACCAGGTGCGCGCGATACGCAGCGGCCGTCACTATTTCAATCCTCTGCCATTTGCTTGAAAGGGAGGGTGCCATATGACCAACCAGCCGGTAACCGTCACCACCTTGCGCGACATGAAACGCAAGACCGAGAAATTCGCCTGCCTTACCGCCTATGACGCGGCATTCGCGCGCCTTATAGACGAGGCGGGCGTCGAGGTGATCCTGGTCGGCGATTCGCTCGGCATGGTCATCCAGGGGCGCGGCACCACGGTGCCGGTAACGATGGACGATATGGTCTATCACAGCCAGTGTGTGGCGCGCGGTTGTGGTCGCGCTCTGCTGATGGTGGACATGCCCTTCATGAGCTATGCCACCCTGGAGCAGGCGCTGCGCAATGCCGCGCGGTTGATGCAGGAAGGCGGAGCGCACATGGTCAAGCTGGAGGGGGGCGCGGTACAGGCGGACATTGTGCGCCAGCTCGCCGAGCGTGGCATCCCGGTCTGCGCCCACCTGGGTTTGCAGCCGCAGTCGGTGCACAAGCTGGGCGGTTATCGTGTGCAGGGGCGGGACGCGACCGCCGCCCTGCGGATGTGTGACGACGCCCTGGCGTTGGAAGCGGCGGGCGCCGACCTGTTGCTGCTGGAGTGCGTGCCGACTTCACTGGCGGCGACGATTACCCAATCAGTGAGCGTCCCGGTGATCGGTATCGGCGCGGGTCCCGCCTGTGACGGCCAGGTGCTGGTGCTCCACGACATGCTCGGCATCACACCCGGCAAGCGGCCGAAATTTTCCCGGGATTTCATGCAAGACAATCCCACGCCCCAAGCCGCCATTGCGGCCTATGCGCGCGCCGTCAAAAGCGGCGCTTTCCCGGGGTCTGAACATACCTTTAGCTAATGGCCCTAATGCAAACCGTCAAAACCATCACGGAAGTGCGCGCCAGGATCGCCTTATGGCGCAGCCAGGGCCAGCGCATCGCCTTCGTGCCGACCATGGGCAATCTCCATGACGGACACATGCGCCTGGTGCAGCAGGCCGGCCAGCTCGCCGACCGTGTGGTCGCAAGCGTTTTCGTCAATCCGATGCAGTTTGGGGCAAGCGAAGATCTTGCGTCATATCCTCGCACATTGGCGGAAGATGGTGTCAAATTGGCCGAAAATGGTACCCATCTTCTGTTTGTTCCCGACGCGAGTGAAATGTACTCCCGTGGCATCGGAGGCGCTACGCGGGTTGAGGTGCCCGGCCTCTCGGACATCCTGTGCGGCGCATACCGCCCCGGCCACTTCGTCGGCGTGTCCACCGTGGTCAGCATGCTGTTCAATATAGTCCAGCCCGACATGGCGCTGTTTGGTGAGAAGGACTACCAGCAGCTTTTGGTGATCCGGCGCATGGTGGCGGATCTGTGCATACCGGTGCAGGTGCTGGGCGTGCCGACGGTGCGTGAGTCCGATGGGTTGGCCATGAGTTCGCGTAACAGTTACCTTTCCGCGGAAGAGCGGGCGCGAGCCCCCTGTCTTTATCGGGCGCTTTGTCAGGCGCGTGACCGGATGTCAAGCGGAGGGGCGGATTATACGGCGGTCGAGGCCGAGGGTATGCAAGCCCTGTCCGAAGCCGGGTTCCGTGTCGATTATTTCAGCGTGCGCCGCGCCGAGGACTTGGCCGCCCCTTTGCCAGAGGATCGGGCGCTCGTGATCCTGGCCGCCGCTTGGTTGGGGAAAGCCCGTTTGATCGACAATATGGCGCTGGAATTGACTGGAAATTGAAAAATCAGCAACAAAACTCCATAATATCACTCTAATACTGAGTTGCCCGTTTGTCTGGCGTATTGTTTTCCTGCGCCGGAGAAATTCATGAGGACCTGTCAATGCAGTACACCCTGCTCAAATCCAAGCTGCACCGCGCCTGCGTAACCCATTCCGAGCTCGATTACGAAGGTTCGTGCGCCATCGACAGCACACTGCTCGCCGCGGCCGGCATCCACGAGTACGAGCAGATCCAGATCTACAACATCGCCAACGGCGAGCGCTTCACCACCTATGCCATCCGCGCCGAAGCCGGTTCCGGCATCATCTCCGTCAACGGCGCCGCCGCGCACAAGGCCAAGCCTGGCGATCGTGTGATTATTTGCACCTATGTGGCGCTGAATCAGCATGAGCTTGCCGCATTCAAGCCGGTTCTGGTTTATCTGGATGAGCAAAATCGCATTACCCACGCCCGTAACCACATACCGGTGCAGGCGGCGTAAAGACGAGGCGGGGTTGCCTGCTTAAGGCTTCTGCGCTTTCTTTGACAGTGCAAAGCAGTCAACACGCCACACGCAGTCCACCTGGTCGCACTGACCGTCATAAGCCGTTGCGAAGCAGTCGAAATTTCCTTCCTGGCGCTGAATATCCCGGACGAGCTGAGTCTTGCCTTGGGTGACTGGCGGGGTTAATCCAAGGCCGCGAGCGATTGCGCGGATTTCCGGCATTTGCATGATGATTAATTTTCCTTCCAGTCCCGTGGACCTTGGCCATCGGTGTAGGCCTGTACCTGGGTTCATGAGCTTTCCCGCCCGCCCTTATTAAGGAAGCTCTGAATAATTCCATCCTGGAATTCTCAGAGCACGAAAAGCAAAAATGTGATTTTTGCTTTTCTCCATTTTTCAATCATTTGGAGTGATTGAAAAATGCCGGCACGTCCTTGTGCCCTGGAACCGCTGAATTAATCAGAGGTTCCTTAACTCTTAGGGTGTGCAGGTGCCGCCTGGGTTCTGGTTAAAGGCCCAGCAAGTATTATCTCCGGGATTGTAGTAGGCCCTCCAATCGATCGCGTTCAGATTGAAATTCCCCCCAACGTAGGTGTAGGTTCCGGCGCTGCCCCCATCGCCCCCGCCCGGCGCCCACGAATATTGGCCAGCGGTAACGGTGGAGTTTTGCTTGTTCTGGGCCATGTCGAAGTTCCCGGCACCTGCGCTGCCTATGGTTACCGTATTAATGAGGGGAGCAACTGACGTAGTTGAGCCGGGGCCACGATAGGCAATGCCGGTCATGTTCAGGTCAAAAAAACTGGTCATGTCGCCGGAAGTGACGGTTTGGGTGATCCTCGGTTTGGTCAGGAAAGTGTTTTTGAGGAATTCCTGCGTCATTTCCGGATCTCTTACTATCTGGCGGACTTGCACCCTTTCCGGATTTGCGGTACCCGAACCCGAGACCACGCTGGGACCCAAGGGCGTGGCATCGCCACCTCCGTTCCAGCCGCCATTGGCCGTGCCGGCGGTTCCGGCGGAAACGCTGTTGGGCTGCGAATTTGGCCATATGCGCACGCCCAGGCGAATAAATGTCTCCTGGGCGAAGTTTTGTGTGGGATCGCCGACGATGACGTGGAAGTAAGTATTACTCCCATCAAAGACGAGTTCTTGCAGAAAGGGTGTTTTTTCCGTCGAGGCGCCGCCGCCCTGATTACAGCCGCTGCTCACCCCGCCGCGGTTGCAGTTGAGTAGTTGAATGAAGCTCCCGCCAGGAGGGAAGATGGGCACTGTGTCGGGGTCCCGGCTGCCACTGAGCCTGCCGGGGTCGGGCTGGAAGTTAAGCGCGAACTCCGCCTGCCCTTCCATGGCAAAGACCATCAACAAGGCGCCGATGACAAGTGAGAGCGGTTTGGGTAGTCTGTCCATCAGTGGCGCCCGATAATTTGTGTTCAACGGATGGAACCGGAGAAGCCCCTTTTCTGGAGATTGCTTTTTATAAAAATTATCTTAATCACTTTTTAACATAGAACCCCTCAAGATACAAGACCTAATTCCATTTCGCAATAAAAAGTGAAATATTGTAGGGTGCGTTCCACGCACCATTACCATTGGTGCGTGGAACGCACCCTACAAAATTATTGTCGTTTTTAACGCAAATTGGAATAACACACCACGATTTCCGGTTCGCCAACTTTTTGGCGGAGCATCGCTTGATGCAGAAAACCCTGCGTTTTTTCGTTTTGGGGTGCGGTTATGGTATCTTTAAAATGTAGAGGCGATGTGGCGGATCGCAAGTATTTGGTCTGGGAGTGAGCATGACAGAGATGAGTAAATTGCAGGTCGAAACGGCGCTCAAGGCGCATATCGATCCCTATCTGAAGCAGGATCTACTCTCGGCGAATGCCGTGAAGAAGATCGAAATCGACAACGGCAAGGTGGCGGTGGAGGTGGTGCTGGGATATCCCGCCAAGGGCTATCAGGATGAGCTTGCCGGTATGTTGAAGCGGCAGATCGAGGCCGTCGAGGGAGTGCGGCGGGCCGAGGTGCGTGTTTCTTCCGCTGTTGTTAGCCACGCGGTGCAACGCGGAATCAAGCCGTTGCAGGGGGTGAAAAATATCATCGCGGTGGCTTCCGGCAAGGGCGGGGTGGGCAAGTCGACGACGGCGGTGAATCTGGCGCTGGCCCTGGCGGCGGAGGGGGCGAGCGTTGGCATTCTGGATGCCGATATCTACGGCCCCAGCCAGCCGCGCATGCTGGGAGCGCAGACCCGCCCGGAGTCGCGTGATGGCAAGTCGATGGAGCCGGTGATGAGTCATGGCATCCAGTCGATGTCCATCGGTTACCTGATCGATGAGGAGACGCCGATGATCTGGCGCGGGCCGATGGTGACGCAGGCGCTGGAGCAGTTGTTGAAGGATACCAACTGGCGCGACCTCGATTACCTGGTCATCGATTTGCCACCGGGGACCGGGGATACCCAGTTGACGCTGACGCAGAAAATCCCGGTGAGCGGTGCGGTGATCGTCACCACGCCGCAGGACATCGCTCTGCTCGATGCGCGCAAGGGCTTGAAGATGTTTGAAAAAGTGGATGTTCCCGTGCTCGGCGTGATCGAGAACATGAGCACCCATATTTGCAGCAAATGCGGTCACGAGGAGCACATCTTCGGCTCAGGCGGCGGCAGCCGCATGGCGGAGGAGTACGGGGTGGATTTCCTCGGTTCGCTGCCGCTGGATATCCGTATCCGCGAAGACGCCGATGGCGGCCATCCGACGGTGATGGCCGATCCCGGGGGGCGCATCGCCGGGATCTACCGCGATATTGCCCGGCGCGTGGCAGCGAAGCTGTCGCAGCGGGCGCGGGATTATTCGGCGAAGTTTCCGAACATCGTTATCCAGAATACGTGAAGTTCCGGGGATCAGGTTTGTTCGCTCCTGCCCCGATTACTGGTCCTGAGAACTACCAAAGATGAGCATAAAATCAGACAAATGGATCCGGCGCATGGTCGACAGCTACGGCATGATCGAGCCGTTCGAGCCGCGTCAGGTGAAGCAGAACGAGGTGGGCCGGGTGATTTCCTATGGCACGTCGAGCTACGGTTACGACATTCGCTGCGCCAATGAATTCAAGATTTTCACCAATATCAATTCGGCGATCGTCGACCCCAAGAATTTCGATGCCAACAGCTTTGTCGATGTGAAGTCGGACGTATGTATCATCCCGCCGAATTCCTTCGCCCTGGCGCGTACCGTGGAGTATCTTCGTATCCCGCGCAATGTACTGACCATCTGTTTGGGCAAGTCCACCTATGCGCGCTGCGGCATCATCGTCAATGTGACGCCGCTGGAGCCGGAGTGGGAGGGGCATGTGACGCTGGAGTTCTCCAACACTACGCCGTTGCCAGCCAAGATCTACGCCAATGAAGGCGTGGCGCAGGTGCTGTTCCTGGAGTCCGATGAGGTATGTGAGACCTCTTACCGCGATCGCGGCGGGAAATATCAGGGGCAGACGGGCGTGACGTTGCCGAAGGCGTAGTTGCCCCTTATCGTAAACAGGCTCTTAGAGCTGCAATCCTTGCACCGAATGGATCCGCATCGTCAGGTGCCCATCCTCGTCGTCGTGTTGTTCCAGGATGACGGGGAGGTAGTGCAGATCGATGGCGCACCACACGGTGGTGTTTCTCTTGTCGCCGGTGCGCCGGATTTTCAGGGTGCGTAGTGTGCCGACATCGGTTTTGACTTGTTCCTCGCCGAGAATGACAAAGCGGTAGGCATTGGTTTTTTCACTTTCAATGATCGGGTATTCCAAGGTTTTTCGCCCGTTTTTCAGGTCCTGCATGATGGCGAGCTGGTAGGTGAGCTTGTCCTGCGCATTGGCACGCAATGGCATGCGCCAGGTTCTGGTGCTGTTGAAGCTGGTCGTGACGTTCTTTTCCCAGTCGAAGACTTGCCTGAGCCATTTGTCTTTTTTGCTGCGGTTGCGGCGGGTCATGTATTCCAGCGGCCGGATGCCGGTGCCGGGTTCCGCGTTCGTATACACGCCTTCGCTGCGTTCCACCAATTCTTCCTTGAGAAACCGGGCGAGCAGGCCGGTGGCGTGAGTCACCGACTGGTAGACGAACTGCCCGTCGGTGTTGCTCAGGGTGCGGATGTTTTCGCCCAGCGGAATGCCGGCCCGGCTCAGGGTGTAACGTGCCGAGAAGGGGGGGATGTCGGCAGACGCCGCGGAGGAGAAGATGAGTCCCATGAGGCAGAGGAGGAGCAACAGGGTCCAGTGTCGCGGCGCTGTTTTAATCTCCGATGTGTTGCATCGTATCTTCGACATGGGCGTAGTCCACCGCGGCTGTTAAAGGTTGTCCGTCGAGCATGATTCGATCGTTCTCCAGCGTCAGTCGCCCTTCGGCGAACCAGCGGATCGCCAGGGGGTAGATGCGGTGTTCCCGCTCCAGCACCTTGGCGGCCAGGCGCTTGACGTCGTCATCCGGTAATATCGGCACGCGCGCCTGGATGATGACCGGTCCGCCATCCAGCTCGCCGGTGACGAAATGAACGCTGGCGCCGTGTTCCTTTTCGCCCGACTCGATGGCGCGGCGATGGGTGTCGAGGCCGGTGAAGGCGGGTAGCAGCGAAGGATGGATGTTCAGCATGCGTCCCAGGTAGTGCGCCACGAAGCCGGGGCCGAGAATGCGCATGAAGCCCGCCAGCACCACCAGCGCCGGTTGATGGGCGTCGATGGCGGCCTCCAGGGCGGTTTCGAACGAGCCGCGGTCGGGGTAGGCCCGGTGGTCCACCGTCAGCGCCGGGATGCCCGCCCGCCGCGCGCGCTCCAGTCCGTAAGCGGCGGGGTTGTTGCTGATCACCGCGCGGATGTCGACCGGCAGCCCTTCATTCGCCACGGCATCGATGATCGCCTGGAGGTTGCTGCCGTCGCCCGAAATCAGGATGACGATCGGCAGGCGGCTGCGCAAGCCCTGTATCATTGAGTGATCAGCACCTGCTCGCCGGGGCCTTTCGCGGCTTCGATGCTGCCGATGCGCCACGCTGTTTCACCCTGAGACTTGAGGATATTCAGCGCGGTGCCGGCATCGTTGTCGGCCACGCACACTACCATTCCGATGCCGCAGTTGAAGGTGCGATACATCTCCTGGTCGGCGATGTTGCCGTGTTGCTGTAGCCAGTCGAACACCGGTGGGCGGACCCAGGCGCGGGCGTCGATGGCGGCGCGGGTGCCCTCCGGCATGACGCGCGGCAGGTTTTCCAGCAGGCCGCCGCCGGTGATATGCGCCAGGGCGTGCACCCGCACTTGCTCGAACAGCGTGAGCAGCGGCTGGACATAGATGCGCGTGGGTTCGAGCAGCGTCGCCCCCAGTGTGTGGCCGTGGAAGTCCTGCGCCAGATCCGCGCCGCTCACCGCGATGATCTTGCGGATCAGAGAGTAGCCGTTGGAGTGCGGGCCGCTCGAGGCGATGCCGATCAGCGCGTCACCCGCCCGCACCCGGCTGCCGTCGATGATGCGGTCTTTCTCCACCACGCCGACGCTGAAGCCGGCCAGATCGTAGTCGCCGTCCCCGTACATGCCGGGCATTTCGGCGGTTTCCCCGCCCACCAGTGCGCAACCGGCGATCTCGCAGCCTTGGCCGATGCCCTTGATGACGTCCGCGGCCTGGTCGACGCTGAGGCGGCCGGTGGCGTAATAGTCGAGGAAGAACAGCGGTTCGGCTCCCTGGACCACCAGATCGTTGACGCACATCGCCACCAGATCGATGCCGATCGTGTCATGTTTGCCCATTTCGATCGCCAGTTTCAGCTTGGTGCCGACGCCGTCGGTGGTGGAGACCAGCACCGGCTGGCGGTAACGGTCGAGCGGCAGTTCGAACAGCGCGCCAAACCCTCCCAGGCCGCCCAGCACGCCAGGACGTTTGGTGCGTGCGGCGATGGGTTTGATGCGCTTGACCAGCTCATTGCCGGCGTCGATATCCACGCCCGCGTCGCGGTAACTCAGGCCGGATGTTGAGATGGAAGCTTGGTCTTTGGTGTTCGGATTCATGGGGTTAATCGCTTAGCGGGCTGAGAAAGTGTATGATTCTAAAAACCTCGGTTGGAATCTACTGCGAATGCCTAATACGCAGAATCTGCGCGAAAAAATCGCGAAATCTATCCTCACCGTTTTGCCAGGAGCAAAACGGGACAGCCGCCGGCTGCCCGGAGGGCATGCGCCAAGGAAGGCGCATGCCACCGTAGCTGTAGGCTACGGCTGCGGAATATTGCGCGATTTTTTCACCCATCTTCAGCGCCTTAGTCATTCTCGCTACGATGCCAACCGAGGTTTTTAGGATGATCCATATTATACTCGTGGCTCCTTTTATAGGCATGATTTTTTGTGAATGCAGATATCTGAACTGAAAACACACATGCGGATGGTGGTTGTCATTGGGTTCGCGCTGCTGACAGCACTGCCCGCCTTATTGTCTGCCGCTGAAGTCGATGGTTTATACGAGGCGGAGGTGCAGGTCGCGGGGCAAGGCAAGGAAGAACGGAGCGAGGCGATCCGCGCGGTGCTGGCGGAGGTGGTGATGAAGGTCACCGGTCGGCGCGGGGTGGCCGGGCTGCCGGGGCTTGCGCCTGCCTTCAAGCGTGCCGAACAGATGATGCAACAATACCGCTACCGCCCGCTGCCGGCGGAAATGGCTCGGGTGATCCCGGTGATTTCGTCGGCGCAAGCCGCCGCCAAAGGCGTGCAGCGGCAGGTATTGTGGGCGAGTTTCGATCCCGCCGCGGTCAATCAGGCGCTGCGTCAGGCGGGTTTGCCGGTATGGGGGCGGGTGCGTCCGGCGGTGCTGGTTCTGCTGGCGCTGGAAGAACCAGCCCAGAAATCGGTCCTGCTGGCGGATAGCCGTCCCGAATTGCAGCCGATACTGGAAAATCGCGCGCGCCGCCGTGGTGTGCCGATGCTGCTGCCGCAGGATGCGGAAACCGAAGGGACGCGTTTTTCCGACATCTGGAACGGCACGCGCGATGCCCTGCTGAAAGCCGCGGCGCGTGAGCGGGCCGACGCCGTGCTGGCGGGTCGCCTCACCCAGCGCGCAGGCGCCTGGCGGGTGCGCTGGACACTCTATCAGGGGAACAGCGTCGACGCCTGGGAAAGCGGCGGCGCGCCGTATGACGTGCTGGAGGCGGGTATCGATGGCGCGGCCGATGCGTTGGCGAAGCGCTTTGCCGAGGTGTTGGGCGACGTCGCGGGAGCCGTGCTGATCACGGTTGCCGATGTCGCAACGCTGGATGATTATGCGCGGGTCATGAGCTATTTGCAGTCCCTGGATGGCGTATCAGAGGTCGGCGTGGTCCGCCTGGAAACGGGCAAGGTCACATTCCGTCTCATGGCGCGCGGCAGCGGCAAGGGACTGGCGCAGGCGGTTGCGCTGGGCAAAATGTTGGTCAGCATTCCCGATGAGGCGTCCGTGCCCGAGGTCGACCAGCCGCCCGGCGCCACCGCCGTGCTGCGATACCGGCTACGGCCATGAACCGCCGCGATATTCCCAACATCATCACCCTTCTGCGCATGTCGTTTGCGCCGCTGGTGGTATGGTTGCTGATCAACGAGCGCTATGTACAGGCGCTGCTTTTGTTCGGCGTGGCCGGCGCGTCGGATGCGCTGGATGGTTATCTCGCCAAGCACTACCACTGGACGAGCCGCCTCGGCTCCATCCTTGACCCGCTGGCGGACAAGCTGCTGCTGGTTTCGTCCTATGGCGCGCTGGGCTGGATGGGCATCATTCCGGTGTGGCTGGTGGTGGCCGTGATCGTCCGCGATGTGCTGATCCTGGCGGGCGCGATTGCCTATCACCACCTCATTGGCCATGTCGAGATGGCGCCCACGCTGATCAGCAAGATCAACACCCTGGCGCAGGTCATGCTGGTGCTGGTATTGGTGACATCGTTGAGCATCGAACCGTTGCCCAGGTGGCTGGTCGATGGAATGATCTATGGTGTGCTGGCGACCACGGTGTTGAGCGGCGCGGATTATGTGAGAACCTGGAGCATACGGGCATTGCGCGCGCGCGCGGACCGGCGGATAGGCAAGGGAACCTGATGAGTATTTCATATCAACGCATCGAGCGGGGGGCACCCTCATGCCCCTGCTGACCGATTCGCAAAAATGGCTGGCCTTGCTGGCCGTTGCGGGGTTTGGGCTGCTGCTGTACCTGCTGGCGCCGGTGCTCACGCCTTTCATGGTCGGCGCGCTGCTTGCCTATATCGCCGATCCCCTCGCCGATCGCCTCGAAGCGCTCAAGCTGTCGCGCACCTTGTCGACGGTGATCGTCTTCATTGGCCTGTTCGGCGCGCTGGTGCTGCTGGTGGTGCTCGGCGTTCCGCTGCTCGGGCATCAACTGGAGATCCTCATCGGCAAGCTCCCCAGCTACATCGACTGGTTGCAGCACACCGCCTTGCCCTGGCTGCAAGAAAAATTGCAGATGACCGGCCAGACGCTGGATCTGGAAACCCTGAAGAAGCTGATCGCCGAGCACTGGCAGACCGCCGGTGGCGTCGCCGCCGGAGTGGCGGCTGCGATCACCCGCTCTGGCTTCACGCTGCTCGGCTGGCTGGTGAATCTGGCGCTGATTCCGGTCGTCACCTTTTATCTGCTGCGCGATTGGGACGTGCTGACGGCGCGCATCCGGGAAACGTTGCCGCGCGCCGTGGAACCGGCCGTGGCGCGCCTGGCGGGCGAGTGCGACGAAGTGCTGGGCGCGTTTCTGCGCGGCCAGCTCATGGTGATGCTGGCGCTGGGTGCCGTCTATTCCACCGGCTTGTGGCTGATCGGGCTGGACGTGGCGCTGATCATCGGCATGGCGGCGGGCCTGCTCAGCTTCGTGCCCTATCTGGGATTCGCCATCGGCCTGTTGGCCGCCGGCATCGCCGCCATCGTACAGTACCAGGACGCAATGCACGTCTTGATGGTGCTGGCAGTGTTCGGCGTGGGGCAGATACTGGAAGGCATGGTGCTCACGCCGTGGCTGGTCGGCGACCGCATCGGCCTGCACCCCGTGGCGGTGATCTTCGCCGTGATGGCGGGCGGACAATTGTTCGGCTTCTTCGGCATTTTACTCGCTCTGCCGGTCGCGGCGGTGGTGATGGTGCTGCTGCGCCATGCCCACGAGCGCTATCTGCGAAGCCGCATCTACGCGGCCAAAGAAAGCGAAGAATGAGTATCCAACTGCCTCTCGGCATCGGCTTGCGCGACGACGCCTCGTTCGACAATTTCATCTCCGGCGCCAATGCCGAAGCCGTCTCCGCCGTGCAGCGCAATGCAAGGAGCGGCGGGGGCGAGCCCATCATCTACCTGTGGGGCGGCGATGGTGTTGGCAAGACCCATCTGTTACAGGCCGCCTGCCATCAAGCCAGCGCGCAAGGCGAGGCTGCGGCATACATACCGCTGGCGCAGGCCGGCGAACTCTCGCCCGCGATGCTCGAAGGACTGGAACAGCTCGCACTGGTGTGCATCGACGACATCCAGGCGATCGCCGCGCAACCGGCGTGGGAAGCCGCCCTGTTTCACCTTTACAATCGCCTGCGTGACAGCGGCACACGCTGCATCATCGCCGGCAACGCCGCCCCCGCCGGCCTGGCACTGAGATTGCCCGATCTCGTCTCTCGCCTCGCCTGGGGCCTGGTGCTCCACCTCGCCACGCTCGACGACGAAGGCTTGCTGGCGGCACTACAGTTGCGTGCCCGAAACCGGGGGCTCGATATGCCCGAAGAAGTCGCCCAATTCCTCCTGCGCCGCCACAGCCGCGACATGCCCCTCCTGTTTGCCCTGCTCGATCGCCTCGACCACGCCTCCCTCACCGCCCAGCGACGGCTGACGATACCGTTTGTGAAGGGTGTTGTCGGTTAAAATCTGGCCAATGAATACATCCGATTTTGCATCTCTCTCCCTCTCTCCCGTTTGCGGGAGAGGGTAGGGGTGAGGGCTGGAGTGAGGGTGGAAATTAGCTTGCGAACGGACATGCGAACGGACATGCGAACGGACATGCGAACGGACATGCGAACGGACATGGTAGCAGTGCGGGAAAAAAGGTAATATCCTCAATGGCTGTCAATAGCTGAAGCGGGGCAATCGTGGAAATCAAAGCAACTTTGCATCCTGGTCAGAACGGCACAAAACAACTGGTCAACCAATATGGCGACCAACTGATCTGCGTTCGCTACCGCTACGACAAAGCGCGCCAGAAACGCCTTAAAACCGTCGAACTCATCGTCGACGAACAAGACTGGATACCCAACATCATCATCCCGCGCGACAAAATCGTCGCCATCAGAATAGGTTTTGGCGAAAGCGACCTGCGTGAGAAAGTAAAAAACGAAGGCGGCTACTGGAACCCGGAGAAAAAGCATTGGACTCTTTCGTACCAGAAGGTGCTGCAACTCGGACTGGAACGGAGAATTCTGGATTCTGATGTAGATTTATAGTTTCTATATGTAGATATATGGTTTATATATATGGCAATTATGAATCTATATTTAGAAATAGTTTCTATATTTTGAAATGGTGTCTACTTCTAGTTAGGCCGCAGATTGTGGGCTGATTCAGGCGAGGATAAGGGAGCATAACAAAGAGCTCTCTTCTTTGCTCGGCATGATGAAGGGGTGTCCCGGGAAATTGCAAGCTCAGGGTTCTTCATGAACGGAGTTGTTCCCATCAGGTTCACTCCCAGCGGCAAAAGTCTCGCAACTGCCCGAGGCAAATCAATGTGCGCCGGCTTTGTTCGGCGGAAAAGGATTCAAGCCTATAGGTTCTGGTCAAGCATTCAAAAAAACCAATAAAGGGCGCTGGCAAGCGGCGCGCTCCGGGTTTATTATCAGTTTCATCATCGGCTTTCCCAGGCCACATCGGCCTAACATTGCGCTCAAGGGGACGCGCCTGAGCGAGGCTTTGTTCGAATTGTTGGGTTACTTTTCACTGTGTCGGGTTCGTGGGCTTACTGGCCGGCGCGCCCCTTAGCTTAAACGTTATGCGGCAACAATAATCAGCACGGAATGAAATGACTGAGCCAATTGAATTCGACACAGAGCGCCTTCGGTTGCGTCAGTGGTGCACCGCAGACCGGGAGCCCTTCGCAGCACTTAACGCTGACCCAAAAGTTATGGAGTTCTTTCCTGCGCTGCTTACACGCGCAGAAAGTGACGCGTTGGCTGATCGTTGCCAAACACTTATCGCCGAGCGCGGTTGGAGTTTCTGGGCCGTAGAAACAAGAACTACACCTGAGTTTATTGGTTTTGTTGGGCTGCATACCCCAGCACCAGATCTACCATTCTCTCCCTGTGTAGAGGTTGGTTGGCGGCTGGCAGCAAAGCATTGGGGCAAAGGTTACGCCACAGAGGCGGCACGGGGAGCGCTTCGCGTTGGCTTCGAACGGCTCGGATTACCCGAAATTGTGTCATTTACCGCGGTCGGCAATATCAGATCGCGTGCAGTTATGGAGAGACTGGGTATGCTTGATACAAAAGAAGCTTTTGAACATCCCAATATTCCGGTCGGTCATGTGCTTAGCAAGCACTGCCTGTATCGGCTATCACGCGGGCAATGGTTAGCAAATGCCGCATAACAACGCCATTAACTCGGACGTGCAAAAGCGTCGCTTCGCTCTGCTTTTGCACGCCGGTTATGGCGACCGTTAGGCTTATCAAATCACGGAGGTTATTCATGGCTGGTCGCGCAAAGGGTGCTGTTCGGGTTGGTCATGGTGTCATGTGTAATATCTGTGGCAAGAATTGTGGCAAAGGCGGTGCGCTAAAAAAACATGTTGAAGGTGCGCACCAGCCTGTAACGTATGAAGCCTACAAAGTCTGTTTCTATGGTGAAGCAAAAAATGTCTTGGCAGATACATGGGACGATTCAGTATCAACCAAGAATGGAGATACTGTCGTTACCCATGTTTTTGCGCGGCGTTTTATACAGGAGCCAGGTCCTCGTGGTGCAACCCGCACGGCGCGCAAGCAGCCAGCCTAACACGTCATTCAAGGGGACACGCCTTGGCGAGGCATTTAAAGTCATGGGCTTCATCAGCGCAGGGGCGTTGTTCTGGCCTCATCGTTGGCGTGCCCCTTAATTCTCACGTTAGGCCGCAGATTGTGAGCTGATTCAGGCGAGGATAAGGGAGCATAACAAAGTGCTCACTTCGTAGCCCGGCATGATGAAGGGGTGCCCCGGGAAATTGCAAGCTCAGGGCTATTCATGAACGGGGTTGGCTCCATCACGTTCACTCCCGCCGGCAAAAGTCTCGCAACTGCCCGAGGCAAAATCAATGTGCGTCGGCTCTGTTCGGCAGAAAAGGATTCAAGCCCATGGGTTCTGGTCAAGCATTCAAAAAAACCAATAAAGGGCGCTGGCAAGCGGCGCGCTCCGGGTTTATTATCAGTTTCATCATCGGCTTTCCCAGGCCACATCGGCCTAACATCGCGCTCAAGGGGACGCGCCTGAGCGAGGCTTTGTTCGAATTGTTGGGTAACATTTTCACGGTATCAGGCTCGCCAGCTTACTGGCCGGCGCGCCCCTTAGCTTAAACGTTAGGGGTTCTGAAAAAAGGTCGTCTTTTTTCAGTGTGTGGGTAACATCGAGAAAGCAGGTGAAAGAGCACCTGAAAGTGTTCACTTCGTTGCGCACTGAAATTCGATTTCTCCCCAGCCATGAAATGCGGCGAAGGGGAAAGTGAAAAGGTCGCGGACAGGTTTCACTCCGGCCTACGCTGTGCCAGTGCCGGGTAACCTTTTACCTTCTTTGCTTTAGCAAGTTTCTTGTGTGGGTGGCATCGAGCGCAGGGCGAAAGAGCGGTGTTTTTCGCATCACGCGTGATTCAGTTCTTTTCTGGCCAAGGAGTGCGGGCCGAGAGCAGGCGCAGCGGCCGCAGACAGATTTCACCCTGTAGCCCTTTCCGTTTGCGCCACGCCTACGGCGCGACGCAAGCCGGGGCGGGTTACATCGACCTGTTAATGTTGCTTCAAGGTTTTGGTGAGCGAGTCGCATCAAGTGCAGGGCAAAACCATCGCTTTTTTCTTTGGCGTGTTGGTACTAATATAGTGCTCAAAGCACTCCATCCCTAACATTGCATTCAAGGGGGACACGCCTTGGCGAGGCATTTTTGAGTGTCGGGTTTCACCAGCGCAGGGGCGTTGTTCTGGCTTCATCATCGGCGTGCCCCTTAATTTAACGTTAGGGGGTCTGAAAAAAGGTCGTCTTTTTTCGGTGCGTGGGTAACGTCCAGAAAGCTGGCTCAAGAGTACTTGAAAGTGTTCACTTCGTTGCCCACTGAGATTTGATTTCTCCCCAGCCATGAAATGCGGCGAAGGGGAAAGTGCAAAGGTCGCGGACAGGTTTCGCTCCGGCTTACGCTGTGCCAGTGCCGGGTAACCTTTTACCTTCGATGCTTTAGCAAGTTTCTTGTGTGGGTGGCATCGAGCGCAGGGCGAAAGAGCGGTGTTTTTCGCATCACGCGTGATTCAGTTCTTTTCTGGCCAAGGAGTGCGGGCCGAGAGCAGGCGCGGTGGTTACGGACAGATTTCACCCTGTAGCCCTTTCCGTTTGCGCCACGCCTACGGCGCGACGCAAGCCGGGGCGGGTCACATCGGCCTGTTAATGTTGCTTCAAGGTTTTGGTGAGCGGGTTGCATCAAGTGCAGGGAAAAACCACGGCTTTTTTCTTGAGCGCGTTGGTACTAATATAATGCTCAGAGCACGCCATCCCTAACATTGCATTCAAGGGGACACGCCTTGGCGAGGCACAATGGGTTCACGGGTTTCATCAGCACAGGGGCGTTGTTCTGGCCTCATCATTGGCGTGCCCCTTAATTTAACGTTAGGGGGTCTGAAAAAGGTCGTCTTTTTTGGTGTGTGGGTAACGTCCAGAAAGCTGGCTCAAGGGCACCTGAAAGTGTTCGCTTCGTTGCTCACTGAGATTCGATGAAATGCGGCGAAGGGGAAAGTGCAAAGGTCGCGGACAGGTTTCACTCCGGCCTACGCTGTGCCAGTGCCGGGTAACCTTTTACCTTCTTTGCTTTAGCAACTTTCTTGTGTGGGTGGCATCGAGCGCAGGGCGAAAGAACGGTGTTTTTCGCATCACGCATGATTCAGTTCTTTTCTGGCTAAGGGGCGCGGGCCGAGAGCTGGTGCGGTGGTCACAGGCAGATTTCACCCTGTAGCCCTTTCCGTTTGCGCCACGCCTACGGCGCGACGCAAGCCGGGGTGGGTTACATTGGCATGTTAATGTTACTTCAAGGTTTTGGTGAGCGGGTCGCATCAAGTACAGGGAAAAACCACGGCTTTTTTCTTGGGCGTGTTGGTACTAATATAATGCTCAAAGCCCCCAGCCCTAACATTGCATTCAAGAGGGACACGCCTTGGCGAGGCATTTTCGGGTTCACGGGTATCATCAGCATTGGGGCGTTGTTCTGGCCTCACCGTTGGCGTGCCCCTTAATTTAACGTTAGGCATTCCCAGCTAGAGAGATAGCATGATGCAGGACAACACCATGAAATTGAATGACGGCAGAACTCTTGGCTTTTCCGACTACGGAAATCCAAGCGATACCCCGATACTTCTTTTTCATGGTATACCCGGATCAAGAATACTCGGGTTAGAGAATAAACCCTTCATCGACAGGTACGGAATTCGCGTTATTGTACCAGAACGTCCCGGATACGGACTCTCTGACCCGAAACCCGAAAGAAAGATAAAGGACTGGGTGACTGATGTCGAAGCATTGGCCAATCATCTTGGTCTGCATCAGTTTCATGTTGCAGGTGGGTCCGGTGGAGGACCTTATGTTCTCGCATGCGCAATCCATCTGCCGAGACGAGTCTTGTCCGCCACGCTCATGGCGAGCGCAACTCCGCCAGAGGTGCCTCACTTCTCGAAAGGCATGGCTTCAGGAAACAGAATCGGTTTCTTCCTATTACAGTACGTGCCTTTCATTCACAAAATATTGCTTGCCAACTATGCGCGTGCGGCAAAAAAGAATCCTATGAAACTCGTACAGAAGATACTCCCTCAATTCTGTGAATCGGATAGGCGTATTATCGAGAACCCAAACGGAAAAGGACGCGAACAACTCGTGCTTCATTTGCAGGAAGCATTCCGGCAAGGCATTGATGGCGCTTATCGTGACGCACTTCTCCTCTCACAGCCTTGGCGGCTCGACCTGAGCAAGATAACGGTTCCGGTATTCCTGTGGCATGGCGAGTCGGATACCTTGGTGCCGATAGCGCCCGCCAGGGAATTCGCTAAACTGATTCCCAACTGCGAGAGCCACTTTATACCGGGGGCTGGACATCTACTTCTTGAGAGTGAAGATATTGGGTCACAGATTGTGGCTAGGCTGTTGTCCGTCAATGCCTAACCCGGCGCTCAAGCGGACGGCTACGCCGCCGCTTAGCTTTGCGTTAGGGTTCTTGACTTACCCGAAATCGTGCATACAATGTATTTATGATAACGTTCGAGTGGGATCAAGCCAAGGCCGCCTCAAACCAGAAGAAGCATGGCGTTTCTTTTGAAGAGGCCCGTTCGG
>JADDKJ010000034.1:0-36869 GCA_033717875.1 Gammaproteobacteria bacterium
CGATACGCGCAGATCACATCGAGGCCAGAGGAGAAACCTCCTCATAAACAGGCCGGATATATGGAAGCAATCCTGTCCCTGTCAGAGTGTGTACGGTGTCTTGCAAAACGGGAGGAGACCATATATGGGTGAAGGCCGGAGGCCGTAACCCACCGCTAGACGCTCCTTGAAAGATAAGGAGCCGCTGCGCGACGGATAAGGCGGGTTACGCTGCGCTAACTCGCCCTACCTGCCGGTTGTTGACGGATTTTTTATTTAGCCTTTTCTCTTGTATCTTTTCTCTGCCTCCCTGGGGGATCGTCTAGTGGTAGGACTACGGACTCTGACTCCGTCAACCTAGGTTCGAATCCTAGTCCCCCAGCCAATTTTTTGCCTTTCCCCGCGCTGCGTTTGTAGGCCGCCCTTTACTTCCCCTATTGTATTTTTTGTTGAGGGAGCTCTGAATTAATCAGAGGTTCCTTGATATTGCTTCGAAATCAGCATAAACTGGTCTGCGAACTGGTCTGATTGGAGGTGTTATGAAAATGGTCGGCGCTTATCAGGCAAAAACTCATTTGCCCGAGTTGCTCGATGAAGTGGCGAAGGGGGCGAGAGTGATGATTACCAAGCGTGGGGTGCCTGTCGCCATGCTGGCGCCAGTGCCGGTGTCCAGGGGAAGGAATCTGGCGGAAATCACCGAAGGCTTCAGGAAAATACGGGAAGGCATGCCCAAAATGGGAATGTCCATGAAGGATATGATCGCGGAAGGGCGGCGCTTCTGATGTCTGATCCCGTGCGTTTTGTCCTGGATGCATCGGTGGCGCTGAGCTGGTGTTTTCCCGATGAGGCCGGCGATTACACCCATGGCGTGCTTGCGCTGCTCACGCAGAGCGATGCTCCTGCCGCCGCCATGGTCCCCGCCATCTGGCCGCTGGAAGTCGTCAATGCGCTGCTGGTGGGCGAACGCAAGCGGCGGCTGACCGAGGCGCAGACTCTGCAAGTGATCGAATACTTCGAGTCTTTGGATATCTCCGTGGACGAGGGTGGTCAGGAGCGGGCGTTTGGGGCGATTTTATCCTTGGCGCGCGAGCATGACTTGTCCAGTTATGACGCGGCGTATCTCGAGCTGGCAATGCGTGCGGGATTGCCCATGGTGACACAAGATAAAAAGCTTGCGGCGGCGGCGCAGCGAAGCGGAGTGAAATTGCTGACAGCGGGCGGGTAGCGTGTGAAGAGATGGCTACGCCGCTTCGCGCTTGTGCATCGTTTCATAACCGATACAGGCCAGCCAGACATGCTTGGGGATGGGTTTGGCACCGCTGCGGTAATAGGCGATCGCGCGGCGGCTCATGCCGAGGGCGTTCGCCGCCGCTTCCAGTGACAGGCTGTTTCTCGCCATCCAGCCGTAAAACATTTCGTGAGAAGCCTCGCCCATCTGCTCGCGTGTCCAAGCGTAGACGTTGTCGGCACCGAGTTCGCTGTCCATCCACTCGATGGAAACGCCATGCTCTCCGGCATGGGCCCGCATGAAAACGGCTGGGTCGAGAATTTCCTTGAGCGCCGGGTTGCGGCGCAGTGCCTCTGCCACGTCGACTGCCAGTGTTTCGCCGGTGCTCCATTGAATCCGCAGGCGGCAGGGTTCGAGCGCCTCGACATGAAGGGCGCGTGGGAATTCGGCTTTCATGGGTTCAGCTCCTTCCATTTGGTGATCAGAAAATCGCGTTGCTCGGATGCCCAGGCGAGTGCCTCCTGAATCTCCCGTTTCGAGACGTGCCCAGCCAGAATGATGAGCGTGGCGATTTCGATCAGGCACTCTCGACCATCCGAAGTGGTAACGTGAAAATGCGGTGGATTGTGGTCGTTCGGGTACATACGGAGTGTGCAATTGGCGAAGCGCTTGAGCGTTGGCATAGTCTCACAATAGTGCAATATTTGCACTTAAGTCAATCCGCGCAGGGCAGGGAAGCCAGAGATTTCCTGGCTGTATCTTTTTTGCAACATCTTTTGCCCCTCTGTCGCATTTCTGAAAAAAGTTGTTGCATTCCCGCAAAGCCATGATTACAGTCCACGCTACGTCATCCTTGGTGGATGACTTTCTCAACCCAAACCAACGTTCACAAGGGAGAGTATAGAAATGCAGAAGAAACTGATTGCTTTGGCCGTCGCCGGTGTGCTGGCCGCCCCGCTGGCCGCGCAGGCTGATGTGGAGGTTTATGGTCAGGCGCGTATGTCGGTGGATTATAACAATAATAACAGCCCGGTTACCGGCGATGACAAAAACGCCCTCGCCGTGTCCAGCAACAAGTCGCGCATCGGCTTCAAGGGCAGCGAAGATCTGGGCGGCGGCCTGAAGGCGCTGTGGCAGATCGAGCAGGGCGTGGAATTCGACACAGGCGCTTTTGCTGCTACGGCCCGTGACACCTTCCTCGGGCTGGGCGGCAACTTCGGCACCGTGGTGGCCGGCAAGCTGCGCACCCCGTACCGCACCTCCACCGAGCGTCTGGACGTGTTCATGGACACCAAGGCCGATTATAATGCCATCATCGGCAGTGCCGGTGCCAGCTATGGCACGACGCTGGGCGACAAGGACACCAATCTCGGTAACCTGCGCGCCAACAACGCGCTGGCCTATGTCACGCCCAGCTTCAATGGTTTCCAGGGCACGCTGGCTTATGTCACCAACTATAGCGATCTTCTGGGCCAGAAGGGCGATAACCTGCCCCGTACCACGGTGGAAGGTGACAAGAGCGCCTACAGCCTGAGCGGTACCTACGACAACGGTCCGCTGTACCTGGCGGCAGCCTATGAATCTCTGAGCAAGGCCGGTCTTGGTGGCGGCGCTGGCACCCCTGATACCAAGTCCTGGAAGGTCGGCGGCGGCTGGAACTTCGGCCAAGGCACCACCATCGGCGCGGTGTACGAGAACATGGATCTGGGCGGCACCCAAGGAAACCGCAATGCCTGGTACCTGAGCGGCATGCACAAGATGGACGCCTTCAATGTCAAGGCGGCCTATGGCCGGGCGGGCGACTGGAGCGGCGCGGGGCTGGGAAATACCGGCGCCAACTATTGGGCGATCGGCGGCGGCTATGAGCTGTCCAAGACCACCGAGGCGTATGCCCTGTACACCCAGCTCAGCAACGACTCGGCCGGTAAGTATGGTCTTGAGAGCATTGCAGGCTATTCTGACAAGAACGTCTCGTCCTTCTCCTTGGGCATCAAGCACATGTTCTCGTCCAAGTAACAGCGTGACGAGCGCCGGGCGGCCTATAGCGAATGAGGCGGGCGTGGCGGGGGTTTGGTCTCCCGCCACGCCACAAACCATCGCCAGCCGTTCGTAAGGCAGTATCCATCGACGGGCATCTATTCGCATAGATGCCCGTTTTTTTATGGTTTTTTGTAGGGTGCGTCATACGCACCAAACGGTGGCGGTTTCGAGTAACGCACGGTTGCGCGGTGCGTATGACGCACCCTGCCCATTTGTAGAGAGGGGAAAATGAAAAAAAGATTGATCGTTGCGGCGGTGGCGGGGATATTCGCCGCGCCATTGGCCGCGCAGGCGGGCGTCGAGATCTACGGCCAGGCGCGGATGTCGGTGGATTACAATGACAATGGCGACACCGCCGCCGCCAACGACAAAAACGCGCTGGCCGTTTCCAGTAACCGCTCGCGCATCGGTTTCAAGGGTGACGAGGATCTGGGCAACGGGCTGAAGGCCGTGTGGCAGATCGAGCAGCAGTGGGATTACGATACCGGGCTGACGACTGGCGGGAGTCTGGGCGCGGGGCCGCGTGACACCTATCTGGGGCTGAAGGGTAATTTTGGTACTGCGGTGTTTGGCCGTCACCAGACGCCGTACCGTATCTTCAGTCAGCGGCTGGACGGTTTTGCCGACACCCGCGCCGACTATAACGCCATCATCGGTGCGGTCGGCAGCAGTATCGTGTTCAACAACCGCTTCAACAACGGTTTTTACTACACCACGCCGGAAATGGGCGGCTTCCAGGTGTCGGCAGCCTATGCGGTGGGTACGGCGGTGAGTTCGGCCAGCGACGATCTGCCGCGCACCAAGACCCAGGGGGAGCAGGATGCCGTGAGTTTGAGCGGTACTTATGCCCAGGGTCCGCTGTTTCTGGGGGCGGGCTATGAGGCGCTGAACTCCCGCACCGATCCGGCCAGCACTACCGGCGCGGCTTGCGGGGCGGGCACGATAGGATGCAAGAACGCCTCCGCTGTGAAGGCCGGCGGTTCCTGGGATTTCGGTCAGGGTACCACGCTGGGCGCGTTGTGGGAGAAGGCCGATCTGGGCGGCGCCGGCAAGGCGGCTGACCGCGATGCCTGGTATCTGACGGGGCAGCACAAGATCGGTTATGTCACTCTCAAGGCTGCTTATACCCAGGCCGGTGATGTGGGCGGCGTGGCCAACACCGGAGCCAGGCACTATGCGCTGGGTGCGTCCTATGGCCTGTCCAAGGCGACCGAGGCGTATGCCCTGTATACCCAGGTCAGCAATGATCCGGACGGGAAATATGGTCTGGAACTGGTGAAAAACGCCGTTGCGGGCAAGGACGTGTCGTCCTTCTCCATCGGTATCAATCACAAGTTCTCGTCGAGATGACGCAGGGCGGGCCACTGCCCGCCTTTACGTCTCTTCCGCTGTCAAGCGGAGTTATGGGCGCCTTCGGGCGCCCGTTTTTTATGGCGAGAACGCCGGGGAGTTTGCCTGTCTCGCCGCTTTAGGGCTATGATGTTCCCCAACCAATTTTGATCTGGAGTAGGCTGGATTATGGCGCTGAACGCCCATCTGTTGCCGCTGAGCGCGGAGGATTACCTGGAAGGCGAGCTGCACAGCGAAATACGCCATGAGTATGTGGCGGGGCGCGTGTTCGCCATGACGGGTACCAGCCGCGCGCACAACCTGATTGCGCTCAATATTGCGACGGCGCTGCACGCCCATCTTCGCGGCGGGCCATGCCGGGTGTTCATGTCCGATCTCAAGGTGCGGGTGGAGAAGGCCGACGCCTTTTATTATCCCGATATCGCCGTCACCTGCCATCCCGCCGATACCCAGCCCTATTATCTTACCCATCCCCGCCTGATCGTCGAGGTGCTTTCTCCTTCCACCGAGGGGATCGACCGGCGCGAGAAGCTGCTCGCTTACCAGTCGCTGGACAGCCTCGATGAATACGTGCTGGTGGCGCAAGACACCGTGCAGGTGGAGGTCTACCGCCGTGACGGCACGGGCGGCTGGTGGTTGTACACCTGTGGCGAGGGCGAGGAACTGCGCCTCGATGCGGTGGATCTCGTGTTACCTGTCGCGGCCATCTATCAGGACGTGCCGTTTTAGAATCTGTTCAGCTTGCCCCTCACCCCATCCCTCTCCAGGGGGCGAGGGCAGGGCAATCGCATTAAAAACAAGTTATAAAACATGCCATTATGTTTTTCTCTTTATTTTAACCGGCTTTCCCGCCACCACTTTTAGCAAATAATCCTCATCCCAGCCGGCTTTGAGCCGTTTATTTTTCACGCCGACCTTCGCCGTTTTTTCGGATTTGACCAGATTGAGCGCGATGTGCCGGATGACAGCCATGTTGGCGGCACTGTGGCCTGCTCTTGCACGTTGAGCATCTTCATCAAAGGCATGGCCCAATACCCAGTGCAGGTTGTTTTCGATACCCCAGTGCGCGCGGACGATTTGCCCCAGACGTTTTGGGTCACAGGCATCCATGCTGCTGATGAAATAGCGCGTTTCTTGCGTTGTTTTGTCTCGCTCTTCGCGCCGGGCGGTGACCGCCACAATACTCTTCAAATCGGCCCATTGGGGATGCCGTTCTTTCAGCCAGTCAATCTCTGCGGACGCCAGCTTGGGAATGGCGGTGATTCCATTGGATTTGTCGCCTGCCTTTTGCTGCCCGAGCACCAGCCGGTTTTGTGTCGCCCGCGCGCTGACCATGTGAATGGCCGCCTTGCCAGACGCTTTATCCAAACTGCCGCGCAGACATTTCCCGTCGATCGCAATCATTTCACCCTCGCCAAGTTCTGCGATATCCGCTGCCCAGCGACTAAAACATTCGCTAAACTGCCCGGTGTCGATCGCCGCAAAAACGTTGCCAAACGTATCATGTGAAGGAATGCCATTTTCCAGTTTCAATGCCTCGGTAAACCAGGCCTCCCCGGATTCCCCAAACAACTCGATAGACACCCAATCATCCGCCCCGCAAATGACGGCGCACAGCGTAATTAAAGAAGATGTCCTGCAGCTTGTGTAGCTTCCGCCGGTCTATCCGGGGATCGGCAATGGATGAGAAATGCTCGATGATTGAGGCGGTAGGCTGTCATTCCATGGCGATCGTCCAAAAGGATGGCAAAAACCATTGCTTCCACTCCGATGTCAAGCGATTTTTAATGCGATTGCCCTGGGGGCGAGGGGGATTAGAATTGACAGCGCAAAACCCCCTATGTTAGAAAGCAAGGACAACGAGGGTGGCAGAATTGAAAATAAATCGCCAAATGCTATCGTTGCCTGGGAGAGGGCTCGCTGTCGGTGCATTGCTGCTGGTCGCGGCCGGTGCGGTGTTTTTCGCCGCGGACGGCGCGCGCGCGGGCATTTTCAACACCAGGCACAATCTCGGCAGCACCGGCCTGAACGCGGCCAGCCAGTTCAGCGGCACGCGGGAGATTTGCGTCTTCTGTCATACCCCTCATGGCGGCAACGAAGCCGCCGCGGTTCCGCT
This sequence comes from Gammaproteobacteria bacterium, assembly GCA_033717875.1. GTDB lineage: Bacteria > Pseudomonadota > Gammaproteobacteria > Ga007554 > SBBG01. The sequence goes on from JADDKJ010000034.1 coordinate 6,714, forward strand.
GTGGAACCGTACCCTCGATCCCAACGGTTTCCAGACTTACGACCAGATGGGGACGACCACGCTCGATGCCCACGTCGAGCGGATCGGGTCGGTGTCTCTGGCCTGCCTGTCTTGCCATGACGGCACCCAGGCGATGGATTCGCTATTGAACGAGCCCGGCTCGGGGCGTGTCTTTCCGGGCTTTTCGGGGGGCATCTGGAGCGGCCAGGCGGCGAGTGTCGGCGGCAGGATCGGTCCGCCGGGAGTCATCACCAATCTGGGCAAGGATTTGACCAATGACCACCCGGTGGGCATCCAGTATGCGGGGGGCGGTTATTCGGCGTCCAACCCTTCCGGCCCCGGGGCGGACAAGGATTTCAATCAGGCCAATACGGCGGTTGTCGGCTCGGAGCGGGTGTGGTGGGTGAATACTCCGGTGGAGGGCTCGCTGGCCTTTGAAAAAACGGACATGAAGCTCTACACCCGCATCGGCACGCGCGGCCGCTATGCCGGCGAGCCGCAGCCTTACGTGGAATGCGCCTCGTGCCACGATCCGCATGTCGATTACAACCCGACGTTTTTGCGCATCGATCCCAAGGGCAGCGCGGTGTGCCTGACCTGTCATGCGAAGTAGAGTTGCCGGGAAGGGCTGGCGCGGCTGTTCGGTTGTGATCGTTCTGATGGCCGCGCTGGCGGCAGGAGCCGTCCGGGCGGGTGAAGGCGGCGTTGCGTCAGGCGCGCAGCCACCCTTCGCCGTGGTCGGCGGCGAGGCGATCCCGATGGAGGTGTATCAAGCGGCGCTCCACGAAGGCGCGCGGCGCCGGTTTTTCCATGGCGCGCCCTCGCCCGAGCAGTTGGCCGCCTGGCGGCGGGAGGTGGGAGAGGAGTTGATCGACCGAGTGCTGCTGCGGCAGGAGGCGAAGCGGCGCGGTCTGGCGGCGGATGAGGCGGCGGTGGCCGCCAGGCTGGCGCAAATCGAGGAGAAATTCCGCGAAAGGGCGCAGTGGCAGTCTGAGCGGGCGCAGGCGTTGCCGCGGTTGCGCGCCAGGCTGGAGGAAGACGAGCTGCTGGAGCGGCTGGAGGCCGAAGTGCGGCGCGTGCCGGAGCCCGGCGCGGAAGAGGTGCGCAAGTATTACCAGGCGCACCCCGACAAGTTCACCGCGCCTGAGCGAATGAAGGTTTCCCTGATTCTGCTCAAGGTGGAGCCTTCCGCGCCGGCGGCGGCCTGGAAGGCGGCGGAAGAAGAGGCGGCGCGGCTGGTGGAGCGGTTGCGTCAAGGGGCGGATTTCGCCGATTTGGCGCGCTTGCATTCCGGCGACGCTTCGGCGGGAAAAGGCGGCGATCTGGGGTATATTCATCGAGGCATGCTGGCCAAAGAGGCGCAGCAGGCGCTCGATGGCCTCAAGCCGGGTGAGATCGCCGCGCCGCTGGTGCTGTTGCGCGGGGTGGCGATATTGCGCCTGGACGAGCGCGTCGCGCCAGTGCTGGGCGGTTTCGATGCGTCCCGCCAGCGGGCGCGCGATTTGCTGGCGAGGGAGCGAGGGGGGGGGGCATGGCAGGCGTTGGTCGAGCGGTTGCGCAAGGAGACGCCGGTGGTTGTGAATGAGAAAAACGCGGCTCCGTGAGGGCGGGGCAGCCAGAATAAGCAACGCTGTTTAATCAACAAAAGGGCACCTCTAAAAATTCGCTGAAGCCGCGATGGCGGCGTTGGAAATGCGCTCAAAATGCTCATGTACTCCGTGTACACTCCGCTTTTTCGCGCATTTCCGCCTTGCCCTCGCGCCTTGATCGAATTTTTAGAGGTACCCAAAAATTTTCGCTATTTGGGTGAGGGGCGCGCCGCTGCTGCGGTTGACAATGCGAATGCCATACCGTATGTATATCGGCAAATCCGACGCCAGGCTGTGCGTGCTGGCGTTGCTTGCGTTCGCGTGGCCGGTGCGTGGCCTGGCGGTGGCGGTCGGGCCTGCCGAAGTGACCGGGAGCGTGGGGTACAACTATCGCGCACTGAACGGGCCGGGAGACAATAAAACGGCCAGTAATCAGTTCCTCGTCAATCTTCGCGCCAATTCCTATCTTTGGGAGCCTTGGCTGGCGACCGTCGAAGGCGGGGTGACCTTGACGCAAGATGCCACCAATCTCAAGAACACCAATCCCGCCAGTGGCGCCCGGGATACCGAGACGAGCATTGTGACCGGCGAACTCAATCTCAACGTGCTGCCGCAAAGCCGCACGCCGTTCGGCCTGCGTTATCTGGCGAGCAACAGCCGCGTCGATGCCGGCCGGATCAGCAGTGCGCCGGTGATGTTCACCAATCTCGATTTCGATACCCGCCGCCTGGAGCTGCGGCAGTCCTACCTCACCGAGCAGAACGACCGTTTCATGGTGCGCTATGACACGTCGAGCTGGAGTTCCACCACCGATGGCAAGTACGATGACACGCTGTTTGGCGCGGAACTCGATTTCCGGCGTCCCAAGCATAACCTGCTGGTCAAGCTGAGCCAGGGCACCACCGATCAATCGCTGGCAAGGCTGCGCAACGAAAATCTGATCTTCGATCTGAGCCATTTCTATACCGCTTCGTCCGCCTTGCGTCTCGATACCAAGGCCAGCTATTACAGTTTCGACCGCTCCTTTCGCGTGACCAGCGCCAGCGCGACTTATGGCACCAGCACCAGCGACATCGCGCAGCTTTCGAGCTTCCTGTTTCTCCGTCCCGAGGGTGGGCGTCTTTCGCTCAGTGGCGGTTTGCGTGCCTTCCGGCTGGAAGGCAAGACGGCGCTGGACAGCAATGATTCACTCAATCTGAATGGCAATGCCGGGGCGTTTTATCAATACAACAAACGCTTGCGTTTCGACGGCAGTGTCGCCGCCAACTACGCCGACAGTAGTAGCATCGAAAGCCGCACCACGCGGCAGCAGGCCGGGGTGCTCTATCAGTCGGATGTCATCGATCTCTTCCAGGGTGGCGCGACCTATCAGTGGTATGCCAATGCCTCGGCGGACAACCAGACCAATAAAACGGATCAGCCGGGCGCGAAAGGTGAGAGCCGGCAATCGACCTATGGCACCCTGGCTCACAATGGCCAGAAGACCTGGTTCGCCAGTGAAACTTCTTCGATCAGGCTGAGCCTGGGGCAGTCCCTGAACGGTTTTTACCGTTTTGGCGGTAGCGAGACCATCACCACCCAGCAGGATCATCAGGGTACGCTGACCAACCGGCAGTTTTCCGGTATTTCCTCGGCCAATACCCGGCTGGATCATACCGGCACCCTGGCCTGGAACCAGTCGGCGGACGGGGGCAGTTCGAGCGCCTTGCTGACCCTTTCGGATTCGCGCAGCCTGTCCGATGCCAAGGACAGCCAGCAGTTGGTCAATGTTCAGGTGATGCGCAGCCAGCCCATCACGGGATCGAGTTTTTTGACCGGCAACCTGACCTTGCAGCATGTGCGGCTGGATTTTCCCGGTGCGGGGTTGGTCGCCAGCAATATAACGACGGCGACAGGCCGGATCGATTACCAGCATTCCAATCTGTTCGGCGTTACGAACCTGCGTTTTTTGTCCAACCTGTTCATTTCCAGGGCGACTTCGCAGCAGGCGATCGACCGGGCCGAATGGGATAACCGGCTGGATTATGCGATCGGGTTGCTGGATACCAGTTTGAGCTTGCGTTTGATCCAGATCGACGGGCAAAATTCCAATCTGCTGATGTTCAGGGTCGCGCGACGGTTTTGATGGAATATGTTAGAGTTCATAAAGAATAATCTGTAAAATTGTTGTCTTAATGGTTTGATAATCAAAACGGGAGGGTATGAGTATGTTTGCTTTGAAAACTCGCCTTATACTGCGTGCCGCAGTGATGGGGATGGCCGCATGGCTGGCGGTATTGGTAATGCCGGCGCCGGCGCATGCGGAATATGGTGATGTGGTGATCAACAACTTCTCCGACGCGGCGGGAATGAGACCGGCCGTGTTCTCGCACTGGTTCCACCGTGTCCGCTTCCGCTGCAAGGTTTGCCACGCCGACCTGGGGTTCCAGTTCAAGGCGGGGGGCAACAAGATCAACATGGCCAAGATCATCGACGGCAAGTTCTGCGGCGCCTGCCATAACGGTGAAATTGCCTGGTCGGTGGAAAACTGCGGCATGTGTCATTCCGGCGTGCCGGGTTCGCCCACCCACTTCCATGGAAGCACGGTACAGACTCTGGTGGCTCCGCCTTATCAGCCTCTGGGTGGCGCCGCGCCCGCCGCCGCGCCGCAACAGGCACCGGCTGCGCCCAAAAAGTGACGGATAGAGGAAAAAGAACATGAATCGCCATACCAAAACTCTTTTTGTGACATTTGCCTTGTCCCTGTTGCTGGCCGGCCCGGCGTGCAGCTCCCAGGCACAGATGACGGCCCGTCCCGATGGTTCGGTACCGGTGCAGGATTTGTCCTATGCGCCGAGCTACAAGCCGGTTGACGAGGTCGCCCAGGCCGCGCCGCTGTTGCAGATCGCCGAAGTCTCGGACATCAACAGCTTCAACCGCAACCTGAAGAAACGGCCATTCCAGCTTCCTCCCGCGGAAGACGGTCTGCGCGATCCCGCCAACGAAGCCACTCACATCCTGGCGGCGCCCAAGCCGGCGTTCGAAGGATTCCCGACCACCGATTTCGGCAACCACGTCGACTGGGTGAAGACGCTGGAAGACGGCAAGATCCGGCCGCGCTGGGACCGCGAAGACCCCGACGCCGAGCCGTTCGAGATGGATCTCGATATCGTGCGTCCGGTGAAGGCATCCGTTCCCGATGTGGTATTCCCGCACAAGCCGCATACCAAATGGCTGTTCTGCTCGAACTGCCATCCGGCGATCTTCATTCCGCAGAAGGGCGCCAACCAGATCAACATGTCCGCCATTCTGCTCGGCCAGAAGTGCGGCGTGTGTCATGGCAAGGTGGCCTTCCCGATCACGACCAAGTCGTGCAAGAAGTGCCATTCCAAGCCCAAGCCGGATGACTGGAAGCCGCCTTTGAGCGAGGCGACACTCAAGAATCCCTGGAAGTGATCGCTAAATAGTGATGCGGCGGGCTGTTGTGGATGACAGTCCCGCCGCATTCATCTGATGGTCTGCAAGAAGTTGTCTAAAAAAACTGGAACGCGGCCGTGGTGAATATGGGAGGGCAGGTTGCAAATGCTCATCGCAAGCGTTGCAGTTTTTTCAAATAATTTCTTGGAGCAGCAAAGCAAGTTATGACGAGATTCGCAAATCGGGATATTCTCCTGGTGGTATCGATGGTGTCGCTGTCGGCACTGGGCTATCCGGCGCTTGTGCCGGCGGCCGATGGCGCAAATACGGCAGCCAAATCATTCGTGGTGACCTCTGCCGAAAAGGACAGCACCCACCCCTTTTTCGGGCAAGGCAGCAAGATCGGTTTGCTTGTCGATGGCGTGCAGGGGAAAACGGTGGCGTTGACGCGGGGCGTCGAGTATACCTTTAACGTCAATACCGGCCCGCAGCACGACTTCTATTTCTCAAGCAGTCCCGTCGGGCAGGGCGCCAGCACCATAACCGACGGGGTGACGGGCCAGTTCACCTACCGCGGCGCGGTGACAATCGCTCCCGGCGTGTCCACGCCGGATGTCATTTATTATCAGTGTCGCAACCACAGAAACATGGGCGGCAAGATCCATGTCGTAGATAAAGGGAAGGCTCCACCGGCCGACGCCCAGGCTGCGGTGCCCGCCGTCACGGATAGCGAGGCATCTTCCAAGGCGCCGGTCATTTCCCCGGCCGCCGCGGAGGCCCAGCTCAAGCAAAAGATAGATTTCGCCGGCCTGCTGGTGAACAGCTCCAAAGGCGCGCAGCGGGTCGCCGCGAGCAGCAATGCACAGGCCAAGGAAATGCTTTCCCAGGCGCGTGATCATCTGGCAGCGGCGCAAAATACCTTCAAGAGCGGTGACATGGTCAAGGCCCAGGGGGAGGTCGATGAAACCCTGCGGCTGGTGAGCGCGGCGGGGCGTCTGGTGCCTGAATCGTCCCATGACGCCAATGATCCGAAATCCCGCTACAAGGAATTGCAGGATTCGATCAAGACCTTTGAATCGTCCTATAAGCAGCATCAAGAAAAACTGGCTTCGAAAAAGAGCGGCACTCTGGACATGAAGAAGTTCAAGGAGACGCTCGCCAAGGCGGAAGAGCAGGCCAATGCTGGTCAGTATGAAGAGGCCAACAAGTTGCTCGCCAGTGCGCAGCGCACCATCACCGGCGCGTTGAGCGCCCTGCTCCACTCGGAAACCGTGGTGTATGACAAGAGCTTCGCCACCCCGGCCGAGGAGTACGAATATGAGCTGGCGCGCTATAAAAGCTATGAAGAGCTGATACCGTTGGCCCTGGAGCAAAAAAGACCGCCGGCTTTTACCGTCGAAAAGATGGATGAGCTGTCGAAAAAAGCGAAGGACTTGCAAGCACAGGCGGAGAAGCTTGCCGCCAAGGGAGATCACCCTTCCGCCATAGGCGCATTGCAGGAAGCGACCGTGCAGTTGCAGCGGGCGTTGATGGTGGCGGGGGTGAACTGAAAGGTTTCAACGACAAATGTAGGGTGGGTTAGCGTTGTTTGCGTAACCCACCAGGCTCCTAGGGCAGCGCTGATAAATCGGCGCTGCCCTAATGAAGAACTATTAGTGCCAGGAGTTGACAGACTCTTAGGGGTGGCTCGGTGGGAGGCGCCCCGGGAAAATAAGCCATTTTCCCCGGGAGTGGGTGACGATGAACAAAAACAACGATTGCCGGCGGTGTGCCCGTCTGCATGGGTATTCCGACTGCACAAGAGGAAGGAGCGAGGCGGTTGCGCGCCTCGTTCTGTCGTTTGGCGCGCTCATCATACTCTGTCTCATGGCGGCCAACACCCTGGCGGATGAATTGATCTGGTCCAAGGGGCGCCATTTTCAGCTTCATGGCGAGGCCGTGCCGCTGGCGGAGGATGGTATCCGCGACCCCACCAATCCGGCCATCAAGTCGTTGCAGGATCCGGCCGAGGCTTTGGCGGATTTTCCCCGTGATTCAAAAGGGATTCTCGACTGGGTCAAGGTGCTCGATCAGGGTTTGATCGATCCGCGCAAGGGACTTAACGGCGAGGAGCAGATGTTCCCCGTCGATTTCGACATCATCTTCCAGAACACCGGCTCCATGCCGAATGTGCGCTTTCCTCACCGGCAGCATACCGAGTGGCTGACCTGCGCGAATTGCCATCCATTGATTTTCTTGCCTCAGAAGGGGGGTAATCCCGTCAACATGGCGGCCATCATCGAAGGCCGCTATTGTGGGGTGTGTCACGGCAAAGTCGCCTTCCCGCCAACCATGAACTGTGGCCGATGCCATTCCGTACCGCGCCAATCCGCTGGCTTTCGCTGACAGCGCTGGGTTTGTGCCTGGGGCTGGGGCAATACGGTTGCTCCGCGCCCGGGCCGAAGCCGCTCCCGCCGTCTGCTGTGGCCGCTCCGCAAGCTGGTCAACCGCAGCCGGCTGAGGCGGCGCAAGCGCAGGCCGCGGGAAGCGTTCCGTCCGCGCCACCGGAAATTCCAGCGGATGAAGTGGTTCTCGGAATGACGCCGCCTGCCGTGATGGTAGAGCCTGTGCCTTTGGTCGATGGGCGTGAGCAGGGCGTGCAAGAGGGATCGCCGCCGGTGCCCGTTGAGGTAGTGCCGGAGCGGGCTGTCGCGGATCGTCAGTTGGCGGAGCAGAAAGTGGAAGTCGTGGCGAAGGAGCCGGTTCCGCCGCCGTCAGCGGCGCCGGATGCCCAGGCGCCGCCGGGGGGGATTCCGCCGCCAGTGGTGTCTGCGCAACTGTCCGAACCAAAGGCCGATCCCGCGGCCGCGGTGGCGCGGGAAGCGGGCGTTGTGCCACCTGTGGCCATGACGGCATCCGGCGAGGTGCTACTGCCGTTGGATGCGGTGCGCGGCGGCCCCGAGGGGAATGCCGTGGTTGGGATCAGGCAGGTGCGATTCGTCCGGCCCATCTCGGTCGCGGTGCGCACGGGCAATTTGTTTGTGGTGGATGCGGGACAAAGCACGCTGTTCCGCTATGATCTCGCCATGAAAAAGCTGTCGGTGATGCTGGATCTGCACGGTGTGATCACCGGCGATACGGCGGATCTTCATGTCTCTTCGGATCAATCGCTTTACATCGCGGATACCTATGGTGCGCGGGTGTTGCAGTATGACCGGAAGGGGCGGCTGGTGCGTATTTACAGCAATCGGCTCAATATGGCACGGCCGGTGGCGGTGCTGGTGGATGAGCCGAGCGGCCGCGTATTTGTCGCGGATGCGTTTTACGATCATATCCTGGTATTCGATAGCGCCGGAAAATTGGTCGCGTCGATGGGCGGACGCGGCGCCGATCCCGGACAGTTTCTCAATATCACCGCCATGGCGCAGGGACCGGATGGATTTTATGTGACGGCGCGCGTGGGCGAACATGTTCAGGTGCTTGGCGGGGATGGTCAGTATGGTTATTCCCTGCCCCAGGAAGGCATTGTTTTTCCCACCGCCATCGCCGTCGATGCCGAGAATCGCGTCTTCGTCAGCGATTTCAGCGATCATGCCATCAAGGTGTATGAGCGGGGACGATTGGTGGGGCGCGCCGGGCATCCAGGGGGTGAGCTGGGGCAGTTCAGGCATATCTCCGACTTGTGGATTGACGATGGCTTGCTGTATGTCGCCGACAGCCTGAATGGGCGTGTCCAGATTATGCGCGTGGCGTCCGGGACCGAAAGTCGATAATGAGGTTTGTTCTACTATTGCTGGCAGCCGCGCTTTTGGCCGGCTGCGCCCAGACGCAGACCGTGTTGCGGTATGAGGTGGAAACCAAGCAGCCGGTCGTATGGCCGCCCGCGCCGGAGATTCCCCGTTATCGCTATGTGGGTGAGTTGACGGGAGAAGAGAATATCCGTGCCGAGGGCGGCGGCGGGCTGGGCGATACCGCGGTGAAGGCGCTGAAGTGGCTGGTGGGGCTGTTTTCCGAGCAGCCTCAGGCGGTGATATTGCAGCGTCCGCAGGCCGGAGTGGTGGGCGAAGACGGCAGGATCCATATCACCGATGTCAGCCGCCAGGCGGTGTATGTGTTCGACGAGAAGTCCGGCAAGCTGCTGGTGTGGGACAAGGCGCTGGAGCATGCCCGCTTCGAAGCGCCGATAGGCATCGCGCTCGGAGCGAACGGTGAAGTTCTGGTGGCGGATGCTTCCCTCGGTCTGGTGGCGCGCCTGAACCGCGATGGCGTGCCGGTGGGCAGTTTCGGCAAGGGGGTGTTGAAGCATCCGACAGGCTTGGCACGCGACCCGGCGCAAGGCAGAGTTTATGTGGCCGATGCCCATGCGCACCAGATCAAGGTGTTTGACGATGCGGGCAATCTCATCGACACGTTTGGCAAGGGAGAGCGTAGCGAGGCGCCGGGGGAATTCAATTCTCCAACGCATCTGGCCTTTGCCGATGGCCGGTTGTATGTGTCGGACACATTGAATGCGCGTATCCAGGTGTTGGCGCCGGATGGCAAGGCGTTGCGGGCGTTTGGCCGGCGCGGCCTGTTCGTCGGGGATCTGACCCGCCCGAAGGGTGTGGCGGTCGACCGGGCTGGCAACGTCTATGTGGTGGAATCCTATTACGATCATTTGTTAGTATTTAACGCCGAGGGTGAGTTGTTGTTGCCGATCGGCGGCGGGGGCAGCGGGATCGGCGAGTTTTACTTGCCAGCCGGGGTGTGGAGCGATGGGCGTGGGCGGGTCTATGTGGCCGATATGTTCAACGGCCGCGTGGTGATCTTTGAATATCTGGCCCGGATTATTCCTGAGCAGCGTGACGAGAGGCCTTAAGACCATGAAGATGCAAGGCGCGCGAAGAAAAATGCGCGCAGGCGTACTTGACAGTACGTCGAGCACATTTTTCGAGCGCAACGCGGCAGGTTCATGGTCTTACGGACTCGCAGTAGCTGGTTCATGAATAATCCGGGCCGAGGGGGAGGGGGCGTGATCAAGTCGCGTGCGATAGCCGTCATGCTGTTATGCGCGGGTGCGTTGCTGCTGGGCGCGGTGAGCGTTCAGGCCGAGCGCGTGGCCGATATCCGCAACACCAAGCACAACTTCTCATCCACCATTCTCCCTGTGTTGTCCGGCGAAGTGACACGCGAGGCTTATGCGGTGAACGAGTCACAGATCTGCGCCTTTTGTCATACCCCTCACGGCGCGACCAACGAGCCAAGAACACCGATCTGGAACCGCAAGCTGTCGGGCGCAACCTATATTCCCTATTCTTCGACCTCGATCGAGGCCACGGATCTCGGCCAGCCGACCGGCAAGTCCAAGCTCTGTTTGTCGTGCCATGACGGCACGCTCGCCCTGGGCTCGGTCAATGTGCTCAATCGCGTCGAAAGGCCTGTCATCGACTTCACCGGCCCCGGCGTCAGACCGGATGGCAAGATCCCCGAAGGGCGCGGCCAGCACACCGGCTTCACCCGCCGCCTCGGCACCGACCTGAGCAACGATCATCCGATTTCCTTCACCTTCGACAGCGCCCAGGCGCACCGCGATGGCGAATTGTACGATCCGGCGAGGGTGGGACATCTCGCCACCCGCACGCCGGGCGTGAAGCCGACGCTGCCGCTCGAGGACAACAAGGTCGAATGCGTGAGTTGCCACGACCCTCACCTGCGTGACACGTCGGGCGACAACATCAAGTTCCTGCGTGTCAACCGCTTCCAGCAGCAGCCGCCCACCGACAAGGTGTTCAACGAGAAGAGCGATCTCATTTGCCTGGGCTGCCATGACAAGGCGGGCTGGGTCGGTTCGGCGCATGCCCATCCGGCGGTGGCCAACGAGCGTTATGCCGAAGCTTCGGCCAAGCTGCGCGAATTTCCCAGGGATTTGCCGGTGTGGCAGGCGGCGTGCCTGAACTGTCATGATCCGCATACGGTGCAGGGGTCGCGCCGCCTGCTGCGCGAGGGCACCGATGGCCCGACCATGACGACCGCCGATGGCGCCAAATTCAAGCAGGGCGGCAGGCCGGCCATCGAGGAGGTCTGTTATGCCTGCCATTCGACCGACGGCAATGTCTTGCAAGGGCAAGGACTCAAGCCCGGTTTCGAGGTGCCGGACATCAAGACCGATTTCACCACGCCCGGCTGGCGGCACATGCCGATCACCAACATGGAGCAGCCGGCGGGCCGTGAGCGGCATGATATCGGATCGGCCACGCCGGACCAGGCCAACGGTCCGCAGAGCGGCAAGGATTTCGTCGAGTCGCCCGCCAATCTCGGCAAGGCCTCCAGGGTCAACCGCCTGGGCGAGGCGGGCGGCTTGCAGAATCGCCATGCCGAGTGCACGGACTGCCACAATCCGCATCGCGTGACGAAGAACCGCTTGTTCAATGCCGATACGTCGATACCGGACACCGAAGGAACGCACAACCACACTGCGGCGCAGATCGCCAACAACCCGGAGCGGCATCACACCAATATCGCCTCGGGCGTGCTGCGCGGCATCACCGGCGTGGAACCGCGCGGCTGGCCGAGTACCGAGTTCGGCAGCGAGCCGACGGTTTTCGATTTGAAGCGCGGCGATCCAGGTGTGGGTGGCCCCACCGATGTGAGCGCGCCGTATGTGACGCGCGAATACCAGGTCTGCATGAAGTGCCATTCCAATTATGGCTTCGACAAGCCCCCCATGCTCGGTTATTACCCCGGCGGCACTCCGCCGGGAACGAATGCGATGTACCAGTACACCAATATGGGCATGGAATACCAGTCCCCCGACGACCATAAGGGTGAAGGCACCGCCCCCACCCCCAGCGGCGCGTTCAAGGGTGTGGCGCCGGGGATGGGATATACCGTCGACTTCCAGACCGACAACCATCGCTCCTGGCACCCGGTGATAAAGGATACGGGGCGTACCATCGATGTACGCCAGGTGGACAGTCCGAACATCTGGCGCGAGCCGTTCAATGCCGGTGTGGGCATACAGACCATGTACTGCACCGACTGCCATGGTTCGACCACCGGGCCTGGCACGGCGGTTCCGGATGGCGGGGAGCAAGGCAATGTCTGGGGGCCGCACGGTTCGAGCAGCGACTTCCTGTTGAAGGGCGGGTGGGACGACAATACCGGCGAGAACCGCGTCAACGACATCTGTTTCAAGTGTCACAACTACGACTACTACGGCAAGAAATTCCCGCAGGGTCCGATTGCCGACAACCAGACACTCAAGAGCGGTTTCGCGCGCAATCCCAACGACGGTTCGGGGTTCGGCTGTCTGGCCGCGCAAAGGGTCAACCTGCATACCGGTCATGCCCAGGTGGTGACGAATTTCCGTTGCACTTATTGCCACATCGCCGTGCCGCATGGCTGGAAGAACAAGAACTTCCTGGTCAACCTCAATGATGTCGGCCTGGAGGGCGGACTGCCGACGAGCACCCAGGTGCGCAACAACACCACCGCTCGCTACTACAACGGGCCTTACTACAATGGTTCGGTGCTGAAAGTGGCGAATTTCCGGCGCAGCGGCGAGTGGATGCCGCAAAACTGCGGATCGGTGGGTGTGCCGGGCAATGGTATTCGCGGCATTAGCTGGATGAACGGCAGCGGTGGTGAGACGTGCAGTAACTTGCCATGAAAAAGTTTCTCCGCGCCTTGGGTTCCATCCGCCTGGCACTGGTGGGCATGGTGCTGCTGGGGGTGGGCGCGGCGCTGAGTTACGATAATCCGGCGGGCACTCCGGTCTGGGTGCTGGTCGTGCCACTCGCCCTGCTGGCCATCAATCTGTTCTGCGCCATCGCCACCAACCCGCGCATCAACCGCCGTCCGGGGCTGCTGGTATTTCATCTGGGCCTGTTCGCCATCATCGTGCTGGCGGGCATCGGCCGGCTCACTCATCTCGACGCGCAATTGGAGATCACCGAAGGCAGCGCTTTTTCTCCCGGCGAATTGACCGAGGTGAAGAAAGGTCCGTTCCACGGCGAGGGTCTGAGCAAGGTGGCGTTCATCCAGGGGAACTATACAGTGGAGTATAATGCCGGCTTGGTGCGCGGATTGACCCACAGTCAGGTATTGATCCCCGACGGGCGTGGCGGGGTAATGTCCAGGGTGGTGGGCGATGATCGCCCATTGGTGCTGGAAGGCTATCGCTTTTATACGACCTACAACAAGGGTTTCGCGCCGGTGCTGACCTGGACGCCTGATCAGGGCGAGTCGATGACGGGCACGATTCACATGCCTTCCTACCCGCTGTTCGATTACAAGCAGGACAGTACCTGGACGCCACCGGGCGGCAAGCCGCTCAGATTCTGGTTGCGGCTCGATACAGGTCTGCGCCAGGACGCCGCCTGGCTGCTCGATGGCAAGAAGGCCAGCGGCGTATTGGTGGTGAATGCGGGAGAGCGGCGGGTCGAACTCCTGCCGGGGCAATCGGTGCGGCTGGAGGGCGGCAGTCTGCGCTACGAGCGCCTGACGAGCTGGATGGGTTACAAGGTGTTTTATGATCCCACCCTGCGCTGGCTGTTTATCGCGGCGGTGGTGTCGATCATGGGACTGGGCGCACATTTCTGGCGCAAATTCGGGGTGCGCATGCAGAGGACTCATGAGTCTTCCGTGACCGATACCCCTGTGGCGTCGAGTGGGAGAATGCCATGAACACTATCGGCGATATCATCGGCCGGGCCACGGAATTGCCCTGGCTTTGGGCCGGACTTGCTGCTTATGGTCTGGCGACCATCGTTGCCATTGCGGGCGTGATGAGGATGCCTCACCGCGCCGTCGGCGCGATGGCGGCGTATGACTCTTATGCCGCAAGTGAAAAAGGGCGTGCCTGGCACGGTCATGAAAAGCTGGTGCTCACGCTGGTGGTCAGCGGCGTGGCGCTGATTACAATCGCCCTGGCCGAACGCTGGGTGCGCATCGGGCACGGCCCCTTCGTCAATCTCTTCGAGCTGTTGATGAGCCAGTTGTTCAGCCTGGGGCTGATATTCGCCATTGCCTATTGGCGCGTGCCGGCGATGCGCGCCAGCGCGGTGGTGGCCTTGCCGCTGATCTGGGTGCTGGGAATATGGGTGTTGACATTGCAGCCCGTCGATACGCCGCTGCCGCCCACCTACCATAATGACTGGTTGTGGGCGCATGTCGGTCTGGGCAAGATCTTTCTCTCGCTGTGCCTGGTCGGCACGGGCTTGGCCGGGGTGATCCTGCTGCGGCATAGCGAGCGCTTTGCGCCATGGTTCCGCCACGTGCCCGCGAACGAGGTGCTGGACGGTCTGGCGTGGCGTTTCATGCTGCTGGCGTTCATTTTTCACAGCCTGATGCTGGTGGCGGGCGCGGTGTGGGCGCAAGACGCCTGGGGGCGCTACTGGTCATGGGATGCGCTGGAAACCTCATCCTTTCTCAACTGGCTGCTGCTGGGCATGGGTCTGCATGCCCGCTTCACCTACCGTGTGCCGCTGCGCGCCGGGGCGGTGTTGATCATCGCGGTGTTCGTATTCGCTTTCTTCACCTATTTCGGCACGCCGTTTTACAGCGAAGCCGCGCACAAGGGTGTGATATGACGATGTCTATAGGCGCCGCCGTCGATCGCGGACCGGTCGAAGCCGCAACGTCGATTATCTCGCTGTTGCTGGTGTTGGGTATGATCGCGCTTATCGTCGGGGTGGCGCGCAATCCCGCGTTCGTCCCTCCCCCGCCCGCGCCCGAGGTGATGGCCGATCCGCAAAAGGATCCGCAAGGGCACGCCAAGCAGACGCGTATGGCCGAGATCAAGCGCCGTTTCGAGCAGGCGGTGGTGATGCTGCACGCCAGGCAGTATGAACACGCCGCGACGGCCTTGCACCGCGTCTTGCAGCTTTCACCGAATCTGGTCGACGCCCATGTCAACATGGGATACGCCTTGCTGGGACTGAAGCGTTACAAGGAGGCGGAGGGCTTCTTCAGCACCGCCACCAATCTGCGCCCCTATCAGGCCAATGCCTATTGGGGCCTGGCGGTGACCCTGGAGCAACAGGGCGATCTGCCCGGCGCGCTGGGGGCGATGCGTACTTACTTGCATCTGGTGCCGCCGGAGGATCCCTACGCACGCAAGGCCCGCAGCGCGCTGTGGGAGTGGGAGAATGCCCTGGCGCGCGGCCCGCTGCCCAAGGACGAGGCGGAATTCCTGGAAAGAAAAGGCAAGGAATGGACCGAGCGCAACAGCCCGGCAGTGGATATGCCCGGACAATAAGCCGTCGTGCCCGCTGGGTACGTCCCGCATTCAAAAAACAGAATTATAAAGTTGGAAAGGATCAATATGAGCGCAACATTTTCTCCGCTTAGCTGGTCGTTGGTGTGCTATGCCGGCGATGAACAAAACGGCGCGGTGCCGGTGATCCGGCACGATGGCGCGACGGGAAGCACCGTCGTCAAAACACTGCGTGTTCAAACGGAAAATACACCTGATCCGCGCTGCATTTTCCTCAATACCGCTCATGACGACAGAGTGGTATTGCTCGATCCGGTGAGCAAGGAAATCCGGTCGCAAGACGCTTTTCCGATCGATGCCCGTCCCGACCACATGTACCGCGATGCCGAACAGGCACAGCTCTGGTTGGGTAACGACGGTGACAAGATCACCGGCGCCGATCCGCTCAATTGCGGCGAACAAGGTTCGTCGGTCACGGTGATCCAGATGGATAGCCAGGGAACGCCCGTCAAAGTTCTGAAAACGCTTTGTGTGGGGCGTGGTCATCATGTGACGACATTCACCTTCCCTTCTCCCGCCGCACCCGCCGTGCCGCGGCGCGCCTTCATCAGCAATCTGATGGACGGCACGATCTCCGTGGTCGGCAACGATCCAGCCGATGCCGCGAGCTATCTCAAGGTGATCGCCATCATCAATCTGTGCGAGCCGGCGCGGGAAAAAGACGGAACAAGCGGCGTGCCGAACAACGCCGCGCCGCACGGTATGGTCTACTCGCCGCTGACCGGCAAGGTCTACAACATGAACAACGGCTACGGCACCATCGCGGTGATCGATCCGCTGACCCATGCCGTGGAAGATTCCATCTACGTCGGCACCAGCACCAATGCGCTGCTCAGCCCGGACGGACGCTTCATCGTCTGCAAGGGCGCGGACAGGAAGAGCGATGAGAGCCATGTCATCGGCAAGATCACCGTACTCGACGTGGTGACCAAGGCCGTGTCCGAAACGACGGATCTGATCGATGTCTATCCCAGCGTCTATCGCTTCTCCGCCGATGGCAAAAAGCTCTATCTGACCACCGCTTCCACCGGCAACAAAATGCAGAAAGCCAACCTGAAAATGAACACGCTGCTGGTGTTCGACAGCGCCGCGCTGCCGACGCTGCGGTTGAGCAAGGAAGTCACCGTCGGCATGGCAGATTGCGGACGGCGCCCTATCGCGTTTCTGGAGCAGAACGGCGTATTCACGCGCACCTTTGTCTCCAATCCCACCGACGGCACGGTGTCCGTTCTGGATGGCGATGAGCGGGTGCTGGAAACTGTCACTGTTTCGGCTCAGCCGGTGCCAGCCCTGCATTTCTACAGCGATGAGGGCAGGTTGCTGGGGGCGTGATATTGTAGATAAAAGTAGGGCGAGTTAGCGGTTTTCGTGTAACCCGCCAAGCGTGCTGACTTGCTTGACAGTAGCACTTCTTCCGTTCAATCAAAGTGAATTCGCCATGACCCCGAACAACCCCCTCCTGGAAACGACTATCCTGCCGCGCTTTGCCCATATCCGTCCCGAGCATGTCGAGCCTGCCATCGATCAGGTGCTGGCGGAAAGTCGTGCGCGGGTGGAGGCGTTGCTGGCGGCGGGCGGGCCTTATACCTGGGACACGCTGGTGCAGCCGCTGGAGGAGATGGGCGATCGGCTGGGGCGCGTGTGGTCGCCGGTCGGTCACATGAATTCGGTGGTCAACTCCGAGGCGTTGCGCGCGGCGTACAATGCCTGCCTGCCCAAGCTCAGCGAGTATTCCACCGAGATGGGGCAGAACGAGGCGCTGTACCGCGCCTACCAATCCATCGCCGAGGGGCCGGAGTATGGCCGTCTCGATACCGCGCAGAAGAAGATCATCGACAACGCGCTGCGCGATTTCCGCCTTTCCGGCATTGCCCTCAGCGCCGAGCGCAAGGAACGCTACAAGACGATCATGCAGGAGCTGTCGGCGTTGTCCAGCAAGTTCGAGGAGAATCTGCTCGACGCCACGAATGCCTGGAAGAAGGCGGTCGAAGACGAGACGCTGTTGTCCGGGCTGCCCGATTCGGCCAAGGCGATGGCGCGCCAGACCGCCGAGCGCGAAGGGCAAGCGGGTTGGCTGTTCACGCTGGAGTTCCCGTCGTATTTCCCGGTGATTACTTATGCCGACAACCGCGAACTGCGCCGCGAGATGTACGAGGCCTATGTGACGCGCGCCTCCGATTCCGGGCCGCACGCCGGAAGGTGGGACAACACTCCGGTGATGGAAAACATTCTGCGATTGCGCCACGAGGCGGCGCGGTTGCTCGGTTTCGCCAATTATGCGGGGCGTTCGCTCGCCACCAAGATGGCGGCCTCCGCCTCGCAGGTGCTGGATTTTCTGCATGATCTGGCAAAGCGCTCGCTGCCCATCGCGCGCCGCGATCTGGACGAGGTGCGCGCCTTCGCCCGTGACCAGCACGGCATGAGCGAACTGGAGGCGTGGGATATCCCCTATTACTCGGAGAAGCTGCGCCAGCACAAGTACGCCATCTCGCAGGAAGAACTCAAGCCTTATTTCCCGGAAGACCGTGCGCTGGCGGGCATGTTTGCCGTGGTACAGCGACTCTATGGCCTGGATATCCGCGAAGTCGAAGGCGTCGAGACCTGGCATCCCAATGTGCGTTTTTTCGAGATTCGCGATGCGCAAGGCGAGGTGCGCGGCCAGTTTTATCTCGACCTCTACGCGCGTCCGCACAAGCGCGGCGGGGCGTGGATGGACGAGTGCATGACGCGCCGGCGCATGGCGCAGGGTGTGCAGATTCCGGTGGCCTATCTCACCTGCAATTTCTCGCCGCCGATCGGCAGCGATCCCGCGCTGTTCACCCATGACGAGGTGCTTACCCTGTTCCACGAATTCGGCCACGGCCTGCACCACATGCTTACCCGCGTCGATTATCCCTCGGTGGCCGGCATCAGCGGTGTGCCGTGGGACGCGGTGGAGCTGCCCAGCCAGTTCATGGAAAACTGGTGCTGGGAGCGTGAGGCACTGGATTTGATCGCCGGTCATTACCAGACCGGCGCGCCGCTGCCGCAGGCCATGTTCGAAAAAATGATCGCAGCGAAGAACTTCCAGTCCGGCATGCAGATGGTGCGGCAGATCGAATTTTCCATCTTCGACTTCCGCCTGCACCTGGAATACGATCCGTCCAGAGGCGGACGCATCTACGAGATCCTCGACGAGGTGCGCCGGCAGGTGGCGGTGATCCGGCCGCCATCCTTCAACCGCTTCCCGCACAGCTTCGGCCATATCTTCGCCGGCGGCTATGCGGCGGGCTACTACAGCTACAAATGGGCCGAAGTGCTCTCGTCCGACGCCTTTTCCAGATTCGAGGAAAACGGCATCTTCGACCGCGCCACCGGTATCAAATTCCTCTCCGCCATTCTCGAACAGGGCGGTTCGCGCGATCCCATGGAGCTGTTCGTCGAATTCCGCGGCCGGGAGCCGCAGATCGACGCCTTGTTGCGGCATAGCGGGATCACGGCGGAGTAAGGTACTGATAATGATTCGATGGGTAAAGGTTATGTTTTCCAGCATCGCTTATAAGCGCCATTCCGCGGAATGGACCAGAAGACTCGCGGTCATTCTGGCCTTGTGCGCCGGCCCGTCGCTGGCCACGGCGGCGGCGCTCGCGCCGGAGCAGGTCGCTCTCATCAAGGAGGCGACCTTCGAGGTCATCGTCCCCAAGCCGGACGAGACGGGCATCACTTACGACCAGCCCATCAACTTCGATTTGCTGCCCTACGCCTATCGCAAGGACAAATTCATTCCCATCGGCACAGCCTTTGCCGTGCCTAATGGCCTGGTGATGACGGCCGCCCATGTGCTCGGTCTGGAAAAGCGGCAGATGCACGGCATACCCAAAATTCGCGACGCCAAGGGTGTGGTGTATGAGATAGACCGGATAGTCAAATACTCCTACGCGCGCGATTTCGTCGTATTCACCTTGAAGAGCGCGACGCCCGGCGCATTTCTCGCCACATCGGAAGCGGTGAAAATCAACGAAACGGTTTTTGCCGTGGGTAACGCGCTGGGGCAGGGTATCGTCATCCGCGACGGAAACTACACCTCCGACACGCCGGAAGACCGCAACGGCGAGTGGAGCTGGATACGCTTTTCCGCCGCCGCTTCGCCGGGCAATAGCGGCGGTCCCCTGCTCGACAAGGATGGCAAGGTGGCTGGCATCGTGGTTGCGAAATCGCCGAACGAAAACCTGAACTATGCCCTGCCGGTCAACGAAGTCCTGAAAGCGCCAGCCAACCTGGCGGCCCTCAAGTGGCGAGCCACCTACCGGCTGCCCAATATGGACTTCCTGGATACCGACGAGATCGATCTGAAGATTGATTTGCCGCTGTCGGCCGCCGAGCTGAAAGAGAAGTTGCTGCCCAGGCTGGAAAAATTCCACGACGGCCAGCTTGCGGCGTTGCTGGTGCGCAATCGCGAAGAGCTTTTTCCCCAGGGCGCGGGTTCGAGGAAACTGCTAGCCACGACGCTGAATGTATCTCACCCGGCCGTCATCGGCAAAGGCGCCGATGGCGACTGGACGTTCATCAGAAACCAGTCGCCCCAGAGCAGCGATCTGGGCGCAAACGGGGTGCTGGACGGAACCAAGTTCGGAGATTTTTTGCTGCTGCGCCTGCGCAAACCGGACAACATCACCCTGAATGAATTGCTGAGCGATTCGAAGCAGTTCATGGATCTGCTGTTGAAGGCGATGCCGGTGCAGCGGCAAATCGGCTCCGAGACGCGGCGCGTGAAATCGCTGGGCAGCGCGGCGGACAGCCGGATTTTGCGTGACCGATATGGGCGCGCATGGCGGGCGCAGATTTGGAACATCCCGTTCCTGAACAGGCAATTCATCGCCTATAGCACGCCCACGCCCGAAGGCATGGTAACGATGATGGCGATGCCGTCCGTGGAGATGGCCTCTGACTTTGACAGAGACATGAAGGCATTGACCGATTTTCTCTACGTCAGCTATCACGGCACGGTCACGGAATGGCAAACCTTCCTCAGCCTCAAGGAACAGATGCCAGACCCGTTGCGCTCCCTCGCGCTGGAATACAGCGGCGCATCGGTGTCTCTGAAGTCGGACCAGTTCGCGCTGGCGTGTGGCCCCGAATGTCTGGCGATCACACCCAAGTCGTTACTGTCGATCGGATTTTCCTTCAACAACGAGGCCGGCAGGCTTGGGCTGCGCATCGCCGCCGCCGGATTGCGCGAGTCGATCAACTCGGAAAACACGCTCGCTTTATCGAAAGTGCTGCGCCCGCCGGAAGACTTGAATGAAGCGTTCAGAAAAGACTGGCTCCACGCCTCTGCCAGAAAAACCCCCTTCGACGGCGAGCCGGTATTCGAGCGAGGACGTACCGTCATCATGCGCCCTCTGGCGCGCAGCGGGGATGCGCAGCAAGGGAAAAACGCCGATGCCAACAGCCTGTTCGTTGCCTATTACTCGCAAGCGGGAGAGCAGAACAAGGAAGACTTCAAACGCAGATATTCCACACTGCTGGGACACATCGCCGTGTTTCCGTAAGGTTGGGGCTCTTAGATGAAAATCGCCACCTGGAACGTCAACTCCCTGCGCGTGCGCCTGCCGCAAGTGCTGGACTGGCTTGCCGTCGAACAGCCGGATATTCTCGCGCTGCAGGAGACCAAGCTGGAGGACCAGAACTTTCCCGCCACCGAGATCGGGGCTGCTGGTTACAAGGTGGTCTATTCCGGGCAAAAGACCTACAACGGTGTGGCGATCCTCAGTCGTGCCGAAGCGCGGGATGTGGTCAAGGATGTCCCCGATCTGGACGATCACCAGCGCCGCGTGCTGTTCGCCACCTATGGCGATGTGCGCGTGCTCAACGTCTATGTGCCGAATGGCGAAAGCGTCGGATCGGACAAATATGCCTACAAACTCGGCTGGCTGGACAAACTCACCGCCTATGTGCGGCAACAGCTCACCGCGCATCCGCGCCTGGTGCTGCTGGGGGACTTCAACATCGCCCCAGAAGACCGCGACGTGCACGACCCCAAGTTGTGGGAAGGCGCGGTGCTATTCTCCGAACCCGAGCGCACGGCCTTGCGCCATCTGCTCGATGCCGGATTGTGCGACACCTTCCGCCTGTTCGACCAGGAGCCCAATCAATTCACCTGGTGGGACTACCGCATGGCCGCCTTCCGCCGCAACATGGGCTTGCGCATCGACCACATCTTCGCCAGCTCCGCGTTGTGCGAGGCGTGCACCTCCTGCCGTGTCGACAAGGCGCCGCGCAAGCTGGAACGGCCTTCCGACCATGTGCCGGTGGTGGCGGAGTTTGATTTGGGCAGTAGGGAAAGGTCATAAATCCAGCCCCACCCTCCCGCATTTCTCCCCCGCCAGCCCACAGCCATAGCGCAGCGCCTCCGGCCAGGCAAGGCCGCTCAGGCGGGCATGGATGATACCGGCGTTGAAGGTGTCGCCCGCCCCAATCGTGTCCACCACCCTTGGCGGCGGGAAGGCGGGGCTATGATGGATATTTCCGTCGCGGTCCAGGCCATACGCTCCCTCCTCGCCCCAGGCGCAGACCAGATCGGCCTCGGGCGCCAGGGCGGCGGCGTGATGCAACAGGGCTATGGCATCGGCAAAGCCGCGAGCGCGGGCGTAGTGGCGCGAGAACAGCAATACATCGGCGAGTGGAAATAATTGCTCGATGTCGGGGCGGGGTTTTTCGACCTCGACCGAACGCGGTACGCTTGGCGCCTCGGCGCGCGCACGCTCCAGCATGCGGCGCGTGTCATCGACGGCGCGGCCTTCGAAGTGCAGCCAACCGAGGGGCGAAAGATCGATCCGGCTGAAATCGGCAAATCCGAATTCGGGAAGGTCGCGGTAATGGACGATGGTGCGCGAGCCGTTGCGCTGATTCAGCACGATATACGAGGTCGGCACTTTGCCCTGCGGCCGGCGCACGCAGGCGCTGGCATCGATGTGGTGGCGGGCAAGGTCATCGAGGATATGCCTGGCATCCGGCTCGTCCGCCCACACCCCGCCCCATGCGCACTCATGGCCCAACTGGCTCAACACAACGAGCGTGTTGCTGGCATTGCCGCCACGGCAGATACGCTGGCTCAAGGCGCGCACCTCGCCGTCTTCGGGCGGGTAACCGTCGACGGTATTGATGATGTCGAGCGTGGCGATGCCTACGCCGAGAATGCGCGCCATCGGCCGCTACTTTTGCGGGAGCGACTTCAGGATCGCCAAGGGCATGAATATGACATTGATGGATTCGATCACCGCCCACGTCGCCACAGCCACGGCATAATAGACCGGGTCGACCTGATACACATAAATGCTCGCGATCCATGCCGCGATCCAGACGTATATGAAATGCACCAGCATGACCGCCAGCGGCAGCGCCGACAGCCGGGCGCCACAGTGGCTGCAATGGACCGATTGCCACCAGCCGGCGCGGAATTTGTCCTGGAGGGAAATGGTGCGTTCGTTGCAGCGCGGACAGGTGAAATTTCGCATGTCACTTCTCTTGGGGAGAAAAGCACGATTTTTTCACAAGCGAAATTGTTCGTCCATCCCATCTGCTAGAATTAAAGGCGCCTTGAACTTCCCAATGATCCCCTCATCCAAGAGAAAATAATGGTCCGCCGCAGAATCCTTGCCATCGTCACGCTCATGGTCGCCGCACTGGCCGTTCTTTTCCTGGCCGGAGGCGACAAGAATACGCCCTTGATGCAAAAAATCGTCGGTGGCGACACAACGGCGGTCAAGCGGATGCTTGACCAGGGCGCGGATGTCAACGCGAAAAACCGCTATGACTGGACCGCGCTGATGCACGCGGCGCGGCTGGGCAACAAGGAAATCACGGACCTGCTGCTCGCCCACGGCGCTCAAGTGGACATCAAGGACAATATGGGCTGGACACCGCTGATACGCGCGGCGCAAAAGGGACACAAAGACATCGTGGTCGCGCTGCTCAACCGCGGGGCGAACATCAACGCTCAGGAAAACAGCGGCGGCACCGCGCTGCACTGGGCGGCCTATGACGGACATACCGAGGTCGTCAAGCTGCTGCTCGCCAAGGGCGCCGACATCGACATCAAAAACCAGGAAGGCATGACGGCGCTCATGCTGGCCCTCAAGGAAGACCACACCGACGCCGCGAATCTCCTCAACCAGGCAAGGCGCGAGAAAGGAGGACAGTTGTAATATGGCATCGCTTGAAAAACTCAGCCTATACGCGCTCACCGCGCTCCTCGCCGCCGGCATCTCCGCCTGTGAAGGTCAACGCCCAACGACCGCCGCTCCTCTTGATGATGAGACCACGCTGCAAAAACTCGCCACAGCCTATCATGCCGTGGAAGAGCAGGAACATCTGGAAATGCCTCCCGCCAATCTGCCACCCGAAAAACGGAAAAAATTTGTCGACATGGTGTTCGCACAGGCCGGCTACAACTATGCCGCAACACTCGACAAGATCGCCACCGGCAACGCAAATCTGGCGGAAAAACGCATCCGGGACATGGCCGAACTACTGCTGATGCCACATAGAAATTCGTCGATAGCGCTGGATGAAATCTACTCCGCGGAGGAAGTCAAAGACATCCGGGCGCTTGAAAGCAAGATGAAATAGGACTCTTTTGAAAAGCGAGTGGGTCACGCAGCATGAGGGTTAAATCTCTGGAAATCGAGTTTGCCAGCGATGAGGAAGATCACCGTGCGCATTGTCTTAATGTTGGTGTAACCACGCGCACGGCGCTTGGCCGCCTGAAAAAGACCGCTGAGCGCTTCGAGGAAACCATTCGTTTGCCGGGTCTGCGCCCAAGCCACGACGCCTTCGAAATGAGCGCGAATCATCCGGGCGACCTCTTTCATCGGTTCGACCTTGGAACGCATCACATTGGTACACCATTGCCAAAGCAAGGTGGAAACGACATTGATTTGTTTACGGTCGAGAATCTCGCGCAACTGCTCGCGGTACAGCCAGGCTTTGGCAGTGCGCTTGGTGGTGACATGAGCGATCAGCGCATCCAGGTCGGCGAACTGACTGGCCGATAGCTTGCTTCTGTCCTTGAGCAGCGCCCAGCGCAGTCCCTTCAGCGCCGGATCAGTTTTTTGCTCGGTACGGGCGCATCTTGTCGACGGCGGCCGAGGCATGGGCAATGACATGGAACTTGTCGAACGTAATGCGGGCGTCGGGCAGGTGATCGGTGAGGCCTTTGATGAAAGCGGGCGACTGTCGATACTGGCAGAATTGATCTGGCTGGCGATGTCAGCCTAGGCGGCCAGATACTGAGCAAACGCTTCGACGGTCTTGGCATCGCGCCCTTCGGTAACGAACACCACCTTGCGCGCTTGAGCATCGGCAACCAAGGTCAGATAGTCATGCCCGCGCTGGCAGGTGGTTTCGTCAATGGCAACGGCGCGGACATCGGACAAGTCGGCCGCGCCCATGGCCAGCTCCACATACTTGGCGCAAATGGCATACACCCGATGCCAGGATTCGCCCACGATTCTGGCGACGGCGGCGAAAGACATCTGCCGGGCCAGCATGAGCACCAGCGCCTCGAACAACAGCGTAAAAGCCGGACAGTTTACCCGCCCAATCCGGTTCGATCAGGGCAACCCTGCCGTCCGGCAGTCTGACACGCGGCACACGGACTTCGAGATGGCACTCATGCTGAAAGAAGTTCAAATGCCGGTAGCGCTTGATCTGGGTGTCGTGAACAGGATGCGAGCCCTCAATGCCGGGATAGGTGAAGCGGCTACCGACAACGAAGTCGATGTGGATGGACAGGCGTTTCTGTCCGGCATCGAAATCGACGCCTTTGATGTACCAAGGGTCGGCAATACCAAGAGCGGCTTCAAAGATTTGGTTCTGCATTGTTGCTCTCTCACAACAAAAGGAAAGCGGGATCATGTCGCATGTGCCGCCTGAAATAAACCATTACCCACTCGAAATTCAAAAGAGGCTAAAAATAAGATTGCAACTCTCCTCGTCGCCGTACATCCAAGGTAGCACAATGGAAGCCGCCTAAAAATGGATAATAACTCTCAAAAGATATGGGAATAGGTTTAAAGCCCCATTTTTTTAATGCTTTAATCATGGGCTCTTGGGATTTTTCTACAACCACTCGTTCTTCATCCAGCATGAGCACATTCATGGCGATCCATTTACTGACTGCTTTGACAGGATTTTTAATTGGAAAGGGCTCTGGTGCCACAAAGATTTCCCAACTCTTAAGAATAGGAGGTAGTTTTGTTACATCAATATAGTCAGGACTAATAAGTACTTTTCCAGGTGCCAAGGGCATAAAAGTTGTGTCGATATGAATAGCCTTGGGGTTGCGTGTTTCAATGATATGGAGACGATATTCGTCACCCAAATGGCGCTGTAACCAAAAAATTCCAAAATCATTCGTTACATGACTTTTTTGAACAAAGATGTCACGTCCGCAACGCACGAAATCGGCTGCATCGAATACCGGCTCAGACTCAGTGAGCACATAACTCATGGGTTCACCTGGCTCGGGAAAACGGTGTTCCGATTTGTATAATTCATTACGCAATTGTGGCTTCGGCGCAGCACTCCAGCGCGCACCCTTTTGAAAGTACTCTTTAAACAAAGTACGATAGGCTGAAGATTCAAAATAACGTCCACGGTCTGCCATCGGAGTTTCAATTATCTGATCAGCGATCACAAGAAATGGATCACGTGGATTAGCCGCACAAAAACCATGGGGCATCTCCCAATCGGGCGTAGCATAGGGTTGGTTGTAATCTACGATATCAGGGCGGCGTACACTAACACCTTCCATTACAAGGATGTGGATAAACTCATCCAATTCTCTTTGTGCCGCTTCCACCATGTGCTTGGGGTAAGGCACTCCAGCTCCTCCAACGGCCGCAGTGATTTCATCCCACTCTCCTGGCAGCACAGTATGCCCATTAATTATATTCCAAGATGAGAATGTTGCAGACTCTAACCTACCTACAATAACCTCTTCCAATGGATCCCATTCATTACAGCTCCAGACCACAGACATTTCTTATCCATATCCTTATTAATAAAAAACGGGTCTACGCGGAATCGTGTGGGTGAAAAACCGGGATTTCATAGTCGCGCATCCCCATGATTCCAGTGCCTTACCATTTTCCAGTTATCCCAAAACATGCTTCATCTCCATGACAGGATAATCCATGAAATATCCCCGCACAGTGCGCGAGCTATTTTCGATGTCCGGCTTCGTGGCCAATGCGACACTCGATGGTGTTTTTGGTGACCACCACGCACGGATCATCACCCTCACGCGGCGAAAAAAACGACGGTATGTTCCCACTGTGGCCACCGCTGCCGCCACCGTTACGATAAACGCACTTGCCGAACGCGTGATCTCTCGGTGGCCGATTGGCGGATTTACCTGGAGTTCGAGCGCTGGCGCGTCCACTATCCGAGGTAAGGCCGTCAGTCGT
The DNA here is from genome assembly GCA_033717875.1 of Gammaproteobacteria bacterium. GTDB lineage: Bacteria > Pseudomonadota > Gammaproteobacteria > Ga007554 > SBBG01. Next base: position 33,383 of record JADDKJ010000034.1, read on the forward strand.
CGCTTGAAGTTGGCCAGGCCATGACGCAGCCAGATCAAGCGCACACCCGAGGCGCTCACAAAGGTGCCGCGCTTGTGCAGCTCATTGCTCACACGCACCTAGCCGCGGGCCAGCTGCTCAAGGGCGTAGGCCAGCACCGCCCCCTCGACCCGATTTTCAGGTTCGGTCGATGCTGGTGTTTGTGCGGCAGCGCATCGAGCCTACCACAGGCTCTCGCCTCCTGGTAGCGATAGAAGGTATCTCGCGATACCCCCATAACCTTGCAGACTTGCGGCACGTTACCCAGCTCTTGGGCCAGATTCAGCAGCCCAAGCTTGTGTTTTACGATGGGTTGATTTACAACGTTCATACGGGGTTACTCCCTCTTGGGTTGGTATGATTGCTCGCACAACCATCTAACCCGGTAACCCCGCCTTTTTCAAGGTGGGTGTCAGATCACATAGAATTTCTGACACTACCAAATACTTTCTCCCTTGTTTCATTGAAAACCCTTTTCAAATCAAACTCGACCTATTGCACGACACATGACCTCAACAAGAAGCGCTCCTGGATGCTCCAACACAGCGTTATACTCCTCTTTAGCTTTGTTAATAGCATCCTGTGTAGTAAAATTCTTACGAAGAATCTCTTTACTGGTCTGGTCAATAATCTCTATGGCGCCGCTCACATACCATGACAACCGCTCTTTATCTTTTGCTGTACATACCCAAGGGTGGGCCGTAATTTCATGATCGTTAAAGCCAGCCTTGATGAATATGTCTGCCAATCGATCTGCAATAGCGCTACATCCACCAATGGAATTTTGGTACTGATAGATTCCACTCCATACCTTTGCTGCTGTTGGACATGCCGGGAAAATTGTACTTGCCGAATTGATCCATTCGTAGGCGCAAACCCAACCGCCAGGCCGAATAGTCTGAGACATCTTTTTAACTACTAATATTGGGTCTGGAACATGCTCAAGTACATAGCGACAATAAGCTGCATCACACAGTGCCTCCTTCCATTCGAGGTTCATAATGTCTGACTCTATAAAACGTATATTGGTCAATCCTTGTTCCGCAGCTAACTGTTTTGCAGTAGATATTTGAGCAGCCTCTCGGTCAATACCTATAGCCTCAACGTTGGGGGCCATCTGGGCCACTTCTCGGAGAATTGCACCTGTGCCTGAACCAAATTCAATGATTCTCATGTCCTTGACTATTGGGGGGAGGAAATTAGCTCCCCCCAACATTTTTGCCATAATCTCCAAACGCTTTTGTTCAGCATCGTGAACGCCATGCATGTACTTGTCATAGTTATTCATAAGATAAACCACATCCTCATTATACTTAGTCCTACTTTGTCACATTCAATCCAACGCCATGGATGACCTTTTTGGCGTGGGATTCCTTATCCTCGCCGCCGGGGCTGGAACGCGGATGCGCTCCAAATGGGCGGCGCTGGCGCTGATGCATTCCCATGCGACATGACTTCTGTCGGGGTTCGTTCAGTCGAAACGTTTGCGTGGGAGTGCGCCATATATACGAAAATTCATTCAACCGCTCCTGATAGCACACGGGTAAGATGGTGCCTTTTTACAGGAGCTAGTGGATCAATCCGTTAATATAAGGATGCTTGCGGAAAGCATCGAAAGTTACTTTCCACGGAGTAATAAATTTATTATCTAGCGGTGTTTAGTTAATGGTCGCCTCCTGAGCTAATGGATAAAGTAATTCACGCTTTACAAAATTGCGCCCTCGGTGCTTTAGGTTATTAGCCACCATCCCATTCATAATTTGTTGATCTTCTTTCGGCATTAAGTAATACATCATGTTCACGTACCAATACCAACCAAGTTTAGTTAAAAAAAGATGATGTGCGTCTTCAGTCACTAGGCCATCTTGTTTTAATGTTTCAAGTTTGTTGAGGACATCTGGATGGACTTTCCCCCAATGCACTTTATCTTTATCGATGCTACCGTGATAGGGTAGGCGTAAGATTATTGGACGAGAGAAATCTAGCTCCAGATTATGCTGGCTAATCGCACATGGAAATAGTCCTTCCGCCAACTGCTCCATATACATCTTCTTACTATGGGTATTCGTAATCACGTGTCCTTTGGTGGAGGTGACTGCATTGGTACCAAAGCCTAGTAAATCAAAATCGTGGTAGCCATATACATGCTCGTGATAAACAAATGAGTACGCACTACAAACTATTTCGTTTGTTGCTGACGCTCGAACATAGCCGTGTCCATTATGCGGCATGAAACCGGAGTGCCGCATGAACTGGTCTACAAGGACGTTCATACCGAATTTTCGCATAGCAGACGTTGGTGGTAGGTTTGCGGCGCTGATTTTTGTATGGAGGCCTACCTGCGTTATGATGTTGTCAATAGGATAGATATCGATATTGCTAGTCCCTAGCGCTACAGCAGCCTGAAGATCTGCAATCAGTTCTTCCTCATCCTGACCGCTCATACCATATAAAATGTCAAAGGTTTGGAACGGAAAGACTTTCTTAAGCAACTCAACCGCTGTTTGAATTTTATCTAGCGAAGCTGTGAGATCAAACATATCTCGCCACTTCGGATTGAACGTCTGCAACCCAAAGCGAGGGTGAGTAACTCCTATTGAGCGCATAGCCTCTGCTCGCTCTGGAGTGAGGCTCTTCACCTCTATCTCATAGGAGTATTCTCTGAGTTGGGACAAGTCAAAAGTTTCTTTAATCAACTCTCCAATACGGAGGATCTGCTCAGGATAAAGCAGGCTTGGAGTGCCTCCGCCGAAAAATATGGCGCCGATAGGTATCTTCTTCATGTCGATCAGTTCTGACTTCAGCCTTATTTCGGATATAAGCGATTCAAAATACCGGTCAATTACTTCGCGGCTTGAATACTTTCCTCGGGTAAAAGGGCAGAAGTTGCAGATCGTGTCACAGAATGGAACATGAAAATACAAAGCTCGCGAAGTGGCATGACCTTGAGCTCCTTCCAATATCTCTACTAAGGAGCTATTTGAGCGTTCTTTTCCTTGATTAGGGAAGAAAAAATTATAGATAGGAAACTGACGATCAAACTTTATCAATGAATTTTGTCGAAGTATTTCCATGCGAATCTCCCGAAAAGGAAGGGGGGGTGCCCCCCCCTTCCAACCGCTTTAAGTGGTCGACTACCAACAAACAACACGGACAAATGAAGAATTCTCTTCACCCAGATCGAAGTAGCTCAAAATATTTTCCATGGTTTATCTCCACATTTAAAATGCAAGGTGCCTCCTTGCGCGGATGCTGGGATAGCATTACCAACATTCTAATATTGTTAATTCGCATTAATATTGCAAATGAAAACTTCGGCTATCTGAAAGAGTCAATTTTTAAGGCTCTTCAGGAAGTCGTGTGGGTAAAAATTGGGGCATAGCATGACGGAAAGCTACGACGATTGCGGTATTCAGCAGTTTGAAGCGGGCTGTAAAACTGGCATGCTTTACCGATGGCTACCTCACGC
>JADDKJ010000035.1:0-35562 GCA_033717875.1 Gammaproteobacteria bacterium
AAACCCTTGCTCCGGCAGTACGCCGCCAGCCCCTCTTCATTCAGGCCGGCCGTCTCCAGCACCACCGCAAACTTGGCCGCTGAATCCCAGTCATCGGCCTTACGCTTACCACCACCCGGCATCACTGACCCCGCTTCTCTGGCTACCTTGCGCCAATTGTACAACGTCGTCTCCGTGATGCCCGTCTCCCGCGACAGCTCCGCCACCGATCGGCTCTCCGGCGGCATCATCCTCCTCAAAACAGACTGCTTCAGATCTTCCGAATACCTCGACATCTCTCGTCACTTTCCGCCCCACCGCCTTCTCTCTTGGGGTTACAGAAAACAGTGACAACTATTCTGACGCGGGGGGCCAGTAATCTATATGACCGAATCATAAATGAAGGGGCGGTCATCGATTTCTTGAATATTGGTGTTGGGGTTATCAGAACCGGAATATTTAATGTGGCAGATATGGCTATCATGCTTGGTGGATTGCTAGTGTTGTTTGCCCACTTCTACACCTCTAAAGAGCGGCAAAAAATCTAACCCATCGCTCAAAGGAACGTGCCAGAGCGAAAAGGGGCACTAGAATTTTGATCACCAGGAATTCGACGCAATCTGAGCTTGACCATGACAATGGACAGAAAGAAACACTGGGAAACAGTGTATGAACAAAAATCACCGAGCGAGGTGAGCTGGTATCAGCGTGATCCGGTATTGTCGCTGGAGCTGATCCAGAACGCGGGTATAGCGCGAGATGCGGCGATCATCGATGTCGCTGGTGGTGCGTCGGTGCTTGTCGACCGGCTGTTGGCTATCGGCTATCGAAACGTGTCAGTCCTTGATCTGTCGGTCAAGGCGTTGGCCTACGCTCAGGCCCGTTTGAGCGGGACGAGTCACCACGTCACCTGGATCGAAGCGGACATCACCGCCTTTGCGCCGCCCGTCAGTTACGATCTATGGCACGACCGCGCGGTGTTTCATTTTCTCACCGATGCGGACGATCGCCGGAAATATGTTGAAGTGCTGAAGCAAAGCGTAAAATCCGGCGGGCACGTCATCATCGCCGCATTCGCCATCGGCGGGCCGACCCAGTGCAGTGGTCTGGACATCGTGCAATATGACGCCGAAAAACTTTCGGATACGCTCGGCGCGCCATTCCGATTGGTGGAAGAGCGTGCCGAGCTGCACGTCACGCCGGCCGATAAAGAGCAGAAATTCGTTTATTTCAGGTTTGTCAGAGAATAGATTCGGTCGAATTCCGCATTGACCAGCCGTGATTGCTCGTATTCATGCTCTGCTGCTCTGCCAGCGGAGAGTGGCAACGATGTTACGCGGTCGCTCCTGCGCCGTCTTTATCCCGCTCGATCATCGCATACGCCGAATGATTATGAATGGATTCGAAATTCTCCGATTCCACCACATACGCGGTGATGCGCGCGTCGGCATTCAGGCGGGCGGCGACGTCGCGCACCATGTCTTCGACGAACTTTGGGTTTTCGTAGGCGTGTTCGGTGACGTATTTCTCGTCGGGGCGCTTGAGGATGCCGAAAAGCTCGCAGGAGGCTTCTTTTTCGACGATGTCGATGATCTCCTCGATCCACACGAACCCTTTGGTGCGCGCGGTGATGGTGACGTGCGAGCGCTGGTTGTGGGCGCCGTATTGGGAGATTTCCTTGGAGCAGGGGCACAGGCTGGTGACGGGCACGACGACCTTGATCGACGTGGTGGTCTTGCCGCCGCTGATTTCGCCAATCAGCGTGACGTTGTAATCCATCAGGCTTTTCACGCCCGATACCGGCGCGGATTTGGTGACGAAGTAGGGGAACGCCATTTCGATGTGGCCGGATTCGGCCTGCAATAGTGCCGTCATTTCGTGCAGCATGTCCTTGAAAGACGCGACGCTGATTTCGCGTTCCTGGTGGTGCAGGATCTCCACGAAACGCGACATGTGCGTGCCCTTGAAATTGTGCGGCAGGCGGACGTACATGTTGAAGGTGGCGATGGTGTGCTGCTCGCCGTCGCTGCGGTCCCGCACGCGCACCGGGTGGCGGATATCCTTGATGCCTACCTTGTCGATGGCGATGTGCCGTGTATCCGGGCTGCCCTGGACGTCGGCGATGCTGGCCAGGCCTTGTTTCACGGTGCTCATGGCGGTTACTCCTCGCTGTAGCGCACGCAAGCGCGCTCGGTTTCCCAGATGGTGATCGCGCTTACCTTCAAAGAACCGGAATTCAGCTTTTTGGACAATGCCTGATAAAAATAGCTCGCGATGTTTTCGGCGGTCGGGTTGACTTCGTCGAACGGCGGGATGTCGTTCAGATATTGGTGGTCCAGCTGCTCGGCCACGTCACGCGCGGCCTGCCGGATGATCTTGAAGTCGACGCCCATGCCAATGCTGTCAAGCGCGGTGGCGCCTACTTCGACCTCGAGCTTCCAGTTGTGACCATGCATGCGGCTGCACGCCCCCGGATAGTCCCGCAGGGTGTGAGCGGCGGCAAAATCAGTCACGATCTTCAGGGTGTAACGGGGTTTCATGGTAAAAGCTTGACTAATTTAGTAGGAATTTAACCGGAACGGGCCAACTTTGCAAGGCCCGTCTGGAAATGGGAAGTCGCGGCACGGACAATCCCTTGCGCATCCAGGCCGCATTCGGCCAGCAATTGTTCCCGCGGCCCTTGTTCGATGAAGCGGTCGGGCAGGCCAAGATGGATGACGGGCATCTGGATGCCGTGCGCCGCCAGGCATTCGTTGACCGCGCTGCCCGCGCCGCCCATGGCGGCGTTTTCCTCGATGGTGATCAGCAATTCGTGTTTGGTGGCGAGGTCGATGACCATGTCTTCGTCCAGGGGTTTGACGAAGCGCATGTTGGCGACTGTCGCATCGAGTTGTTCCGCCGCCGCCAGGGAGGGCGCGACCATGCTGCCGAAGGCAAGGATGGCGGTCTTGCGCCCCATCCTGCGCAGCTCGGCCTTGCCGAGGGGCAGGGCGGCCATCTTTTTCTGCGCCGCCGCGCCTGGCCCGGTACCGCGCGGGTAGCGCACCGCCGCCGGACCGCTATACTGGAATCCGGTGTAGAGCATCTGGCGGCATTCATTTTCGTCGGCGGGCGCCATCACGACCAGGTTCGGGATGCAGCGCAGAAAGCTCAGGTCGAAGCTGCCCGCGTGAGTGGCGCCGTCGGCGCCGACCAGACCGCCGCGGTCGATGGCGAACAGCACCGGCAGGTTCTGGATGGCGACATCGTGGATCAGTTGATCGTAGGCGCGCTGCAAAAAAGTCGAGTAGATCGCCACCACCGGCTTGAGTCCTTCGCACGCAAGGCCAGCGGCGAGCGTGACGCTGTGCTGTTCGGCGATACCGACATCGTAATAGCGCTGCGGGTATTGTCTGGCGAATTCCACCATCCCCGAACCCTCGCTCATCGCCGGGGTGATGCTGACCAGGCGTGGGTCGGCCGCCGCCATGTCGCACAGCCATTCGCCGAAGATCTGGGTATAGCTCGGGCCGCCCGCGGGGGCGGCGGTCATCTTGCCCGTGGCCGGGTCGAACGGCGTCACGCCGTGATAGGTGCAGGGGTTGTCTTCCGCCGGGGCGTAACCCTTGCCTTTCTTGGTGACGACATGCAGGAATTGCGGCCCCTTGAGCGAGCGCAGATTGGCCAGGGTCTTGACCAGCGCCGGCAGGTCGTGGCCGTCGATGGGGCCGATGTAGTTGAACCCCATTTCCTCGAACAACGTGCCCGGCACGATCATGCCCTTGACATGCTCCTCGGCGCGGCGCGCCAACTCCCATACCGGTGGCGGCATCGCCCCCAGCACCTTCTTGCTCCCCTCGCGTACCGTGGAGTAGAGCTTGCCGGACAGGATGCGCGCCAGATGTTGTGACAATCCGCCGACATTGGGCGAGATCGACATGTCGTTGTCGTTGAGGATCACCAGCAAGTCGGGTTCCAGATCCCCGGCATGATTCAGCGCCTCGAAAGCCATGCCCGCCGTCATTGCCCCGTCGCCGATGATCGCCACCACCTTGCGGTCGATGCCCTGGCTGTGCGCCGCCAGTGCCATGCCCAGCGCCGCGCTGATCGACGTGCTGGAGTGGCCGACACCGAAGGTATCGTAAGGGCTTTCGCCGCGCAGGGGAAAGCCCGACAGTCCATCCTTTTTGCGCAGTGTCGCCATGCGCTCGCGGCGGCCGGTGAGAATCTTGTGCGGATACGTCTGATGCCCCACGTCCCATACCAGCCGGTCCTCCGGCGTGTTGTAGACATAGTGCAGCGCGATGGTCAGCTCCACCGTTCCCAGTCCCGCCGCCAGATGCCCGCCAGTGCGGCTTACCGCCTGGATCAAAAAGTCGCGCAATTCCTGGGCCAGGGGAACGAGCTGCGCCTCGGGGAGCCTGCGCAGGTCCTCCGGGGTGTCGATCGTCTCCAGCAGGGGGTGGGTGGACATTTTTAGGGTATAGCCGAATGAGTAAACGACACATTATCCTAGCCCGGGCGCGGGGTTGCAAGTCATTCCGATGCGGTGATCGCGGATCGCCACTGCGCGGGGTCTTGAAAGTTTCGGGCGGAATGGTGAATATTATCGGTTGTGCCCCAGCTTGGGGGATAAAACAGTAATCACGAACAAAGGTAAGTGTTGTAGAGAAGAATATGACGGAAAAAAGCCGCGAAGTAATGCTTGGCGCTCAGGGAGGGCAAGGATCAAGCCACGGCCGGTCGCGCAAATCCAGGCGCAGCGAGTCCGGCAGGCGGCGCATAAGTCAGCGCCTGATTCTGGCGATCGCGCTGGGTGTGGCGTTGCTGGCGCTCGTCGTCGAGAGCGTGCTCACCGGCACCCGTATTACGAACTTGAGCAGGGAAAACAACATCTTGCGCGGCGAGCTCGTCGAGGTCAAGAGCCAGCTCGCCAAGGCGCTGCCCGAACTGAAACAGACCCAGCGCGAGCTGGAAGACATGATTAAAGACCGGATGCCCCATCTTCGCCCCATCGAGCCCGACAAGGTTGTCAATATCAACGACGGCTACGTGAAAAACATCCTGTTTTCGGTGCTGAAGACCAATTCCAACAAGAAATACGAATACAAGCTGGTGATGGAAAACAAGACCGGTCTTTCGTTGCATCCGCAGGTGCAGATATTTGTCTTCGATAATCACGGGGTGCAGATCGGCATGGCGGAAATCAACGAGCGCCTGGAGCTGCTGCCGGGCGAAAGCCGGTCGCAATCGGCCGCCATCAGATTCTTCATCGACGCGGAGCCGCATTTTTTCTTGACGCGGGCGAGCAATCGGTCGGGGTAACGTGTCTGCGCAGGTACCCTTATTTTGGCTGTCCCAGCCGCCCGCCCTCACTCTGAAGCGCCATCTCCACCGTGTTCAGCGCCCCGCTGTCCATGCCGCCCAGCACATAAACCGCATTGCCATGCGTCGCGACGGCGGCGGCGCTTCTGGCGGTGCCGAGCTTGGCGGTGTATGACCATTTTCCGGCATGCCCTTCGGTATCGACCGGGGCATATTCCACGCTGTCCAGCCGGTATTGCCCGTCATGGCCCCCGGACATGTAAAGATAGCCGTTCATGGCGAAGGCGCTGGCGATAAAACGCGGCGTTTGCAGCGATGAACGCTCGATTTGCCAGGGGGTGAGCGCCGCACCAGGTCCGATCGAGGCCATTTCCACGTCGCCATAGCTCATTTTGTCGGGGCTTCTGACGTGTCCGCCGAGCAGGTAGATCTTGCCGTCGAGAATGGCGGCGGAATGGATGTAGCGGTCGATCGCCGATGCTTCTTTTTCCAATTGCCAGTCGCCAAGCGTGCCATCCGGTCTGACATCGACCCGTTCCACGGATTTCAGAAAGATGCCGTTGTAGCCGCCGATGGCGTAGATATGATTCCGGTGTTTCACCACCTTCAGCCCCCGGCGCGGCGTGGTCAGGTAATTGGCGAGTTCCCACGCGCCCAAGCTGCCGTCGGGATTTATTCTGGCCCGTTCCACCGAGGCGATCGGCTGATTATCGTCACCGCGTGGTCCCGTCGCGCCGCCGATGGCATAGAGATAGCCATCGCTGGCAACGGTGGCAAGATAGAAACGCCCCTCGTTCAGGCTTGAGGTGATCCGCCACGGCCCCAGCGTGCCGTCGCGATTGATGCGGGCATATTCGGTTTGCCGAACATAGCCGTCATTGTCATCGATGCCGCCCACCACATACAGATAATCGCCCGCCACAGCCGCCGCCAGCGCGCGGCGGGGAAGGTGAAAGCTATTGGCGGGTTTCCAGGCGTTGATCCAGCCCGGCTCGTGTTTCACCGGCGTTTTGGCGAATGCCAAAAAAGCGATCGTCCCGATGAGCAAGACACCCATGGCCGGCAGCAGATACGTTGTGGGTTTGATGGATTTGTCAGGCATCGAAGGTTTTCTATCCGGTGCCGGGCGTTCTGAAAAAGTTTTACCCGGGGTGCGATCGGAGTATACTGCATCGATGCGATTTTCCCGAAATACCCACGAACACCGTTTTATCAAACATCTGCTGTGGCGACTGCCTCTATCCGTCCGCCGCGGCACGTCTACTTCTGTCTAACGTTTACCCAGCATAGCAGAAACAACAACGGCCGCGGATCTTGCCGCGGTCTTCTCTGTTTACGCCATGCAAGGTCCGTCGCCATCATCGGGATCTTGTATGACACATTCAGCATCGCCTTCGCTCGATAGCCGTCACGCCATGATCGGTGCGGCCTATGCCTTCCTCGCCGCCGTGGGTTTTTCCGGCAAGGCGGTGCTGGTCAAAGTGGCCTATCGCCACGGCGTGGACGCGGTCACGCTGCTGGCGCTGCGTATGTTGTTTTCCCTGCCGTTCTTTGTTGCGATGGCGATCTGGTCGGCGCGTAGCAGCGGCACGGTCACGCTGACGGGGCGTGACTGGAGGACGCTGGTGTTTCTCGGCCTGCTCGGTTATTACCTGTCCAGCCTGCTCGATTTCTGGGGCTTGGCTTACATCACCGCCTCGCTGGAGCGCCTGATCCTGTTTTTATGCCCGACCATGGTGGTGATCCTGTCCGCCCTGTTTCTGGGCCGTCGGATCACCAGCGGCATGGTCATCGCCTTGTTGCTCAGCTATGCCGGCATCACCCTGGTGTTCGCCGCCGATGTGGCGCTTGATCAGAGGGATATCGTCCTTGGCGCCAGCCTGGTGTTTGCCAGCACCCTGACCTATGCCGTCTACCTGATCGGTAGCGGGCAAATCATCGCGCGGGTCGGGCCGGCGCGCTTCACCGGCTATGCCTTGACGGTATCTTGTCTCGCCGTCGTATTGCACTTCATGGCGGCGAACACCCCGGCGGCGTTATTCCAGCCATTGCCGGTCTACGCAATCGCTTTGGCGATGGCGATTTTTTCGACCGTTTTGCCGGCACTGCTGCTTGCCGAGGGCGTGCGCCGCATCGGCGCGGACAGAACATCCCTGATCGGTTCGATCGGCCCGGTAGCGACCCTCTTGCTCGCCGGGCTGTTTCTGGGTGAATCACTGTCACTTGCGCAGATGATGGGTGCCGCGCTGGTGTTGGCGGGGGTGTTGTTTGTCAGTCTGAAAAAGGGAGCATGATCGGAATTATTGCACTACATGTAACGAAATCGAATCATAATTTCCCGTTAGATCGGTGGCCGTTATCGTGTAGGCGCCTTCTTCGGTAAAAGTATGGGCGAAGGACTGGTTCGGTTCGGTGGTATTCACCAAGCGGCCATTCACTAGCCAGTAAACACGACCTTGCCCGCCCAGGGGTGTCATTTGCAGCGTCGGAGCCGATGTTGACGCTCCGGCTTGCCGCAGCTTCATGTTGTGGCGTGCGCCGAGGATTTTTAAATCACCCAAGGCGGCGTTCATGGGCGGGCAAGAGGGGTCTGGGGCAGGTAACTGGGATCGTCGCTTGAGTTCTTGCGGCAACCAGGGTCCAAGAATCGTCGGCCAGCGTGCGAGTTCACGCGATTCCCGTTCGTTTGCATCGCAGTTCGCCAAGAGCGAATTCCCGGTCCGCGGGTTGATCCAATAGGTTTCCCTTAATGCTCGATTTGGCTGTACTCTATCGGCGAAGGTGGGCGGAATGACGCCGTTGAGTATCCAAGCCGTGCGGCGTTGATGACACAGTGGATCGTTATCCGACGGCGGTGTCAGCCCCAAAGGCAGCAGATTTGCTGTTGCTTCACTGTATGGGGATGCTGATCGGCTCCTCTTGGTTGTGCGCCGATTGCCAGGCTGTCCACGATATCGAACAAAATGGGGGCCGCAGTGACCGCGCCATAATGTCCCGGGAGTGGTGTGCCGTCGGGGCGCCCTACCCAGACCCCTATGGTGTAACGATCCGTCACGCCTATGGCCCATGCATCACGAAAACCATAGCTCGTGCCGGTTTTCCACGCTACTTGGCGCCCTCGCGCGAACGAGTGGGGAGACATCAACATGCCTGGCCGCGGCGCGCTCGCCAGGATGTCGCGCACTATCCAGGCTGCGCCGGCGCTCATCATGTGGAGCTGATGTTGAGTATCGCTGGGCGTGAACTTGAGCGTGCCGCTCTGGCCATTGCGCGCCAAGGCCGAGTATGCCGCCACCAGATTTTCCAGTGTCGCGCCGGCGCCGCCCAGTATCACGGCATGAGTAGGTTTGGCGCCAGCCGGCAGTGTCAGTTTCAGCCCGCCATTTCTCAGTACGGCGAAAAAACGATTCGCACCGAGATGATCCAGCACTTCCACGGCCGGTACGTTGAGGGATCGTTGCAACGCTTCGCGGACGCCTACCGGACCGGAAAAGCTGTCGCTGAAATTTCCTGGCTCATAGCCTGCGAAGGATTGTGGCGCATCGCTGAGCAAGCTTTCGGAGTGGATCAAGCCGTCGTCCAGGGCAAGCGCGTACAAAAACGGTTTGAGAGTCGAGCCCGGGGAGCGCACGGCAGTGACCATATCGACGAATCCAAAGCGATCCGCATCGAGCAAATCAGCCGAGCCTACATACGTTTTGATGGCAAGATCCCGATTATCCACCACCATCAATGCCAGGGAGGTATGTTCGGGCAAGGAATGCGCCAGATCCCGTAAGCGGTGTTCAAAACGCCATTGCATGTTGGCATCGATGGTGGTCATGATGCGCCTCGTGTGCGGATAGCGTGCCCGCATGCGCTCGGCAAACAATGGCGCCAGCCTGGGCTGCGCCCAGTAACGGCGCTGCACGCTTTCGAGCTTGGCGTCGTGCACCGTCGCCGCAGGCCATTTGCCCGTGCGCATCATGCGATCCAGCACTTTGTCGCGCGCCGTGCGAGCCAGCTCGGGATGCCGATCGGGCCGGTACAGGCTGGGTGCCTGCGGCAACACGGTCAGCAAAGCGGCTTCGGCGCGGCTGAGTTTTTTAGCATTTTTGCCCAAATACGCAAAGCTTGCAGCCTGGACGCCTTCGACAGGTCCGCCGAAAGGGGCATAGTTGAGATACAGTTCCAGTATTTCTTTTTTGGAGTAATGCCATTCCATCTGAAGGGCGCGCGCTACCTGCTTGACCTTGCCCCACGGTGAGCGATCGTGCGGATCCAGGATGCGCGCCATCTGCATGGTGAGCGTAGAGCCGCCCGATATGATCTTGCCGTAGCGCAACCACTGCCAGGCGGCCCGCAGCAATGCCGCGGGATTGACGCCGGGATGATAATAAAACCAGCGGTCCTCATAGGTCAGCAGCGTTTCAACATAATAAGGCGAGACTTCTTCCAGGCGCACTGGATAACGCCACACGCCTTGCGCATCGGCAAAGGCTCGCAGTGGCGTACCATCGGCCGCGGTGACGACAACACTTGGCAGGCGGTCCGCGGCAGGCACGGGCAGCGGGGAGGCGATATCGAATGCCAGTAACGCCACGCATAGGGTCGCCATCATCGCGCCAAAACGTGCGGCGCGCGACCAGATGGCGCCCCGAAGGTCGCTTGGCTGTGCCGGAAGCTGGCTATTTCGCCCCATTCTCGACGCGCAAGGTCGCTGATGTTACGCCTACCGCACGGATATGTGGCCGGTACATATCTTCCACATAGGGGGGTGGGACAACGAATTCGCCAGGCGAAACCACGCGCACCAGATAGAATAAATTCGCGGTTTCCCCCTCCGAGAGACGGAGCGCGGCCACATAACGGTCGTCACGAAACTCCTGGTGTCGAATCGCCTCCGATTGCATGGCGTCAGCAAGGTTAATGCCGTTGATCTTCAACGAACGCAGGGTTTCGCCTTGGGTCAGATTCAGGTTTTCCACCTCCAGGCCGGCGGGCGCCAAATCGACCACTAGGCCGTCCTCGATATCCTCCTTGCTCTGGATATGCAGGTTCACAACTAGTAGTTCGCCCACACGCAAGGCGCGGTTACCAGCAGGCGTACCGCTCATGGTGAAGAGTTTGCGCTCGATTTTGATGTCTTTGCTTTGCGCGGCGGGAGCGAGGCGCGGATAACCTTGAACCTCTGTCTCTACGTAGATGTTGGCGTCGTTGTCAGAACGCAGCTCCACGCCCATTTTGATTTGCTCCGGGGAAATGCGCCGCCGCAGTGTTGGCCGTTCACCAACTTGCTCCGCGTTTTTCGCGATTTTCAACATGCCGCGCCACGGTTGGCCGGTGGTGAGCCCCATGGCCTGGGCGGCGAGAAAAATAGCGAAGCGTTCTTGCGTGCTCAGATAGGGCCGGTTTTTGAGCGTGTCGCGCAAGCTCAGCAACAACGCTTCGCGTTTTTTGTCCGCCACGTCATGGCGTGCCAGCAAAGCATACATTAGCGCGATATCGCGTCCCGGCGAGCCGTAGTCGCCCCAGTAGAAATAATTGTCGCGTTTCAGCTCGAAGGCTTGCTCTATGGCCTGTTCGCCGCGAGGAATATCGCCTTGCATACGCAGAGCCAAGCCCAGGTGCACCAATGGTAAACCGGATTTCGCCTTGCTGCGTTCACTGTCATACAGCGTGCGCAGCGCCCCCAGTGGCGCACGGCCGACACGGGCCAACACATAGCCGGCATAGGTCTGCGCCGCGAACTCAAGGTGACCGCTGTCCCAATAGCCGCGCTCCGCCCAAGTGTTGTCATTGCCCAGCAAGCGTTGTTCCAGATTGTTCAATACACGCTCCAGCATGGTTTTGGGCACCGCAAAACCTTGTTTTTGCGCATCGAGCAGGAAGTTGGCGACATATGGGGTCAAATAAGGTTCTTCAGGACTGGCGTCATTCCATAACCCAAAGCCTCCGCTGGAAAGCTGCATGGTGGAGAGGCGCTGAATGGCGCTATCGATGCGCTCGACCCGTTCAGCCCACGAAAGGGGTTTCAATCCCAAGGTCTTGGCGGCCGTTTCATCCACAAAGAGATGCGGATAGGCCGAGCTTGTGGTTTGCTCAAGGCATCCATAGGGATAATGCAGTAATCCCTCGACCGCGCTGCGTATATCCAAAGGCGGTGTAGTCGAGGCGAGCACGTGTCCTTCCACGGTTTGCTCCATCAAGCCGGAGAGGTCAGCGGCATCCAGTTTTATCGATTCTCCCTTGCGCAGTATGCGCGAGGCAGTGCGGCGCTCGGCAGGAAAGGCTGGGCGCACGCCAAGGCTAAACTGGCGCTTGATATTTACATCGTTACCTTTGATGTTGAGTTTGATGATACCTTCGCCAAAATCCTCTTTGGCGCCAAGTTCGAAGTACAGGGTGCGCTTTTGTTTATCCTTGAGCGTTATGGTTTGCTCGCCCTTGCCGAGCGTAAGCGGCGCTGTGGCGGTAAGTTCCAGCGCCAGGTTTTTCTCGTGTCCGCTGAGGTTTTGCACGTCCAGAGCCAATCGTGAACGATCTCCTGGCGCCAGGAAGCGGGGCATGGCGGCCTCCGCCACGACGGGCGCGGCCACCACCACCTCGCTTTCACCCGCGCCATAACGATTGGCACTGAAACCTATCGCCATGATGCGTAAAGTGCCGTTGAAATCGGGTACTGGCAGCTCGATATCGGCTTCGCCGTTAGCATTAACCTGTATCACGCCGCTGAATAAAGCCACGGTTTTTACTTTGCTGGGCGGGCGTTTGCCGGAACCGGCGCCGGCCATATCCCTGTCACCGCCAAAACGCATGCGCGCCCGCTCGCCTTTGATGTTTTCGATGATTTTTGCATAGAGGTCGTGACTTTCCACGCCATATTCGCGTTTGGCGAAGAAATAGCTATGTGGGTTGGGAGTTTTGTAGCGGGTGATATTCAAAATGCCCAAATCGACTGCCGCGACCGTGACAAAGGCCGATTCGCCCGCCGCATTGGGTAGCGCCACTTTGACTTTCATGGTGGATTCGGGGCGTATTTGCTTGGGTGCGTCGATCTTTACCGGGAGTTGCCGGTCTGTTCTATCCAGAGCTACATGCGCCACTCCTACTGCGCGCGTGGGGGTGATGCGGTCCTTGCCTAGCGCAGGACGAAATACCACTGCGGAAACATAGAGGTTGTGATAGTTCCAATCGGGCGATACAGGTATCGCCAACACGGCGCCGCCCTTTTGCACGGTGATGCGCGTGCTCCACAGCAATTCGTCGGACTCCAGCGTGACCAATGCTTCACCGGTATGAGGCGGCGTCAGCGTGACCTTGATCGTGTCGCCAGCGCGATAGACGGGTTTGTCGAGCTTGATGGCGACGCGATCGGGGCGCGCGCTTTCTTCGTTTCTGTCGTCGTCAACCCAGCCTGCGAATACGCGATAACGAGTGGTGAGACGGGTGGCCGGATCGAAGATCTCAACACGGTATCTGCCCCATTCGACGGGGAAGGCGAATTGGCCGCGTCCCCCGGCGGGGATATCCAACGATTGCGTGTAAACGGGGTACTCAGCTTGGCTGTATTCTCTGAACCAACCGCGTTCGTTATTGTGGCTCCAGTAATAATGGCGGTCCTCGTGTATAACCTTCACTTCGAGCTGTTTGCCCGCCAACAGTTTTGCGTCGGAGCTGACGCGTACCGCTTCGAAGCTCACCGTGCTATTGGAGGGCGCGACCTTGTTCGCGAACAAAGGGCGCACGCCGACCAACGCCTGAGCAGGCCATACCACGCGCTCTATAGAGCGCACTACCGGGCGCCCGCCCGTTTCAAACAACTGGCCTGTGATGCGCACCTGCATGGGCGAGGAGGGTCTCTCGCTAAAGGGCTGGAAATGCAGTTCGGCCCGGCCCTGATCATCCAGCGTCAATTCCGGAAGTTCTTCGCGGCGCGCCTCGATTTGATCCGTCGCGTCTCCAAATACGAAGCCTGGCAGGCCGGTGACTGGCTGCTCGGCGCGCACAATATTGGCCACGGCCGTGAATCGATTCCCCGCGGCTGGCGCGCCATAGAGATAATCGCCTTCCACTTTGACCGTGAAATCATCTTTTGGCGATAAATGGGTGCGATCGTTCAGCAATTCGAGTTTCATGCGCTCTGGTAGGAATTCCTCGACGCTGAATGCATATGTTCCACTTGGCTTGCTGGCTGCGGGATCGGCGCGCAGTTCCAACGTCCACTTGCCAGTCTGGGCATCCGAGGGGATTTTTACCGCGCTATGATAGTAGCCGGTGGCCTTTGAGCTCCAGGTGGTGGGCGGCAACGACTGTCCATCGGGACGGCGCAAGATGGCCTGCAACGGTTGGGATTCCACGGCGCGACCATCATAATCGCGCAGCAGAGCGGAAACCTGCGCCGTTTCGCCAGGGCGGTATAGATCGCGATCACCATAGGCATAGACTTCCAATGCCTGCTGCGCCCGTCCTGACACATCGAATTCAGAGAGATCCAGCGCCGATTCGCGCAATAACAAATACGAAGTATTGGCGCCATTGCGCGCGACCACCAGCATACCGGGACGCGCCGCTTGCGCGAAATGCGCAATGCCTTTGGTGTCGCTCATGGACTTGGCGATTGAATGACCGCTGCTGTCGAATAACTCAACCCCCGTTTTCGGCAGCGCCCAACTTTTGACCAAAGAATTGGTGATGACCAGCGTTTCGCCACGATATGATCGGACATGGATGCCGATGTCGGATACTGAAAAGTAGGTAAAGCGCGTTCCGCTTTCATCCAAAGTGCCGGGTTTTCTCATGACTGCGAGATAGAGCCCGGGATGCTGCAATTCCTTGATGTTTTCGACCGGAATGTAACTGATGGCGCGTGCGTTAGGTCGCCCTTTCGTCACATAGCGCGCCAAGTGCACACTTTCCCACATGTGCGACATGCTTCGGACGTTCCAGCGCCATTCGTAGCGATTTCCCGACATTTGGGTCAGGAATTCACGGATGGAGGTATTTTTTACGCGTAAGAACTCAATATCGATATCCGGCACGTTGACAGTAACGACCGGCAAACCGCCATTCAAGCGAGGCGGCAATATCGAGCCCCGGCTGGCGAAGTCGTATACCGGCGGCGCGGCGCGGGTAGTCACGGTTTTTTCCCTGGCCTGTGTCAATACGCTTTTGTCTTCCGCCGGCAAGCCGCTCCGCACCGCGACACGATAGGTCTTTTCCGGCTGGATATTGCTGAAGTAAAGGACGCGCCGATTGCTGCTCAATACCCAGCCGCCGGACACCGTCTTGCCCTGTGTGGACACATATATATAGCTGTCGTAGCGCTTGTTGGCGGCAAGAGGGCGTGACAGGGTCACCGCCAGCGCCGGGGCGTCATCAAAGGCGCGTTCCGAGATATCCGCGACTTGAAAGGGAGCAGCATCGGCCGTGGCGCGTCCTATGGCCAGCAGGTTGCCCAAAAGCAGTAGCGCAATAATGCTGAACCAGGAGAAGTGGGGGCGGGGTGCGCCGGGGTGGCTGTTGGTCATGTTAGTCCCTGTTGGTATTGGTTGTCGCGCCCCTTTTGATAATGGCGCATGGCAATGTATCGGCTTGATTCTGTATTGGCATTAGTGTGGCGCGCCGTGCTTTTCATTTCCTGCCGGTTGTGTCAGGTCGAGAGCGATATCTCTTTGTGGCCGAATGTGGTGCATAATGAGATTGCATTGCCCAAAGGCATAATTCTCACGATCCGGGGGCATTTTTTATGGGCTCGCCCGGTGTTGCCGGTTAAATTGTGGTCTTTTCTATAACTCGCGCTTGACACGCGGGTATTGACTCCCTAAAATCTCCGCTTCTTTGATGGGCCGTTGTGTAAACCTCCGGGCTGTCTTTATAGGATTCCTGAGTATCCCACGTTTATTTCGAGCGCCACATCGGGCCTCCGGGGTGCTCGCTTGCATTTGTGCGGGAGTAAATAACTTAAAATGGCAACGATCAATCAGTTGGTGCGCAAGCCGCGCGTGCAGCAGAAGGTCAAGACGAACGTCCCTGCGCTGGGCGGTTCGCCGCAGAAGCGCGGTGTTTGCACCCGTGTGTACACCACTACGCCGAAAAAGCCCAACTCGGCCTTGCGTAAAGTCGCCCGCGTGCGCTTGACCAATGGCATGGAAGTGAGCAGTTACATCGGCGGCGAAGGCCACAATTTGCAGGAACACTCCGTGGTGCTGATTCGCGGCGGCCGTGTCAAAGACTTGCCCGGCGTGCGTTACCACACGGTGCGCGGCAGTCTCGACACCTCCGGCGTGAGTGCCCGCCGCCAGGGTCGTTCCAAGTATGGGGCCAAGCGTCCCAAGTCGTAATGATTTTTTTGTTAGGCGCCAAACTCGGATTTAGGTGAAGCAATGTCGAGAAGAAGGGTAGCAGCAGGACGAGTGATCCTCCCGGATCCCAAATTTGGCAGTGAAATGCTGGCCAAGTTCGTTAACGTCGTGATGAAGAGCGGCAAGAAATCCGTCGCGGAGGGTATCGTTTATGGTGCGCTCGATCAGATCGGCAAAAAGGGGCGAGGCGATGCCCTGGAAGTATTCTCCCAGGCGCTGGAAAATATCCGCCCCGTGGTCGAGGTGAAATCCCGTCGTGTCGGCGGCGCCACCTATCAGGTGCCTGTCGAAGTCCGTCCCGCGCGCCGTACCGCATTGGCGATGCGCTGGCTGACCGATGCCGCGCGCAGCCGTAGCGAGAAAACGATGGGCATGCGTCTGGCGGCGGAGATCATGGATGCCTACGAAAGTCGCGGCACCGCAGTGAAGAAGCGTGAAGACACGCATCGCATGGCCGAGGCCAACAAGGCGTTTGCGCATTTTCGCTGGTAGTCCGGCGGACTATTTCTGAAGTGTTGGTTTGAGTTTGTAATTTGAAGGATTGTTGAGTCGTGGCACGTACAACCCCCATTGAGCGTTATCGTAATATCGGTATCATGGCCCACATCGATGCCGGTAAGACGACGACCACCGAGCGTGTGCTGTATTACACCGGTGTCTCGCACAAGATCGGCGAGGTGCATGACGGCGCTGCGACCATGGACTGGATGGAGCAGGAGCAGGAGCGCGGCATTACCATCACCTCCGCAGCCACCACCTGTTACTGGAGTGGTATGGCGGCGCAGTTCCCGCAACACCGCGTCAATATCATCGATACCCCGGGTCACGTTGACTTCACCATCGAGGTGGAGCGTTCACTGCGTGTGCTGGATGGCGCCTGCGCGCTGTTTTGCGCCGTCGGTGGGGTGGAGCCGCAGTCCGAAACGGTTTGGCGTCAGGCCAATAAGTATGTTGTACCGCGCCTCGCCTTCGTCAATAAGATGGATCGTGCCGGCGCCAACTTCCTGCGTGTCGTCGAGCAGATCAAGAAGCGCCTCGGTGCCAATCCTGTTCCGCTGCAGCTGCCCATCGGCGCCGAAGACCGCTTCGAGGGCGTGGTTGACTTGGTCAAAATGAAGGCGATTCACTGGGAAGATGCTACCTTGGGCATGACTTTCCAGGAGCGTGATATTCCCGCTGAAATGGTTGCTGCGTGTGCGGAGTGGCGCGAGAAGATGGTCGAAGCCGCTGCCGAAGCTGATGAGCAACTGATGGAAAAGTATCTGGAAGGCGGCGAGCTTTCCATCGAGGAGATCAAACGCGGCCTGCGTGCGCGCACCCTGAAATGCGAGATCGTGCCAGTGTTGTGCGGCTCCGCCTTTAAGAACAAGGGTGTGCAGGCGATGCTGGATGCCGTCATCGAGTATCTTCCGGCGCCGACCGATGTGCCCGCCATCAAGGGTACCCTGGACGACGCCAATCAGACCCAGGCAGAGCGCCATTCCTCCGATGAGGAGCCGTTTGCCGCGTTGGCGTTCAAGATTGCCACCGATCCCTTCGTCGGTACGCTGACCTTCTTCCGCGTCTATTCCGGTGTATTGAATTCCGGTGACACCGTTTACAATCCGGTCAAGGACAAGAAGGAGCGCATCGGCCGCCTGTTGCAGATGCACGCCAACCACCGCGACGAAATCAAAGAAGTTCGCGCCGGCGACATCGCCGCCGCCGTGGGTCTGAAGGATGTCACCACTGGCGATACCCTGTGCGATCTCAAGGGTGTCATCCTGCTGGAGCGCATGGAGTTCCCGGAACCCGTGATCTCCCAGGCGCTGGAGCCCAAAACCAAGGCCGATCAGGAGAAGATGGGTATCGCGCTGTCCAAGCTCGCCGCTGAAGATCCGTCCTTCCGCGTGCACACCGACGAGGAGTCCGGGCAGACCATCATCTCCGGCATGGGCGAGCTGCATCTCGAGATCATCGTCGACCGCATGAAGCGTGAATTCAAGGTCGAAGCCAATGTGGGCGCGCCGCAGGTGGCCTACCGCGAAACCATTCGCAAGGCTGTCGAGCAGGAAGGAAAATTCGTGCGCCAGTCCGGTGGTCGTGGTCAATATGGTCACGTCTGGCTGCGCATCGAGCCACGCGAGCCGGGCGAGGGCTATGAATTCGTCAATGGTATCGTCGGCGGTGTCGTGCCCCGTGAATATATCGGTCCTGTTGATAAGGGCATCCAGGAGCAGATGGAAAATGGCGTCATCGCCGGCTACCCGGTGGTTGATGTCAAGGTCACGCTGTTCGATGGCTCTTATCACGATGTCGACTCCAGTGAAATGGCGTTCAAGATCGCTGGTTCGATGGGCTTCAAAGAGGGTGCGCGCAAAGCGGGCGCAGTGTTGTTGGAGCCGATCATGAAGGTCGAGGTTGTGACGCCCGAGGAGTACATGGGCGATGTCATGGGCGACCTGAATCGCCGCCGTGGTCTGGTGCAGGGAATGGAAGATGCCCCCGCAGGCAAGACTATCAGCGCCGAAGTGCCGCTGGCCGAGATGTTCGGCTATGCCACCGCCTTGCGTTCCGCAACCCAGGGCCGCGCAACTTATTCGATGGAATTCAGCCGTTATAGCGAAGTCCCCGCCAATATCGCCGAAGCCATCATCAAAAAAGCATCGGCCTAAAAGTTTCCAACCAATTTTAGCGAGGTAATAACCGTGTCCAAGGGAAAATTTGAGCGTACCAAGCCGCACGTTAACGTAGGAACGATTGGTCACGTGGATCATGGCAAGACGACGCTGACGGCGGCGCTGACCAAGGTGATGGCGGAGCGTCATGGCGGAGAATTCAAGGCCTATGACCAGATCGACTCTGCGCCGGAAGAGCGCGCACGCGGCATCACGATTGCCACCGCGCACGTCGAATACGAATCCGACAACCGCCACTACGCCCACGTCGACTGCCCCGGCCACGCCGACTACGTCAAGAACATGATCACCGGCGCGGCGCAGATGGACGGCGCGATCCTGGTGGTGTCGGCCGCCGACGGCCCGATGCCGCAGACCCGCGAACACATCCTGCTGGCGCGCCAGGTCGGCGTGCCCTACATTGTCGTGTTCCTGAACAAGGCCGACATGGTGGACGACCCCGAACTGCTCGAACTGGTCGAAATGGAAGTGCGCGAACTGCTGGACAAATACAACTTCCCCGGCGACGACACCCCGATCATCCGCGGCTCCGCGCTCAAGGCCCTGGAAGGCGACGCCAGCGACATCGGCGTGCCCGCCGTGCAGAAGCTGGTGGACGCCATGGACGCCTACATCCCGGTTCCCGAGCGCCCGATCGACAAACCGTTCCTGATGCCGATCGAAGACGTCTTCTCCATCTCCGGCCGCGGCACCGTCGTCACCGGCCGTGTCGAGCGCGGCATCGTCAAAGTGGGCGAGGAAGTCGAGATCGTCGGCCTCAAGGCCACCCAGAAGACCACCTGCACCGGCGTCGAAATGTTCCGCAAGCTGCTCGACGAAGGCCGTGCCGGTGACAACGTCGGCGTGCTGTTGCGCGGCACCAAACGTGAAGACGTCGAGCGCGGCCAGGTGCTGGCCAAGCCCGGCTCCATCACCCCGCACACCAAGTTCGAAGCCGAAGTGTACGTGCTGTCGAAGGAAGAGGGCGGCCGTCACACCCCGTTTTTCAACGGCTACCGTCCGCAGTTCTACTTCCGCACCACCGACGTGACCGGTTCTGTGGACCTGCCGCAGGGCGTGGAGATGGTGATGCCGGGCGACAACGTGCGTGTCACGGTCAGCCTGATTGCGCCGATCGCGATGGACGAAGGCCTGCGTTTCGCGATCCGCGAAGGCGGCCGCACCGTCGGCGCGGGCGTGGTTAGTAAGGTTATTGAGTAATATACATGGCTAGTCAAAGAATACGTATCCGCCTGAAGGCCTTCGATCATCGCTTGATCGATCAATCGGCGCGTGAGATTGTCGAAACCGCCAAGCGTACTGGCGCGCAGGTCAAGGGTCCGATTCCTTTGCCGACGAAGAAAGAGCGTTTCACCATTCTCATTTCTCCGCATGTCGACAAGGATGCCCGCGATCAATATGAGATCCGCACCCACAAGCGCCTGATGGACATCGTGGATCCTACCGACAAGACGGTGGATGCGCTGATGAAGCTGGATCTGGCGGCCGGTGTGGATGTACAGATCAAATTGACGTAATCGAGTGTTGATCTGCTTTACAGAAGAATAGGGTTTGAGAAATGGCTATCGGATTAATCGGTCGTAAATGCGGCATGACGCGGGTCTTCACCGAAGAAGGTGTGTCCGTACCTGTCACCGTGATCGAAGTTGACCCCAATCGCGTAACCCAGGTGAAAACCTTGGAGACCGATGGTTACCGTGGCGTGCAGATCACCACCGGTGTGCGGCGCGCTACCCGTGTCACCAAGGCGGCGGCGGGACATTTCGCCAAGGCGGGTGTCGGTGCCGGGCGTGGTCTGTGGGAGTTTCGCCTTGAAGCCAGCGAGGGCGAGAATCTTGCCCCGGGCGCCGAGCTGAAGGTCGACCTGTTCCAGGCGGGCCAGAAGGTCGACGTGGTGGGCACGAGTATTGGTAAGGGCTTTGCCGGCACCATCAAGCGCCACAATTTTACGATGGGCGATGCCACCCATGGTAATTCGCTGTCGCATCGTGCGCCTGGCTCTATCGGTCAACGCCAGACGCCGGGACGGGTGTTCAAGGGCAAGAAAATGTCCGGTCACCTGGGTAATGAGCGTTGCTGTGTGCAAAATCTCGAAGTGGTGCGTGTTGACGCTGAGCGCAATCTGCTGTTGGTTAGGGGCGCTGTCCCCGGCGCCAAGGGTGGCGATGTGATTGTGCGTCCTGCCGTAAAAGCGCGTGCTTGATAGGTAAGGGTTATGGAATTACAACTGCAAAGTTTGAAAGCGGGCGAGTCCGCAGGATTGATCCAGGTGTCCGACGCCACGTTCGGCCGCCCCTTCAGTGAGTCGTTGGTGCATCAGGTCGTCACCGCCTATCTGGCGGGCGCGCGTGCCGGCACCCATGCGCAGAAGACGCGCTCCCAGGTGCGGGGCGGCGGCGCCAAGCCCTTCAAGCAGAAGGGTTCGGGCCGTGCGCGCGCCGGTACCATCCGCAGCCCGCTGTGGCGTAAGGGCGGCAAGATTTTCGCCGCCGTGCCTGGCGATTACTCGCAGAAAGTGAATAAAAAGATGTATCGCAGCGCCATCAGCGCGATTCTTTCGGAGTTGCTGCGCCAGGAGCGCTTGCTGGTGGTCGATTCGTTCTCGGTCGGTAGTCCGAAGGCCCGCGAGCTGTTGGCGAAACTGACGGCCGCGAATTTGTCCAATGTATTGATTGTGACGGACAATGTCGATGCCAACCTGGAGCTGGCGGCGCGTAATTTGATCAATGTTGAAGTTACCGATTCTCGGCACGCGGATCCCGTGAGCCTGGTCGGTTTCGAGAAGGTGCTGATGACCGTCGGCGCGCTCAGGCAGTTTGAGGAGGTGCTGGGGTGAATCAGGAACGTTTGATGAATATTCTGCTGGCGCCCCACGTGTCGGAGAAAAGCACCCGGATCGCGGATGCCGACCGGCAAGTGGTGTTTAAAGTCGTCCGCGATGCCACCAAGCCCGAAATCAAAGGTGCCATTGAGCTGATGTTCAATGTGCAGGTCGCCGATGTGCGTGTCTGCAATGTCAAAGGCAAGACCAAGCGCTTTGGTCGCATGGAAGGCCGCCGTTCCAACTGGAAGAAGGCCTACGTGACGCTGAAGCCCGGCCATGACATTAATTTCATGGGCCCACAGTAAAGCGGCGATCAGGTTGATAAAGGACCATAGTCATGGCAATAGTTAAACAGAATCCTACATCCGCGGGTCGTCGCTTCGTTGTGAAGGTCATGACCCCGGGCTTGCACAAGGGCGAGCCTTATGCGCCGTTGCTGGAGAAGAAAAGCAAGAATTCGGGCCGTAATAATCAAGGCCGCGTCACCGCGCGTCACCAGGGCGGCGGTCACAAGCAGCATTACCGCGTCATTGATTTCAAGCGCAACAAGGACGGCATACCGGCACGAGTAGAGCGTATCGAGTATGACCCCAACCGCAGCGCGCATATCGCCCTGATGCTCTACGCCGACGGCGAACGCCGTTATATCGTTGCGCCCAAGGGCGTGCAAGCGGGTGATTCGCTGCAATCCGGCGCCGATGCGCCGATCAAGGCGGGCAACTGCTTGCCGTTGCGCAACATCCCCGTCGGCACCACCGTGCATTGCATCGAGATCAAGCCCGGCAAGGGTGCCCAGCTTGCCCGTAGCGCGGGCGCCGCTGTGCAGCTGGTTGCGCGTGAGGGCGGTTATGCCACCCTGCGCTTGCGTTCCGGCGAGTTGCGCAAAATCCAGGTGGATTGCAAGGCCACCGTAGGCGAGGTCGGTAATGCAGAGCATAGCCTGCGTTCGCTGGGCAAAGCGGGTGCAAGCCGCTGGCGTGGCATCCGTCCCACCGTGCGTGGTGTGGCGATGAACCCGGTCGATCACCCGCATGGCGGTGGCGAAGGCAGAACCTCCGGCGGCCGTCATCCGGTGTCGCCGTGGGGCAAGCCGACCAAGGGTGCCAAGACGCGCCATAACAAGCGTACCGACGGCATGATTGTGCGGCGTCGCAAGTGAAGTTGAGAGGATAGTAGCGTGCCACGTTCAATTAAAAAAGGTCCATTCATCGATCTGCACCTGGCCCAAAAGGTCGAGGCGGCGATTGCCACCAACAGCAAACGTCCAATCAAGACGTGGTCGCGCCGTTCAATGGTCGCTCCGAACATGATCGGTTTGACGATCGCCGTCCATAACGGCAAGCAGCATGTGCCGGTGATGGTCAGTGAAAACATGGTTGGTCACAAGCTGGGTGAGTTTGCCGTTACCCGGACCTACAAAGGTCACTCCGGTGACCGCAAGACGAAGTAACGGGGTTTTTGAAATGGAAACTGTCGCCAAGTTGAAGTATGCGCGGATCTCCGCTCAGAAGGGTCGCCTGGTCGCCGATCAAATTCGTGGCATGCCGGTGGAAAATGCGCTAAAATTACTGGCTTTCAGCCAGAAAAAGGCTGCATCCCTCGTCAAGAAGGTGCTGGAGTCCGCGATTGCCAACGCGGAGCATAACGACGGCGCCGATATCGATGCGCTCAAGGTGTCGATGGTCTGCGTCGACGAAGGCCCAAGCTACAAGCGCATGCATGCGCGAGCCAAGGGACGTGGCAGCCGTATTCTGAAGCGCACCAGCCACATTACCGTGGCGGTGGCCGAGAAAAAGTAGAGAGAGAATCTAAATGGGTCAGAAAGTTCATCCGACAGGGATCCGGCTTGGCATTGTCAAGGACTGGACCTCGAAGTGGTATGCCGATTCCAAGCATTACCCGGAATATCTGAACACCGATTTGCGGGTGCGTCAGTTCTTGAAGAAGAAGCTTGCGCAGGCGTCTGTGAGCCGTATCCAGATCGAGCGTCCCGCTCGCAACGCACGCATCACGATCCACACGGCGCGTCCCGGTATCGTGATTGGCAAGAAGGGCGAGGATATCGAAGCGCTGCGCAAAGAGGTGGCTTCGATGATGGGGGTTGCTCCGAACATGGTGCATATCAACATCGAAGAGATCCGCAAGCCCGAAATCGATGCCAACCTGGTCGCGGAGAGCGTGGCGCAGCAGTTGGAGCGCCGTATCATGTTTCGCCGCGCCATGAAGCGCGCCGTCACGAATACCATGCGGCTTGGCGGACTGGGTATCAAGATCAAGGTTTCTGGTCGCCTGGGTGGCGCCGAAATCGCGCGTACCGAATGGTATCGTGAAGGACGTGTGCCATTGCACACCCTGCGCGCCGATATCGATTACGGTTTCGCCGAGGCACATACGCCTTCCGGAGTGATCGGTATCAAGGTCTGGATTTTCAAGGGCGAAGTGTTTGGCAAAGGTGAAAAGGCCGAAGGCGCCAGCGCTGAAAAAGCTGCGGCCAGTTGATGAGGATATACGGTAATGCTTCAGCCTAAAAAAACCAAATATCGTAAACAGCACAAAGGCCGCAATCGCGGTCTGGCGACGACGGGAAACAAGGTCAGCTTTGGCGAGTTCGGTCTCAAGGCGACCACCACCGGCCGCATCACCGCACGCCAGATCGAAGCCGCGCGCCGGGCGATGACGCGCTATGTGAAACGCGGTGGCAAAATCTGGATCCGCATTTTCCCGGACAAGCCGATTACCAAGAAGCCTCTCGAGGTGCGTATGGGTAGCGGTAAGGGTAATGTCGAATATTGGGTTGCCCAGATTCAGCCGGGCCGCATGCTGTATGAAATGGAAGGTGTCAGTGAGGAAGTGGCGCGCGAAGCATTCAAGCTTGCCGCCGCCAAGCTTCCTGTGCAGACCACCTTCACAGTCCGGACGGTAATGTAATGAAAGCGAAAGATCTCAGGCAAAAGAATGTTGCAGAGCTGAAGCAGGAGCTGCTCAGCGTGCTCCGCGAGCAATTCAATCTGCGCATGCAAAAAGGTTCTGGCCAGTTGTCCAAGCCCCATCAGGTGAAGGTGGCACGCAGGAACATAGCGCGTATCAAGACGATACTGAATGAAAAAGCGGGTAATGCATCATGAGCGACGAGGTAAAAGTGTCTCATGCGGTGACCGGCCGCGTTGTCAGCAACAAGATGGATAAATCCATCACGGTGTTGATAGAGCGCAATGTGCGTCATCCCTTGTACAAGAAATACATCAAGCGCTCCAGCAAACTGCATGCTCATGACGAGAATAATGAATGCGGCGAGGGTGACCTTGTAGTGATACAGCAGTGCCGTCCAATATCCAAGACCAAATCCTGGCGCTTGGTGAAGATCGTTGAGCGCGCAAGCTGACATAAGCTCGAATACGGATTGGAGATAGTTCAATGATCCAAATGCAAACCGCGCTGGAAGTGGCTGACAACAGCGGCGCTCGTGAAGTGATGTGCATCAAGGTGCTCGGCGGGTCACACCGTCGTTACGCCCATATTGGTGATGTCATCAAGGTCAGCGTAAAGGATGCCCTGCCGCGCAGCAAGGTGAAAAAGGGTGAAGTATATAATGCCGTGGTCGTCAGAACCCGCAAGGGCGTGCGTCGCCCTGACGGTTCGATCATCCGTTTCGATGGCAATGCTGCGGTTCTGCTGAATAATCAGCTCCAGCCGATCGGTACCCGTATCTTCGGGCCAGTGACCCGCGAGTTGCGTACCGAGAAGTTCATGAAGATTGTTTCGCTGGCTCCGGAAGTCCTCTGAGCAGGATCCAGCGGTAAAAGATCGGGAATACTGAAGATGCAAAAGATCAGGAAGGGTGACGACGTTATTGTTACCACCGGTAAGGATAAGGGCAAGCGTGGCACCGTCGCGCGTGTGCTGGACAACGACCGCGTGGTGGTCGAAAACGTCAATGTGGTGAAGCGGCATACCAAGCCCAATCCTGCGCGTAATGTGCCGGGTGGCATCGTCGAAAAAGAAATGTCGATCCATGTTTCGAATGTCGCGTTGTTCAACCCCGTCACGAAAAAAGCGGACAGGGCAGGCATTAAAGTGTTGGAGGATGGACGTAAAGTCCGTTACTTCAAGTCCAACAACGAGAATGTGGACGTTTAAGGTCGGGAATTAAAATGGCGAGATTGCAACAATACTATCGTGACACCGTCGTCAAGCAGCTCATGGAGCAGTTTGCCTACAAGAGCGTCATGGAAGTGCCCAAGATTACCAAGATCACCCTCAATATGGGTGTGGGCGAGGCCGTGGGTGACAGGAAGGTGATCGAAAATGCCGTCGGTGATCTGACCAAGATCGCGGGGCAAAAGCCGGTTGTGAACCTGGCGCGTAAATCCGTTGCCGGTTTCAAAGTGCGCGAGAACTGGCCTATTGGCTGCAAGGTTACCCTGCGCCGCGATCGTATGTATGAGTTTCTGGATCGCCTGGTCAGTATCGCCATACCACGCATCCGCGATTTTCGCGGTCTGAGCGCCAAGGCGTTTGATGGTCGCGGAAACTACAGTTTGGGTGTGAAAGAGCAAATCATCTTTCCCGAGATCGAGTACGACAAGATCGATGTTCTGCGTGGCTTGGATGTCACCATCACGACCACAGCGAAAACCGATGAAGAAGGGCGCGCCCTGCTGGCCGCCTTCAATTTCCCGTTCAGGAAGTAAGGAAGAATTATGGCAAAACGTTCCATGATTAACCGCGAAATAAAGCGTTCGGGCTTGGTACGAAAATTCGCGGCGAAACGCGACGAGCTGAAGGCAAAAGCGGTCAATCTCAACCTGTCCCCGGAAGAGCGTGCCGAAGCGCAGCGCAAGTTCCAGGCGATGCCGCGTGATGCCAGCCCTTGCCGTATGCGCAATCGTTGCCGGATCAGCGGCCGTCCGCGTGGTTTTTATCGCAAGTTTGGCTTGGCGCGTAACAAGCTGCGCGAAGCGGCGATGCGTGGTGACATTCCCGGTTTGGTCAAGGCCAGCTGGTAAGTTTTTCGGGTAAAAATTTTAACTGATATTTGGAATCGGATTATGAGCTTGACCGACCCTATTGCGGACATGTTGACCCGCATCCGTAACGCCTTGGGTGCTGCGAAGTCTGATGTGAGCATGCCCGCTTCGAAGCAGAAACTGGCTATCGCCAGGGTGCTGAAGGATGAAGGCTATATCAATGACTATTCTGTTCAGGATCAAGACGGAAAAGCGACATTGGTGATTGGATTGAAATACTTTGAAGGCAAGCCGGTGATTGAGGCCATCAAACGCGTCAGCCGTCCTGGGTTGCGCGTATATAACGGCAAGGATGATCTGCCGAAGGTGATGGGCGGCCTGGGTGTCGCAATCGTATCGACTCCCAAGGGCGTGATGACCGACCGTGCGGCCCGTGCGGGCGGCCACGGTGGCGAAGTCCTTTGCATTGTCTCGTAAGGTAGGCGTGGAGTTATGTCGAGAGTTGCTAAAAAACCCGTCACCCTTCCCAAGGGTGTGGCAGTTACCCTAAGCGGCCAAACCATTACTGTCAAAGGTGGCAAGGGCTCGCTGAGCTGGGATATTCCGGCTTCTGTCGAGGTGCGCGAGGAGGAGAATACCCTGATGTGCGCGCCCCGTGACAGCGAGTCGTCATCGAATGCGATGGCGGGTACGGCGCGTGCGCTGATCCACAATATGGTTACCGGTGTCAGCGATGGTTTCCAGAAGAAGCTGGAACTGGTGGGCGTGGGTTATCGAGCGCAGGCGCAAGGTGCGACCTTGAATCTGACCCTGGGTTTCTCGCATCCGGTCAATTTCCCGGTGCCCAAGGGCATTACGGTTGAAACACCAAGCCAGACCGAGATACTGATCAAGGGTGTCGACAAGAATCAGGTCGGATTGGTGGCGGCCAAGATTCGTGGCTATCGTCCGCCCGAGCCCTACAAGGGTAAAGGCATTCGTTATTCGGACGAAGTGGTCGTTCGTAAAGAAGCCAAGAAGAAGTAAAGGTGAGTTTCGTGGATAAAAAGTCATCACGTATACGCCGCGCACAGCGGACCCGCGCCAGAATCAGATTGCTAGGCGTCCCCCGGCTATCCATTCACAGGACCCCTAGGCATATTTATGCCCAGGTCATTACTCCCAGCGGTTCCGTCGTCGTGGCGAGTGCGTCCACCCTTGATGCTGAGGTGAAAGGCGCCATCGCGGACGCGGACAAAACAGGCGCGGCAGTGGTGGTTGGCAAGATGATTGCCAGCCGGGCACAGGCGGCTGGTGTGAAGAAGGTTGCCTTTGACCGTTCCGGTTTCAGATATCATGGCCGTGTCAAGGCGCTGGCAGATGCGGCTCGTGAAAACGGTCTTGAATTTTAAGGAATCAGGGTTATGACGAATTTTGACGTACCCCAGGGCGGGACGGGTGATGGGCTTCAGGAAAAGCTGATCGCTGTCAGACGTGTCGCCAAAGTGGTCAAGGGTGGCCGCCAGTTCGGTTTTTCCGCGTTGACCGTGGTTGGTGATGGCCAGGGCCGGATCGGTTTCGGACGTGGCAAGGCGCGTGAAGTGCCAGCAGCGATCCAGAAGGCGATGGAAGATGCGCGCCGTAACATGAAATCTGTTCGCCTGAACGGCACTACGCTCCAATATCCGGTGACGGTTCGTTTCGGCGCGTCGAAGGTATACATGCAGCCGGCTTCGGACGGTACCGGCATCATTGCCGGCGGTGCGATGCGCGCGGTATTCGAGGTGCTCGGCGTGCAGAATGTCCTGGCCAAGTGCATTGGTTCCAGTAATCCGATCAATATCGTGCGTGCCACGGTGCGCGGCTTGACGGAGATGAAGGACACCGAATATGTTGCCGCCAAGCGTGGCAAGACGGTTGAAGAGATAACGGGATAAGAGCATGTCCGCAGTCAAAAAGAAAGTCCGGGTGACCCTGGTCAGGAGCACCAACGGCAAGCTGCCGTCCCATAAGGCGTGCGTTGCTGGCTTGGGTTTGCGCCGCATGGGTCACAGTGTTGAGATCGAGGATACCCCGGCCGTGCGCGGCATGATCGGCAAGGTGTCTTATATGGTTAAGGCTGAGGAGATTGTGTAATGCGGCTGAATACGATCAAGCCTGCGGTTGGCGAGAAAAAGACCGCCAAGCGCGTGGGGCGCGGTATCGGTTCCGGACTCGGCAAGACTTGTGGCCGTGGACATAAGGGCCAGCATGCCAGGGCCGGCGGATTCCACAAAGTGGGTTTCGAGGGTGGGCAAATGCCCATTCAGAGGCGTTTGCCCAAGATCGGCTTTGCCTCGCTGACTGCCGCGCAAACGGCCGAAGTCACGTTGTCTGAATTGGCAAAGCTTGCCGGTGGTGAGCCCGTCGACCTGGCGGCGCTCAAACAGGCAAATCTGATTCATCAGGCGGCCGAGCGCGCGAAAGTGATCCTCTCTGGCAAGATCGAGGCGCCTGTTGTTCTGCGTGGCGTTGCGGTCACCAAGGGAGCCCGTGCGGCGATCGAAGCCGCAGGCGGCAAGGTCGAGGGCTAAGTGGCCGGTCCACGTTCGACATCGCCCGCCGGTCTGGGTGGGTTGGGTAAATTTACCGAGCTCAGGCAGCGCCTGTTCTTCTTGCTGGGCGCGCTGGTGGTGTTTCGCGTCGGCGCGTATGTCCCGGTGCCGGGTATCGATCCCCATGCGCTCGCGGCGCTCTTTGAGCAGCAGCGCGGAACCATCATCGACATGTTCAACATGTTTTCCGGTGGTGCGCTGTCCCGGTTTACGGTGTTTGCCTTGGGCGTCATGCCCTATATCTCTGCCTCGATCATTTTGCAGTTGCTTACCGTGGTTGTCCCCAAGTTGGAGCAACTGAAAAAGGAAGGCGAGTCGGGAAGACGCAAGATTACCCAGTACACCCGCTATCTCACGGCAGTCTTGGCCGCCGGACAGGCGGGCGGCGTCGCGATCGCGCTGCAGAAACAGCAGGTGGGAGGTGTTTCGGTTGTTATTGATCCCGGATACGGGTTTCTCTTTACAGCCATCTTGACCTTGGTCGCCGGCACTCTTTTCCTGATGTGGCTGGGTGAGCAGGTGACGGAGCGCGGTATCGGCAACGGCATCTCGATGATCATTTTTGCGGGTATCGTCGCTGGTTTGCCGGCGGCGATCGGTGGCACGTTGGAATTGGCTCGCACCGGCGAAATGCATGTGCTATTGGTGCTGCTCCTGTTCCTCATGGCGATTGTGGTTACGGCAGGGGTGATCTTCATTGAGCGCGGCCAGCGGCGCATTGCTGTCAACTACGCCAAGCGCCAGCAGGGGCGTAAGGTGTATGCGGCCCAAACCAGCCACTTGCCGCTGAAGGTGAATATGGCCGGTGTGATTCCGCCCATCTTCGCGTCCAGCATCATCCTTTTTCCGGGCACGATGGCTGGCATGGCGGGCAGTACTGAGGGCATGGAGTGGCTGCGCGATTTGTCGGCTATTTTGTCTCCTGGGCAGCCGATATATGTGATACTCTACGCGGCCGCGATCATATTTTTCTGTTTCTTTTATACCGCGCTGGTCTTTAACCCGAAAGATACTGCGGACAATCTTAAAAAATCCGGTGCGTTTATTCCAGGAGTGCGGCCGGGAGAGCAGACCTCGCGTTATATCGATACAGTGATGACGCGCTTGACGGTGGCCGGGGCAATTTATCTGACGGTGATTTGTCTGCTCCCCGAATTTTTGATTGTGTCCTGGAATGTGCCGTTCTATTTCGGTGGAACTTCACTGTTGATTATCGTGGTTGTGGTGATGGACTTCATCGCCCAGCTCCAGGCTCACTTGATGTCACACCAGTATGAAGGGCTGTTGAAGAAAGCCAACCTCAAGGGATATGGTGGTGGCGGCTTGATGCGTTGATGTACCGCTGACCGCTGTTTTTGTGTCGCGCATCCCTTGGGGTCAGTTTGATTTTTTGGATCGTATGTTTTTCCGCGGTGTTCCCTCCGTGGAGTCGTTGATATTTTTGGAGAAGAGCGATGAAGGTCCGTGCTTCAATCAAGAAAATGTGCCGTAACTGCAAAGTGGTGCGCCGTAAGGGCGTAGTGCGCATTGTGTGTTCGGATGCGCGGCACAAGCAGCGCCAAGGTTAATCAAAAGAGGCTGTTCACGCGAGATCGTGATCGCCTTTTATTGAGGAAGCTCTGAACCGTGTCGAGAAACCTCTGAATTAAGAAGAGGTTTCTTGATTTCTGGTTTGTTGATGGTTATAATTGCCCGTTTTACCGGGTAGCTTTAGCAGGAGGATAGATGGCCCGTATTGCCGGTGTAAACCTGCCAGTGCAGAAGCACGCTGTCATTGCATTGACGGCTATTTATGGCGTTGGTCCGACTCGAGCGCGCAGTATTTGTGATGCGGCGGGTATCAAGCCTGATGTGAAGGTGAAGGAGCTCACCGAAGCTGAAATTGAAGCGTTGCGCTCCGAAGTGGCCAAGATCAAGGTCGAGGGTGATCTGCGCCGCGAGGTGTCTATGAGCATCAAACGTTTGATGGATCTTGGGTGTTATCGTGGCTTGCGTCATCGTCGCGGTCTTCCCGTTCGCGGTCAGCGTACCCGTACCAATGCCCGTACCCGCAAGGGGCCACGCAAGGCGATACGCAAGTAATTAGCAGAGTTTAGGAAACCGATATGGCAAAGGTCAGCACACGTACCCGCAAGCGTGTCAAAAAGAATGTTGTTGATGGTGTGGCGCATATCTACGCCTCGTTCAACAACACCATAATTACCATTACCGATCGCCAGGGGAATGCCTTGTCATGGGCGACCGCCGGCAGTTCCGGCTTCCGCGGTTCGCGCAAGAGCACACCCTTTGCGGCGCAGGTCGCGGCGGAGAAGGCGGGTACAGTGGTCCAAGAGTTTGGCATGAAAAATCTTGATGTGCTGGTGAAAGGTCCGGGGCCGGGCCGGGAGTCCGCTGTCCGCGCTTTGAACGCCGCCGGCTTCAAAATCAATAGCATCACGGATGTTACGCCGATCCCTCATAACGGATGCCGTCCGCCCAAAAAGCGCCGCGTTTGAAGTTGCAGAATAGCAAAGTTGGAGAATAGCAGTGGCCAAATACACTGGTTCAAAATGCCGCCTTTGTCGTCGTGAAGGGCAGAAGCTCTTCCTGAAAGGCGAAAAGTGCTTTACCGCAAAGTGTGCTATTGAGAAGCGCAATACCCCTCCCGGACAGCATGGCCAGAAAAAGCCGCGACTGACGGATTATGCCAACCAGCTTCGCGCCAAGCAGAAGTTGCGCAGAATTTACGGTGTGCTGGAGCGTCAATTCCGCTTGTCCTACAAGGATGCGGATCGCCGCAAGGGTTCGACGGGTGAGCTGCTGCTGCAACTTCTCGAGCGCCGCCTGGATAACGTGGTCTACCGGATGGGCTTCGGGGCTTCCCGGAGCGAGGCGCGTCAATTGGTGCGCCATAACTCGATCACCGTGAATGGCAAGAAGGTCAATATCCCGAGTTATCAGGTCAACCCAAGCGATGTGATTGCCGTTGTCGAGCAGGCGAGAAAGCAGTTGCGCATCCAGTCCGCCCTGGCCTTTGCCCAGCAGCGTGGTTTCGCCGACTGGATCGAGGTTGATGTTGATAAGATGCAAGGCATCTTCAAGGCTGTTCCAGAGCGGAGCGACTTGCCGGCTGATATGAACGAGAACCTGGTTGTGGAGCTTTACTCCAAGTAACCAAGTGACGCTTTTGCTGCTGCCTGGCCGGAGGCCGGGTGCGTTGCCTTTAAGTTTAAGAGAGGATACTTCATGCAGGGTTCGGTGCACGAATTTCTGAAACCGCGACTGGTTGATGTTCAGGTTATAAGCGGGATGCGCGCCAAAGTAACGCTGGAGCCTCTGGAGCGGGGTTTTGGCCATACCTTGGGTAATGCTTTGCGCCGCATCCTTCTGTCTTCAATGCCCGGTTGTGCCGTGGTCGAAGTTGAAATCGAAGGCGTAGTCCATGAATATACCAGTATCGAGGGTGTTCAGGAGGACGTGATTGAGATTCTGTTGAACCTCAAAGGGCTGGCTTTGCGGATGCACGGCCGGGACGAAGCCTGGGTAACTCTGAAGAAGAAAGGTCCTGGCCCAGTGCTTGCCCGTGATATCCAGATGCCTCATGACATTGAGCTCGTCAACCCTGATTATGTGATAGCCAATCTTACCAAGGCGAGCGAGTTGAGCATGAATCTGCGCGTGGCGCGCGGCCGTGGCTATCAGCCTGCCGCGAACCGTAGTGTCGAAGAAGCCACCAGGCCGATTGGCAGGTTGCAGTTGGATGCTTCATTCAACCCCGTGCGCCGTATTTCTTATGTGGTGGAAAGCGCGCGTGTGGAGCAGCGTACCGACCTGGATAAGCTGGTTATTGATATCGAAACAAACGGTACCATTGATCCTGAAGAGGCGATCCGCCGCGCAGCTACCATCTTGCAGGAGCAGCTTTCCATTTTTGTTGAGCTGAAGGGTAAGGAGGAGGCCAAGGCCACCATCAAGGAAATGGAGATCGATCCTATCCTGCTGCGTCCTGTCGATGACCTGGAGTTGACGGTGCGTTCGGCGAATTGCCTGAAGGCCGAAAATATTTATTATATCGGCGATCTCATTCAGCGCACCGAAGTCGAGCTGTTGAAGACTCCCAATCTGGGCAAGAAGTCTTTGACGGAGATCAAGGATGTGCTGGCGTCCCACGGCCTGTCCTTGGGCATGTCGCTCGAAAACTGGCCGCCTCCGGGATTGCCGAAGAAAGAAAAGATCTCGGCTTGATCGCGCAGATCATGCTCCTGTCGCGCGAGGCTCTGGTAATATCCGCGCGCGTGAAAGAGTAAAGACATAGTCATTTAAGGAAGTACAACAATGCGCCATCGCAATATTGGTCGTCAACTGAGTCGTAATAGCAGCCATCGCAAGGCCATGCTCAGGAATATGACGGCTTCTCTGATTCAGCATGAGATCATCAAGACTACCTTGCCCAAAGCCAAGGAATTGCGCCGGGTGGCTGAGCCGCTGATTACCCTGGCGAAGGATGATAGCGTTGCCAAGCGGCGCCTGGCGTTTTCCCGCCTTCGTGATCGTGATGCGGTGACCAAGCTGTTTTCTGAGGTGGGTCCCCGTTTTAAGGCGCGTCCTGGTGGTTACCTGCGTATTCTCAAGTGTGGTTTCCGTGCCGGTGATCGTGCGCCGATGGCGATTGTCGAGCTGGTGGAACGCTCAGCGGCCGCGAGCGAAGCACCGTCTGTTGTTGAATAGAGCGGTCTTGATTTGAAGACGTAAAAAAACCGGGCATTGCCCGGTTTTTTTACGTCCTTTTCACACTTATCCCTTAATGCAAATCATTGGTGTCAGCTTCGCCACCTTTTGTGCAAGTTTGGCCTGATGCGCTGCATCCACCACGGCGCTGACGTCCTTGTAGGCCCCGGGTGCTTCTTCCGCAACTCCGCGCAGGGATGGGCTGCGGATGAGGATGCCTTGATCGGCCAGAGTGTCGACAAGTTCGCGTCCCCGCCATTGCCGTGTTGCCTGGTGACGGCTCATGGCCCGGCCTGCGCCGTGGCACGCCGATCCATACGAAAGCGCCATGCCTTCCTTCGTGCCCGCAAGGATGTAAGATGCGGTGCCCATGGTGCCGCCGATGAGTACCGGTTGTCCGATGTCGCGGAAGGCTTGGGGAATGTCGGGATGGCCAGGGCCGAATGCACGGGTGGCGCCTTTGCGGTGGATATAGAGGCGTTTTGGGGTTCCGTCGATGATGTGTTCTTCCACTTTGCAGGTGTTGTGGGAAACGTCGTAGAGAAGTCTCAATTCGTTTTGCGGGAAAAACTCGGCGAATACCTGCCGCACCAAGTGGGTGATGATCTGGCGGTTGGCTAGAGCGCAGTTGATGGCGGCTCGCATGGCGCCCAAATAATCCTGGCCGATGGATGAGTTGATGGGGGCGCAGGCCAGTTCGCGGTCGGGGAGTTCGATGCCGTATTGGGCGGCGGCAATGGCCATGGTTCGGAGAAATTCGGTGCCGATCTGATGGCCAAGGCCGCGCGAGCCGCAGTGTATGCTGATAACGATTTCGTTTTGACGGATGCCGAACGCTTCAGCGATGGCGGGTTCATGGATCTCGGCTACGCGTTGAATTTCGAGGTAATGATTACCGGAGCCTAAGGTACCCATTTCGTCACGCTGGCGTTTTTTGGCGTATTGGGAAACCTGCTCGGGTTTGGCGTCCGCCATGCAGCCATATTCTTCAATGTGGTCGAGATCCCTTGCCGTCCCATAACCTCGTTCGACAGCCCAGCGGGCGCCGCCACTCAACATGGAGTCCATCTCGTCGGCGTCAAGCCGCAGATAGCCGGTGCTGCCCACGCCGGCGGGGATTTTTTCATACAGGGTGTCGGCGAGCTTTTCTTGTACCGCTGTGATATCGGTTACCGTGAGTCCGGTGACCAGATTGCGCACGCCGCAGGAGATGTCGAATCCTACTCCGCCCGCGGACACAACGCCGCCGCGATCGGCATCGAAGGCGGCGACGCCGCCGATCGGAAAGCCGTAACCCCAGTGGGCATCGGGCATGGCATAGGCGGCTTTTTCGATGCCGGGCAGAGTCGCGACGTTGGTGATCTGTTCATAAACCTTGTGATCCATTTCGCGGACCAGTTCTTCGCTGGCGTAGATAATGGCAGGAACGCGCATCTTGCCAGTGGGCTCGATGCGCCATGTATATTCGGATTGCCGGGTAAGCAGTGAGATGTCCATGGACGTCCTCGCGGATTCGGTGGTTTTTCACACATCAACGACACATTGCGCGATCCACGCGCCGTTCTTGTCCTGTGTCAGGTGAAGTTCGGTATAGGTGGCTCCTTTGACTTCCACGGTTGGTTTATGTTTGGCGACTTGTATATTCTCGCCCCAGGCGGTCGCCTGAAGGCGGGTATTTTCAATGGTGACTTGATATCGGCTGAATAGCATTTTCTTTGTCGCCATTTCATAAATCAGGGCGTTGAGCCAGTCGACCAGCAATAATTCTTTGTCCGGCGCCTGACAGGAGATATTTACCGGTTTGCTTGGCATAACGAGCTGTGGATCCGTGATGACGGCGGTTAATGCGAGTGCGATTTGCTCGAATGCCTCCGCCTGCGACGGGCCAATGCCTCTTACGCCGATGTCGGCTTGGTGAGGAAAATGTTCCCAGCGGCGGGTGATTTTTTCCATGGAGCGCTCTTTCCATACTGCAATGGCTATGAGTGTTATTGTGCATGTTTGCGGTGCGGATGTTAAGCCCCGGGAATTTTCAGATAAAAAAACGATCTATTAATAATGGCTCTTCAGGAAGTCGTGTGGGTAAAAATTGGGGCATAGCATGACGGAAAGCTACGACGATTGCGGTATTCAGCAGTTTGAAGCGGGCTGTAAAACTGGCATGCTTTACCGATGGCTACCTCACGC
>JADDKJ010000036.1:0-32706 GCA_033717875.1 Gammaproteobacteria bacterium
GCGTGAGGTAGCCATCGGTAAAGCATGCCAGTTTTACAGCCCGCTTCAAACTGCTGAATACCGCAATCGTCGTAGCTTTCCGTCATGCTATGCCCCAATTTTTACCCACACGACTTCCTGAAGAGCCTAAATACTTGGCCACAGCAAGGAGTAGCTGCCATGGATCTGTTGCCTTTGGACAAGCTCGGCGCTCGGGAAAAACCCGGTAGCGTTGTTCAGTTTGGTCTGTTTCTGCCCTGGGTGTCGGCCAACGATGGAAACCGGCTGTGGGTGCAGGTGATCCATGAAGAAGACCAGTTCTTGCAAGATATCCCGCCGATAAAGTTCGAACTCCAGCACGCCATTGATCCGCAGTATGGCGATTACTGGTCAGCGGAAATCAAGATCGACCCCGCTGACAAACCGCACCCATCATCGGTGTGGGGCTCGTCCGGGCGATATGTCTATCGCTATTGTCTGCAAAATCCCAACACTCCGGGCATCATCGATTGGATCATTGATCCCTTCGCCAGGGAGTTCGGGATCGGCAAGCTGTCGGCGTTCACGCTGGGCTATGAACCCCATGTCTGGAGCGGGAGCGAAGGCACCTGGAAGACGCCGGCGCTGAATGATCTTGTTATCTATGAGTTGATGATCAGCGAGTTCGGTGGAGATATCGACAAGACCATCGCGCTGCTCGATTACCTCGCCGATCTCGGGATCAACTGCATCGAGGTGATGCCGGTTTCCAACGTGTCGAATACCGTCGATTGGGGTTTCTTGCCGATTGGGTATTTCGGTGTCGATGAACGGTTCGGCAAGCGCAGGGATTTTCAGAAGCTGGTCGATGAGGCGCACAAAAGGAAGATCGCCATCATCCTCGACGCCGTCTACGGACATGCCAGCGATCACTTCCCTTATGCTTATCTCTACAAAAAGCTGGCTTACCACGAAAATCCCTTCATGGGCTCTTTTGCGAAAAATTACTTCGGCGAAAGCACCGATTTCAACCGCCGCTTCACCCGGGATTTCTTTTTTACCGTCAATCACCACTGGCTTGATTGCTACCACGTCGATGGTTTTCGCTACGACTGTGTTCCCAATTACTGGGATGGCGCGGTGGGACAAGGTTATGCCGCGCTGACCTATAACACCTACCAGTTGGTTAAGGCGAAACAAGGCGAAGCCAGCCACTGGCAACGATTTTTCAACCAGGAGGAAAACAATCTCATCCAGTGCGCCGAACAACTGGAAGGTCCTCAGGAAATTCTGGAAAAGACCTATAGCAACTGCACCTGGCAGAATGAAACCCTCGGCGCCGCTCAGGCGGTGGCGCGTGGCGATCAGGGCAATCTGGTCAATCTTGGCCTGCGGTTGGGACTTGCCGGTTATCCCGCTGAAGTCACCACCAATAACGACACCATCAAAAAGACCGCGCTACAGTACATCGAAAATCACGATCATGCGCGCTTTGTCTGTAACTTTGGCATGTACCCGCGTGACAATGATTTGCTGGGAG
This sequence comes from Gammaproteobacteria bacterium, assembly GCA_033717875.1. GTDB lineage: Bacteria > Pseudomonadota > Gammaproteobacteria > Ga007554 > SBBG01. Next base: position 1,499 of record JADDKJ010000036.1, read on the forward strand.
AAGGCAATCGGGATCTCTGGTACAAAGTTCAACCCTATCTGATCGGTTTGTTGACGGCCAAGGGTGTGCCGCTGCTCTGGCAGGGACAGGAGCTGGCCGAGAACTATTACATTCCTCACGAAGGATGGGGACGCGTGATGCTGTTCCGTCCCGTGCGCTGGGATTATTTCTATGATGCGATTGGAAAACGCACGATCAAACTGGCAAGGGACTTGCTGAAACTGCGCCGCGATTCGCCGCAATTTCGTTATGGCGATCACTTTTTCTACAATCATCACGATCGCTATCAGTCAAAAAACGTTCTGCTTTTTTCACGCAAGCAAGACAACCGCTTCAGTCTCGTGGCGTTGAATTTCGGTAACGAAGAGCAATGGGTGCCATTCGCCTTTCCCACAGACGGCGATTATCGGGAAGAGCTGCATGGCGAAGATGATCTGAAGGCTGTTAAAACGACTGAGGAACGCTGGCTGAAAATACCCGGCAATTACGGGCGCATCTGGACAGTCATAGGTTGAAATCGCATTAATCAAGGAGGACGATATGGCAAAGGTAAAACTATTCTGGGATCCCACCGGCGTGGAGCTGGATGCGCTGGGCACAAACACCTTCGAGCGCATCACCGACGGCGATACGCCGTATGTTTCAATGGCGATCCGCATGCTGAGCATCGACACGGCGGAGGTGCATTATCCTGGCAACGAAAGCCCCGCCAAACACGATGCCAAACTGGCTCAGCTTGCCGACTGGATTCACGGCGGCAAGGCGCCCATCGACCCGGGCCTCGCCGCCTGGCTGGAACCGAAGCTCGCCACCGGCAGCGCGGGAACCTTGCAAAAGCAGCAAGGCGATGCCGCGAAAGCGGAATTTCAAAGGCTGCTGGATGAAAAGCTCACCCGTCCCTCGGGCGGCAAGCGTTCGGTCTTCCTGCGCACTGCGGACCAGCCTTTCGATCAATACGGGCGCTTGTTGGCCTACATGTCGCCTTATTACAGCAGCGAAGAGCTGGCCACCCTCCCCCCGGCGGAACGCGCCACGTTCAATATGCTGATGGTCGCGTCGGGCTGGGCAGCCACGTTTCCGATCTATCCCAGCCTGCCGAAATACACAGACCTCGTGTTGCTTCAGCAGGCCGCCGAGGATGCGCTTACGAACAAAAAAGGCGCCTGGGCTGATCCCGCAACGCTGACAGGCTACGAATTCCGCATGTGCTACAAGCTGTGGGAGGTCACCAACAAACTGGTGAAGGGGCAAAAACTGAGCAGTCGGGAGCGGTATGGCTGGGTAGAGCGATATTGTGTCGATATGACCAACCGGGAGGTTTATTCCCCCCAAGACTACTACAAGGTACCCGCTTACAACCGCGTGTTCATTTGGCCCGATGATGTCGCCGAGGCGGTAGGCAGGCTTAATCTGGAACCCGCTGGTTAGGGAAGCGCTGATTTATTAGCGCTTCCGCGCGGCACATGGAAGTGCCGCCATTTTCGATGGCGACTAGCCATTGAAAATGAAGAAAAGCAAAAATCACATTTTTGCTTTTCGTGCGCTGAAAATACCAGGATGGAATTATTCAGCGTTTCCTTAGTAGCCTGGCCCCACCCTCACCCCATCGGCTACGCCCCCTCGCTGCACTCTCCCTGCAAGAGGGAGAGTCGGAGTAAGAGTGGATGAGATCGCGCCCGCCCCGCCCTGCATTGACCGCGAGAGCGGGGAAATTCCGTTGAACGGAGCAAAGTATATACACAACTTTCTTATGGATACTGTTTGGTATACACTCTTGGACGCCAGACCTGAATGGGCCTTCGCGCCCAAAACCAGGAAATTATCCATAATTCCATTTCGCAATAAAAAGTGAAATATTGTAGGGTGCGTTCCACGCACCATTACCATTGGTGCGTGGAACGCACCCTACAAAATTATTGTCGTTTTTAACGCAAATTGGAATAACAAATCGGCCGATCCAGCCTCATGACCACCCTGCCCCATCACCTCTATCGCGCCAGCCAGGTGCGTGAACTCGACCGCGTCGCCATCGAAACTTTCGGCATACCTGGCGCGATGTTGATGTCGCGCGCCGGTGCGGCGGTTTTCATGGCGCTGCGCGAGCACTGGCCCAGGGCGCGATCCGTCGCTGTGGTATGCGGCACAGGCAAGAATGGAGGAGATGGTTATGTCGCGGCGCGGCTTGCTCATGCGGCGGGGATGAAAGTTGCTGTGTTTCAGGTGGGTGCCCCGGCCTCGCTGCGCGGTGACGCGCTGCATGCGGCCGAGGCGTTGAATGCGACGGGTATCGCCGCGCAGCCATTCCACGCTGGCGCACTGCACGGATTCGACATAGCGGTCGACGCGCTGTTCGGCACCGGGCTGGATCGCGAGGTGGCCGGCGAGTGGCGCGCCGCCATCGAGGCGATCAACGGCTGTGGCGCACCGGTGCTCGCCGTGGACATCCCTTCCGGGTTGGACTCGGACACCGGCAGGATATTGGGCGCGGCGGTGCGCGCCAAGGCGACCGTCACGTTCATCGGCCTCAAGCAAGGCATGTTCACCGGCGACGGTCCGGCATGCTGCGGCACCGTCGAATTCAATGACCTTCGGCTGCCCGTCGAAACTTACGCCGGAGTCTCCCCCTCTTCCGTTCTGTTTGATGTGCACTCGCTGCGGCCACTGCTGCCACCCCGTCCGCGTTCGGCACATAAGGGACATCACGGCCACACACTGGTGATCGGCGGCGAACACGGCATGGCGGGCGCGGCGCAGCTGGCGGGTGAGGCCGCGGCGCGCAGTGGCAGTGGTCTCACCAGTATCGCCACGCGCACCAATCACGCCGCCGTGATTGCCGCCGCGCGCCCGGAATTGATGTGCCATGCGGTTGAAAGCGCCGGGGATCTCCATCCCCTGCTCGAACGCGCCAGCGTGATCGCCATCGGGCCGGGGCTGGGGCAATCCATCTGGGCGCGCGAATTATTCTCCGTGGCGTTGGAGACATCCCTGCCGCTGGTGGTGGATGCCGACGCCTTGAATTTGCTGGCGCTGGAACCCGAAAGGCACAACAATTGGATACTCACGCCCCACCCCGGCGAAGCGGCGCGATTGCTGGGCTGTTCAACGGCGGATATCCAGGCGGATCGTTTCAGAGCCGTCAGGGAATTGCAGCAACGCTTTGATGGGGTCTGCGTACTCAAGGGCGCCGGAACGCTGATCGATGCCGGGCAGGATCCCGTCACGGTTTGCGCTGCGGGCAATCCCGGCATGGCCAGCGGCGGCATGGGCGATGTGCTCACGGGCGTCATCGCCGGCCTGATCGCACAAGGTCTGCCCTTGGCGGACGCGGCGCGCCTGGCTGCCCATGTTCACGCCACCGCGGGCGATCAAGCCGCGGCGGAGGAAGGCGAGCGCGGCTTGCTGGCCAGTGATTTGATGCCGCACATCCATCATCTGCTGAACCCTTCTATTTGGGCATGATCGAATTTTCAATCGCCCGGGAAGGTGAAATGCTCGCGCTCGGTGCGCGCCTTGCCACGGCCTGTGCGGACAGCGGCGCGGTTGTTTTCCTGCACGGCGAACTCGGCGCGGGCAAAACCACGCTGGTGCGCGGCTTCTTGCGCGGCCTGGGACACCACGGCAAAGTGAAAAGTCCCACATATACGCTGGTGGAGCCCTACGAAATCGACCAACGCCGCATTTATCATTTCGACCTGTACCGTCTCGCCGATCCGCACGAATTGGATTATATTGGTATAAGGGATTTCCTGGAGCACGGCGCCATTCTGCTGGTGGAATGGCCCGAACGTGGCATGGATCTCCTGCCGGCGCCCGATATTCATGTTCATATCGGCTACACGGAAACGGGACGCCGGGTACAAGTTGAGGCGGGAACCCCGCTGGGAAATGAAATCGTCGCGCGGATGTTCACTCTTACTCCGTAATTGGCGACGCTCAAGGATGAGCAGGTGAAACATGACAGGAAAGCTGGATGCGAAGAAATCGCCCATGGTGGGCGCTGTCTCCGATGTGCGTTTGCCACAACAGGAATGGCTGAGCGGACTCAAACGGAAATTTCCCGTTAGCCGCTTTATCCGGGTCACCCTCGGATTGGCCATCCTGCTGATCGGCGCATGGTTCTTCCTCCCCGGTCTGCTCTTTCCCATCAGCAGCAATGCCGTCGTCAACGCCCATGTCATCACCTTGCGCGCGCCCATCGCGGGTGACGTTTCGTTCACGTTTTCCGGCACGGATCGTCCCATCGCCAAAGGCGACATCGTCACCCGCCTCGAAAATAACCGCGTCGATGACAGCCAGCTTTCCGCCATGCAGGCCCAGCAGGCGACCTTGCAGGAAAAGATCGGGGCGATCGAGCAGGAGCTTCTGGAACTGGAAGCGCTCGAACGCCGCCTTAAAACCAGCTCCACCAAATACCGCCGCGCCGTCGGCAGCCGCTATGATGCGATTCTGGCGGAGGCCATCGCGCGGCTGTCGGCGCGGCGCGCCATTGCCGGCGAGGCGGCAACGAATCTTCAGCGGCAGCGGGCGCTTTATGCCAAACGGCTAACGACGCTCGCCGCGCTCGACACGGCTTCGATGGCGGACCGTGTCGCACAGGCGGATCTCCATGAGGCGGAACAGGCCGTAGAGCGTATTCACGTCGAAAAGAGCAGCGCCTCCCAAGGCATTTACTTCGGCGATGGCTACAACAACGTGCCCTACTCGCAACAGCGCGTCGATGACATTCAATTGCGCACACAGGCGCTACGCAGTGAGCTGCGCGATGCACGCATACGCCAGAAAGAAAGTGAACGCCAAATCGCCGTGGAACAGGCAAGACTCAGCCGTCTCACCCGCGCGGAACTGCCGGCGCCCGCCGCCGGCCGCCTGTGGCTGCAACTGGCAAGCAATGGCGAATACGTCACCGCGGGCGCGCCATTGCTGCAAATTCTCGATACCTCCCGCCTGTTCCTCATGGTCAGTCTGGACGAACGCCACTTCGACGATATCGCCGTCGGCGACCTTGCCACGGTTGATCTGATCGGCTCAGGCGAGTCGTTACACGGCAAGGTCGAACGCATACAGGGAAATGAATCGAAAGTCGACGAATCCGTCCTCGCCGTGGCCCCGCCACCCGTCAAGCCACGCGAATTTCTTGTGGTGATCAATCTGAACACCAAGGAACTGCTGTCCAGAAAAGCAGACATCGCCAACCAGGTCGGGAGGCGCGCCAAAGTGACATTCGGCAAATCCTCATGAACAGCTTTACCGATTCCTTGCTCCCCTCGCTGATACTGGTGGCCGTCCTGATGATATGGCTGCCGCTGCTTCCACGTGACCGCGATTGGGCGCGGGGTCTGGTACTGGGCGGCGCGGCGATATTGATCCTGCGCTACATGTACTGGCGCACCGCCGACACTCTGCCAGTCCTGGAGTTATCGGCACAATCGCTCTGGCCATGGTTATTCTACATTCTGGAAGCGGCCTCGCTGACGAGCATGCTGATCGGTTCGTTCATCCAGACGCGCACCATCTCGCGTTCGGCGGAAGCCACGCGGCACGAGGCGCGGCTTCGCGCGCGCGAGACCCCGCCTTTCGTCGATGTCTTCATCGCCACCTATAATGAAGGTTTCGATGTCGTCGAACGCACCATCGTCGGCGCTTTGTCGATGGATTATCCGCGCTATGCGGTATGGGTGCTGGACGACGGCAAACGCGACTGGCTGCGCGACTACTGCAAGGCCAAAGGCGCACGCTATCTCACCCGTGCCGACAACCGCCACGCCAAGGCCGGCAATCTCAATAATGGCCTTGCCGTGAGCGCGACGCAGACCAACGGCGACCTTGTCATGGTGCTCGATGCCGACTTCGTGCCGCGCCGCGATTTCCTTTGGCGCACCGTCGGTTTTTTCGATGACCCGAAGATCGGCATCGTTCAGACGCCGCAGCATTTTTTCAATTCCGACCCCATCCAGGCCAATCTCGTTGCCCATCATTATTGGGTGGATGAACAACGCTACTTCTTCGACATCGTGCAACCATCGCGGGATGCCTGGGATGTGGCGTTTTGCTGCGGCACATCGAGCGTGGTGCGCCGCAGCCACCTCGACATGATCGGCGGCTTTCCCACCGATAGCGTCACGGAAGATGTCTTGCTCACCTACGTGCTCTTGCAGCGCGGCTACATCACCCGCTATCTCAATGAACCCTTGAGCACCGGCCTTGCCCCCGAGGGGTTGAAGGAATATCTGACGCAGCGTTCCCGCTGGTGCATCGGCACCATGCAAATGCTATGGCTGAAATCCTGCCCGCTGTGGGCGCCGGGCCTGACCCTGTTCCAGCGCATCAGTTTTCTCTGGTTGGCGATGAGCTGGGTGGTGACGTTCCCCTGGACGCTGGCCATCGTCGCCGCTCCCCTGCTCTATCTCTATTCCGGTATCTACGTCATCAAAGCCGACTGGCAGGATTTGCTCGGTTATTTCGCGCCGGCTTTCGCCGCCCTGATCCTCTCCACCGCCTGGATATCGAACAGGACGTTCGTGCTTGGTATAACCGACGTCACGCGCCTGGTGATGATGTTCACCACCCTGCGGGCGATCGCTCAAGGACTGCTACGGCCTTTTGGCCAACGCTTCAAGGTCACGGCGAAGGGCGGCGACCGCGATCACGCCGTCGTGCAATGGCAAGTGATGAGAAATTTTCTGATCCTGCTGGTACTCAATCTTCTCGGCATCGCCATCAACCTCACACCTGGATATGCCATCGTCGATGATTTCGATCAGCAGGGCATAAACATCTTCTGGAGCATCTACAACATGGTGCTGATCCTGATCACCATCCTGGTCTGCGTCGACCTGCCGCGGCGGCGCAAGGAGGAACGCTTCGACATAAACGAAACTTCCCGCATCAGCATCGGCGGACGCATCGCACCCTGCACCATCCACGACCTGTCGGTAAGCGGCGCGCGCGTCCGCCTGGCATACGACAGCAACCATGCGCGCCTGCAACTCGATATCGACGGCGTGGGTCCTCTGGCCTGCGAAATCGCCCGTACCATCGATGCGCACGACGTAGGCATGCGTTTCATCGACCCTGGGCAGCGGCGCGACGCATTGATCCGCAAGGTTTATGCCGGCGGTTATCAAAACACGCCCAAACAGGCATCGCCTTGGAGATTGTTGCTTGCGGTCCTGCGGCGGGTGTTCGGCCACGAACTGGTTTAGGTTCTGCTCAAGAACCGTAATTATGGGTGTTCTTTTGTTTGCCTCCGAAGTGTGATGGCCTTCTTTCTCACCGCCCCTCCCGATATAAAAAGGGACATTTTAGCTTTGGACAGAGGGGACATTACTGCTTTGGGCTAACGCACGACTCGCACAGAGGTTGCATGAAGCGGTTTATGTACCGTAAACTGGCGAATACGATCTCCCGTTGCTGCATAACGGCATTGGATGTAGGGCGGGTGGCGCAGTTTAATACACCCGTGCCCGGCTCCCCCGCGTGGGAGGGGGATCTTGGTGAGGGACGCCATAACCCACCAGCCGTGCCGACAGGCACTCATTGAAATTAAAGGAACCTCTGATGTGTCAGAGGTTCCGCGGCACATGGATGTTACTCTGAGAATTCCGGGATGGAATTATTCAGAGCTTCCTAAAAACAGATTGCGTGTTTCGCACACCTGGCGGGGGTTACGCAAAAAACGCTAGTCCGTCCTACATTTTGGTTATCAAGAGCTTCGTGAATAAAGCCTTATGAACGGCGCCTAATCACCGCCCCGGTAGCTCAGCTGGATAGAGCATCCCCCTCCTAAGGGGAAGGTCGTACGTTCAAATCGTATCCGGGGCGCCATCTTTTTCAATGACTTTTCACGACCCTTTCCCCAAATGAATCTCTACCTCCAGGTCTTCACCAATCGCCGCGTGGCGATACTGCTGCTGCTCGGCTTTTCGTCGGGACTGCCGCTGGCGCTGACCTTCAGCACCTTGCAGGCATGGATGAAAGACGCGGGTATCGATCTGGCGACGATCGGCGCGGTGACCCTGCTCGGCCTGCCGTATACGCTGAAATACCTGTGGGCGCCGTTGATGGATCGCTATACGCCGCCCTTTCTTGGCCGGCGCCGCGGCTGGCTGGTGATCACGCAACTGGGCCTGCTGGCGGCGATCGCCTTCATGGGCGGCGTGGACCCGGTGCAACAGCCGCTGTTATTGTTTTCAACCGCGGTGATGGTGTCGTTTCTTTCCGCCAGCCAGGACATCGTGGTGGATGCCTACCGGGCCGATATCCTGCGCGAAGAGGAACTGGGCGCGGGGGCGGCGGTTTCGGTGCTGGGCTATCGCCTGGCGATGTTGGTATCAGGGGCGATGGCGCTGATTTTGTCCGATCACCTGCCCTGGCAGGCGGTCTACCAGATCATGGCGGGATTGATGCTGGTGGGCGTCACCGCCGCCCTGCTCGGCCCGGAGCCCGAAGCCGCCGGCACGCCGCGCACGCTCGCCGCCGCTGTCAGCGAACCCTTCCGCGCCTTCTTCCGCCGCGAGGCCGCACTGTTTCTGCTGCTGTTCATCGTGCTCTACAAACTGCCGGACGCCATCGCCGGGGCAATGACCACACCCTTCCTGATGGATGTCGGCTTCAGCAAGACGGACATCGGCGCGGTGAACAAGGGCCTCGGCCTGGTGGCGACCATCGTCGGCGCCCTGGCCGGCGGGGCGCTCATCGCAAGACTGGGTCTGTACCGCTCGCTGTGGGCTTTCGGCATCCTCCAGGCCGTCACCAACCTGACCTACCTGGGCGTGGCCTTGCTCGGGCAAAATTACACCGCGCTGATTCTGGCGGTGGGTACCGACAATCTCTCGGGCGGTATGGGCTCGGCCGCGTTCGTCGCCTTCCTGATGAGCCTGACCGAACGCCGTTACAGCGCCACTCAATACGCCCTGCTCTCCAGCCTGATGGCCATCACCCCCAAGATCGTCGGCGCACCCGCCGGAGTGATGGCGGCGGACATCGGCTGGCCGCTGTTCTTCAGCGTCAGTGTGCTCGGCGCGCTGCCGGGCCTGGCATTGCTGTGGTGGCTCATGCGGCGCGGGGCGATCGGCCACAAAGCCGAGGCGGCGCCGGTGCCGACGGATTGACTTTTTTCAATCCGCTGCAAAGCGCCGGTAAAACCAGCGCTTCATACCTTCCACCATCCCCAGGTAAGCCAGCACCATTACCGCCAGCACAAGGAAAAACATCGGCGGAGGCGGAGCAAAACCGAAATACGCACCGACAACCGTGTAAGGCAATATCATCGCCACGGCAACGACCGTCAACGAGGTGACGGTCAGCCAAGGATGTGGCCGGCTTCTAAGCGGGTTGAGGCGCGTGCGGATGATGAAGATGACCAGCACCTGCGTGGCGATAGACTCGATGAACCACCCGGTTTGAAAGAGCGATTCGCCGGCCTGGAACACCACCAGCATCACATAGAAGGTGAGAAAATCAAAGAGCGAGCTTACAGGGCCAACCGTCAGCATGAAGTTGCGGATGAACTTCATGTCCCAGTGGCGCGGGCGGCTGAGGTATTCCTCATCGACCTCGTCCTTGGGAATGGGCACTTCGGAAATATCATAGAGCAAATTATTGAGCAGGATCTGCACCGGCAGCATGGGTAGGAACGGCAGGAACACCGACGCCCCGGCCATGCTGAACATATTACCGAAGTTGGAACTGGTGCCCATCATGATGTACTTCATGATATTGCCGAAGGTGCGCCGCCCTTCCAACACGCCGGCGTGAAGCACGCCCAGGTCGTGCTCCAACAGGATCATGTCCGCTGCCTCCTTGGCCACATCCACGGCGCCGTCCACGGAGATGCCGATATCCGCCGAGTGCAGGGAGGGAGCATCGTTGATACCGTCGCCGAGATACCCTACGGTGTGGCCGCGGCGCTTCAAGGCGAGAATCACGCGGTCCTTCTGGGCGGGGGTGACACGGCAAAAGAGATTAACCGTTTCCACCCGCGCCTGGAGCGCTGAATCGTCCATGTGCTGAATTTCCACCCCGGTCAGAATCCCTGTGACCGGCAGGTTCAACTGCGCGCAGATGTATTGGGTGACGTGCTCGTTGTCGCCGGTGACAATCTTGACCGCAACCCCACTTCCCGCCAGTGCCGCCAAGGCCGGCGCGGCACTGGTTTTGGGCGGATCGAGAAAAGCGGCAAAACCGGCGAAGACCAGTTCAGCCTCATCGCCCACCACGGCATGGGGATGATCGAGCCCCACCCGTCGCCAGGCGATGCCCAACACCCGGAAACTTTCCTGACCCAGGTGATCGAACTGCGCCTGGATACGCGCCAGGGCGGCATCGTCCAAGGGGCGCAGGTCTTCCTGGTTGTCGCCTTCGTAGTGGGTGGAGAGACGCAGGATGTCCTCGGGCGCGCCCTTCACCACCAACAATCGTGCACCGCCATCCTCGACCAGCACCGACACCCGCCGCCGCTCGAAGTCAAAAGGTACTTCGTCGATCTTGCGCCAGCGGCTCGCGTCGATCTCGCTGTGGTCGAGAATCGCATCATCCAGCGGGCTTTTCAGCCCCGTCTCGAAAAAGCTGTTCACATAAGCCAGCTCCAGCACCCGCTCGCTGTCCCGGCCCAGCGCGTCAAGATGGCGCTCCAGACGGATACGTGCCTCGGTGAGGGTGCCGGTCTTGTCGGTGCACAGCACATCCATACTGCCGAGATTCTGAATGGAGGGCAGCCGCTTCATGATCACCTTCTTACGCGCCATGCGCAACGCGCCACGGGCAAGCGTCACCGATACCACCATGGGCAACAGCTCGGGCGTCAGCCCCACCGCCAGCGCCACGGCAAACAAAAAAGACTCCAGCAATGGCTTGTGGGAAAAGGTATTGACTAGCAGCACAAAGAGCACCAGCAAAATGGTGAGGCGCATGATCAACATGCCAAACTGCTGGGTACCCTGCTCAAAGGCCGTGGGCGGCGCCCTGGTGGTAAGCGTATCGGCGATTTCACCCAGCGCGGTGGCAGAGCCGGTGCGGCACACCAGCGCCTTGGCGCTGCCACTGATGACAGAAGTGCCCATGAATACCGCATTACTGGCATCGCAAATGTCCGCCGCAGCATCGCCGATCTCGCCGGGACGTTTTTCCACCGGATACGGCTCGCCGGTCAACAACGCCTGCTTGACGAAAAAATCCCTGGCCTCCAGGAGACGTCCATCGGCCGGGATCAGATCACCCGCGGCGAGCAGCACCACATCTCCCGGCACCAGGTTGTCCATGGCGATATCCATGGGCCGCCCATCACGCAGCACGCTGACGCGCACCGCTACCGCATTCTTGAGCCGTTCCGCTGCCTGTCCGGCCCGGTATTCCTGGATAAAATCCAGCGTCACGCTCATCAGTACGATGGCACTGATAATGAAGAAACTCATCACATCCCCCGTGAAAGCGGAAACGGCACTGGCAGCAAGCAGGAGAATCACCAGCGGATTGCGGAAACGGGAGAGAAATTGCAGGATCAGCGCGCGCTCGCGGTGGACGTGCAACACGTTCGGACCAAAACGCCCCAGGCGCGCGGCGGCCTCGGAACTGCTCAAGCCGCCTGGATCCGTCTCAAGATCAGACAACAGTGAAGCAACTGGTTGCACCCAGCAGAAATTGGCCGCCGTATTCTGGGTATCAGCGCGCATGGAATGACATTCTCGTAACCCTTTACCGGGGAGATGAGGCTTCCCCTGTTTTTCGTCTTCCAAGAGGTGAATTTCATGCTACCAGTTTTTCCCCATGCTGAGCACTAACATAGTCACCCAAGAACTGGTTTGGCGCGTCCCGAACGTTGAGAAATTCAAGAATGCAGGAGAATACACCGGAGTGAATAAGGGGACGCTTCCCTTATTTATAAGGCTCTTCACCGGCCATAATAAGTGGAGCTCTGCGTTGATCATGCCGCGATTCCTTCCTGCGGCAGGTGGTTGAAGTAAATCTTATTCGGTGTCTGTCCGTCAAGCGACGGGTGCGGCCGCCGTTCGTTGTAGAAGCTGAAGTAAGTTCCCAGCCGCGTCTTTGCCTCGGAGACCGAGTCGTAGACGCGCAGATAGACCTCCTCGTACTTCACACTGCGCCACAGCCGTTCGACAAAAACGTTGTCGCGCCAGCAGCCCTTGCCGTCCATGCTGATCCGAATGCCGTGCTCCTTGAGCAGCTCGGTGAAGTCGCTGCTGGTGAATTGGCTGCCTTGGTCGGTGTTGAAGATTTCCGGGCAGCCGTAGCGGGCAATGGCACCCCGCACGGCCTCCAGGCAGAAGTCGGTGGTCAGGGTGTTGGACACGCGCCAGGACAGCACCTTGCGCGTAGCCCAGTCCATCACGGCCGCCAGGTAAACGAAACCACGGCGCATCGGGATATAGGTGATATCCGCAGCCCACACCTGATTGGGCCGCTCAACCCTCAGTTCACGCAGTAGGTAGGGGAAAATGGGATGGGACCCATGACGCCGGCGGGTGTTGGGCCTCTGATACAGCGCTTCGATCCCCACCTTCCGCATGAGGGTGCGCACACGCTTGCGTCCAATCCCATCATGGCCCTCCTGGCGCAGCAGATCGCGCAGCATGCGCGCCCCCGCGAACGGGAATTCCATATGCCGCTGGTCGATGCGGCGCATGAGCGCCAGCTCTTCCGGCGACGCCGGGGTGGGTTCGTAGTACGCCGTGGAACGGGCCAGATTCAGGATTTGACATTGCCGGGTCACCGGCAGGTCGTGCGTGCGGTCGATCATCGTCTTGCGCTCAGCAGGCCCGCCTTGGTGAGCGCGCTTTCTAAAAAACGTTCTCCAAGGCCAGCAGCCCGATCTTGGCGTGCAGCGCCTTAAGATCCGGCTCCGGCGCCGCGACGCCGCGGGTCTCGCCAAAGACCTGGGCAGCCCGCTCCAACAACTGACTCTTCCAGTCGGTGATCTGGTTGGGGTGGATGTCGAAATGCTGCGCCAATTCCGCCAGGGTTTTATCGCCTTTAATGGCGGCCACCGCCACTTGCGCCTTGAAGGTCGCTGAGTGATTCCGCCGTTTCCGCTTTGCCATGCTCTTGCTCCTCTTGCCGGCCCTCTCGGGCCGATTATGGGGCAAGGCTAACACTTATCCTACCGTCCGAATTTCAGGGGCCGGCTCTCTTTTAATCAGCGACAATGCTGGCTAAGGAGTGTTCAAATGACCAGAAAACGCAAGCCCTACAAAACGTACACAAGGGAATTCAAGCAGGAAGCCATCAGGATGATGGAAGAGCCGGACAGGCCTGCTGCCGAACTCGCCAGGGAGCTGGGTATCCGCCGAAATCAGCTCTACAAGTGGAAGGAGCAGCTACGGGGTGAAGGGGAGCAGGCATGTTCAGGAAACAGGGGCCGCCCGAAGAAAGAAAGCCAAAGCGAGCTGGCTACCCTGAGACAAGAAAATGAGCGGCTGAAGGAAGCGCTTGAGATCCTAAAAAAAGCCGCGGCGTACTTTGCGAGGGAGCTCAAGTGAAGTACGCCTTCATCAGAGAGCACAGTAAAGACTACAGCATTGCCCGACTCTGTCATGTGTTGGGAACTTATCGAAGATGATACGGGCATCGGGGATGTTGCGAGTGACCGAGTTGCGAAACGGTTTCCACATATCCATCACCGCCAACTCGATGCGGGCGCCCTTTTTCGGCCCCAACTCAGCGAAAAAGCGATCAAGGTCGGCCTCCTTGCGCCCTTCGCCGCCGACCCAGATAGGGCGGCCCCGCTCCAGATCGCTGACGATGACCCGATAGTTATGGCCCTTGCGGATGGAGATCTCATCGATGCCGATGGCGCGCGGGGCAGGCAAACCGGCACGAGCCACCTGCTGTTGCATATAGAACTTATCGAGCTCCTTCACCATGGCATGGTGCAGGCGTTCCATCTCGGCGACCGCCTTGTTCGGCATGTCGCGGCACAGCTTGCCCACATGCAGGGCAAAGCGCTGGGTATAGCGCGGGTTCTTCGCCAGCCAATCGAGGTGCTCTACGTGCATGCCGCCGCACCTCGAGCAGTTGACGCGCCAGCGCTCGAACTCCAGGTAAATCCGCCAGTCGGCCACTCGGTGATCGCGCGTTCGACAAGTGCGTTTGTCGTAACGGTGGCGGCAGCGATGGCCGCAGTTGGAACACACAGCCGTTTTTTTCGCCGCGTGAGGGTGATGATCCGTGCATGGCGGTCACCAAAAACACCATCGAGTGTCGCATTGGCCACGAAGCCGGGCATGTTTTGGGATAACTGGAAAATGGTAAAACACTGGAATTATAGGGATGCGCGGCTATGAAATCCCGGGTTTTCACCCACACGATTCCGCGTAGACCCTTTATACAAAAGTTCCGGTACGCACCAAGGCAAAACTGAAAGCCGCAACAACGGAGCACATGCAGACCTTGGAGAAATCACCTGAGCGTGTCAAAAAATACTTTCAGGATGCTCGTGTGAAATATGCAGCATGAAAACTTCAAACTTCAACTGGCCGGATCAATAGCGGGACAGAATCCCTGTCGGCGGGTAATATATCACTCACCGGAAGACCTCATCACAGGAATTAATGTAAAAAATGAGAAAAAACATATATCTTGATGTATATAAAAAATTTTTGTTTCTTGTTATAAGCGCAGCCTTACCGCAAGCCGGGCTTGCTTCGAGCACCGGGAGCGCCACCCCGCTGGACCTGACCGGCACCGGATTCGGCTTTCTCGTGCTGCTCATTTTCCTCATCGCCTATGCGCTGGTCATCAGCGAGGAATTCCTGCATCTGCGCAAATCCAAACCCGTCATCATCGCCGCCGGTCTCATCTGGGTCGTGGTGGGCATCGCTTATGTACTGAACGGCGATAGCGTTACCGCCTCCAAGGCGCTGCGCCACAACATCCTGGAATATGCCGAAATCATGCTGTTCCTGCTTGCCGCGATGACCTACATCAACACCATGGAAGAGCGCGACGTATTCAACGCCCTGCGCGCCCGGCTGGTGTCGTCCGGTTATACACTGCGCACCATCTACTGGATCTCCGGCATACTGGCCTTTTTCATTTCTTCCGTCGCCGACAACCTGACCACCGCGCTGCTGATGACAGCGATTACCCTGGCGATCGGCGCGGGTCAACCGCGCTTTATCGTCGTATCGTGCATCAACATCGTCGTGGCCGCCAACGCCGGCGGCGCGTTCAGCCCGTTTGGCGACATCACCACGCTGATGGTCTGGCAACAAGGCATCGTCAAATTTCACGAATTTTTCGATCTGTTCATTCCCTCGTTGGTGAACTGGCTGGTCCCCGCAGCCATCATGTCGCTCGCCATTCCCAAAGTGCGGCCTCACGCCATCAGCGAAAACATTTCCGTCAAACGAGGCGGCTTCATGGTCATCGGTCTTTTCGTCGTCACCCTGGCCATGGCCGTCTCTTTTCATCAATTTCTCCATTTGCCGCCGGTGCTAGGGATGATGACCGGACTCGGGCTGCTTCAGGTTTATGGCTACTTTCTCAAACGCGAGGATCAGATCAGATTGGCCGTCACCATCCCGGAACCCGAACTGGAACCACTGGGCATGGACAGCAGCATCAATCCCACAGACCGCCCTTTCGACATCTTCAACAACCTGCGGCGCGTGGAATGGGACACGCTGTTATTTTTTTACGGCGTGGTGCTGTGCGTCGGCGGCCTGGGCGCCATCGGCTATCTCGCGTTGCTGTCACAAACCATGTACGGCGACCTCGGGCCGACCACCGCCAATATCCTGGTCGGCTTATTATCTTCGATTGTCGACAACATTCCCGTGATGTTCGCCGTGCTCACCATGAACCCCGACATGTCTCACGGCCAATGGCTACTGGTCACGCTGACCGCGGGCGTGGGCGGCTCGCTGCTGTCCATCGGCTCCGCGGCAGGTGTGGCTGTGATGGGACAAGCGCGCGGCATCTATACCTTCTTCGCCCATCTCAAGTGGTCCTGGGCGATCGCTTTGGGTTATACCGCCAGCATTTGGGTACATTTCCTTATCAATTCGAATTTGATGTAATTTTGGCGCATATTTAAAGCAAGCTATATTTTGTAAGAAAATTACCATTTTTTATGTAGTAGAACACCCTCAAACTTTGGCTTCAAGGCCGAGAAATTCCCGAGAAATGCTCATAACCATATAATTCTATTATGGATAAATTAGAAAATCCGGCCATGGAAGACTCTTTCCCCTCCTTTTATTGTCTCTGCTCGGCAACACTAAAAATGGCGAAAAAACTTTAAAAAAGAGAACGACCACAGGTAGACTAGCTTGGTAACGGTCCTCTGATTTTTCTACCTGGGAAAAAAATCATGAATGTCATCAGAACCGAAAATACCAGGGACGATGTTTCATTACATGACAGCAAGGACCAAAAAATCACAGGGAGCTTTAATGGCTCCCAGCGAATCACCGCCAATGATATTCAGCTAACAAGGGAATATCGCAGCGACCTCCTGAAAGATTTCACATATTTCAAATATATTTTTAGAGATTATCTTTCCACTTTTCCTCCCGCATCGACAATCGCGCCCGATAATCAGGGTCACGCCGACCCGTTCTCTTCAAAGGAGGAAAAGCAACTCCAATATTTCGCCGCACTCCTCGATGCCGACATAACGGAAAAATCCGCCACGCGATTATTGGCCCTCGGGAAAGACTATTACCATACCGGATACACCCCTGAATGGATCATGGGCGTCTACCGCCTTTTTCAGAGCCACCTTCAATCCTCCATCATCAATTCCTGCGAAAAAATCGCCAAAAAACAAAAGGAACAGCTCACCGAAGCGCTCGTCAAATTATTATTCCGCGACATGGGTCTGGTATTGAAGGGGTACTGGGATGCCTCTTTACGCGCACTGAAAGAGGAAGAAAACAAAAATCAGGAAGTACAGGACCACATATCCAGCATCATGGCGAACATCCCCCAGCTTTTGTGGTCGACGGACGTAGTGAATCACCGCCTTTTGTATGTTAGTCCCGCCATGCGGAAGACTTGCGATACCAAGGCGGAAACGATCATACCCTGTCTTGAAGGAACCATCCCTGAAGACAAGAAAAGCATCAAACTTGCCTGGAAACGAGCCCTGCGTGGCAATCGTGCCGAGGTGGAAAGCAGATCATTTGACCCCGGCGGCGAGCTGCGCTGGTTTCGCCGCATCTTCAACCCTTTGCTTGACGATGCCGGAAACGTGGTGCGCATTGATGGGCTCATGGAAGATATTTCCGAATCCAGAAAGAACGTTGATCATCTCCAGTACTTGGCGACAACCGATATACTCACCGGCCTGGCGAACAGGGCCTTGTGGTTTGACCGTCTTAGCCAGGCACTGCTCGCCGCCAAACGCAAAGAGAAGCAGCGATTCGCATTGATGATACTTGATCTTAACAATTTCAAGATCATCAACGATACCTTCGGCCATGCCACCGGAGATGAAATACTGGCTGAAACAGGACAGCGTTTGCAGGCGGCGCTTCGGGAATCGGACACGCTGGCCCGCCTGGGCGGGGACGAGTTCGCGATATTGCTTCCCGATATAACAAACGACATGAGAGAAATAGCAGAGAAAATAGCGAAAAATATTATGATTTGCTTTCACAAATCCTTCGCATGTGAATCGCACGATATCAATATCAACGCATCCATCGGAATAGCGCTTTTCCCCGATCATGGACGCGACGTGAAGACTCTGATGAGCCGGGCCGATGCCTCGATGTACAGGGCGAAAGCCAAGGGCGGTGGATTCCATGTCTATTGCTGCGACTCTGACAGCAACACCACACGACACCTGAAAATAGCTTCCGATCTCAGGCATGCCCTGAACAGGAAACAGCTTACATTGCGCTATCAACCAAAAATAGACATCAAAACCGGCAAGATTCACAGCGCCGAAGCTTTGCTTCGCTGGCGGCACCCTGTCCATGGCCTGGTGAATCCAACCGACTTCATCCCCGTGGCCGAGCGAACCGGAATAATCAACGAAATCACCCGCTGGGTGATAAAAAATGTCTGCTCACAGCAGAATGAGTGGCGTAAATCCGGCTTGGACATTCCAGTAACGGTCAATATTTCTTCGCGCACCTTTCACGATCCACGTATGGTGAATGACATCATTGATATTCTGCAAACATTTCGCGCGCCGCCCCTGACCCTCGAAATAGACATCACTGAAAATACCTTGATGTCGGATGTCCTGAACAGGAACTACCACCTGGAAAAACTGAACGAAATGGGAATAATGATTTCAATAGACGATTTCGGTCTCGGCTCTTCCTCCTTGTCACATCTGAAAAGAATGCCGATCGGCAGCCTGAAAATAGATAAATCCTTTATCTCTGGAATGCAGAATGATGAGAACGATGCGGCCATTGTTCGATCCACCATCGATCTCGGGCACGACCTTGGCATAAAGGTCGTCGCGGAAGGGGTGGAAAATAGCCATGCCTTTCAAACATTGGAACAACTGGGCTGCGATTATGCCCAAGGTTTTTATATCAGCCATCCCCTCTCCGCCGATGAATTATTGCGGTGGGTGCAACATTGAGCTGGAAAAAAAATATGCCAACAAGTCTCTAAATAAACCATAAGTTTATCGAGAATCTAAAGAGCGTCTTTATTTCCAGAAACATCGTAGAATGGCGCAAAAAGATGGCTTATTTCATCAAGAGAATCGTCGATCGTGTAGGGAAGAATTTTAGCGAAAAGATCCAGAAGCACGATGGCATTCACGGCCGCGTCCTGCTCAATCGCGGCACGCAGCCTGGAGGCAAGCGCTTTGTTGACTGTCTCGATATTGCGATAAATCGCCGTCAATCCCTTCAGATCAAGATCGGCTTCCCCGCCCTGCTTGCGGACAAAATACTGAGCCAGCAAATACATTGATGTTGCACGGTAAATAGTCTCCGGCTCACTTGAAAAAGGCAAGTGAAAGCGTGCCATCGGTTTAAAAAAACCCGTGTGAGGACAACCGCTGGTGGCGATGATCAAGCCCAGCAATGAACTGATTCCAATCTGCGCCGTCGTGTCTTTTAAAATTGTTCGTTCCGGGGTTGTAACCTCCAGCCGCACCTTGTCATAAGACACCACACCTCCACATCCGGCAATCAGAGGGATGATGTTCAAAGCCACAGGACAGTGAGGATATTGCGCGGAATTCAAGGGGCAATTCGGACATTGGCAGAATTCCAATGCTGTCCATGGGGGAGGAGATTGCAAGGGAATGCGAATCTGTTCTAGTGTGCGCGGATCAAGTTTCACTTGAAAATCCAGGCAATCACCCTTCGGGAAAACAAACCGGTATCGAATATCAATACTTTGCTCTTCAGCGCTCAAGTTACACCTCTTTCGGTGAGTCTTTTAACCCATAAGTATGCCGGACTCTCAATAATCACACGTCATTCTCTCCCAGGATAACTTCGCCATTCTCTCCCCAATTTACTTTGGTAATACCCGGATAATCCTCCTCCAGTTTTTTCAGTGCGGTTTGATACTGGTCTATTTCTTGTCGCTGCGACCTGACTTGATCCGCAAGACGGCGGTTCTCCGTCAGCATGGCCCGATGCGACAAGGCATGCCGTACACCTAGCACCAGATCATAATCATGCCAAGGCTTGCTGATAAATCGGAAAATTTCAGCCTCGTTGATAGCACTGACCAATCCTTCCATATCGGCATGTCCGCTGAGAATGATGCGCTCAGCCTCAGGCTGCAATCTTTTCAATTCCGACAGGAAACGAACACCATCCATGCCTGGCATCCGATAATCCGATATCACCACATCAAAATTCGCCACACGGGTTCGCCGCAGCGCCTCTTGTGGGTCTGAGAATGTTTCGATGTCACGACCATTCTCGGACAACACACGGCGCACAGCCCGCAATATATTTTCCTCATCGTCAACTATCATTATCCTGCACATGGAAAATTCCTTATTTGGACCCCACATGAATTACCAGACCTTTTCCCGTATCCCGCTCAAGCCCCCTGATCTTCATGATCAGGGTCTCCGTCAGGCTGTGCCCCTTGGTAAGCAGCAGCATGCCATCGCTATTGAGCAAGTCGCGCGCAAGCACCATACCCTCACGTAATCCATCCGATGTAAGTTTCAACTCCCGTATCAAGGTATCCTGCGTCGGCTGGGCATCGAGCACTTTCGAAAAAACATCGACAACCTGAGGGTCGTAGCGATGCCCCTTGTTATTGACCAGGAAGGCGCGAGCCTCCGCAGGGGTGGCCGGATCGTCGATTAAGGCGCCGATCTGCAATGCGTCATAATCACTCACCACAGCGAGAATGCGTGCCCCGAGAGGAATCCGGTCGCCGAAAATCTGATCGGGGTAGCCCTTTCCGTCGAATCGCTCATGATGGCTTCTGATGATTTTCGCCGCGCCCTCCATGGCATCCAGTGCAAGCAATGCCGCGGCGCCCATCGCGGGATGTTTATCCATCAGGGAACGCTCGCGAGGAGATAAGCTGACGTACGACCGGCTGATCAAGTCATCAGGCAGACCGATTTTTCCTATGTCATGAAGCAGGCCTGCGAAATAGACATTCTCGATATCCTCCTCCGGCATCTCCAATTGTTGAGCCACCAGGCGTGCCTGTTCGGCAACGCGTCGGCTATGGCCCGCCGCTTTTCCTTCACGCATCTCAACCAGATTGGCGAAAACAGGAATGGAATTGACGTAACTTCGCTTCATTTCCTTATAGGCCAAATCCAGCATATCCGCGGTCTGTTGGATCTCCGCGGTCCGCGCCTTGACCATTCCTTCGAGATTTTCATTCAACGCCCTGAGCTCTTCATTCTGCCTGTTCGTCAATTCTTCGAGGCGGCGCTTCTCACGCTCAAGAAACTTTCTCTCCAGGGCGTTCTGTACAGACAACTTTATGTCGTTATCCTCCCAAGGCTTGCTGATGTAGCAATAAATACGTCCCTTGTTGACGGCATTGATTGTCGATGTCAAATCAGCATAACCTGTAAGCAAGATTCGCACGGTATCCGGCCATCGCCTGGCGACTTCTTCCAGGAATTTTGCGCCGTCCATGACCGGCATGCGCATGTCTGAGATAACCAGGTCAACATTCTCCTTCTCCAATAACTCCAGACCGTGCATTCCGTTCTGAGCCGTGAGGATGCGGTGACCAGTCGGCCGGAATAACCGCCGCAAGGCCGAAAGGATGTTTTCCTCGTCATCAACCAGCAACAAAGTGGCGGCAGCCGGTGATTCCGTTGTCATCGCGTTCATTGACACTTACTCCATGACTACCGTGTGGTGGTTATACGGTTCTGTTCGATTTTCTGCCGCACAGGAAGCCATACCTTGAAGTTCGTTCCCTTTCCCACTTCACTCTGCACCTCGAAGTTTCCGCCATGTTTCATCACAATGCCGTAAGACAAGGACAAGCCAAGCCCTGTCCCCTTGCCTACCGGCTTGGTAGTGAAAAATGGCTCGAAGATGCGATTTAAATTCTCGGGCGGAATGCCCTTTCCTGTGTCCGACACTTCCACCCAAACCTGGTCATCCTTCGTTCCTGTTCGAATGGAAATTATTCCGCGCTCTTCTATTGCGTGAGCGGCGTTCACCAGGAGATTCATGAATACCTGATTGAGCTGCGAAGCCAGACACTCCACCAGGGGAAGATCGCCATATTCCTTGACAATCTTCGCCTTGTATTTGATCTCGTTATGGACGATGTTCAATGTGCTATCCAAGCCCTTGTGAAGGTCGACCGTCTGCCACTCCGCCTCATCCACATGAGAGAAATCCTTCAAATCCTGAACTATCTCTTTCACGCGGCGCACTCCTCCAACCGATTCTTTTATCAGCTCCATCACGTCGACCTTCAAGAATTCGATGTCCACGTCCTTCTTGATCGATCTGATACCTTCCAGGATCTGCCTGTCAGAATCCAGGATAGGTTCTGCCTTTTCATAGGCGTCCACAACTTTGAAAATATCTTCTATATATTTGCTCAAGGAGCCGAGGTTGGAGCTGACATAACCCACGGGGTTGTTGATCTCATGCGCAACACCGGCGGCCAGTTGCCCGATCGAAGCCATTTTCTCGGATTGCAATAACTGGCTTTGCGCCTCCTGCAACTGACTGATCAAGGATTTTTGCTGTTCTTTTTCTTCATTGAGCGCATGTTCTATCTTTTTACGCTCGGTGATGTCCGTCATGGAGCCTACAATTTCAAGCACTTTTCCTTCTTCGTTGTCGTGCACCAGGCGAAGTGTGTCGTGCACCCAAATGTGGGAGCCATTCTTGTGGCGGAATCGGTACTCGTAAGTCTGCTGCCCCTCTTCAAACAAGTAAGGTAATTTTTCAAAAACATGGGATACATCGTCAGGATGAATATGATTGAACCAGAAATCATTCTCGCTTATCATTTCTTCCGTTTCATATCCAAGAACCCTCGTCATATTCTCGCTGACGAAGGTTATCTTGAAATCTCCGGATGGAACGCTGCTGTATATGATAGCCGGGGTGTTGTCTATAAGATATTGTAGGCGACCGCTTGTTCTTATGAGATTTTCCTGAACTTTATTGCGCTCTTCGATATCTTTTTTAAGCGTATCAAGCAACTCGTTTCGTTCCAGTATCTCAGCCACCTCTCTTGAGAACATGTTAAGAACTTCCTCATCGCTTGCAGAAAATTTTCTTCCTCCTGGCTTGTTCGACAAATAGACAACGCCACGCACCACTCCTCGTACTTTTATCGGCACGCCAAGTAGACTTTCCATGACTGGATGATGTTTAGGGAAACCGCACGATTGCGGGTGAGGTGCGACATTGTCAACGCGCATCACTTTTCCTTCCCGGTAAAAGGCGCCGAGCAGTCCATGTCCTGATGGAAGGGTGGTTAAATTGTTAATTTCACCCGCGGATGATCCTTGGGTGACAAAATCCATAATCTTCCCATCCTCGCTGAAAATAGCCAGGGCGCCATAATCCACGCCAGTGAGCTCCATGAGACTATCGAGTATGTTCAGGTAAAGATCACGTATCTCGCCGCCATGGCGCCAACCGTCATCAGCCGCCCTGATATCCGCTATCCCCGCGCTGACGAGTGACATGCGCACGCTAGCCCCAGCCAGACTTTCCATGCGGCATTCCACATCCTCGATTTTAGATCTCATGGCAGAAAGCAATCCGTTGAGAGCCTTGGCCAGCTCCGAGATTTTGTCGTTGCCCTCCTCGGGAATAGCCACAGCCCAATCATCCGCGATCGCATGCCGTACCGCGGATATGATGTATTCCAGGCGCGCATCATTTGATTTCATTTGCTTGGTATCAAGCATAGTCGGTCATCTTTCCAAAAGATTCGTTCAATTGTTCAACTTCTATCAGGCATGCTTCGACCGCCTCCCAATTCATGCCGAGTCGTTGCAGGGTGCTTGATGCCAGATGAGACGGAGGAATATGGCTATTTCCGATCCTCTCACCGGTCGAAGACAACGTATCTGCGATATGAACGAGATCGACCACCGGAGAGTGGGATCCTTCATCCGGGGCATGGTGATGAGCCATCGCCGCGCGGATTGGCGTGGGTAAATTCCAGCGCTCTGCCAGCCTTTCGCCTGCTTGGCAATGCTCCACTCCAAGCACCGCCATTTCCGCTTCTTTAAACAATATTCCACTGGACTTCTGATAATCCATCACAGCCGAATATTGCTCGGGAAAAGACACTTTAAGCATGATTCTTCCAAGGTCGTGCAATAATCCGGCGGTGAAGGCAAGATTTTGCTCGAGACCATAGTGTCCGGCCAACACCTTGGCGGTCACAGCGGTACGCACGGCATGGTCCCAATCTTCCAGCAAGTCATGTGCATCTTGTCGTGCGCCGGGAGGAAAAGCGCCCAGAGCAGCCGCGGTAATGGCTATATTGCGTATGGTATATAGGCCAAGCACAACGCAAGCTTCCTTGGCGGAAGCGATTTTCCCGGAAAACCCGTAAAATGGCGAATTCGCGATACGCAGTATCCGCGCCGTCAACACCTGATCCTGATAAATCTTTTTTTCAAGAGCATCGATATCGGCTTCCCCGCTGTCGATAATGCGCATAATTTCTGTCACCACCAGAGACAGGGAAGGCAACCGTTCTACCGCATCATCGACTTGTTCCATCGTTATCATCATTGATCTCTGTCAATCCTAAAAGCGGCGGTTGGAACTTGCCGCGAATGTCTATTCCGCGTCTTTCACACCTTGCTTATTTGCAATGCCAGAATCACACCACGTAATCTGGGATTGTTTGACATCCTCCGGCAATACACTTCCAGCCGTCGTCCATCGCCAAGCGTCACGTAAAAATTTTTCAGAAGTGATCCTTGTTCTGGTTGACGGCATAGTTCATAAATATTTCCGGGCAGCACTTCATCTGCCCGCTTACCTACCATCCCTCCGGCATCTCCGAACAGTTCGTACGTGAAATGGTTCGCCATGCTAATGATTCCGTTCTCGTCCACCCCCAGCACCCCGACCGGCAGGTTTTCCAGAATTTCCTGGGCAACCTGCAATGCTCCTTCACGCAATAGGATTTCCTGATCTTGCGCTTTTACGTGCTGCTCCAGGCAGGCCAATTCTTCGCGGTTTTCCTGTTGATCGTGGCTGGCATGATTTTGCCCCTCTTTTGATTCAAGGCACCGAAATGCCTCCTGAACCGTGGTACGTAGTGACTCGTCGTCCCACGGTTTGGTAAGGAATTTATATATCGCGCCCCGGTTGATAGCCTCCGTAATGGAATTAAGTTCGGTGTACCCGCTTAGCACGATGCGTATCGTATCGGGGTAAAGTTCTTTTACCCGGCTCAACAATTCAGTGCCGGTCATTTCCGGCATACGCTGGTCAGAAATGACGACGTTTACAGAGTTCTGCGCCAAAACCTCCAGCGCTGCCTTTCCGCTGTTTGCCCTGAAAATCCGGTAACCATCGCGCCTGAACAGACGGGTCAGTGACGAGAGAATGCCCTCCTCGTCGTCCACCAATAATAGTGCTCGTTCCACTTTAAGATCGTTTCTCTATGTCCAGCAAAGAGTTGAAAAAGATAATGCACCCTCTTCATGAGGTTATGAATAATTTCATCCCGGAATTCTCCGAGCACGAAACCTGCATAACTACACTTTGTTTTCGGCAGCAGGCACGAAAAACTTGACGAGACGGATGATCTTCAGACAAGAAAAAGACGATGCGGCGGCATTGCCGCTGCGTGATTCCCCGCCATACGGTGAAGCAGGCTGACCACGCGGCAAGTGAATCCCGGTTATTCGCCGCAATCAGCCGAGCAGTGGCGGCGGGGGCGTTGACACAAGCTACCCTTCGGTGGGCGGGGGTGGCAGGGAAGGATGAATCTTGCGCAGCTTGCGTTTCTTGTAGAGGCGAAACAGGGCGGATATCGGACCCGACAAGGCGTACGCCAGAAAGACGCCAAACAGCATGACGGGCGGGCTGAGGGAGATAAAGACGAAAATCAGCATGACCAGCACTACCGCGATGAAGGGCACCTTGTTTTTCAGATCAAGGTCCTTGAAGCTGAGGTAATGGATATTGCTGACCATCAGCACGCCGGCCGCCACAGTCAGAAATAAGGCGGCGATGGCAAGCTGCTTGCCGGCCAGACCATAGTCATGGCACACCCAGACCATGCCCGCGATCAACCCTGCGGCGGCGGGACTGGCCAAGCCCTGAAAATAACGCTTGTCCACTTTGCCGACCCGGGTGTTGAAGCGCGCCAGACGCAACGCGGCGCCCGCAGCATAGATAAAGGCGGCCAGCCAGCCGAGCTTGCCCAGGCCGGACAAGGCCCACACATACACGACCAATGCTGGAGCAAGGCCAAACGAGACCATATCGGCCAGGCTGTCATACTCCTTGCCGAAGTCGCTTTGAGTGTTGGTAAGACGGGCGATGCGGCCGTCGATGCCGTCCATGATCATGGCGATGAACACCGCCACCGCCGCCGGCTCGAAAAGCCCTTTCATCGCCGCCACAATGGCGTAGAAACCGGCGAACAACCCCCCCGTCGTGAAGAGGTTGGGCAGCAGATAGATGCCACGGCGGCGGGGCGGTGTTTCGCTGCTGTCAGGTAATTCTTCTTCTGTCACAGGGTTGCCCTTGTATTCCCTCACCCTCCCCTCTCCCCGGCGGGAAGAGGGTGCGAGATGTAGGGTGCGTCGCACGCACCCTGCAAAACCTCCCCCGCCAGGGAAGGATAAGTGGGCCGCCGATCAATTCTTGGATTGATCGACGATTTTGTTGGCCTTGATCCAGGGCATCATGTCGCGCAGTTTGGCGCCGACGGTTTCGATCGGGTGTTCACGGCCGATGCGACGCTTGGCCTTCAGGGTGGCGGCGCCAGCCTGGTTTTCCAGTATGAACTCGCGCGCGAACTCGCCGGTCTGGATTTCCTTGAGGATGCGCTTCATCTCCGCCTTGGTCTGCTCGGTGACAATGCGCGGGCCACGGGTGAGATCGCCGTATTCAGCGGTGTTGGAGATGGAATAGCGCATGTTGGCGATGCCGCCCTCGTACATCAGATCAACGATCAGCTTGAGTTCGTGCAGGCACTCGAAATAGGCCATTTCGGGTGCATAGCCCGCTTCCACCAGCGTCTCGAAGCCGGCCTGCACCAACGCCGTGGCGCCACCGCACAGCACCGCCTGCTCGCCAAACAGGTCGGTCTCGGTCTCTTCACGGAAGTTGGTCTCGATGATGCCGGCGCGACCACCGCCATTGGCGCTGGCATAGGACAGCGCGATGTCCTTGGCCTTGCCCGAGGCGTTGCGGTGCACGGCGATCAGGCTGGGCACGCCGCCACCCTGGGTGTAAGTGGAGCGAACCAAGTGGCCGGGGCCTTTGGGCGCGATCATGATCACGTCCAGATCGGCGCGCGGCTCGATCTGGCCGAAGTGGATGTTGAAACCGTGCGCGAAGGCCAGCGCCGCGCCCTGCTTGATATTCGGCTCGACCGACTCACGGTACAGCCGGGCCTGGTGCTCGTCGGGAGCGAGAATCATCACCACGTCGGCGCTCTTCACCGCTTCTTCGATGCTCTTGACGTTGAGACCGGCATTCTTCGCCTTGGTCTCGGAGGGCGAACCAGAACGCAACCCGACCACCACATCGACGCCGGAATCTTTCAGGTTATTCGCATGGGCATGGCCCTGCGAACCATAACCGATGATCGCCACCTTCTTGTCGCGGATGATGGACAGGTTGGCGTCTTTGTCGTAATAGATATTCATAATATTTTCCTTCACTTGAGAAATAAAAATGACAAATTACTTTAACTTTTGCATTGCTGGATCCGTCGCTTGCGCGGCCTGACCCAGCCTATCGGAATCTAAAGGTGTAAACTCTTTTCCCCACGGGCAATCCCGGAGACGCCGGAACGCACCGTTTCCAGAATCTTGGTCTCGCCGATCGCCTGAATGAAGGCGTCCAGCTTGTCGCCCGTACCTGTCAATTCGACAGTGTACGTGCTCGCCGTCACGTCGATGATGTGACCGCGGAAGATATCGACCAAGCGCTTGAGCTCCTCGCGGCCGTCGCCGACCGCGCGCAGCTTGATCAGCATCATCTCGCGCTCGAGGTGCGGCCCTTCGGTCAGATCCATGATCTTGACGACATCGACCAGCTTGTTCAACTGCTTGGTGATCTGCTCGATGACATCCTCCGAACCGCGCGTCACCAACGTCATGCGCGACAAGGAAGGGTCTTCCGTGGGCGCGACGGTGAGCGACTCGATATTGTAGCCGCGCGCCGAGAACAGCCCAGCCACGCGCGACAGGGCGCCGGACTCGTTTTCCAGAAGTATCGAAATGATATGCCGCATGATCAGGCCAACTCTCTTTCTGGCGATAAGTGCATTTCGTGATGTCCCTTGCCTTGGGCGATCATCGGGTAGACGTTTTCGGTCTGGTCGGTGATGAAGTCCAGGAATACCAGCCGGTCCTTGAGCTTGAAGGCTTCGCGCAGCGCCCCCTCGACATCGGCGGGTTTCTCGATGCTCATGCCGACATGGCCGTAAGCCTCCGCCAGCTTCACGAAGTCCGGCAAGGCCTCCATGTACGACATCGCGTAGCGGCCTTCATAGAAGAACTCCTGCCACTGGCGCACCATGCCCATGTAGCGATTGTTGAGATTGACGATCTTGATCGGCAAACCATACTGGCGGCAGGTGGACAGCTCCTGGATGCACATCTGGATGCTGGCCTCGCCGGTGACGCACGCCACCATGTCATTCGGATGGGCAAGCTGGGCGCCCATCGCGGCGGGCAGGCCAAACCCCATCGTGCCCAAGCCGCCCGAATTTATCCAGCGGTAGGGCTTGTCGAACTTGTAGAACTGCGCCGCCCACATCTGGTGCTGGCCCACATCGGAGGTGATGAAGGCATCGCCCCCGGTGATCTCATACAATTTCTCCAGCACGAACTGCGGTTTGATCAACGGGCTCTGGCGATCGTACTTGAGACAGTTGACCGCCCGCCACTCGGCGATCTGATCCCACCATGCCGCCAGCGCCGCCTGATCCGGCTTGCGCGGGTCTTCCTTGGTGAGACGAATCATGTCCTTCAGCACATGGTCGACATCGCCGACGATCGGCACATGCACCTTGACGCTCTTGGAGATCGAGGACGGATCGATATCGATATGGATGATCTGCGCCTCGGGGCAGAAATATTCGACCTTGCCCACCACGCGGTCGTCGAAACGCGCGCCGATGGCGATCAGCACATCGCAGTGATGCATGGCCATATTGGCCTCGTAGGTGCCGTGCATCCCCAGCATGCCCAGGAACTGCCTGTCGGTCGCCGGATAACCGCCCAAGCCCATCAGGGTATTGGTGATCGGATAGCCGAGCAGCCGGGCGAATTCGGTCAGCGACTCCGCCGCGCGGCTCCAGATCACCCCGCCGCCGGTATAAATCATCGGGCGCTTGGCGGACAACAGCAGGTCCACCGCTTTTTTGATCTGTCCGGGATGGCCTTTCACCACCGGATTATAGGAACGGATAGCGATGTCCTCGGGATAGCGATACTCGGCCCGCTGCATGGTGACATCCTTGGGCACATCCACGACCACCGGCCCGGGCCGCCCGGTGGTGGCGAGATAGAACGCCTTTTTGATGGTCGCCGCCAGGTCCTTCACGTCCTTTACGAGGAAGTTGTGCTTGACGCACGGACGGGTAATCCCAACCGAATCCACTTCCTGAAAGGCGTCACTGCCGATCGCCCAGGTGTGAACCTGGCCGGTGATGATGACCATCGGAATGGAATCCATATACGCGGTGGCGATGCCGGTGATGGCGTTGGTGGCACCGGGGCCGGAGGTGACCAGCACGACGCCCGGCTTGCCCGTCGAGCGCGCATAACCATCGGCGGCATGGGTCGCGCCCTGCTCATGACGCACCAGAATGTGCTTTACATCCTGCTGCTGATACAGCGCGTCATAGATGTACAACACCGCCCCGCCGGGGTAGCCAAACACATATTCGACGCCCTCGTCCTTCAGGCAATGGACAAGTATCTCGGCACCGGTCAATTCCACGTCGTTATCTCCGCTAAATTAAAGGAAGCTCTGAATAATTCCATCCTGGAATTCTCAGAGCACGAAAAGCAAAAATGCGATTTTTGCTTTTCTTCGTTTTTCAATCACTTATCGTGACTGAAAAACGCCGGCGCATCCATGTACCGAGAAACCTCTGACACATCAGAGGTTTCTGAAAAACCGCCCCTGGCCACGGGCGGCCTGTTGCATTTATCTTACAAGCTAAAGTTAGAAGCTAATTATAATGCGGCGCGCGGCCTAGGGATAGTCATAAAAACAAGCAATTGCCTGACGTTTTCAAGGTGTTTGGCAACGCAAAACCATGCGGAAAGTACCTCATTCGAGGTGCCTGGACAGGAAATCCTCTGTTTTCTGCCACGCCTCGTCAGCCAGAACCTTGCTGTAGCTCTTGCTTGCCGGATTGGTAAAACCGTGGTCGGCATCGAATTGGGCAACGGTCAACGGGACACCCGCCTCGCGCATGGCATCCTCGAACGCCGATACTTTGGCGGGGCTGATCCAAGCATCACGCTTGCCGAAAATACCCAGCACCGAGGTGCTCATGCTCAAGGTACGCAGCACCTTGCGGTTGGTACCGAGAGGGCCATAGTAGATGACCGTGGCGGCTACAGCCTCCGGGTCTTGCAGAGCGGCCCAGAGAGCCTGGCCACCGCCGTAATCCCAACCGAAAGTGGCGATCTTGCGCCCCGGCGCCTTGAGATAGTCCAGGCCGGCCTTGAGATCGGCATTGGCGGCCTCCTGGTCGATGGAGGTCATGATGCGGGTGGCAAGCATTGGATCATTCGAGTACCGGCCATCGTAAAGATCAATCGCCAAGGCGCGATAGCCTAACCCGGCAAAGCGGTCCGCCCAATTCCTGGCCTGTTCACCAAGGCCGCGGCGGTCGTGAATGATCAGGATGCCGCGCTTCGCATCCTCCGGGCCAGCCACATAGGCATCGAAGGTGGTGCCATAGGCGGTGCTCAATATGATCGCCTTGCCCTCGGCGGGCGGCTGGGCCGGCGCTTGATCAGCAGCGTGAAGCAGGCACGATGACAAACCCAAGAGTACCAACGTGGCGATACGAGCATAACACCGGAACATCCCACCCCCCTCAGACCGTGGATAAACTCTTAAGG
The DNA here is from genome assembly GCA_033717875.1 of Gammaproteobacteria bacterium. Lineage (GTDB taxonomy): Bacteria > Pseudomonadota > Gammaproteobacteria > Ga007554 > SBBG01. The sequence goes on from JADDKJ010000036.1 coordinate 32,205, forward strand.
AACCTCTGATGTGTAGAGGTTCCGCGGCACACGGAGGCGCCGGTATTTTTCAATCACGGTAAGTGATTGAAAAATGAAAGAAAAGAAAAAATCACATTTTTGCTTTTCGTGCTCTGAGAATTCCAGGATAGAATTATTCAGAGCTTCCTTAAAATACCCCGAAACCGGCACAAAAAAAAGCCTGGGCGCTCAGAGCAGCCCAGGCCAATAATGGATGACAGACAGTGGTTTGGGGTGGGGGGGAAGGGGGGTGCCACCGTCTGTTACCCTGGAGCCTATTATCCCGATCCCCGAAAAAAAAACTGTGAAGCCCGTCACAGAATTCGAACTTTAGGCCCAGGGCGCCCGAGGAAAAAGCCACTACGCGGGGAAAAACTAGTGTCTAATTGCATTATTATACGTAATTATGTAAGATATACCCGTCTGCATTTTCAGCAGGGGTTACCATGTCACGAATCGCGGTTGCGTTGAGTTGTGAACCAGAAGCCATGAATGAATTGAT
>JADDKJ010000037.1:0-32476 GCA_033717875.1 Gammaproteobacteria bacterium
CGTGTTCTGCAACGTAGGGCCTACGGTTATCGTGATGAGGAGTATCTCAAACTGAAAATCATCGCCGCTTTCTTGCCGCCTTTACCAAAATCCACTAAAAATGACCCACACGATTCCGCGTAGACCCATGAGGAAAAGGAGTATCAAAAGCAGGCTCTTGCTTCTGGCCCTCCTACCCGCCGCCATCATCGCGCTGTCGATCACTTTTTACTTTACCAGCATGCGCATCGCCGATCTTGAAAGGACACTTCACGAGCGCGGCGAAGCCATTACCAGACATATTGCCCAGGCAAGCGAATATGCCGTGTTTTCGGCCAACAGCGACATCCTGCGCGGATTGATCACCAATGCCCTCAGAGAAACGGACGTCACCGCGGTCACCATCGCCGATGCCAAAGGAACATTATTGGCGGGCTCAGCGCAGGATGAGGTTCCGGCAACAGCGGCGACACACTCAACGGCGGATATTACATTTTCCGCTTCACCGGATGGCGGATTTCTGATCTTCGGTGCGCCCATCATGGTCCAGGGCATTCCGGTCAGCGACTTTCCGGAAGCCGAATCAGCCCCGGAGATCGAACCCGCGCGGCTGCTCGGTCAAGTCACCGTGAAGCTCTCGACGGAAAGCACCCTGGAAAAACAGAAAGAGACACTGGTCACCGCGCTATTGATCCTTCTCCTGGGTCTGGCCGCCAGCGCCCTGCTTGCATTGCACATGAGCAGAGGTGTGACCAGGCCCATATCGAATCTTAGCCAGGCCATGAAGCGCCTGGCGCAGGGCAACCTCGATACTCGCGTCGAACCAACAGCCACTGCGGAATTTCAAATCCTTGAGATGGGTATCAACTCGACGGCCGTCGCGCTGAAAGCCGCCCAGGAAGACATGCATGAAAAAATCGCCCAGGCCACGGTGGATTTGCGCAGAACACTGGAAATGGTCGAGCTGCAAAACGCCGAGCTGGAGATAGCCCGTCAAAGCGCGCTCCAGGCCAGCAAGGTGAAATCGGAGTTTCTCGCCAACATGAGCCACGAGATCCGCACGCCCATGAATGCGATCATTGGCTTCACCGATCTCTTGTTGAAAACTCCGCTCGACGACGAGCAACGCGATTATATCCAGACCATTCATAAATCATCGCGGAATTTGCTCGCCGTGATCAACGACATTCTCGATTTATCCAAGATCGAATCAGGCAAGCTCGCTTTGCAAAATGTGCTATGCAATCTGCGCGAATGCCTGGAAGATGTGCTTTCCCTTCTAGCGCCCATCGCTCACGAAAAAGGATTGGAACTGGTGCTCCTCGTTTATTCGGATGCGCCTTCCAAATGGAGCGGAGACCCGCTGAGAATAAAGCAGATCCTTACCAATCTGGTTGGAAACGCCATCAAATTCACCCATAGCGGAGAGGTGGTGGTGCGGGTCATGCTGGAAGAGGAAGATGCCGAACAGGTCACGCTGCGCATCAGCGTTACGGACACTGGCATCGGCATCGACACGGAAGATCAAGCAGGGCTGTTCTCGGCTTTCACACAGATAGACACCTCGAATACCCGTGCATACGGCGGCACAGGGCTGGGACTTGCCATTTGCAAGAGGTTGGTGGAACAAATGGGCGGGGACATCGGGCTGGAAAGCGAACCCGGCAAGGGATCGACATTCTGGTTCACCCTGCACAGCCCGAAAATCGCGGCGCTTTACTATGACGAATTTCATGAAAAGCCATTGCTTGGCCGCAAGGCGGTCGTTTGCGAACCGCATCCCACCGCCCGTCTGATCATGCGTCACACACTCGGCGATTGGGGCATGGTGGTCACCGAGGTGGAGAATCCATCGGACCTGGATAAAACGCTGCGCGCCGCCGCGGAAGCGGGGAATCCATACCATTTCCTGATAGGGGGCGTCTCGCAACAGAAATTGCAGGAAAAAGACCTGCCGCGATCCATCGCCGCCATCAAAGCGACATGCACCTGCAAGGTGATCGCCATGATCAATGCCAGCAAACCGGAAATCCTGAGCGAGGTTCATGGCTGGGGCGTGGATGCCTGCCTGTCCAAACCCTTTCGCCGCGACGATCTGTTCAAGACGTTATGCCAGCTTGTCTCGCCTGTCGACACCAAGGATGAAAAAGATTATCGCCTTGCACCCGCTGGAAAAAGCCCTACTCCACGACTCGCGAATGCGCATATCTTGCTCGCCGATGACAGCCCCATCAACCGCAAGCTGACCAGGACACTCCTTGAACGGCAAGGCGCAGCCGTGACCGAAGCCGAAAACGGCAAACAAGCTGTCGATGCCGCCATCACACGGCATTTTGACCTGATTCTCATGAACATTCACATGCCGGTGATGAGCGGCGTCATGGCAGCGTCCCGCATCAGAGCGCTACTTCCAGAACAGCGCTTGCCGATCATCGCGCTGACGGCGGATGCGCTCATCACCGAGCGCGAACATCTCGCCCAGGCCGGCATGGATGATTTGCTGATCAAACCCATCGAGGAAGAGCATCTGCTGCGGATCATCGGCCAATGGTTACAACATAACCCGGTCGCACCTGATCGCGGCACACCGGAATACGCATCCGACCACCCGTCCGCCGGAAAAGAATCGGCGTTACGCCTGGCGGGCGGCGATAAAGCGCTCGCCCAGGACTTGCTGGACATGCTGCTGGAAGATCTGCCGAAACAACAGGCTTTGATCAACGCGGCCTACGCCAACGCAGACACGATCATGCTCGCCGAACACGCGCACAAACTGCACGGCTCTGCCCGTCAATGCGGCGTGCCTGGGCTTGCCGACGCGGCCTGGCGGCTTGAAAACGCCGCGAAGGCGGAATGGATGGAAACCGTCAACACTGAAGTCGAATCGGTCAACCGGGAAATCGCGCGCACGCTTGAAAAACGCTGAATAATTCCATCCTGGAATTTTCAGCGCACGGAAAGCGAAAAATGTCATTTTCGCCTTCCTTCATATTCAATGGCTTGGCGCCATTGAATATATCGGCACATCCATGTGCCGCAGGAAACGCTGAATAAATCAGCGTTTCCCTTGCGGAAAGCGCCCGCGGTCACGCGTGACAACAGCGCGCCTCACACCACCCGGTTACGCTCCTCCACCCCGGACAAAAACGCGCTGATATTTTCGGCCACCTCGTCGACCAGGCGCTGCCGCGCCTCGACACTGGCCCACGCGATATGGGGCGTGACGATCAGATTCGGTACATCATGCGCCAGCAACGGATTGTCATATACTGGCGGCTCCTCGCTCAGCACATCCACACCCGCGCCACCCAGCCGCGCCGCGCGCAAGGCATCGGCGAGCGCCGCTTCGTCGACGATACCGCCACGCGCGGTATTGAGCAGCAGCGCGTTCGGCCTCATCAAGGCCAGCTCCTTCACACCGATCAGACCGCGCGTTTCAGGCGTCAGTGGACAATGGATGCTCAGCACATCGACCTGCGGCAGAAGCTCGTGCAAGGACACACGGCCTGGCGTAGCTGGCGCACCCGGTCGCTGCGCGACCATGATGCGCATGCCAAACGCCTCCGCCACACGCGCCACCGCCTGCCCCAACTCGCCATAGCCGACGATCCCCAAGGTCTTGCCCGCGACTTCATGTATCGGATAATCGAGCAGACAGAATTGCGCGCCCCGCTGCCAGCGCCCCTCGCCCACCGCACGGCTATAATCCGGCAGCCGCGTCGAAAGCGCCAGCATCAATGCGAAGACATGCTGCACCACCGAAGGCGTGGCATAACGGCGCACATTGCAGACCGCGATGCCGCACCGCTTCGCGGCATCGAGATCGACATGATTGGTGCCGGTGGCCGAGATACATATCAGGCGCAAGTGCGAGGCGCCTTGCAACGCCGCGTCATCCAGCCGCACCTTGTTGCTTATCACCACCGCGGCATCGGCTATGCGTTCGGCGACATCGGCCTCCTCGGTCGAGTCATGGGAGCGCCACGCAGGGGAGACACGCTCCAGCGCGGAAAAATCGAGATCTCCGCGATCCATCGAGCCGCGATCGAGCAACACGGTCAGCATGTTTTTTTTCCTCCAAGATGCTGCTGTAACGCCCATTGCACATGCTCGCGCACCAACGCCGAGGAATGATCGGCGCGGCCTTGAAGTGCTGCGATGACCGGGGAACTGGTCGGCGCATTGCCCAGCGCCACGGCGATGTTACGCAGCCAGCACGGATAGCCGACGCGCCTTATCGCGGAGCCCTCGGTGCGCCGCATGAATTCCTCTTCACTCCAGGCGAACAGCTCCAGCAATTGCGGCGCATCCAGCCCTGTGCGGGGCATGAAGTCACCTTCGCCGGTAGGCTGCGCGAAGCGGTTCCATGGGCATACGAGCTGGCAATCGTCGCAACCATAAATCCGGTTACCGATCGCTTTGCGGAATTCGACAGGAATGGCGCCGCGCAGCTCGATGGTGTGGTAGGAAATGCAGCGGCGCGCATCGAGCCGGTAAGGACCGACGATGGCCTGCGTGGGGCACACGTCGATGCAGGCCCGGCATGTACCGCAGTGGTTTTGTGCCGGAGTGTCCACAGGCAGCGGCAGGTCGGTATACAGCTCACCGAGAAAAAACCACGAGCCCGCTTTTGCATTGAGCAGATTGGTGTGCTTGCCGATCCATCCCAGCCCGGCCTTTTGCGCAAGGGCCTTCTCCAACACCGGCGCGCTATCGACAAAAGCGCGGTAATTGAACACACCCGCCGCTTCGACAATGCGCTCCGCGAGTTTTTGCAAGCGCTTGCGCAAAACCTTGTGATAATCGCGCCCCAGGGCGTAGCGCGAAATATAACCAAGGCGCGCATCCTCCAGCACCGCATGAGGATCGGCACCGGCGGGCGGCAGATAATCCATACGCGCGGAAACGATCCGCAGCACGCCTGGTTGCAGCATCTCCGGCCGGCTGCGTTTGACGCCGTGGCTCTCCATATACGTCATCTCGCCATGATGGCCGGCCTTCAACCAGTTCAGCAAATGTGTCTCGTGCTCGTCCAGACGTGTATCGCTGATGCCGATCTGCTGAAATCCCAGCTCACATCCCCACCGCTTGATGTCGGCAGCGAGCTTGTCGAAATCGGGAGGAGCGATCAAAGCAAATCCAGGGTCAAAGCAAATCCATGGTCTGCGGCAACAATCCCTCTTCCATCGCCATCACCGCCTGTTTCCACTCCGCGCTGCCGCGCAATTGGGCACGCGTAACGGGATGACGGCCGTGCATGCGCATCAGGCGGAAGTGAGACACCGGGTCATCGTGATGACGCATGCCATCGAGCAGTTTCGCCATCGCGGCGAAATCGTTGCAGCACAACACCATGTCGCATCCCGCATCCAGCGCGGCATGGGCACGATCGACGATATCTCCCGCCACGCTCGCTCCTTCCATCTCCAAGTCGTCGCTGAAGATCACGCCCTGGAATCCAAGACGCCTGCGCAGCACTTCCTTCATCCAGAAGGGCGAGAATCCCGCCGGCTCTGGAGCGACATTCGGGTAAATCACATGCGCCGGCATGATGGCGGCCAGCCCATAATGGATCATGCGCTCGAAGGGCACGATGTCATCGAGGTAAATGTCGTTGTAGCTACGCTCGTCATGCGCGGTGGCGATGTGCGAATCGGGCGCCACCGCGCCATGCCCGGGAAAGTGCTTGCCTGTCGCCGCCATACCGGCGCGGCCCATACCCGCCATGAGGGCATGAGCCACGTCGGCGACGATTTCAGGATTGCGATGAAAGGCGCGATCACCGATCACCCCGCTCACGCCGTGATCCAAATCCAGCACGGGCGCGAAGCTGAAATCCACCCCCACCGCGCGCAGTTCGACCGCCATCAACCAGCCGATGGTCTCGGCCAGCCCCTTGGCGCGCTTGGGATCGTGCTCATAAATGACGCCCAGATCGCGCATCGGCGGCAACCGGGTAAACCCCTCGCGAAAGCGCTGCACACGCCCGCCTTCGTGATCCACCGCCACCAGCAAATGCGGCTCACGTAATCCGTGGATCTCCGTCACCAACGTTTCCACCTGAGTGGGATCGGCATAATTGCGCGTGAACAAAATCACGCCTCCGACCAAAGGATGCCGGAGCATCTCGCGCTCGTCAGGGGTGAGCGTATGACCGGACACGCCGAGCATGACAGGGCCTAGCGACATTCAACTTCCTCCCATTTGAAGGGTGCCTCTAGAAATTCGATCAAGGCGCGAGGGCAAGACGAAAAGGGGCGAAAAAGCGGAGTGTACACGCAGTACATGAGCATTTTGAGCCACTTTTCAACGCCGCCCTCGCGGCTTCAGCGAGTTTATAGAGGCACCCTGGTATTTGGCGACTGCATTATTATGCTCCTCCAGCGTCGCGGAAAAATAGTGGCTGCCGTCACCGCGCGCCACGAAATACAATTCCTTGCCCTGCGCCGGATGCAACGCGGCCTGCAAAGCCGCGAACCCGGGCATGGCAATGGGCGTGGGCGGCAGGCCGGTGCGGCGATAGGTGTTGTAAGGACCATCCGCCAACAGATCCTGCTTGCGCAGATCGCCGTCGAAAGCCGCGCCCAAACCATAAATCACGGTGGGATCGGTCGCCAGCGGCATGCCGATGGCCAGGCGCCGGACGAACACGCCCGCAATCTTCGGACGCTCGGCGGGAACGGCGGTTTCCTTTTCCACGATAGAGGCCATCACCAGCGCCTCGTAGGGCGTCTTGTACGGCAACCCGGACACGCGCTCCCGCCATGCCTCTTCCAGGCGCTGCTCCATCAGGCGATACGCGCGCTGCAAGAATGCGGCATCGCTGAAGCCACCCGAGAACTGATAAGTGTCAGGATAAAATCGCCCTTCGGGATGCTGATCGGGCCAGCCCAGCTTCGCCATGATTTGCTGGTCCGTCAGTCCGGTGAGCGTATGCACCAGCTTGGGATGACTGTTGACAGCGGCCATCACCTGACGGAAATTCCAACCCTCCACCAGGGTGAGGGAATACTGCACCACCTTGCCCGCAACGAAGCTTTCCAACAAGTGCATAGGCGTCATTGCGGAGGTCAGTTGATACTCGCCCGCCTTGATATTGCCCCCCACACCGCGCCATTTCGCCAGCCAAACGAGATAGGTCGGGTGCGCGATGATGCCGCGGTCATGAAGGTCCCGTGCCACCGCTTTCAGATTGGCGCCGGGGACAACGACATAAGAGGCCCTCTTATTCTCGACATGCAGCGGTGTTTCGGCGAATTGCTGAAAATCCATGTATATCCAGCCGATGGCGAGACTGCCGAAGAGGATGAGAAAACCGAAGAATTTGCGCATGGACCGATTCTATCGTAGCTTCGACACAATATACCTCGTCACCATCCCATCCACCTCGAACCTTTTTCCCTCGATTTCACGTACCGGCCATACACCGATCAGGCTGTTGCACAGGAACACTTCTTCGGCGAACTTTACATCTTCCGGGGTGACAGTTCCAACCTCACACGCGACCCCCGATTCCCGCGCGGCATCCAGCACCCGGCGACGCATCACACCCGCCACACCGCAGCGCGATACATCCGGCGTCCGCAGCCGGCCGTCGCGCACGATGAAGAGATTGGTCATCGTACCCTCGATCACATTTCCATTTTGATCCAACATCAATCCTTCCGCCACGCCTGGATCATCCCACTCGCTGCGCGCCAGCACCTGCTCCAAACGGTTGAGATGCTTGATCCCGGCCAAGAGGGAATTATGGCCCAGACGGGTTGCACATATCCGTACCGAAACACCCTCCGTCCAGAATATATCGGGATAATCCGGCCATGAATGAAGCGCCACGATGCGCGTCGGCCGCATGGCATTCATCGCCGGTGCGCGATAACCCCGCCCGCCGCTGCCACGGGTGATGATGATCTTGAGCACCCCCCGCTCAACTCCGCCGCATAACCGCATGGCCTCGTCGGCGAGCAATGGGGCATCGACAGGGGGAAGGGCGAGGCGCTGACAGCCCAAGGCGAGACGCCGCATGTGCGCATCCCATAGCGCGGGCGCTCCGTCACGCACGGCGATGGTCTCGAATAATCCATCGCCATAGTGTAGGCCGCGATCACGCGCGTCGAGCATGGTGGTTGCGCTACCGTTGATCAGCATCGCTATCACTAAAGAGCGCCACCCAACGCCAACAACAACCCTTTTGCCTTGGCGCGCGTTTCTTCCAGCTCGGCCTCCGGCACGGAATCGGCCACGATACCGGCGCCGACACGCAACTCGATCCGATCACCCTCCATTAGCAGGGTGCGAATCAAAATGTTCAGGTCCATACCGCCATCGCGGTTGAGATAACCCATTGCACCCGTGTAAGGCCCGCGCGCCGTCCGCTCCAGCTCGGCGATGATTTCCATGCAGCGCACCTTGGGGCAGCCGGTGATGGTGCCGCCCGGAAATACCGCGCGAATCACCTGCCCCGGCGTAACATCCGGGCGCTTGGCGCCACGCACATTGGAAACGATATGATGCACATGGGCATAGGATTCGAGCGCCATCAGCTCATCCACTCGCACGCTGCCCGGCACACACACCCGCCCCAGATCGTTGCGCTCCAGATCGATCAGCATCACATGCTCGGCGCGTTCCTTGGGATGGGCGAGCAGCGTTTGCGACAGGATACGGTCTTCCTCACCTTTACCTCTCGGTCGCGTACCGGCGATGGGACGCGTCTCGATGACATCGCCGCGCACTCGCACCAGGCGCTCCGGCGACGAACTGACCACCGCGCTGCCGCCATAGGTCAACAGCCCGGCGAAGGGCGCCGGATTGTGCTTGCGCAGACTCCGATAGACCTGCGCATGAGAACAACCCTCGGTCAGCCTGCCACGATAGGCCCGCGACAGATTGACCTGAAACACATCGCCTTCGACGATATAGTCCTTGATACGCCGCACACCTTGCAAAAAACGCGATGGCTCGTCCTCTTCCAGAGATGCCTTTACTGCGGGAATCTCCTCGAACGCCGCGTTCGCCAACACCTTCAGATCACGTTCCATTTCCTCCAGCAGCGGCGCTTGATCCGCTTCGGCGACGAGAAACGCCTGCTTCAGAACATGATCCCGGATCACGGCGGCGGGGATGCGCGTGGCGAAGGCGACGGGCAGATTCGAGGTATTGGCCGGCAATTTCAGACAAGGCTCGACCTGCCCGGCCAGCTCGTAGCCAAGATAAATAAACCAGCCACCACTAAAAGGTAACTCAGGCGTATCGCCCGCCGGAACGCGCTCGGCCGACCACCAGGCATCGAGGTTGTCGAGAAAATCCGTACTGCGAATGCTCAGGCCATCGCCGCTGAGCGTGTCCAAACCGCCCAGCGCCAGCGTCCGGCCGGGGCAGGCGAACAAGATATCGTAGCGGGCGTGCGAAGTGCCATGCGCGACACTCTCCAGCAGAAAGGGATAGTATTGCGGGCGGGCCAAATGCAGGCCCAGCAAATCAGGGTATATGTCGAGTTGGCGGATCACATTTATCAAGTAACGAGTGACGAGTAGCGAGGACCAAGAAGTTCAACCCTTTATAGGAAGCTCTGAATAATTCCATCCTGGAATTCACAGCGCTGGCACATCCCTGTGCCGCGGAACCTCTGAATTATTCAGAGGTTCCTATACTCGTAACTCGCTACTTTTTAACGCAACTTACTCACCACCAGCGCCGCATTCGTCCCACCAAAGCCGAACGAGTTCGACAACACATGCTCGATCTTCATCTCGCGCGCCTTGTTGGGCACGTAATCCAGATCACACTCGGGATCGGGGGTGAAGATGTTGATGGTCGGCGGGGCGGTCTGGTCGCGTATCGCCAGCACGCTGAAAATCGCCTCGATGCCACCCGCCGCGCCCAGCAAATGGCCCGTCATGGACTTGGTGGAGCTCACCGCGAGGCGGCCGGCATGCTCGCCGAAAGCGGCCTTGATGGCTTGCGTTTCGACCTTGTCACCCGCCGGCGTGGAGGTGCCGTGGGCGTTGATATAATCGATCTGATCGGGGTTAAGGCCGGCGTCGCGCAAGGCATTGACCATGCAGCGCCGCGCACCATCGCCGCCCTCCGAAGGCAGGGTCATGTGATAGGCATCGCCACTCATGCCAAAGCCGGTCAGCTCGGCATAGATCGTGGCGCCGCGCCGGCGCGCGAATTCGTACTCTTCCAGCACCACCACACCCGCGCCATCGCTGAGCACAAAGCCGTCACGATCCTTGTCCCACGGACGGCTGGCGGTTTGCGGATCGTCGTTGCGCGAGGACAACGCCCGCGCCGCGCAGAATCCGCCCAGACCGGATGGCGAAGTCGCCATCTCCGCGCCCCCCGCCACCATGACATCGGCATCGCCGTACATGATGGTGCGCGCGGCCTCACCGATGTTATGCGCGCCGGTGGCACAAGCGGACACCAGCGCAATATTCGGCCCTTTCATGCCATACATGATGGAGACATTGCCGGAGATCATGTTGATGATATTGCTCGGCACGAAGAAGGGAGAGATCTTGCGCGGCCCTCCATCAAGGAAATTCTGATACCCTTTTTCGATCCCCGGCAATCCGCCGATTCCCGAGCCGATCGCCACGCCGATACGCTCGGCATTCTCCTCGGTGACCTCCAGTCCGGCATCGGCAATCGCCTCCTTCGCGGCGGCGATGCCATAGTGAATGAAGGGATCCATTTTCTTCACATCCTTGGCGGGGATGTAATTGGCAGGATCGAAATTCCACACCGACCCGCCAAAACGCGTCGGAAAAGCCGCGACATCGAAGTGCGTAATCGGACCGATACCGCTCTTTCCCGCCAGAATGTTTTGCCACGACTCCTTGACCGTCAACCCGACCGGGCCAACCATGCCAAGACCAGTGATAACGACGCGTCTTTTCGTGCTCACAGCTTATCCTTACCAGTCATTTAAACCTAAAAACCTCCGTACGGTTCCAACGGAGGTCTTTAGGTTAAAACATAAGCAAAAGGCCGCCACCACGGCAGTGGTATGCGGCCCCCTCTCATTTTGAGAAAACCTCTGGAAAAATCCGGAGGTTCCGGTGAATCCTAGTGCTTCAGATGCGTGTTGACGTAGTCGATCGCCTGCTGCACGGTGGTGATTTTTTCCGCTTCCTCATCGGGGATTTCACACTCGAATTCTTCCTCGAGCGCCATCACCAGCTCCACGGTATCAAGCGAGTCTGCGCCAAGATCATCGACAAACGAAGATTGATTTTGTACTTCTTCTTCTTTAACCCCAAGCTGTTCTACAACAATTTTCTTGACGCGTTCTTCGACGGTGCTCATGACGGATAAATCCTCCAGTGAAATAGTTAGCAGCCAAAACTGCCGGACGGTATTTTATTGAAAACCGGATAGAGATGCCAGTTATTTGGCAATGATCTTACTTAATTCATATACATCCCGCCATTGACGTGCAATGTCTCGCCGGTAATATACGACGCCGCGGGCGACGCAAGAAACGCCACCGCCGCCGCGATATCCTCGGGGCGTCCGAGCCGGGTCAGCGGGATCTGCTGCAATAGCGCCAGTTTCTGTTCCTCGGGCAGGGCGCGCGTCATGTCGGTATCGATAAAACCGGGCGCCACGGCGTTGACAGTGACGTTGCGCGCCGCCACTTCGCGCGCCAGGGCCTTGCTGAACCCGATCATACCCGCCTTGGCGGCGGCGTAATTGGTCTGCCCGGCGTTGCCGGTACACCCCACCACGGAGGCGATATTGATGATGCGTCCCTTGCGGGCTTTCATCATGGCGCGCAAGCAGGCCTTGGAAAGACGATATACCGAGGTGAGATTGGTGTCGATGATCTCGTTCCACTCATCGTCTTTCATCCGAATCAACAAATTATCGCGCGTGATGCCGGCGTTGTTGACCAGAATGCCGGGGGTACCGAAATCCTGCTCGATCTTTTCCAGCGCCGCGTCGATGGATGCCTGAGCGGTGACATCCAGCACCATCCCCGCACCTTTTATCTCGTTATCCACCAAATACTTGGTGATCTTTTCCGCGGAATCACCTGAAGTTGCCGTACCGATCACCACAGCGCCCTGACGACCCAATTCCAGGGCAATCGCCCGTCCGATGCCACGGCTGGCGCCCGTCACCAAGGCAATTTCGTTATTCAAAGACATCTTTTACCCACCACCTGCCTCTATACGGCCTGAAGCGCTTCATCCAGCGTCACCGGATCAAACACCGGCAGCGCCACCATATCCTTGTCAATACGCTTGTTAAGACCAGCCAGCACTTTGCCGGGGCCACATTCTACCAAAGTTTTCACACCTGCGCCGTTCATGGCGCGGATCGTGTCCACCCATCGCACCGGGTTATAGAGCTGCCGGACCAGCGCATCGCGGATCTTGTCCGTCTCGTCATAAATCGCCACATCGACGTTGTTGATGACGGGAATCCGGGGAACATTCATGGGAACCGTCCGCAACAGCGCGGCAAGGCGCTCGGCGGCGGGCTTCATCAGCAGGCAGTGCGACGGTACGCTCACCGGCAAGATGAGCGTGCGCTTGGCCCCGGCCTGTTTGGCCAGATCAACGGCGCGCGCCACCGCGGTGGCCCCCCCGGCGACCACCACCTGACCCGGCGAATTGAAATTGACCGCCGCGACCACCTCGCCTTGCGCCGCCTCCGCGCATACCTGGATCACCTGCGCGTCCTCAAGTCCGAGAATCGCCGCCATGGCGCCCGCACCGGCGGGCACGGCCTCCTGCATGTAGCGCCCCCGCTCGGCGACCAGGCGCACGGCGTCGGCAAAATCCAGCGCACCGGCACAAACCAGCGCGGTATACTCCCCCAGGCTGTGACCTGCCATCACCGACGGCATCCTGCCCTGCCGCGCCTGCCAGATACGCCATACCGCCACACCGGCGGCGAGCATCGCGGGCTGGGTCTTGTCGGTCTGATTCAGTTCCGACTCCGGCCCGTTCTGGACCAGATTCCAGAGATCGTAACCCAACACCGCCGAACCCTCGCCAAAGGTCTGCCGCACTTCGGGGTAAACCGTGGCCGGCGCCGACAGCATACCCACGGACTGCGAACCCTGACCGGGAAAAACAAAAGCAAGCGTCATTGCAATTTATCCTGGAATGTTTCGAGGTTTCTGCGGCGAGTGATTGATTTTAAAACTAATACTTTAACAGCACCGAACCCCAGGTAAACCCGCCGCCAAAGGCTTCGAGCAGAAGGGTATCGCCACGCTTGATGCGCCCGTCGCGCACCGCCACATCCAGCGCCAACGGTACCGAAGCCGCCGAAGTGTTGCCGTGCTCATCAACGGTCACAACGACGCGCTCCATCGGCATTTTCAGCTTCCGGGCAGTGGCCTCGATGATGCGGATGTTCGCCTGGTGCGGCACCAGCCAGTCCACGTCGGATTTTTCCAGGTGGTTCGCCTCCAGGGTTTCATCGACGATACGGCCCAGGGTATTGACGGCGACCTTGAAGACCTCGTTGCCCTGCATCTTGACGAAGGCGCTGCCTTCCAGGACCTGCTCGTAGCCCTGGGAGATGCCAAAGGGGACGGTCAAGAGATTCTCATAACGGCCATCGGCATGCAGATGCGTCGAAAGAATGCCCGGCGTGTCGCTGGCCGCAAGCACCACCGCGCCCGCCCCGTCACCGAATAGCACGCAGGTGCCACGATCCTTCCAATCGACGATGCGCGACAGGGTTTCCGAGCCCACCACCAGCGCATGGCGCGCACTGCCGGTACGGATGAACTTTTCGGCCACCGACAGCGCGTAGACGAAGCCGGTGCACACGGCCTGCACATCGAACGCCGCCGGACCGGAGATCCCCAAGCGCTGCTGCAACAGACAGGCGGTGCTGGGAAAGACCCGGTCGGGGGTGGTGGTCGCCACGATGATGAGATCGATGTCTGAAACAGCGATGCCCGCCGCCTCGATCGCGCGGCGCGCCGCCACCTCGGCCATGTCACAGGTGGTCTGACCGGGCGCGGCGACGTGGCGCTTGCGAATGCCAGTGCGCTCGACGATCCACTGGTCGGTGGTGTCGACCATTTGTTCCAGATCGTGATTGGTCAACACCTTGTCAGGCAGATAGCCGCCGGTGCCGATGATGCGTGAATGGTTCAACTCGCGCGCCTCTCCAACAAAAACGATTCCAGTTGTGCGCTGATACGTTGCGGCACATCCTTTTTGACTTCGAGCACCGCCTCCTTGATGGCGTTGGCGAAGGCGAAGGTATCCGCGCCACCGTGGCTCTTGATGACGATGCCCTGCAAGCCCACCAGACTCGCGCCGTTGTATCGGCGAGGATCGATCTTGGCACGAAAACCCGTCAACACCGGCTTGGCGAACAATCCGGCGAATTTGCAAAACAAGGAGCGGCTGAATTCCTGCTTCATATAGTGACCGATCATCTTCGCCACCCCTTCGCTGGTTTTCAACGCGACATTGCCGACAAACCCGTCGCACACCACGACATCGACAGCGCCCTTGTAAATATCATCGCCTTCCACGAAACCGACATAATGTATGTCGCTGGCGGCGAGCAGGCGGGCGGCCTCCTTCACGGTCTCGTTGCCCTTGATCTCTTCCTCGCCGATATTGAGCAAGCCGACCTTGGGGCGGTCGATGTTATCCACCGCGCTGGTCAACACCGAGCCCATCACGGCAAACTGAAACAGGTGTTCGGCGGTCGAGTCGACATTCGCCCCCAGATCGAGCATGTGGGTATGCCCGGTCATGGTCGGCAAGGCGGAAATGATGGCGGGACGGTCGATGCCCGGCAGGGTCTTCAGCACATAGCGGGCGGTTGCCATCAGGGCGCCGGTATTGCCCGCGCTGACGCAGGCCTGCGCGCGCCCGGCCTTGACCAGATCGATCGCCACGCGCATCGAGGAATCCTTTTTTCCGCGCAGCGCCTGGGAAGGCGGCTCATGCATTTCGACACGCTGCGAAGCATGGTGAATCTGCAAGCTGTCGCTCGCCTTCGCGCCATACGCGGTCAGCTCCCTGGCAATCACCTCCTGATCGCCCACCAGGATCAGCGTGAGATCGCCCTGCCCGGCAAGCACACTCAGCGCCGCGGGGACGACCACGGAAGGGCCGTGATCCCCGCCCATGGCATCCAAAGCAAGCGTTAATCCCAAGCGTTATTCGCCCTTGGCGCCGAGAATCTTGCGACCGCGGTAATAACCGTCGGGGCTGATGTGATGACGCAAATGGGTTTCACCCGTGGTCGATTCGACCGACAGGGTTTTGGCGGTAAGCGCGTCGTGCGCCCGGCGCATGCCACGCTTGGAAGGGGTTTTACGGTTCTGTTGTACGGCCATGTTAACACTCCAAAAGGTACTAAAAAGATTCGGGCTACCAAAACACAACTATTGTTTCTTATCCTTCAACCGCGCCAGCACCGCAAACGGGCTGGGCTTGCCGACCTTCTCCGCCGGCTGTTCGACCACGGTATCCCGCCACGGCGGACATTGCTGTTCGGGATGCACAGGCGCCACGGGCAGAGCAAGAATCAGCTCGTCCTCGATCACATCCTTGAGAGAGACCGGTTCCGCCTCCACCAGCAATGGGTCATAATTGCCCGGCAGGTGCTCGACTTCCTGCGCCGAAGTCACGATACCCAAGGCCACCTCTACCTCGACAGGCAGCACCATCGGCCCGAGGCATCGCTGGCATACCACTTCAAGCCCGGCACGCAACACCCCTTTGATATAAGGAGTCCGCGCCTCGTCGATGCCGAACTCAAGGTCGACGGCCACCACGCCCTGCGCAGAGCGGAGCGCGGGCGCCAGACGCCGCATGCCGGCGATGGCAAACTGGCCTTGCAATACCGCCCGCGCCTCCGCCAGACGCAAGGGGTCTATATACTCGGGCAAGCGGCTCGACATAAGCGGACTATTTTACAAGGAGCGCACGCCTCGTGTCAAAAACGCCCGGTAAATCCGGCCCTTCCGCTTGACTATGACGGTCGATTCCCGTAGAAATCAGTACTAAAGAAAACGCTAAGCCAGGCCGATTTTCCACCTTAGGGATAACACGCGCGAGGCTGCCCCCTTGATCCGAAAAGTCCTGATCGCCAACCGCGGCGAAATCGCCGTGCGTATCGTGCGCGCCTGCGCGGAAATGGGTATCACTTCGGTGGCGATTTATACCGACGCCGACCGCCACGGCTTGCACGTCAAAAAGGCTGACGAGGCCTATAATATCGGCCCGGAGTCGGTGGCGGGCTATTTGAATGCCCATCGCATCGTCAATCTGGCGGTGGCGACCGGCTGCGATGCGCTGCACCCCGGTTATGGTTTTCTGTCGGAAAATGCCGGACTGGCGGAGATTTGCGCACGCCGCAATATCCGCTTCATCGGCCCCTCCGCCGATGTCATCCGCCGCATGGGCGACAAGATCGCCGCGCGCCAGGCGATGATCGCGGCCGGAATCCCGGTTATCCCTGGCAGCGAGGGCAATCTGGGCTCGGTGGAAGAAGCCCTGCAATGCGCCGACAAAATGGGCTATCCGGTGATGCTCAAGGCCACGTCGGGCGGCGGCGGGCGCGGTATCCGGCGCTGCGAAAATCCCGACGAACTGAAGAAGAACTTCGATCGCGTCATCTCGGAAGCCACCAAGGCTTTCGGCAGCGCCGAGATCTTTCTCGAAAAGTGCATCGTCAACCCGCGACATATCGAGATGCAGGTGCTGGGCGATCACCACGGCAACGTTATTCACCTGTTCGAACGTGACTGCTCGATCCAGCGCCGCCATCAGAAACTGATCGAGATCGCCCCCTCGCCGCAGCTCACCGATCATCAGCGCGCGATACTGGGCGATCTTGCGGTGCGCGCCGCCAGAGCGGTCGGCTATCAGAATGCCGGCACGGTGGAGTTCCTGCTCGATGCGCAGGGCAATTTCTATTTCATGGAGATGAACACCCGCTTGCAGGTGGAGCACACCATCACGGAACAGATCACCGGCATCGATATCGTCCGCGAACAGATCCGCATCGCATCGGGCCTGCGTCTGCGCTACCGCCAAGACGAAGTGCAGCGCCGCGGCTATGCCATTCAGTTCCGCATCAACGCCGAGGACCCGAAAAACGACTTCTTGCCCAGCTTCGGCCGCATCACCCGTTATTTCGCGCCCGGCGGCCCCGGAGTGCGCACCGATGGCGCGATCTATACCGGCTATGAAATCCCGCCCTATTACGATTCGCTGTGCGTGAAGCTGACCGTCTGGGCGCTGACCTGGGATGAAGTGCTGGACCGTGGCGATCGCGCGTTGCGCGACATCGGCGTCTACGGTATCAAGACCACGATTCCTTATCACATCGAGATCCTCCATTCGCCGGAATTCCAGAATGCCTCGTTCGACACCAGCTTCGTCGAGCAGCATCCCGAGCTGGTGGACTATTCCGTGCGTCGTCCGCCGCGCGAGCTGGCGGTCGCCATCGCCGCCGCCATTTTCGCGCACATGGCCGCGCTGAACGAAACCGCTTCCCATTCCTGATCAAGTGAGCGCCACTATGTCCCGCGTCCATATCACCGACACCATCCTGCGCGACGCGCACCAATGCCTGATCGCAACACGCATGCGCACCGAAGACATGCTGCCGATCTGTTCCAAGCTGGATCAGGTCGGCTACTGGTCGCTGGAGGTATGGGGCGGCGCGACCTTCGATGCCTGCCTGCGCTTTCTCAAGGAAGACCCTTGGGAGCGCTTGAAGCAATTGCGCGCCGCACTGCCCAACACCCGGCTGCAAATGCTGCTGCGCGGCCAGAATCTGCTTGGCTACCGCCACTATTCCGACGACGTGGTGCGCGCCTTTGTCAAACAAGCCGCGGCTGACGGCATCGATGTATTTCGCATCTTCGACGCGCTCAACGACACGCGCAACCTGCACGTTCCCATTGAAGCCGTCAGAGACGCCGGTAAACACGCTCAGGGCACGATCTGCTACACCACCAGCCCGGTGCATGGCATTGCGCAATATGTCGACATGGCGCACGAACTGGAAGCGATGGGTTGTGACAGCATCGCCATCAAGGACATGGCGGGACTGCTGACGCCAATGGTCACAGCGGAGCTGGTACGCAACCTGGTGAGCGCCGTCAAGGTACCCGTGCACCTGCACTCGCATGCCACAGCCGGACTGGCCAGCATGTGCCAGATCAAGGCGATCGAAAACGGCTGCCACCACATCGATACCGCCATTTCCAGCTTCTCCGGCGGCACCAGCCACCCACCCACCGAAAGCATGGTCGCGGCGCTGCGCGGCACGGCATACGATACCGGCCTCAACCTGGAACTGTTGCAGGAGATCGGGTTTTACTTCTACGAGGTGCGCAAGAAATATCGCCGCTTCGAAAGCGAATACACCGGCATCGACACCCGCGTCCAGGTCAACCAGATTCCTGGCGGCATGGTCTCGAACCTCGCCAACCAGTTGCGTGAACAGGGCGCGCTGGAACGCATGAACGAGGTACTCGAGGAGATTCCGCGGGTGCGGGAAGACCTCGGTTACCCGCCGCTGGTCACGCCCACCTCGCAGATCGTCGGCACCCAGGCCCTGCTCAATGTGCTGGCGGGCGCGCGCTACAAGACCATCACCAACGAGGTGAAGCTCTATTTGCAGGGGCGTTATGGCAAGACACCGGGCACAGTGAATTCGTTCGTGCGTCAGCAGGCCATCGGCAATGAAGAGGCGATCGAATGCCGCCCGGCCGATCTGCTCAAAGCCGAGATGGAGACGTTGCGCGATGAGATTGGCACGCTCGCCACCAGCGAGGAAGATGTGCTGAGCTATGCCATGTTCCCGGAAATCGCGCGCAGCTTCCTGGAACAGCGCGCGGCCGGTTCGCTGGTCCCCGAGCCGCTCGAAACACCGGCCGAGACTGCCGCCATCCGCGGCGCAACGCCGGTGGAGTTCAACGTCACCCTGCACGGCGAGACCTATCACATCAATGTCACCGGCAGCGGCCACGCCACGCAGAACCGGCGGCCTCTGTATGTCTCGGTGGACGGTGTGCCGGAGGAGATCATCATCGAAACCCTCCAGGAACTGGCCTCTTCCGCCGCGCCATCGAACGGCGGCAAGGGTAGCAAACGCCTCAAGGCACAGGCGCCGGGACACGTCACCACGTCCATGCCATGCACCATCGTCGAGGTGCTGGTGAAGGTGGGCGACACGGTGAAGGCGGGTGATCCGGTGCTGGTGACCGAGGCGATGAAGATGGAAACGGAGGTTCAAGCCCCGATCGCTGGCAAAGTGCTTGCGGTTAATGTTAAAAAAGGCGACAGCGTGAATCCCGACGAGGCTCTGATTGAAATCGGTTGAACAACACAACGGACACAAACGGCAACAGTTGATACTGGCATCTTCCTCGCCCTACAGGAAGGAATTGCTGCATCGCCTCGGCTTGCCTTTCATCACCATCACCCCGCAGGCCGACGAAACACCGCTGCCCGGCGAGTCCCCGGAAGCGTTGGTGGCGCGGCTTGCCAGCGCCAAGGCGCACGCCGTTGCGCATCAGCACCCCGACGCGTTGATTATCGGCTCGGATCAGGTGGCGGTACTGGAGGATCAAATCCTGGGCAAGCCGGGAAATCACGACAACGCCGTCGCCCAACTCAGCAACGCCTCCGGCAAACGCGTGGAATTCCTGACCGGATTATGCCTGCTCAATGGCGCCACCCGGCGCATGCAGGTCAACGTCATCCCTTTCGCCGTGGTGTTCCGGGTTCTGAGCGCGGCGCAGATCGACAACTATCTGCGCCGCGAGCAACCCTATAACTGCGCGGGCTCGTTCAAGTCGGAGGGCTTGGGCATCGCGTTGTTCGACAAACTGGAAGGCGAAGACCCCACCGCCCTCGTCGGCCTGCCGCTGATCAGCCTGGTGCAGATGCTGGAGCATGAAGGCGTAAGAGTCATCTGAATCCAATAACCGCCAAGGCGTAAAAGAAATCCACCAATGAAAGTTTTTTCCAAGTGGCTGTGGCGCGGCCTGGGCTTGACGCTGCTCGCCGTATTGCTCTATCAAGGTTGGATCTACTGGCAGGTCACACGCCTCGACACCCATAACCCCGAAGAAACGGCGCTGATGCGCGCGCGGCTGGCGGAGATGGAAGCCGAGGGCAAACCCGCCAGAATCGATTACCGCTGGACGGAAGTGGCGCGCATCTCGCGCTACCTGCAACGCGCCGTGATAGCGTCCGAGGATGCCACGTTTTACAGCCATGAAGGCTTCGATTGGGAAGGCATCAAGGTCGCCGCGGAAAAGAACATCAAACAAGGCAAGGTGATCGCCGGCGGCAGCACCATCAGTCAGCAGCTCGCCAAAAACCTTTTCCTGTCGACGCAGCGCACCCCGTGGCGCAAGGCCGAAGAGGCCGTCATCACGGTCATGCTGGAAAAGAGCCTGGACAAGCGGCGCATCTTCGAGATTTACCTGAATGTCATCGAATGGGGCAATGGCGTCTTCGGCGCAGAGGCCGCGGCGCGCCATTACTTCGGCAAGTCCGCCGCCAAGCTCAGCCCGCGCGAGGCCGCGTGGCTGGCCGCCATCGTGCCCAATCCGCGCTACTATGACAACCACCGCGGCAGCCGCCGCGCGGCGCGCAAAACCAACATCATCCTGGCACGCATGGCGGTGCGTTATGGCCGCGATTTCAACGCCCCGCCGCGCCTGGTGACACCGCCCGCGAAAACCGCGCCGGAACTGGAGATGCCGAAGGAGCCGGCTGACATGGAAAAGGAAGAGCCCGCGCCACCTCTGGATACAACGACACCGGAAACCCAAACCACGCCCGCCAGCCCTGCCGAAGGGTTACCCTCTCCATAGGGCAAAGTTGAAAGAACCCATCATTACGAGACTGACTCAATGTGTACTGGATCCTCATCTCAGGCATCAGGCAACCTGGAACCGCAGCCTTCCGAGAGGCGATTTCGCACCCTGTTTGAACAATCTCCATTCGCCATCCAGATATTTTCTCTCGATGGCAAAGCCACCTTGATAAACCGCGCCTCGGAAGAGTTATGGGGCGTAACTCTTGAGCGGAACACGGATTACAACATCCTGAAGGACCCTCAGCTCATAGAAAAAGGAGTGATGCCTTATATTCAAGAAGGCTTCTCCGGCAAGGAGACCGAGATTCCTGCCATCTGGTACGACCCACAGCAGACATACCCAGATGCCGGCCCAAAGCGCTGTGTCAGCGGATTCATCTACCCGGTGAAAGATGGAGAGACCATCACCGAGATCGTCTTGATGCACAAGGATGTTACGGCGCAAAAACTCGCCGAAGAAGAGTTGCAACAGGTGCGCGACGAGCTGGAGCAGCGGGTGCAAGAGCGCACCGCCGATCTCGAGAAAGCCAACATCGCCCTGCGCGCGGAGATTGCGGAACGTATGCTGGCACAACAGGCGATGCACAACAGCGAAGAACGGTTGGCACGTTTCTTTGCCGCATCGTATGAGGGACTTTTTTTCCACGACCAGGGAAAGATACTGGACATCAACCCCGCCATCCCGGAAATCCTGGGCTATACAACCGAGGAAACCGTCGGCAGGCATCTCATGGAATTCGTCGCGCCGCAGTCCCGGCAAGAGGTGCTGCGCCACATGCAGGCCGGATTCGAGGGACCTTATGAGATCTTCATCCTCAAAAAAGACGGCGCGAAAATTCCCGTCGAGATCAGGGCGAAAACCGTTGAATATCAAGGCCGGGCCATCCGTGTGGTGGCGGTTCAAGATCTCAGTGAACACAAGAAAGCCGAGGAAAAGCAGCGTCTGGCCGCCTCGGTTTTTGACAACACAACCGAAGCCATCGTCATCACCGACGCCCAAAGCGGCATTGTAGCCGTCAACAAAGCATTCACCGAAATCACCGGCTATGAATCGCACGAGGCACTGGGAGAGAACCCTCGCTTCTATCAATCCGGCCGGCATAACAAGACATTGTCGGCGGAGTTATCGAAATCACTGGAAACCCATGGCCAATGGCGCGG
The DNA here is from genome assembly GCA_033717875.1 of Gammaproteobacteria bacterium. Taxonomy (GTDB): domain Bacteria; phylum Pseudomonadota; class Gammaproteobacteria; family Ga007554; genus SBBG01. The sequence goes on from JADDKJ010000037.1 coordinate 21,991, forward strand.
CGAAGTCCTGCATCGGCGCAAGAACGGTGAAATCTATCCGACATGGGAATGCGTCACCGCCATAAAGGATGACGAAGGACGGATCACCAATTACCTGGCGGTATTTTCCGATATCAGCGCCATCAAGGAATCCGAAAAAAGGCTCACCTATCTCGCGCACCATGATGCGCTCACCGGACTCCCCAATCGCCTGCTGTTTCTCGCCAGCCTCAATCAGGCATTGCGGCGGGCCAAACGACACAAGCAACAGGTCGCGCTGCTGTTTCTCGACCTGGACCGCTTCAAGATCATCAACGACACATTGGGCCATGCCTGCGGCGACCGATTGCTGCAAGAGATCGCAATCCGCCTGAAGAACTGTGTCCGCGCCGAGGACACGGTGGCCAGACTGGGAGGCGACGAATTCACCATCATCCTGTCCGAAGTCGCTCACGCCGAGGATGCGGCGATCCTGGCCAAGAAGATCATCAACACCGTGGCCCAGCCCATTTATGTCGATGGACACGAGATCACCACCTCCACCAGCGTCGGCATCAGCATTTATCCCGATGATGCCGAGGACAGCGAAGGACTCGCCAAGTCCGCCGATGCCGCGATGTATCGCGCCAAGGAGAGCGGCAGGCACAATTACCAGTTCTATGCCGCGGAGCTGACCGAGAAGGCATTCGAGCACCTTTCCCTTGAACAGGGCCTACGGCAAGCCCTGGCGCGGGAGGAGTTCATATTGCATTACCAGCCGCAATTCCTGCTCAAGGACAAATCCATTTATGGTGTGGAAGCGCTGATCCGCTGGCAACATCCCAAGCTGGGCCTGGTGCCGCCGGACAAATTCATGGCGGTAGCCGAAGAGACTGGCCTCATCGTGCCCATAGGTGAGTGGGTACTGCACACTGTTTACCATCAGGCCAAGGCATGGCGTGCCGCGGGTTTGCCTCCACTACAAGTCGGCGTCAACATCGTGGGACGGCAGATCCTGCAGGGCCAGATTTTGAACACGCTATACGCGGTCATGGAAGAATCGGGGATGCGGCCGGGTGAGCTACAACTCGAACTGGAGATCACCGAAAGCGATCTGGAAATCGCCGAACATAGCATCGAACTGCTCAGAAGTCTCAAGTCGCTGGGAGTCACACTCGCCATCGACGATTTCGGAACAGGCTATTCATCGTTGAGCCGCCTGAAACATCTGCCCATCGACACACTCAAAATAGACCGCTCGTTTGTGCGCGATATCCCGCACGATCCAGACGATGTGGCGATAGCCAACGCCATCATTGCGATGGCCCACAGCCTGAAGCTGAAGGTCGTTGCCGAGGGCGTTGAAACGGCCGATCAACTGGCTTTCCTGAAAACGCAGCGATGCGACATCGTACAGGGTTATTTCCTCCACAAGCCCGTGCCCGCCGATGAAATAAGCTGTTTGTGGACAACCAACCCGAATCAGTCAGGGCACCCCTGAAACAGGAGGTGTGTGATGAATCTCTTGGGACGGCGTAGACCCACCCTGCCTTGTCCTCGCATAATTCCTGTACAAATAGAGCACCACCGCCCCCAGCCCCGCTATCAGCAGGAAGAACACCAACACGCCGCCAATCACCGGAATGCCTTGCAGAACGGACAGCAGAATCAATACCACAATGAATGAGGCAAAGCGCCAACCTGTGGTGGCGGGCTGCTGCTTGCGCACCAGGGAAAGCCCCTTCTCCGCAAGGTAAAGCACGGCGATGAGATAGCCCAACAGCAGAACAATGGGGTAGAGCAATATCACTATCAACCCGACCGGAATGCCGATGATGGTGATAAACAGCAATATCGCTCCAACCGGGATTGCGACCAGCAGCGCGAATCCCAGCGCCATGCTTGTACCAGGATCGCTGCCGACCGTCGACGCGGCGCCCTGCGCAAACTTTGAAAACACCACCAGCAGAATGCCGCCAAGCAGCACCAGCCCTGCCATAAATAACAGCGCGGCAATGAATCCAGCAACACCGGCGGCCGCCGCCATGCCTTTTTCGATTTCCAGCGGGGTATAACTGATCCCGCCGGAAATCTGCGCCGCCGGGTCGATCTTTGCCCGTTGCGGACTGCGGTAAGTGAGCTTGCCGGTGATTCTTGCGCCTGGCAGCACCTCGATCTCATGCGCTGTCAGATCGACGTCCCCCTGGATTTCGCCACGCAACCGGATAGTTTCGGCCTTGGCTTGCAACCCCCGGGCAATGCTTCCCTGCACATCGACATCCGCTCCATTCAGATTGGCCTTGCCCATGATCTTTGCGTTTTTGGTAACGCTCACATGTCCCCCGGCGAGGCGGGCATCGCCGCCGACCTCGGTATCGAGCACCACCGAGCCGCCCGCGGCATAGACATCGTCGCGCACCTTACCCTGAAGGGTGATATTGCCACCCGCCACGGCGACATCACCGTCGACGGGATGCCGGATCAGAATACTCCCGCCTGCGGCGTAGACATCGCCGTTCACTTCGGAAGCAACTTCGACATGGCCGCCGGTTGCAACATAATCTCCGGCGATCATGCCTTGTAGTGACGGGGATTCGGGCTGTTCCTCCGCAAGAACGTTGAGCGAAAGGAAAAGTAGCAACACGACAAACAGCATGCCGAACAGGTGTAAGCACCTTCTCGCAAAGAGAGAATGGAATGAAACAGGTGGAGTAACTTTGCTTTCGAAGTTCCTGGCGACAGGATGGTAAAGTGTGAACATTTTCCGAGCCCTCCTTGCATTGGATCTAAGGAAACTCTGAACAATCCTAAAAACCTCAGAGCACGAAAAGAAAAAATGTGATTTTTTCTTTTCTCCCATTTTCAATCACTTCAAGTGATTGAAAAATGCCGGCACATTCCTGTGCTGCGGAACATCGGGATTAATCAGAGGTTCCTTGGAGAGAGACAACTTTATCGCGTGAAATAATGACGCCGGATATCCAGTCCTTTTCATCGATGATGAGTTCGCGACGGTTTTTCTGCGTTTCTGGCGTACTTCATTATAACGGTAACGAAGATGGGGCACGGATTCCTTGATGTAAATCAAAAAATTCGCAACTTTTCATATCGAAAAGCATGGCACTCAAACCGCGAAAATGGGATAGCGCCGAACACCTCACGACCGACGAGGATATGGTGCTTTATCTGGCAGCCTGCCTGAAGAAGCCGGGGATGATGCGGCATTTATTGCCAAGGCGCTAGGCGTGCAACTTCACGCCACTAATCTTCGCCACCACACACCCTGCCACGCAAACCCTTCGCCTCCCCATGGCGCCGCTTGGATTCCAGGCGGCGTTTTTTCGAGGCCAGTGTTGGTTTGGTCTTTTTGCGCGGCAGGGGTTTTTCGGTGGCCTTGCGGATCAGCTCTACCAGGCGCTCCAGCGCATCCTGACGATTCTGCAGTTGCGTGCGGAAACGCCGTGCGTCGATGATCAACACACCCTCGACGGTCATGCGCCTGCCCGCCAGTTTCATCAACCGGGCGCGAACATCGTCGGGCAGCGCGGGAGAATGCGCGGCGTCGAAACGCAGTTGCACGGCGGTGGCGACCTTGTTGACGTTCTGCCCGCCTGGACCGGAGGCACGGATGAAACGCTCCTCGATTTCGCTTTCGTCGATGATAATGGCGCGAGTGATGTGAATCATATGGGTACCTGTATAAATTCGATCAAGACGCGAGGACAAGGCGAAAAATGGCGCAAAAGCGGAGTGTACACGCAGTACATGAGCATTTTGAGCCACTTTTCAACGCCGCCATCGCGGCTTCAGCGAATTTATCCTAAAAACCTCAGTTGGAACCGTGGCGAGAATGACTAAGGCGCTGAAGATGGACGAGAAAATCGCAAAATATTCCACAGCCGTAGCCATGCGCTACAGTGAGGATAGATTTTGCGATTTTCTCGCGCAGATTCGGTGCATTAGGCATTCGCAGCAGGCTCCAACTGAGGTTTTTAGGGTTTATACAGGTGCCCATACTGCGTCGCACTCAACGACGAACCAGGGCACGCCCCGCTCTCTTTCAATCGAGACGGTGCGCGACCGCGGATTCATGGCATAGGTGAGATAACAAACATCGGCCGGACTGGACAAGACTCGCGGCGTGAAAACCACGCTATTCACACCATCGCAACGAGCGGATTTGACCAGCACACCGTTCTGCTCCTTTTCGTGAAGATAGCCGCCCAGTTGCTGCGTGAATGAATAATCGCTGGCGCTGACAAGCTGCGGAAAACGCTCTTCCTTGCCGCGCAGGTCAATCAGTATGGCGTCGCACCGCACGTTGAAAACCCGCCGATCGGCGATGATCGCCTTGTCTTCCGCCGCGTAACTGTCCATCACAAAGCGCCACCAGTGATGGACGGACTCGTAAACCGTGGTTTCCAGCTCCAGCGAACCATACCATACGCCATACCGGGTACCGTCGCTGAAACGGGTTTGCTGCCAGTTGCAGGGCAGGAAAGGATAGGTGATCACCGTACCGTAGTCGAAGGGCCGGGTAATCAGCGGCGCGCGGCTCTCCATTCTGCCGGTCGCTTCCGCGGCAATCGCCACCTGCATCTCGGCTTCGTTCTCGACCAGATCATCGAACACCGCCTGCGATTCGCGGATGCCTTTGATGTTTCGGATCAGCTTGCCGTGAAAATCGACGACTTGGGAAATAAGCCCACCGGACAGGGCTTCAACGTCCACGCTCGAAATCCAGATACCTGCGCACCGCCAGCAAGCCCTCATAGCCTTGCAACATGATCGCAAGCGGCGTCTGGCCATCGAAACGGCGGTTGGGCGCGGTCACCCAGCGGTAAGCGAGGTCTCGATTGTGAGGAAAGATGATGCGCAGCGATTTGTGAATACCCAGCAAATGCCCTACCCGCCCGAGAAGATCGGCATTATCGGCCAACGGACTGCCTTTCCGGTAACGTGCCAGCGTCGAACGCGAATCGCTGGACAGTCCGAGCAACGCCGCCTGGTCGCCCGTAGCCACCCCCCAAAACTCGAACAGCTTCACGATCATCCTGGCAAGGCCTTCACGGCTCTGTTTGCTGTGGAGATCGGTCTTTTTCAGGGGGAAAGGGGTAACGGCGTTCATGGGAATGGCTTAATGGGGCAATTGGTACTTTTTTTGTACCAAAAAATAAACGCCTTGTCAATCGACCGCTACGACGGGATTATCCTAAAAACCTCGGTTGGAACCTACTGCGAATGCCTAATTCCATTTCGCAATAAAAAGTGAAATATTGTAGGGTGCGTATTACCATTGGTGCGTGGGACGCACCCTACAAAATTATTGTCGTTTTTAACGCAAATTGGAATAAGGCACCGAATCCGCGCGAGAAAATCGCAAAATCTGTCCTCCCCGTAGCGGATGGCTACGGCTGCGAATATTTTGCGATTTTCTCGCCCATCTTCAGTACCTTAGTCATTCGCAGTAGGTTCCAACCGAGGTTTTTTTAGGATTATTCAGCGCTTATTTCCGATGCCTTATTGATGGAGGACCAGCGGCGGGCATCCTTGAGTAACAGCAACAACTGCTGCTCATGTAGCGGCGACGGCACGAAGCCGAATCGGGTATAAAAGCGTGCCGCCCCTTCGTCGAGGGGGTGAGTCAGCACTGCGCGGATGCCGGCCTGTTCAGCGATGAGCAAGGTGCGGCGGATAGCATCCTGCAACATCCCCACCCCGATGCCCAGCCCTTGCGCGCCACGATCCACCGCAAGTCGCGCGAGGATCACCACCGGGATCGGATAGCGGCCCATCCCCTGACGGATGCGCTCCGGCACCTCCAGGGTATCGACCTGCCCCACCGTCAGACTGAAATAGCCAACCACTCGATCCTCATCGGCCACCACGAAAGTTTTCGCAGAACCGCTTGTCTGCGCCTGACGAGCATAGCGGATCAGCCATTCGTTGAGCGTGGGCTTGCCGCAGTCGAAACCTTCAAGACAATGGAAAGCTTCCAGCGGCTGGGGACCGCGCAGTGTCATTGCGCATCCCAAGGTGCGGTCCGGGAAAACAGATCGCGGAGACTTTCATTGTCCCTGGCGGGGCGCTCCAGCAGCTCCATCAGCGCCTGATACTGGCTGCCCGAGACCATGAATAGACGCTGATCGAGCAAGGTCTGCTCAGCAGCCCGGCAGGCGCTGTCCAGAATGAAATCGGTCAACGATTTGTGGGCCACCTCAGCGGCGCGGCGCAGCACTGCTTCTTGTTCGGGTGTGGCGCGCAACCCCAAACGGGCAGAACGTGCAGTGGTCGTTGAAGAGGCCATAACGTCATTCTCCATTTGTGTATAACCAATGATCACCATGTTAGCACAAAAGACGAACAACATCCATCCAAATAGCCTGTCGGACTTGGGGAAGCGTTGAACCCAAATAATCCATTAGCCGAATTAAGGTATGCTGAGGGGGCTGGATGCTGGCACGTTCCTAATGGAATCCATTAGAGAAATTCATTTGATGGCAATAAGATAAGGCAGATTCATGGCGCAATCATCCGAGACCTCATCAGCCTTTGAGATCAAGTTCACCTCGCGTGAGGTCAGCGCATGGGGCGGTCTGGCATTGCTGAAACGCATGCTGGATAGCATGGACTTCCGGAAAGCGGCATAGCAATGGGATTTACCCGAGCTCGCGTAGGTTGGGCTGACGAAGGAAGCCCAACATCACGGGATGAATGAAACGATGCGATACCGGCGAGCCAATGCGGCGGGAGGGACGTATTTCTTCACGGTGAATCTGGCCGAGCGGAGTTCCGACAGGTTGGTGCGTCACGTTGACGACCTGCGCGCCGTGATAAAAAAGGTGAAAGAGGCGCATCCCTTTGCCACCCTGGCGATGGTGGTGCTGCCCGACCATCTGCACGCGATATGGCGCCTGCCGCTGGGCGATGCCGATTATCCGATGCGCTGGTCGTTGATCAAGGCTGGGTTTTCGCACCAACTGGCAAAAGGCGAGCGCATCCGCGCCAGCCGCATGGCCAAACGGGAACGGGGTATCTGGCAGCGGAGATATTGGGAACACCAAATCCGCGATGAGCATGACCTGATACGGCATGTGAATTATATACATTACAACCCGGTGAAGCATGGCTGGGTCAACCTCCCTGTGGATTGGCCTCATACAATGCTGCATGGCTACATTGAACGAGGTATGGTGACGCCGGATTGGGGTGGGGAAATGAGTGATGGGATAAATAGTTATGGCGAACGCTGAAATGTTGGGCTTCCTTCGTCAGCCCAACCTACATGGACTGTGCGTGAGGCACACCCCGCGAACAATAATGACCGATTGCTATTGACCCCCCCCCACTACAATCTCATAATCAGATTTTTCATAAATAGCCAGAGACAAAGAAAAGCGGCACATGCAGGGGGGGCGTCAAGAATCCGCTGACCATCCGGATGGATACCTAGACACACAAGCCGCGCTGTGGCTGCTGGGTAGTCTCGCCGGTTTTTATCGCTTGCCGTTCGATGCCGAGCTGGTGCTCAAGCGTTTCGCGCCGCCGTTCGATCTGCCCTCTCTGATCGAGGCGCTGGAGGGGCTCGGCCTCAAGGCCGGCCTGGCCCCTTGGCCGGCAAACGACGGGCAGTCTCTGCCATTACCGGCCGTGGTCTTTCTTGCAGAGCCGACTCAAGGGGATTCCTCCTCTCCCGGCGAAGCCATTGCAGCAACGTCCACCGCCCTCGTAAACACCCCTCTCACGCTCACACCGGCGCTGATCGTCAAGCATAGCGAACACACCCTGGCCTGGGTTCGCCCCGGCCAATCCAGTCCGGAATCATTGCCGCTGGAAGCCGCCCGGAGGCAATGCGCGCCCTGGATGCTCTTGGTGGCCGAAGCCGAGCCGCCCCTGACCGAATCCGGCAGCCGGGCCGCGGATCCGGCGCAACAGAAGAGGCCCTTCGGCTTCTCCTGGTTCATTCCCGAACTGCTGCGCCACAAATCCCTCTGGCGGGACATCCTTCTCGCCAGCCTGGCCATCCAGCTCGTGGGGCTGGCCACGCCTTTGTTCACGCAAGTCATCATCGACAAGGTCATTGCCCATCACAGCGAGAGCACGCTCATCGTGCTGGGGGTGGCGCTGGTGGCCTTCATGCTCTTTACCAGCGTCATGAGCTGGCTGCGCCAGTATCTCGTGCTGCACACCGGCAGCCGCGTCGACGCGGTGCTGGGCGAGAAGGTCATGCGGCATCTCTTGCGTCTGCCGCTGCCCTATTTCGAACAGCGTCCCACCGGCACCCTGGTGGCGCGGCTCGCGGGTGTGGAAACGTTGCGCGAATTCGTCTCCGGCGCGGCGGTGAGCCTGGTGCTCGACTTGCCATTCCTGTTGATTTTCCTCGCCGTGATGTTTTCCTACAGTTGGCAGCTCACGCTGATCGCGGTCGGCATCCTCGCCCTCATTGTGGCGTCGAGTCTCGTCATGGTGCCCATCTTCCGCGAACGGCTCGATCGTCAATTTCTGCTTGGCGCGCGCAACCAGGCCTTTCTCACCGAATACCTGTCCGGTATGGCCACGGTGAAGTCCCTGCAACTGGAGCCGGACGTGGACAAGCGCTACGGCGCCTATCTCGCCCAGTACCTCTCGGCAGGTTTCGCCACCCGCCAGGTGGGCAACACCTATCAGGTCATCGCCTCCGCGCTGGAGCAGGTGATGACACTGTCCATCCTTATCGTCGGGGCCTGGTACGTGATGCAGAACGTCGGTCTCACCGTGGGCATGCTGGTCGCCTTCCAGATGTTCGCCAGCCGCCTGTCCCAACCGGTGATGCGGCTGGTCGGCCTATGGCAGGAATTCCAGCAAGCCTCCATCGCCGTCAAGCGCCTGGCGGACATCCTCGACATGCCGCAAGAGCCCATCGCGCTCACGCCGCAGCGCACAGCGGGCGGCGTCGGGCACATCGACATCAAGGATCTCGGCTTCCGCTACTCCGAGCATCACCCCTGGCTTTACCGCAACCTCAACCTCGCCCTGCCGCCGGGCAAACTCACCGTGCTCATGGGGCCCTCGGGCTGCGGCAAGAGCACGCTGGCCAAGCTCATGCTCGGCTTTTACCTGCCGCAGGAAGGGGGAATCACCATCGACCGGCGCGACATCCGCCACCTCGCCGCCAACGAGCTGCGCGCCTATTTCGGCGTGGTGCCGCAGGAAACCGTGCTGTTTTCCGGCACGGTCTACGACAACCTGGCCATGGCCCACCCGCACGCCAGCTTCGAGGACGTGATCGCCGCCTGTCAGGCGGCTGAAATCCACGAAGTCATCGAAAAGCTGCCCCAAGGCTACCAGACCGAAATCGGCGAGCGCGGCACGGGTTTATCAGGCGGCCAACGCCAGCGCATCGCCATCGCCCGCGCACTCCTGAAGCGCCCCAAGGTACTGATCTTCGACGAGGCGATTTCCAACCTCGATCAACAGACCGCCGAGCACTTCGCCCAAACCATCAACCGACTCAAGGGCCGCGTAACGATGGTCTTCATCACTCACCAGATTCCACGTGGTTTGCAGGTGGATGAGGTGGTGAATATGGGGCAGCATGCCATGCAGATGAGTTTGGTGAAGGAGGAGATGTGAGCAGCAAACCATCAAAGGTTGAGCAATCGGGGCGGCCGCTACTGAAAAAAGTAATCACGGCGATCCTTGGCGGATTGCTTCTTGTGGCGGCAATCCCGTTTTTCATCGTTTGGTATGGGGAAAAGGAGAGGAAGGAATTAATGCGCGACTACGAAGTTCCGCAGATTTTTTTGGCAAGAATTATTGCTCTCGAGCGGACACCTGCAAAAACATTAATGGAGTCAGGCGAAACTCTTATCTGCGCAGTGGGTTCATACAGCGGCGTTGAGAGAAAAAAGGAACTCAACGAGAAGCAAAAATTATCGACTCCCAAAGACAAGCTTCCATCAGAAGATGGGGTCTGGTACCTGATTTTTTTCTCGGAGACAAGATCCATGAGGATTTATCTGATTGAAAACCGCGCGATTGCTGGTATCACCAACGATAGCGATGGTTGTATCGGGGAAAGCGGATATTTTGAGGTGATTAGAAAAGAACCACGAGGCACCGACTCGCCAGATGGTTACCACGCATTTGTGATTCGGATGAAAAGGGGTATTTAAAATGGCTGACAGAACAATTCCTTGGAAAGGCCCTTTTGGGCGGCAATGGTGGGAAAACAACGCTGCGGACGCATGGAATGACCTTGGTCGTCCCGATGCAAACGATCCGCCTGCGGATCCGCCTACGCAGAACGATCTTGAGTATGATGCGTTTCGCCATGCATATACCCATGCCATTTGGGTAAGAGAATTTGGCGAGGACATGTCGCGAGTGGCAGGGGATCGCGTCGAGTTGGATAGAAATAATGGGTCTTCAGGAAATCGTGTGGGTCATTTTGCACGAAATTCATATAGCCGGGAGCATGCAAGTGAGAATTTTGAGTCTCAGATATTCCTCATCTCTGATCCCGTATGCCCGGCGCTGGATGACGCGA
>JADDKJ010000038.1:0-31932 GCA_033717875.1 Gammaproteobacteria bacterium
GCGTGAGGTAGCCATCGGTAAAGCATGCCAGTTTTACAGCCCGCTTCAAACTGCTGAATACCGCAATCGTCGTAGCTTTCCGTCATGCTATGCCCCAATTTTTACCCACACGACTTCCTGAAGAGCCTTTACATTTGATAAGATATGATGCCCCTTTTGCTTTGATCCAGATCAAACTTATTGCGATGAATACTCCCAAAACCGTCCTGATTCTATGCACCGGCAATTCCTGCCGCAGCCAAATGGCCGAGGCCATGATCAATCATCAACTCGGTCCATATATCCGCGCCATCTCGGCTGGAACGAATCCTGGCCCGAAAGTCGCCGACGGCGCCATCGCCGCGCTGCGTCGGCTCGGCATCGACACCGCAGGATTGCACCCGAAGCCAGTCGAAGCCGTCATGGACGAAGCCATCGACCTGGTGGTCACGGTGTGCGACAACGCCAGGGAAACCTGCCCGGTCTTCCCCAAGCCCATCCCGGCCATCCACATGCCGTTTCACGACCCGCACGGCGAACCCCTGGAAAGTTTTATCCAGGTCCGCGATCAAATCCGCAGCCAATTGTTGCCGGAAGTGAAGCGTCGTCTGTGCTGACGGCGACACTGATTTTCATCGTCACGCTGACGCTGGTCATCTGGCGACCGAAAAATCTCGGCATCGGCTGGAGCGCGCTGGGCGGTGCGCTGGCGGCGCTTATAAGCGGCGTCATTTCGCTGTCGGATGTGCCAATAGTTTGGGATATCGTCTGGGACGCCACCTTCACCCTCATCGCGCTGATCCTGATCTCCCTCGTTCTGGACGCCGCGGGTTTCTTCGAATGGGCGGCCTTGCATGTGGCGCGCCGGGGCAATGGCCAGGGGCACTGGCTGTTTCTGCTGATCGTGCTGCTGGGCGCCGTGGTGGCGGCGCTGTTCGCCAACGACGGCGCGGTGCTGATCCTCACGCCACTTGTGTTCGAAATGCTGCGCGCCTTGCGCTTCACACCCGCCGCCACGCTGGCCTTCATCATGGCCACGGGCTTCGTCTCGGACACCACCAGCCTGCCCTTGATGATTTCCAATCTGGTCAACATCATCACCGCAAATTACTTCGATATCTCCTTCGCCGACTACGCGACGGTGATGCTGCCGGTCAACTTCGTTTCGCTGCTGGCGACACTGCTGGTGCTGTGGCTGTTTTTCCGCAAGGATGTGCCGCTGCGCTTCGATGTCTCGATGTTGAGTGAACCGGCAAAGGCGATCCGCGATCCCTTCGTATTTCATACCGGCTGGGTGGTGCTACCGCTGGTGCTGACGGGCTATTTCTTCGCCTATCCTCTCGGCCTGCCTGTGTCTGCGATCGCCGGATCAGGCGCGCTGATCCTGCTGCTGGCGGCGTCGCGGGAGCATTTCCTGGCGCAGCAGCCGCGCGCCGTCATCCCCGTCCTCACCCTGCTGCGCGAGGCGCCCTGGCAAGTGGTGGTGTTCTCGCTGGGCATGTATCTGGTGGTGTTCGGCCTGCGCAACCAGGGCCTGACGAGCGACCTGAGCCGCGCCCTGGAATGGCTGAACGGTCAGGGCGTGTGGCTTGCCACGCTCGGGTCGGGATTTTTGTTCGCCTCGCTATCGGCGATCATGAACAATCTGCCGGCGGTGCTGATCGGCAACCTTGCCATCGACGACGCACGGCTCACGTCGTTGGTGCGAGAGGCAATGATCTACGCCAACATCATCGGTTGCGACCTGGGACCGAAGATGACGCCCATCGGCAGCCTGGCGACATTGCTGTGGCTGCATGTGCTGGCACAGCGTGGCATGAAGATCGGCTGGGGTTATTATTTCCGTATCGGCATCGTATTGACCGTGCCGGTGCTTACGATAACCCTGTCAGGACTGGCGGGGTGGCTTTGGCTGTTGCGAGGCAACTAACCGGAATGTTTACCCTGGACGATATGCTGATTTACCCCCATTTTAACCATATATATGCTATCCCGCGCCGCTGCTGCGTAGAGCCGCCCTTACGTCAATCCGCCTCCCGCTCCACCGAGCAGCACAGCGGGCCACTCGCAGATTCTTCTGCCTGCAACACCGAACCCGTCACGGGATTGGGGCGAAAGGTGGTGCAGCCTTTCAACCCTTTGTCGTAGGCAAGCTCGTAGATGTTGCGGAAGGCGGCGAAGTCGTAATCTTCGGGGATATTGATGGTCTTGGAGATGGCGTTGTCCACATAGGGCTGCAAGGCGGCCTGCATGTCGAGATGCGCTTGAGGAGAAATGCTGCGCGCGTCGATGAATTGCGGCGGCAGGGGGGCGTCGTTGCCATGCAGGGTGCGCCACAAACGCAACGCATAGTCGGTGAGGTGATATTCGGTATGCGAACCGTCCAGCTCCAGCACCCGCCGTTTATAGTGAAAATCGAACACAGGTTCGAGACCGCTGGAGACATTGTCGGCCAGCAGGCTGATGGTGCCTGTGGGTGCGATGGCCATCAGATGGCTGTTGCGGATGCCATGGGTGGCGATGCCTTGCCGGATATCCTCCGGCAAGGCGCGCACGAATTCGCCCTGCAAATACTTTTCCTTGTCGAAGAAAGGAAAAGCACCCTTCTCCTTCGCCAGCTCGATGGAGACACGGTAAGCGGTGTGACAAATACTGCGCATCACCAATGCCGCCAGATGATGCGCCTCCTCGCCGCCATACGTCACACCCAGCATGATCAACGCATCGGCCAGCCCGGTAATGCCTAGACCGATGCGGCGCGAACCGTGCGCCTGCTGTTGCTGCCGCGGCAGAGGAAAATGCGACACATCGATCACATTGTCCAGCATGCGCGTGGCAATCGCGGCGGTCGCCTGGATGCCCCGCATATCGAGGCGCGCATTCGCGGAAAATGGCTCCTGCACAAAGCGCGTCAGGTTGATCGAACCCAGATCACAGGCGCCATACGCAGGCAAAGGAATCTCGCCGCAGGGATTGCTGGCGCTGATGTGCTCGCGGTACCACTGATTATTCAGGCGATTGATACGGTCGATGAACAGCACGCCCGGTTCGGCGACGTCGTAGGTGGCGCGCATCAGCTTGTCCCATAGCGCCCGGGCGGACACGCGGCGCACCACACGACACGGCACGGGATCGGGCCGGCCCGACCATGGGCGATACACGATCTCGTCCACCGATGTCTCCCCGGATTCGCGGACGGGAAACACCAGCGCCCATGGCTCGTCGCGCCGCACCGCCTCCATGAAGGCGTCGCTCACCAGCACCGAGAGATTGAAACGGCGCAGCCGCTGCCTGTCGCGCTTGACCTCGATGAATTCTTCGATATCGGGATGATCGCAACGCAGCGTCCCCATCATCGCCCCACGCCGCGCGCCGGTGGAGAGGATGGTGGCGCACATGCTGTCCCAGATCTGCATGAACGACAACGGCCCCGATGCGACCGTCCCAACGCTGCGCGCCGCCGTACCCTTGGGGCGCAACGTGGAAAAATCGTAACCCACACCGCCGCCTTGCTGCATCGTCAATGCGCCTTCCTTGAGCGCATCGAAGATGCCGTCCATGGAATCCTCGATGACGCCCATGACAAAGCAGTTGAACAGCGTCACGCGATGCCCGGTGCCCGCTCCCGCCTGAATGCGCCCCCCAGGCAGGAATTTGAATCCCTCCAGCACGTCGAAAAACTGCTGCTCCCGCTGTGACTGCGCCTGCGTTTCCAGACTTGCCAAGGCATGCGCGATGCGACGCCACGTGTCGGCGATCGTCTGGTCAAGGACGACATCGCCTTGCCGGTAGCGGTATTTGGTATCCCAGATATGACGCCCGATGGCGGTGGTGAAATAATCGCGGGTCATGGCATTCGAAACACTCTTCGTTGAAGACAGTGTTGATAACGCGCGCCTGTTATCGAGTTTACCTCATTCCCTCGCGCGAGGCGTTGTAGTCTTTATCACCTCGATATCCGGCAAATTCCCGGCAACCTGCTCCACCGTTTCATTTTCCGTCAAAGCCTCGATGATGCAAGGTAACGGCTCATGCCAGATTTCGGAAAAATCCCTCTCGTGTTCGTCCATAACCGCGAAGGCAAGCCTCTCCAGCGGGGGACAGAACTCCGCCGCCACGCCAGGCTTGTTGCCTCTGGCATCGATCCGATACCAGCCATACTGTCGCAGATAAACCGCGTTCAAACCGTGAAGGCAATAGGGTGGACCACCGGCGCCTGCGCTGAGCCGCTGGTAGCACAGTCCAGAGGGGATGCCATTCGCCCTCAACAGCGCCGCCAGCAGATGGCTCTTGGCATAGCAATAGCCCGTGCCGTGCAGCAGCACGTCAGAAGCCTTACAGGTTACGGGATTTTTCCGATGGTCCCAGCTATGCTGGATAGAATCACGAACAAATTCGAAACAACGTCGCGCGATGGTCTCGTCCGAGGACAACCCTGCGGAGAGCGCCCGCGCCTTTTCCCTTACGGCGGCGTGCTCCCAATCGATGTATTGACTGTTTTCAAGATATTTCTTCATCGCAAACCGCCCGGGCAGTGGGCATTGGCGGGAATCATAGTCTACCCCCCATGCGGCCGCTCAAGTCACGGAAGGCCGATGCCGCCTTCCGTGGTCAGGTCACTTCAGCGCCGCGGCGCAGAGGGCGGTCAGGGCGCTCGGGTACACACCCAGGGCGAAAATGGCGAGACCGTTGGCGCTCATGGCGACACGCATATCGAAGCTGGGGGTGAGAGGAGCGGTGTCTTCGGCCTTGTCGAAATACATCACCTTGACGATGCGCAGGTAGTAGTAGGCGCCGATGACGGAGAAAATCACCGCCACCACGGCAAGCCAGGTCATATCGGCACGAATCACCGCCTGCAGCACGGCGAGCTTGGCCCAGAAACCGATGGACACCGGGATCCCGGCCATGGAAATCATGAGGATCAACATGATGAAGGCGAACCATGGGCTGCGGTCATTCAGACCCTTGAAGTCGTCGATGCGGTCGGCCTCGAATCCGGCGCGGCTGAGCAACATAATCATGCCGAAGCCACCCAGCCCCATGATGGCATAGACGATGATGTAGAACATCGCCGATGAATAGCCATTCGCGGTTCCGGTCAGGACACCGAGCAGCAGGAAACCGACATGGGCGATGGTGGAGTAGGCGAGCATGCGCTTGATGTTGCCCTGGGCGATGGCGATGATATTACCCACCGCCATCGAGGCGATGGCGAGCAGGATCAGCATGTCCTGCCACTGCACATGCAAGCTGCCCAGACCCTCCACCAGCACGCGCATGAGCATGGCGAACGCGGCGATCTTCGGCGCGGTGCCGATATAGAGCGTGACGCTGGTCGGCGCACCGTGATAGACATCGGGCACCCACATGTGGAACGGCACGGCGCCGAGCTTGAATGCCAGACCGACAACCACGAACACCACGCCGAAGGCGAGCACGACATTATTATCGGCCGGGAGCTGCTTGAGATGCGCGCCGACTTCGGCGATATCAAGACTGCCGGTAACGCCATAGAACATCGACAACCCATAGAGCAGCATGCCGGAAGCCAGCGACCCCAGCACGAAATATTTCATCGCCGCTTCTGTGGCGGTGATCGAATCGCGTTGCAGTGCGACCATCGCGTACAGCGACAGGGACAGCAGCTCAAGCCCCAGATAGATGGTGAGGAAGCTGTGCGCGGAGACCATCACCATCATGCCCAGCACACCGAACAGGCCGAGCACGAAATATTCGCCGGTGAAAAGCTGGCGCACACGCAGGTATTCGCGCGAATAAAGAAACACCACCGCCGTGACGAGGTAGATGAATACCTTCAACACATCGCCCATGGTGTCGGAGATGAAGCTGCCGCCGAAGGTCAGTTGCGGCTCGCCGCTGTGCAGACCGACCGTCAGGATCGCGGCGCCGACGAGTGTGGCTTGCGACATCAGATAGGTGAGCACACGATTGCGATCGCTCAAAAACAGGTCGATCAGCAAAATGGTGCAGGCCATGCCCAGCACGAAGATCTCCGGCAGGGCCAGCGCAAAATTGGGCATTTCAAAAGTCATGCTAGACATCAATCTTTAATTCCGAGCGTTGTTGTCGTGTCAATCGGTATAAGAACCTGTTTACGATCTCGATCAAGGGATGCAGCGCAAGGCGAAAATGGCCGAAAAAGCGGAGCATACACGAAGTATGTGAGCATTTTGAGGACATTTTCAACGCGGCGATGCACCCTTCAGCGAGATCGTAACCAGGTTCTAAGGAATCACGGGAATCTTCGAGCTTACCGCCTGCTCCAGCAGGTGGCCGACCGAGGCGTGCATCACATCCACCAGCGGCGCGGGATACACACCCAGCAGCAGCACCAACACCGCCAGCGATCCCAACACCAGCGCCTCGCGGCCGTTCAGATCCTGCAAGGTGGCGACGTTCGCATTGCCCACCGGGCCAAAAATGACGCGCTTGACCATCCACAGGGTATAGGCCGCCCCCAACACCAACGTGGTGCTGGCGAGCAGCGCGATCCAGAAATTGGCCTTGAACGCCGAGAGTATCACCATGAACTCGCCGACGAAGCCCGAGGTGCCCGGCAGACCGGCATTGGCCATCGCAAACAACACCATCAGCGTGGCGAACACCGGCATGGTGTTGGCGACACCGCCGTAATCGCTGATGTTGCGGCTGTGCAGGCGGTCATACATCACGCCCACGCACAGGAACAACGCGCCGGAGACGAAGCCGTGTGAGATCATCTGCACCAGCGCTCCTTCCATGCCGAGCGCGGCGCCGGAGACGGTCTGGGTGTTGTCGTAGATGCTGTAGACGAGGAAAAAGCCCAGAGTGACGAAACCCATGTGCGAAATCGACGAATAGGCGATCAGCTTTTTCATGTCTTCCTGCACCAGCGCCACCAGCGCGATGTAGATCACCGCGATCAGCGACATGGTGATGATCAGCCAATCCAGCTCATGGCTGGCGTCGGGCGCGATCGGCAGGATGAAGCGCACAAAGCCGTAGGCGCCGAGCTTGAGCATGATGGCGGCCAGGATCACCGAGCCGCCGGTCGGGGCTTCGACGTGCGCGTCCGGCAACCAGGTGTGCACCGGCCACATCGGCACCTTGACGGCGAAGGCGATGAGAAAGGCGAAGAACAGCAGCACCTGCGCGGTCAGACCGATGCGCAAGTCGTGGAAGTCGAGAATCGAGAAGCTGTCCGACTGGAAATACAGATACAGCACGGCGACCAACAGCAGCACCGAGCCCAGAAAGGTATAGAGAAAGAACTTGATGGCGGAATAGACACGCCGCACCCCGCCCCAGATGCCGATGATAAGGAACATCGGTATCAGCATGAATTCCCAGAACACGTAGAACAGCACCGCATCGAGCGCGCAAAACACGCCGACCATCAGCCCTTCCATGATCAGGAAGGCCGCCATGTACTGCGCCACACGGTACTGGATGACTTCCCAGCCCGCGATGACCACCAGCACGGTGGTAAAGGTGGTCAGCAGGATCAGCGGCATGGAAATGCCGTCGATGCCGAGATGGTAGTTGATATTGAAAGTCGGCACCCAGGCCGCCTCTTCAACGAACTGCATCTGATAGGTGCCGGTATCGAAGCCGGTATACAGCGGCACGGACACCACGAAGGCCATCACCGAGAAAATCAGCGACAACCAGCGCACCAATCCATCGTTCTTGCCGGCGGCAAGCACCACCAACCCACCGATGATCGGCAGCCAGATAACCAGACTCAGAAGCGGAAAATCGGAAGACATTCAAAACTATCCTGTTTGTTATTCTCAGTACACAAAAACGGTCAACAACAAAACAAGGCCAAGAATCATGGCAAAAGCGTAATGGTACAGGAAACCCGACTGCACGCGGCGAATCAGCGTGGCGACCCAGCCGATGCCGAGCGCCGTGCCGTTCACCATAATACCGTCGATCAGCTTGACGTCTCCCATGCGCCAGAAAGCGCGCCCCACGCCACGGCTGCCGCCGGCGAAAACCGTGTCGTTGAAATCATCGAAACCGTATTTCTTGTCGA
This sequence comes from Gammaproteobacteria bacterium, assembly GCA_033717875.1. Lineage (GTDB taxonomy): Bacteria > Pseudomonadota > Gammaproteobacteria > Ga007554 > SBBG01. The sequence goes on from JADDKJ010000038.1 coordinate 8,024, forward strand.
GAATGTTGTATAGGCCCGAGAAACGCTCCTTGATCGCGGCGGGCAGATCCGGGCGCTTCATATACAGGAACCAGGCCACGGCCACGCCGGCAAAGGACAGCCATACCGCCGGCGCCATCAAGCCGTGCAGCACGAACGCCAGCGGGCCGTGGTATTCGCCGCCCATCACGCCCAGCACATCGTGCTCGGGCAAGACGAAAATGGCGTGGCCGAAGAAATCACCGAACTGCAAGGGACCGATGGCGATGGCGCCGACGATGACGGACGGGATGGCCAGCAACACCAAAGGCATGGTGACCACTGCGGGCGATTCGTGCAGGTGCTCGCGGGTATGCTCGTCCATGCGCTCCTTGCCGTGGAACACCAGGAAGAACATGCGGAAAGTGTACAGCGCGGTGACGAACACACCGAGCAGCACCGCCGCATAGGCGAATCCCGCCCCCGGCACGACCGAGAGTTCCGCCGCTTCGATGATGCTGTCCTTGGAAAAGAATCCCGAAAAGCCGGGGAAACCGATCAGGGCCAGCGCGCCGATCAGGAACGTCCAGTAGGTGATGGGCATGTATTTCTTCAGACCGCCCATCTTGCCGATGTCCTGCTCGTGGTGCATGGCGATGATCACCGAACCGGCGGCAAGGAATAACAACGCCTTGAAGAAGGCGTGAGTCATGAGGTGGAAAATGCCGGTGGCATAGGCCGACGCGCCCAGTGCCACGGTCATATAACCAAGCTGGGAAAGCGTGGAGTAGGCCACCACGCGCTTGATGTCGTTCTGCACCAGACCGAGCAGCCCCATGAACAGCGCCGTGACGGCGCCGGTGATGATCACCATGCTGAGCGCCGTCTGCGACAGCTCATACAACGGCGACATGCGCGCCACCATGAAGATGCCGGCGGTCACCATGGTCGCGGCATGGATCAGCGCCGAGATCGGTGTCGGGCCTTCCATCGAGTCGGGCAGCCAGACATGCAGCGGCACCTGCGCCGATTTGCCCATGGCGCCGATGAACAGCAGGACGCAGATCATGGTGATAACCGACCATTGCTGGTTCATCGCCACCTCGACAGTGGCGTTCGCCATCGACGGCGCGGCGCGAAACACGTCGGCGTAATCCAGGCTGTTGAAATACACCAGCACCGCGGCGATACCAAGCAGGAAGCCGAGGTCGCCGACGCGATTGACGAGAAAGGCCTTGAGATTGGCATAGATGGCCGATTCGCGCTGATACCAGAAGCCGATCAGCAGATAGGACACCAGGCCCACCGCCTCCCAGCCGAAGAACAACTGCATGAAGTTGTTCGCCATCACCAGCATCAGCATGGAGAAGGTGAACAGCGAAATATAGCTGAAGAAGCGCTGATAACCCGGATCATCGTGCATATAGCCGATGGTGTAGATGTGCACCATCAGCGAGACGAACGTCACCACCACCATCATCAACGCCGTGAGCTCGTCGATCAGGAAGCCGATCTCGAACGTGAAGCCATCGCTGACCAGCCAGGTATACACCGCGCCGTTGAAAGGATCGGCGCCGTCGATGATGATGTCCTTGAAAACGACCAGTGACAGCGCGAATGAAACGGCGACACCGATGATGGTTGCCCAGTGCGCCCCAGCACGGCCCACGGCCTTGCCGAACAGGCCCGCGACGATCGCGCCGAACAGCGGCGCCAGTACGATGGCGAGAGAGATATTCTGCATGATCCTGGGCGCTCCTTATCCTTTCAGCGTGTCGAGATGTTCGACGTTGATGGTGCGCCTGTTGCGGAACAGCACGACGAGAATGGCCAGCCCGATGGCGGCCTCGGCGGCGGCGACCGTCAGGATGAAAAAGACGAAAATCTGCCCGGCGGTATCGCCAAGATAATGCGAGAAGGCGATGAAATTCATGTTCACCGCCAGCAGCATCAACTCGATCGCCATCAGCAGAATGATGACATTCTTGCGATTGAGAAAAATCCCGGCAAGACTGACGCAGAACAGCACAGCCCCCAAGATCAGAAAATCCGACAACGCGATCATTGCGCCCCTACCCCTGTAGCAATTCTTGTGATTCAATCCCCTAAATCGAACAATCCTTCCGATTGCTCAACCTTCTTTCTTTTCCGCTTCCATCTTGATGATACGCAAACGATCGTCGCGGCGCGTCATGACCTGCTCGGTCACATTCTGATACTTGGTCTGCGGCCGCCGCCGCAGGGTCAAGGCGATGGCTGCGATAATCGCCACCAGCAGAATCGCCGCGGCGATCTCGAACGGATAGGCATAAACCGTATAAAGTATCCGCCCCAGCTCCTTGGTATTGCTGTAATCGGCCATGTGCCGGGCCGGCTCGGCGAAATGCTCGAGACCGAAATATTTCGGGCCGACCGCGACCGCCATTTCGATCACCGCGACCAGCGCCACGCCAATGCCCAACGGCAGATAGCGGATGAACCCCTCGCGCAATACCGCGATATTGATATCCAGCATCATCACCACGAACAGGAACAATACCATTACCGCGCCGACATACACCAGCACCAGGGTGATGGCGAGGAACTCCGCCTCGAGCAACAACCACAACGCCGCGCTGGTAAAGAATGCCAGCACCAGAAACAGCACCGCATGCACCGGATTGCGGACGGTGATGACCAGAATCGACGACGCGACCAGGATCGCCGCGAAAACGTAAAAAATGATTTGTTCCATTTATTCCTCGGACTTAACGGTAAGCCGCATCCCTGGCGCGATCGGCGGCGATCTCTTTTTCGTAGCGGTCGCCCATCGCCAGCAGCTTGTCCTTGGTCATCACCGTGCCATCGCGGCTCTCGAAATGATATTCGAAGAGGCGCGTTTCGACGATGGCGTCGACCGGACACGCCTCTTCGCAAAAACCGCAGTAGATGCATTTGAACAGATCGATGTCGTAGCGGGTGGTGCGGCGCGTGCCGTCTTCGCGCTGCGCCGAATCAATAGTGATGGCAAGCGCCGGGCACACCGCCTCGCACAGTTTGCAGGCGATGCAGCGTTCTTCGCCGTTGGCATAGCGGCGCAGCGCGTGCAAGCCACGGAAACGAAACGACTGCGGCGTTTTCTCTTCCGGGTATTGCACCGTGATCTTCTTGGCGAAAAAATACCTGCCGGTGAGCTTCAGGCCAATCAGCAGCTCCCACAGCAACAGGCTTTTGAAATAATTTGTGATTACGTTCATCACAGCCTCCCAACACCCTCACCCTGACTCTCTCCCGCAAACGGGAGAGAGGGGGGAAGGCGGAAATATTAAATTCTTACATCAATCAAACCACGGCCCGATCTGGGCCAGCACCGCGGCACCCACCACCAGCAGCCAGACGATGGTAATCGGGATGAAGATTTTCCAGCCCAAGCGCATGATCTGGTCATAGCGGTAACGCGGGAACGTGGCGCGGAACCACAGGAACAAAAACAGGAATACGCTCATCTTGGCCAGCAGCCAGAAGATGCCCGGCACCCAGGCCAGGGCCTCACCGAGCACCGGTATACCTTCGAAGGGTGACAGCCACCCGCCAAGGAACATGAGCGCCACGAGCGCCGACACCAGGATCATATTGGCGTATTCGGCCAGGAAGAACAGGCCGAACGTCATGCCCGAATATTCGACGTGGAAACCGGCGACGATTTCGGACTCGCCCTCGGCCACATCGAACGGGGCACGATTGGTTTCCGCCACGCCGGAAATGAAGTACACCAGGAACAGCGGCAGCAGCGGCAGCCAGTACCAATGCAGGAAGCTCCCCTGCTGGGCGAGCACGATCTCACGCAGATTCAGGCTGCCGGCAGCGATCAACACGCCGACCAGGGCGAAGCCCATGGCGATTTCATAGGACACCACCTGCGCCGCGGAGCGCAGCGCGCCGAGAAACGCATACTTGGAGTTGGAGGCCCAGCCGGCGATGATGACGCCATAGACGCCCATCGAGGTCATCGCCAGAATGTAAAGCAGACCGGCATCCACATTGGCCAGCACCAGCTTCTCGTCGAAAGGGATCACCGCCCACGCCGCCAGCGCGGGGGCCAGCGCCACGATCGGCCCGAGGATGAACAGAAAGCGGTTGGCGTTGGTGGGGACGATAATCTCCTTCAGCACCAGTTTCAGGCCATCGGCGATCGGCTGCAACAAGCCTCGCGGACCGACGCGGTTGGGGCCGATACGCACCTGGATGTAACCGATCACCTTGCGCTCAGCCAGCGTGAGATAGGCCACCGACAGCATGATCGGCACCACGATCACCACGATCTTGAGCACGATTTGCAGAAGTTCGGGGATGCTACCCCATACGGCTTGCAGTGTCTCAAGCATGGGCGGCCACCTTCTCGCCCGTGGCAGCAACAACGGCTTCGCCTTGCAATCCAACTCGCGCCATCACCGCGCTGGAATAAGCGGCGGCGGCCTGTCCATCGGCGGTTTGCCGCAAGGCGGGAGCGCGGCGCACGATGGCGTCCATCGCGTACATCGGCGGCAGGTTGATCCGCGCCTCCGCATCGCTCAGTTGCGCAGGGCAGCGCGACGGCATCCGGTTATCCGCCTTGAGGCCCCCCGCCGCAACACGCAACTCGTCGCGCACCTGTTCCGAAGACATATAATCGAAACCATCGAGGTTGAAGAGGTTGCCCAGCACGCGCAGCACCTTCCACGCCGGCCGTGTCTCGCCCAGCGGCGCAACCACGCCGGAAAAGCTCTGCCAGCGTCCCTCGGCATTGACGAAGGTGCCCGAAGTTTCGGTGAACGGCCCGATCGGCAGAATGACATCGGCGTAGCGCTGCATCGCCTCGGTCTTGTAGGGCGACAGCGACACGACGAAATCGGCTCCTTGCATCGCCCCAAGCGCGAGCTCGGCATCGGCGCAATCGAATTCCGGTTCGATACCCAGCAAGAGATAGCTCTTGAGCTTGGCCTCCAGCATGGCACGCGCATTCAGCCCGGGGTTGGAGACCGGTTTGCCCGCCACATCGCGATGCGGCAAGGCGCCCGCCAGCCAGCCGCCCGCACTGTTGCCGGCCTCGGGCAGATAACCGAGTGCGGCGCCGCTCGATTCGGCGATCACACCCGCCAGAGCGCGCAAGGTCGAAAACCGGGAATGGGTCAGCGCTTGGCTACCCAACAGCACCGCGGCCTTGTTTGCATCGCGCAACGTCCTGGCGATGGCATTGTGAGCATCATTCACCATTACCTGCGCCAGTAGCGCGCCCAAGCCTTCAGGAGCGGTGCCGCCGCTGATCTGCAACAACGCCTTGGCAATGGCGGCAAGGTCGCGTTCCATGCCGGCGGGGCCGGAAACGAGTTTGGCCTTGACCGGGAAATTGAAATCATGATCCCCTGCATTGACGAACATCACGCTTGCTCCGCGCAACGCGGCCTTGCGCAGGCGGTGTGCGGCGATCGGTTGTTCCTTGCGCACATTGGAGCCGATCAGCAAGCCGGCGTCGAGATGTTCCAGATCCTGTATCGCCTGACCCAGCCACGGATAGAGCGGCGCGGCATCCTGATCGCTGAAATCGGCCTGACGCAGGCGATGATCGACGTTCGAACCACCCAGAGCGCGCACCAACTTCTGGGTGAGGTACATCTCTTCGAGAGAAGCGATCGGCGATACCAGCGCACCGAGCTGACCCGCACCGTAGCGCGTGATCACGGCTTTCAGGCCATTCACCGTGAACTCGAAGGCGGTCGTCCAGTCGGTCTGCTGCCACTTGCCGTCCTTCTTGATCATCGGCGTGCGCAGGCGATCGGCGGCGTTCAAGCCCTCGTAGCTGAAACGGTCTCGGTCGGAAATCCAGGTCTCGTTGATCTCTTCGTTCTCGCGCGGCACGACGCGCATCACCTTGCTGCCGCGCACGTCGACATGCAGATTGGAACCGATGCAGTCATGCGGCGCGACGGTGTCGCGGCACTGCATTTCCCAGGCCCGTGCCGCATAGCGGAACGGCTTGGAGGTCAGCGCACCCACCGGGCAAAGGTCGATGACATTGCCGGACATCTCCGAAGAAATCGACTTTTCCACATAGGTGCCGATCTCCATGTGTTCGCCGCGCCCTGTCGCGCCGAGCTCCTTGATGCCGGCGATTTCCTCGCCGAAACGCACGCAGCGCGTGCAGTGAATGCAGCGCGTCATGTCCGTCGAGATCAGTGGCCCGATGTTCTTGTCCTTGACCACGCGCTTCTTTTCAAGAAAGCGCGAGCCGCTGGTGCCATAGCCCAGCGACAAGTCCTGCAAATCGCATTCGCCGCCCTGGTCGCAGATCGGGCAATCCAGCGGATGGTTGATGAGCAGAAATTCCATGACGCCCTTTTGCGCATCCAGCGCGCGCGGCGACTTGGTGTGGATTTTCATGCCCTCGGTGACGGGCGTGGCGCAGGCCGGCAGCGGCTTGGCGGCCTTGTCGACCTCGACCAGGCACATGCGGCAATTCGCCGCGATGGACAGTTTCTTGTGATAGCAGAAACGGGGAATGGCGATGCCCGCGTCATCCGCGGCCTCGATCACCATCGCGCCGTCTCTGGCCTCGATCTGTTTTCCGTCGATCTCGATATTTACCATGGATTACTGTCCGTCATTAACTGTCATGCGGCCACGGCGGGTTCCGCAGCCGAAGCACCTGCTCCAACCAGGCAACGGCCGTGGTCGATGTGATACTGGAATTCGTCGCGGAAATGCTTGATGAAGCTGATCACCGGCAGCGCCGCAGCATCGCCCAGCGCGCAAATGGTGCGCCCCTGGATCTTGTTGGAGACATCGACCAGCATATCGAGGTCTTCCTGTCTGCCGTGGCCATGCTCGATGCGATGAATCACCCGCGCCAGCCAGCCCGTGCCCTCGCGGCAGGGAGTGCACTGGCCGCAGGATTCCTCATAATAAAACTCGGCGATGCGCGCCAGCAGCTTGACCATGCAGGTGGTGTCATCCATGATGATCACCGAACCCGCGCCCAGCATGGAACCGGCCTTGGCGATGGAATCATAATCCATGCTCACGCCCATCATCACATCGCCCGGCACCACCGGCGTGGAGGAGCCGCCCGGAATCACCGCCTTGAGCTTGCGGCCGCCGCGCATGCCGCCGGCCATTTCCAGCAACTCGGCGAACGGCGTGCCCATCGGCACCTCGTAATTACCGGGCTTGTTAACGTGACCGGAGACGGAGAAAAGCTTGGTGCCACCGTTGTTGGGCTTGCCCAGCTCCAGGAACCAGCGCCCGCCATTACGCATGATGTAAGGAATCGAAGCCAGCGTCTCGGTATTGTTGATGGTGGTCGGACGCCCATACACGCCGAAGCTCGCCGGGAACGGCGGCTTGAAGCGCGGCTGGCCTTTCTTGCCTTCCAGGGATTCGATCAGCGCCGTCTCTTCGCCGCAGATGTACGCCCCGGCGCCCAGATGGGTGTGCAGCTCGAAATCGACGCCCGAACCCAGGATGTTCTTGCCCAGCAGACCCGCAGCACGCGCCTCGGCCAGCGCCGCCTCGAAGCGCTCGTAGGGTTCCCAGAACTCGCCACGGATGTAGTTATAGCCCACCGTCGCACCGATGGTGTAACCGGCGATCGCCATGCCCTCGATCAGCGCATGGGGGTTGTAGCGCAGAATATCGCGATCCTTGAAAGTGCCCGGCTCGCCCTCGTCGGAATTGCACACGATGTATTTTTGCCCGGGCACGTTGCGCGGCATGAAACTCCACTTCAGACCAGTAGGAAAACCCGCGCCGCCACGGCCACGCAAGGCGGAAGTCTTGACTTCGGCGATGATCTCATCGGCCGGCGTCTTCTCCTCCAGAATCTTCTTCCAGGCCTGATAGCCACCGGAGGCCAGATACGTCTCCAGGGTCCAGGGCTTGTCGAGATGCAATGTGCTGAAACAGACTTCGTTCGCCATGACCGTTACTCCAAGCCATCCAGAATGGCGTCGATTTTCGACGGCGTGAGATTTTCGTGGTATTGCCGGCCGACCTGGAACATTGGCGCGCCCGCGCACGCCCCCAGACACTCCACTCCGCGCAGGGTGAATTTGCCGTCCGGGGTGGTTCCACCCATCCGCACGCCCAGTTTATTTTCGAGATGCGCGACGATTTCATCCGAGCCGCACAGCATGCACGAGATGTTGGTGCAGACGTTGATCTTGTGGCGTCCGACGGGCTTGAGCGAATACATGGAATAGAACGTCGCCACCTCGTAAACCGAGATCGGCTCCATTTCGAGATACGCCGCGACGGCATCCATCAGCTCCCTGGTCAACCAGCCGCCGTTCTCATCCTGCACGATGCTGAGCGCCGCCATCACCGCGGACTGCTTCTGCTGCGGCGGATACTTGGCGACCCAACGGTCTATCTCGGCGCGCGCCTGAGCGGAAATCAGATTCGTATTGCCCTGCGACATCAGCGATCAACCTCTCCGAAAACGATATCCTGGGTACCGATAATAGCCACCACGTCCGCGATCATGTGCCCACGCGACATTTCGTCCAAACCGGCGATATGGGCGAACCCCGGGGCGCGGATCTTCATCCGGTAAGGCTTGTTGGCGCCGTCGGACACCAGATAAATTCCGAACTCCCCCTTGGGGTGCTCCACCGCCGCATAGGCTTCGCCCTCGGGCAGACAAAAACCTTCGGTGAACAATTTGAAGTGATGAATCAGCCCCTCCATATCGCCCTTCATCTCCTCGCGCTTGGGCGGGGCAATCTTGTGGTTGTCGGTCATCACCGGGCCGGGATTCTTACGCAGCCAATCGACGCACTGCTTGATAATGCGGTTCGACTGGCGCATTTCTTCCACCCGCACCAGATAGCGGTCGTAGCAATCGCCATTCACGCCGACCGGAATATCGAAATCGAGACGGTCGTAAACCTCATATGGCTGTTTCTTGCGCAGATCCCAGGCCACGCCCGAGCCACGCAGCATGGGGCCGGTAAACCCGAGCTGCAAGGCACGCTCCGGCGAGACCACGCCGATGCCGACGGTGCGCTGCTTCCAGATGCGATTGTCGGTGAGCAGCGTCTCGTATTCGTCGATGTACGCCGGAAAGCGCTGGGTAAAGTCTTCGATGAAATCGAGCAGTGAACCCTGGCGGTTGCGGTTGAGGCGATCCACTTCCTTCTGATTGTGCCACTTGGAAGGCTGGTAATGGGGCATGGTATCGGGCAGATCGCGGTACACGCCGCCCGGACGGTAATAGGCCGCGTGCATGCGCGCACCGGACACCGCCTCGTAACAATCCAGCAGATCCTCGCGCTCACGGAAACAGTACAGGAACACCGTCATGGCGCCGATGTCGAGCGCATGCGCGCCCAGCCACAGCAGATGATTGAGGGCGCGCGTGATCTCATCGAACATGACGCGAATGTACTGCGCGCGCAGCGGCGGCTCGATGCCGAGCAGCTTTTCCATCGCCAGCACATAGCCGTGCTCGTTGCACATCATGGAGACGTAATCGAGGCGGTCCATGTAAGGCACGCTCTGGATATAGGGCTTGCTCTCGGCCAGCTTCTCGGTGGCGCGATGCAGCAGTCCGATGTGCGGATCGGCGCGCTCGATCACCTCACCGTCCATCTCCAGCACCAGGCGCAGCACGCCATGCGCGGACGGATGCTGCGGGCCGAAATTCAAGGTGTAATTGCGTATCTCAGCCACCCTTGGCCTCCTTCACACCCTTCCCCTTCTCATAGCGGTTGTCATGCCGGATGACGCGCGGCACCAGGATGCGCGGCTCGATGCTCACCGGCTCGTACACCACGCGCTTCTTTTCGGGGTCGTAACGCATCTCGACATTGCCGATCAGCGGGAAATCCTTGCGGAACGGATGGCCGATGAAACCGTAATCGGTGAGGAGGCGGCGCAGATCGGGATGACCGTCGAACAGAATGCCGAACAGATCGAAGGCCTCGCGCTCGAACCAGTTGGCCGACGCCCAGACATCGATCACGGAGTCGATGCGCGGCATATCGTCGCCGACGAAGACCTTGAGACGCAGACGCTGGTTGTTCTTGACGGACAACAAATGGTAAACCACGGCGAAACGCGGGCCGCTCCAACTCCCCTCGCCATATTCCAGGTAATCCACACCGCACAGATCGATCAATTGCTCGAAGGCGAACGCCGGTTCATCGCGCAGCGCGGCGCACACTTCCAGCAGTTTTTCTCGGCGCACCTCGGCGGTCGTTTCACCCACGGCGACGCGGCATGCCGTCAGGCTGTCGCCAAAGCGCTCCTGAAGGCCCGCCGCAAGATTGTTTATCACTTCGGACATGGATCGATACTCAGCGTGCGATGGTGTTGGTACGCTTGATCTTGTTCTGCAACTGGATCACACCGTACAGCAATGCCTCCGCGGTGGGCGGGCAGCCAGGGACGTAAATGTCCACCGGCACGATGCGGTCACAACCGCGCACCACCGAATAGGAGTAATGGTAATAGCCGCCGCCATTGGCGCAGGAACCCATCGAGATCACCCAGCGCGGCTCGGACATCTGGTCATAGACCTTGCGCAGGGCGGGCGCCATCTTGTTGACCAGCGTGCCGGCCACCACCATCACGTCCGACTGGCGCGGGCTGGGACGAAACACCACGCCAAAGCGATCCAGATCGTAGCGCGCGGCGCCGGCGTGCATCATCTCCACGGCGCAGCAGGCCAGGCCGAAGGTCATCGGCCACAACGAGCCGGTGCGCGCCCAGTTGATCAGCGTGTCGGCCGTGGTGGTGACCACACCCTTTTCAAGTATGCCCTCTATTCCCATTCCAGGGCCCCCTTCTTCCATTCATAGATGAAACCGATGACAAGGATGCCGAGAAATACCACCATCGCCAGGAAACCGAACATGCCGATCTCGCTGAGCACCGCAGCCCAGGGAAACAAAAAGGCGATTTCCAGATCGAAGACGATGAACAGAATGGCGACCAGATAGAAACGCACGTCGAATTTCATGCGCGAATCTTCGAACGCCTCGAAACCGCATTCGTAGGGAGAAAGTTTTTCGCTGTCGGGACGGTTTGGCGCGAGAATGGCGCCCGCAACGACCGGCGCCACGCCGAAAAAGACGCCCAGCGCGAGAAAAACCAAAACGGGCAAATAATTGTCTAGCATTTCCCTACCCCACCCAAAAGAAAAACGTACCTCGGCGCCCGCCAGACACGACCATGGGGCGTTGCATTAAAACTTATAAAAAAATACCGAGCGAGTTTTGAGTCTAGGTCAGACAGCGAGATGCTGTCAAGCGCTGCGTGAAATTAATTGGCATGCAATTCATCAAGATGGGTAAGCGGCGGGAAACCCGCACTTCAGAAGCCTCGCGCACGGCACGGCACACGAAGATGACGCACAAAAAATGGCAGATTCAACGATATGATTTTGGATGGGAAATGGCCCGGAAAATTCTTTTTTGGCCAGCCGGAAAAGGATTTTTGTAATTAGCGCGTTTTATACAAAGAAATCCCCGGCGAACCGGGGTATGGATTCATGGAACCTCTGATGTGTCAGAGGTTCCATGGCACAACTAAGGATGTGCCTGCTATGATAATTCCAGGATGGAATTATCATAGCTTCCTTATGGTGCCGATGGCCGGACTCGAACCGGCACGGCTTACGCCACCACCACCTCAAGATGGCGTGTCTACCAAATTCCACCACATCGGCTTATTTTTTGAGAACTCCTTCTCCCTGAGGGAGAGGGGATTTTATAGTTACTTCATTGCCTTGGCACCACCGGCACGTCGGCCGGTGCGGCAGGCGCCGCCGGGGCCATGCCCGCAGGCTGTTGCGCCGGAACGGCCGTTTCCGTCACGCTCTTTCTGCCGGTGCTGGTGGCTGATATATAGGCCAGCGCCAGGCTGGTGACAAAAAACAATGTGGCGAGCACGGCGGTAGCCCGGCTCAAAAAGGAGGCCGAACCACGGCTGCCGAACACCGTCTGCGATGCGCCGCTGCCGAACGCCGCGCCAATGTCTGCGCCCTTGCCGTGCTGAACCAGCACCAAACCGATGAGGCCGATCGATATCAGCACATGCACAATAATCAGAATCGTCTGCATTTAACGTTGAAATCCCAATAAATCGTCTTTAGCCCGCCGCCCGGCAAATGGTAAGAAATTCCTGCGCATCCAGCGAGGCGCCGCCGATCAGGCCGCCATCGATGTCCGGCATGCCGAACAGTTCTTGCGCATTGGAGGCCTTCACGCTGCCGCCGTAAAGAATCTGGACCTTGGCCGCGATCTCCGCGTCGTGCACCGCGATGCGCCGCCGGATGAAGGCGTGGACGTCCTGGGCCTGCTCCGGACTTGCGGTTCTGCCCGTGCCTATCGCCCAGATCGGCTCGTAGGCGATGATGGTGTTCGCCAAAGCCTCCAGGCCGCCGGACACATGCAGCACGGCGTCCAACTGACGCCCGACCACGGCCTCGGTGACACCATTTTCGCGGTCTTCGAGCAGTTCACCGACACACAGGATGGGCTTGAGACCGGCCCTGGAGGCGGCAACCAGCTTGCGCACCACGGTCTCGTCCGTTTCCGCGAACAGGGCACGCCGCTCGGAGTGGCCTACGATAACATAAGCGCAGCCAAAATCCATGAGCATGGCCGCCGAGGTCTCGCCGGTATAGGCGCCGGACGCGGCAAAATACAGATTCTGCGCCCCCAGCATCACCGCAGACCCTTCGAGCAGCGCGGCGACATCGGCAAGGTAAACGAAAGGCGGGCAGACGGCGACCTGAACCTGACCGACGCCGCCCAGCCCCGCCTTGGCCCCCTCCACCAGCGCTCGCACGCTGGCCCGAGAGCCGTTCATTTTCCAGTTTCCCGCGACCAGCGGCTGGCGCATCCTGTATCCTCGAAATTCTTGGCAACTAATTGAGAGGCGGAATGTTACAGACAATGACGAGAGAAATCAATTTCAACCCAGATTTCCCATTAGCGGTCGTAGCGAGGGCGGGCAAGACGTTGAAGATGGGCGAGAAAATGACGAAATATTCCGCAGCCGTAGCCAGGCGCTACGGCGAGGACAGATTTTGTCATTTTCTCGCGCAGATTCAGCGTATTGATCGTCCGCAGTAGAGCGCTAATGGGAAATCTGGGTTCAAGGTGCCGGCAAACTGAAGATGCGCTCCCGGTAATATTTCAGCTCATTGATGGAATCGCGGATGTCCTGTAGCGCAAGGTGGGCCGATTCCTTGGTGAAACCGGCGGCAACAGCGGGCGCCCAGCGCAAAGCAAGCTCCTTGACCGTGCTCACATCGAGATTGCGGTAATGGAAATACCGCTCCAGGGCGGGCATGCAGCGGTAGAGAAAACGGCGGTCCTGGCAGATGCTGTTGCCGCACATGGGGGATTTGCCGGCGGGCACATGCCTGCTGATGAAATCCAGCGTAAGCTGCGCCGCGTCGGTTTCGCTGAACGTGCTGGCGCGCACCCGGTCGAGCAGACCCGATTTGCCGTGCTGGTTCTGGTTCCACTCGTCCATCTTTGCCAGCGCGGCCTCGCTCTGGCGAATGGCCAATACCGGCCCTTCATCTATGATATTCAGATTCGAGTCGGTGACGATGGTGGCGATCTCGATGATATAATCGTTATTGGGATCAAGACCCGTCATCTCCAGATCGATCCAGATCAGGTTGCTGGGATTTTGCGCCATGCGGCTTTTTTCCTTTCATGGAACCGATAGTAATATCGCGTATTCTAACAAACACCATCCCCCGCGCGTGGAAAAAACTTTGATCACATCTTCCTTCACCTTGATATTTCTCGCCATGCTCGCGCTCAGCGCTGGCATAAGGCTCTGGCTGGCGCAACGCCAGCGCAGCCATGTATTGGAACATCGCCAAGCGCCGCCCGCCGCCTTCCGCGACAAGATCCCGGCCAGCGCCCATCAGCGCGCGGCGGATTACACCGTCGCCAAGGTCCGGCTCGAAACACTGGATATCTTCATCAGCGCCGCTGTGTTGCTGGGCTGGACGCTGGGCGGCGGGCTGGATCTGGTCGACAGCGCCTGGCGCGGCCTGGAGCTTTCGCCGCTCATCGCCGGGGTGGGCGTGTTGCTCACGGTCTTCATCGTATCGCAACTGCTCGATCTGCCCCTTTCCGTCTACCACACCTTCGGTCTCGAACAACGCTTCGGCTTCAATCGCACCTCGCCGAAAGTCTTCCTTGCCGACCTGCTCAAACAGGGAATTCTGCTGCTTGTGCTGGGCACGCCCCTGGCGTGGGTCGTGCTGTGGCTGCTGGAAAACGCCGGAGCACTGTGGTGGCTCTACACCTGGGCGGTGTGGATGGGATTCATGTTGCTGATGATGTGGGCTTATCCGGCGTTCATCGCCCCGCTGTTCAACAAGTTTCAGCCGCTGGCGGACGAGGGACTCCGAGACCGCGTCCTCGCCCTGCTGAGCCGGAACGGCTTTGCCAGCCAGGGTATTTTCGTCATGGACGGTTCGCGCCGTTCGGGGCATGGCAACGCCTACTTCACCGGCCTGGGCGCGAACAAACGCATCGTCTTTTTCGATACCCTGCTCGACAAGCTCACCGCCGATGAAATCGAAGCCGTGCTGGCGCATGAACTCGGCCATTTCAAGCGCCGCCACATTCACAAGCGCATCGTGCTGACGGCGGCCCTTACTTTGGCGGGACTCGCCATCCTTGGCGCGCTGATGGCACAGCCCTGGTTCTACAGCGGGCTGGGCGTGTCGCAACCGTCGTCACACCTGGGACTGATCCTGTTCTTGCTGGTGGCGCCGGTGTTCAATTTCTTCGTGCAGCCGGTCATGGCCTGGCTGATGCGCAAACATGAATTCGAGGCCGACGATTTCGCGGCACGGCAGAGCGATCCGCAGAATCTGATCCGCGCCCTGGTCAAACTCTACGAGGAAAACGCCGCGACGCTGACGCCGGACCCGCTTTATTCCGCGTATCATGACTCGCACCCGCCGGCACCGGTGCGCATTGCCAACTTATCTGCTAAATTATCGAAACGCTGAATAATTCCATCCTGGAGTTTTCAGCGCACGACAAGCAAAAATGTGATTTTTGCTTTTCTTCATTTTCAATGGTCTGACGCCATCGAAAATGGCGGCACTTCCATGTGCCACGCGGAAGCGCCCATAAATCAGCGCTTCCTTAAGAACTCAGCCTTCATAGGAGAACATTTCAAATGGACCAACGCCGTTTTTTGCTGGGCAATACCGCGTTCCTTCTGCTTGCCGCGGCGTTTTATGCCGGCCACACCAAAGCCGCCGATCTCGCACAAGGGAAAAAACTTTACGAAGCCAATTGCTTCGCCTGCCACGACTCCAGCATCCACACCCGCAAAGAGACCATCATCCACTCGCTGTCGGCGCTCAAGAAGCGTGTGCAGTTCTGCGAGAGCATGAACAAGCTGGGCTGGTCCGACAAGCAAAAAGACGATGTGGTCGCCTACCTCAATGCCACCTTCTACAAATTCAAATAACGATGACCAATCTCGCCGCCAAGCGCTGCCATCCCTGCCGCCCCGACGAGCCCGCCCTCGGCGGGGCAGAGGCGCTTGAACTGCTCGCTCACCTGCCCGGCTGGCAACTCAACGACCCCGCCACTGAAATCAGCCGCACTTTCCCCTTCAAAAACTATTACCAGACGCTCGCCTTCGTCAATGCCCTGGCCTGGATCGCCCATCAGGAAGACCACCACCCCACCCTCACTGTCCATTACAACCGCTGCGAAGTACGCTACAGCACGCACGCCGTCGGTGGCCTGTCGGAAAACGACTTTATCTGCGCGACGAAGATTGACGCCTTGTTTGAGGCAAGGCTCAAGTAACCCCACCGCCGGCCGCTAATGTCCGGCATGGGGCGATCTCATAAGAAGCATTCTGAATACAAAATTGCTTGACAACGTTCCGCCCCATCAATAAAGTGTATTTTCTTTACATCTTTAAAAGGAGAATTGCTGCACATGGAGGTCATATCCAACCACGGTCTTTACAGAGGAGATCCTTCATGACTGCAAGTTTGTATGAGAAATTGGGTGGCGCGGCGGCGGTGGATGCGGCGGTTGACATTTTCTATCGCAAGGTTCTGAGCGACGACCACATCAACGCGTTCTTCGAGGGCGTCGATATGGACAAACAGGCCGCCAAACAGAAAGCCTTTTTGACCTTTGCCTTCGGCGGACCCCATAACTACACCGGCAAGGACATGCGCACCGCTCACGCCCATCTGGTACAGCGGGGCCTGAATGACACGCATTTCAATGCTGTGGCAGGACATCTCAAGACGACACTGGAAGAGCTCAACGTCCCCGCCGATCTGATCGCCCAAGTGCTAGCGATCGCGGAAAGCACCCGCAACGACGTGCTGGGCCGGTAACCAACCCCTGCGCCTCTCCCGGCAGCGGGAGAGGCGTGACTTATCTTCCGAAAACCGCTCCAAGACGTAAAGAGGTGCGCGATGCCACATATCCACTTCGAGGGAAAAAGCCACCCATGCCAGGATGACGAATCCGTTCTCGATTGCCTGACACGGCACGGCGTAGCGATCCCGTCATCGTGCCGCAGCGGTGTCTGCCAGACCTGCCTAATGCGCGCGGTCGAGGGACAAGTGCCGGAGGCGGCGCAGCAAGGGCTCAAAGAAACCCTGCGGACGCAGAACTATTTCCTGGCCTGCGCGTGCAAGCCCAAGGGTGACCTCGGCGTCGCCCGCCCCGATGTGATGGCGAGCGCCCGAACCCAAGTCACCGTTCTGGCCAAAGAGATTCTTGACGGCAACATCATCCGCCTGAGACTGGGATGCCCTCTCCCGCTGGATTACCGCCCCGGACAATTTTTGCATCTGCACCGTGCCGATGGCTTGGTGCGCAGCTACTCCATCGCCAGCCTGCCGCAAAGTGAAGAACCCCTCGAACTGCACGTTCGCCACCTTGCCGGGGGACGCATGAGCGGCTGGATAAACAACACCTTACAGGTGGGAGATACGCTAGAAGTGTCGCAACCCGCCGGTCAGTGTTTTTATCTGCCCGGCCAGCCCGAACAAGGTCTGCTGCTAATCGGAACGGGCTCCGGCCTGGCTCCGCTATGGGGTATCGCGCGCGACGCCCTTGCGCAAGGCCATACCGGCCCCATCCATTTGTATCACGGCAGTCACGGCCCCGACGGGTTGTACCTGGTGCAGGAACTGCGCGCACTGGCGCGGCGTTATCCCAATTTTCACTACACCCCCTGCGTGTCCGGCCTGGATGTGCCGGAAGGATATGCCACGGGGCGAGCCGAGGACATCGCGTTTTCCCAACTGCCCAAGCTGGCGGGCTGGCGCGTCTTTCTCTGCGGCCATCCGGGCATGGTCGCCAAGGCCAGGAAAAAGGCTTTTCTTTCCGGCGCATCGATGAAGGACATTTACGCCGACCCTTTCGTTCTTGCGCCAGACGCCGCCCAATCGGCGGCATAGTTCTTCCAAAAGGCTTTCCATTTTCCGCCGGACATACTAATCTGCCTCGGAAAGCTCTGAATAATTCCATCCTGGAATTTTCAGAGCACGAAAAGCAAAAATGTGATTTTTGTTTTTCTTCATTTTTCAATCACTTGGAGTGATTAAAAAATGCCGGCACATCCATGTGCCGGGGAACCTCTGACACATCAGAGGTTCCCTCGATAACTTGGCAGAGGCGGAAGAATGCAGGGCAGATTCATAGTCATCGAGGGCATCGAGGGCGTCGGCAAAAGCACCAATCTGGAATTTATCCGGCAGGAACTCGAGGCGGAGGGAAAACGGGTCGTCGTCACACGCGAACCCGGCGGCACGCCGCTCGGCGAGGAAATCCGCAGCCTGGTGTTGTCACACCGCGAAGACGGCATGGCCAGCGATACCGAACTGCTGCTGATGTTCGCCGCGCGCGCCGAGCATTTGGCCAAGGTGATCGTGCCGGCGCTGGCTGCCGGGCGGTGGGTATTGAGCGACCGCTTCACGGATGCGACTTATGCCTACCAGGGCGGCGGGCGAGGCATCCCCCGCCAACGCATCGCCGAGATGGAGGCATGGGTGCAGGGTCGTTTGCGCCCCGATTTGACGCTATTATTGGACGTTCCCGTGGCGGTGGGCCTGCAACGCGCGGGGCGGCGCAGCGCGCCGGACCGTTTCGAAGCCGAGCAAACCGCCTTTTTCGAACGGGTGCGACGCACCTATCTGGATCTGGCGCGCCTGCATCCGCAGCGCTACCGGGTGATCGACGCCTCCCAGCCACTGGAAGACGTTCAACAATCCATCAAGGAAGTGCTAACCGTATTTCTCGCCAGCGCATGAACGAGCTTTTACCCTGGCATATCGAACCCTGGCGGATGCTCATCGAGCGCCTGCGCCAGGGCCGCATGCCGCATGCCTTGCTGCTATGCGGTCCGGCGGGGATCGGCAAGGATCACTTCGCCCGGGTGCTGGTCCAGGGCATGCTATGCGAAAACCCGCCGCCGGAGGGGCTGCCCTGCGGGACATGCCGCGGCTGCCTGCTCAACGCGGCGGGCAGTCACCCGGATAGCCGTATCGTCGGTTTGCTGGAAGATAAAAAGGTCATTGGTGTCGACCAGATCCGCGAACTCCGGGAATACCTGGGCCTGAAATCACACTATGCGGGCTACCGGACGGTGATCATCTCACCCGCCGAAAAAATGAACACCCAGGCCGCCAACAGCCTGCTCAAGACGCTGGAGGAACCTCCTGCCCGCTCGCTGCTGATCCTCGTCGCCAGCAATGCCGGACAACTTCCCGCCACCGTGCGCAGCCGCTGCCAGCGCATCACCTTTTCCCTGCCATCGCCCGATACGGCGCAGCGCTGGCTGAGCGAACAAATCGGCCCACATCAAGACCCTGCCCTGCTGCTGACCCTGGCGGGCGGCGCGCCGCTTGCCACGCTGGAGATGGCCAGGAACGGCAAAATGGATCAGCGCCTGGCGCTGTTCGAGGATTTCGAGAAACTGGCCCACAGCCAGTGTTCCCCCGTCGCCCTGGCCGGGGCCTGGCTCAAATTTGAGCCGCAAGAGACGCTATACTGGGTGCAAGGCTGGCTGACGGACATGATCCGCCTCAAATCGGCCCCGCAGCCACCCGTCCTGATCAACCCGGACGTGCGGCAACGTTTGCAAAACATGGCGGCGATGCTAGACTTAACGACACTGTACCAACACCTCGACCGCGTCACCGAGGCGGCGCGGCTGGCAACGGGACAAATCAACGCGCAATTGCTGATGGAAGACGTGCTTATCGCTTGGCAAGCTCATCCCTCCGGAAAAATGCAGGAAGGAAAGATCTCCCGACATGGCTGAAGACGACATCTCCCCCCCGACGCCGCAGCGGCAGGGCATACTGTCGCTCGCCATCAAGGACAAGAACGCCTTGTATGCCTCCTATATGCCGTATGTGAAAAACGGCGGGCTGTTCATACCCACCAGCAAGCCCTACAGGATCGGCGACGAGGTGTTCATGCTGCTCACACTGATGGACGAGACGGAAAAGATCCCCGTGGCCGGCCGTGTGGTCTGGATCACCCCCAAAGGCGCGCAAAGCAACAAGATCGCCGGCATCGGCGTGCAGTTCGGCGGCGACCAGGGAAGCGACACCGCGCGCAAGAAGATCGAAACCTACCTGGCGGGGGCGCTGAAATCCGACCGGCCCACGCATACGATGTGAAGACCATTACACGTCGTCATCCCGCTGCCTTTGCGCGCCATACCCTGTGATCACGCTCGTCGACTCCCACTGCCACCTCGATTGCCTCGACCTTGACGCCCTCGGCGGCGACATGGGCACGGTGATGCAGACCGCCCGCGAACAGGGCGTGCGGTATATGCTATGCGTTTCCATCGACATGGAGCGCTACCCAGCGATGCTGGCGCTGGTGAGCCAGCATGACAATGTCTTCGCCTCGGTGGGCGTGCACCCCAACGAGCGCGAGGGGCGCGAGCCGACGGTCGCGGAGCTGGTCGCGCTGGCGCAGGACGCCAAGGTGATCGCCATCGGCGAGACCGGCCTGGACTACTTCCGCAGCGAGGGCGATCCGACATGGCAGCATGACCGCTTTCGCCGCCATATCGCCGCCGCCAGGATCACCGGCAAACCGCTGATCGTACACACCCGCGACGCGAAACAGGACACCCTGCGCCTGCTGCGCGAGGAAGGGGCCGATCAGGTTGGCGGCGTGATGCACTGCTTTACCGAGGACTGGGAAACCGCGCGGCAGGCGCTGGAGCTGAACTTCCACATCTCGTTCTCGGGCATCGTCACCTTCAACAGCGCCCGTGAATTGCGCGACGTCGCCAAACACCTGCCCCTCGATCGCATACTGGTCGAAACCGACTCGCCCTACCTCGCCCCCGTCCCCTACCGCGGCAAGACCAACCAGCCCGCCTATACGCGCCATGTGGCCGAGTGCATCGCCGCATTGCGCGGCGTGACGCTGGAAGAGATCGCCGAGGCGACCACTGACAATTTTTTCAGGCTTTTCAAACACGCCGCTCGTGGAGCGATCGGCGGATAGACGTTTCGTAGGGTGCGTCTCACGCACCGCACGGATGGTGCGCACGGCGCACCCTACACGCAGGAGAAAAGCCGGAAACGCAGATGAATTCGATTGCCGGGTTACATCACCAAACCATGTTTGATGGCATAGTGGATCAACTCCGCGCTGCTTTGCATGTTCATTTTCCGCAACACCCGGCCGCGATAGGTGCCGATTGTTTTTGGACTTAAATTCAGTTCTTCGGCGATCTGGGCCGGACTCCGGCCCAAGGCGATCTTGACGAGTATTTCCAGCTCGCGGTTGGATAGCAGGTCATGCAGCGACTCGACCGACGCGGCATCCAGCCCTCCGGCCAGGCGCTCGGCGACATATTCGCTGATATATTTCTTGCCCTTGGCGACCTTGTGAATGGCGTTGACCAACTGCTCGGGCACGCTCTCCTTACTCAGATAACCCGCTGCGCCCGCCTTCAGCACCCGCACCGCGTATTGATCTTCGGGATACATGCTGAGCATCAGTACCGGCAGCTCCGGTTTTTCGATGCGCATCCGCTTCAATACTTCCAGGCCGCTCTTGCCGGGCAGCGAGATGTCGAGCAGCACCATATCCACTTCGTTGCTTCGCAGCCACTCGATCGCGGCGTGACCATCGGCCACTTCTCCTGCCACCTGGATGCCGCCCGCGTTCTCCACAATGCGCTTGATCCCTTCACGCACGATGGCGTGGTCTTCCACAATCAGAATGCGCACGATTTTATCTATCATCCTAAAAACCCCCGTTGAAACCTACTGCGAACGCCTAATACGTCGAATCTGCGCGGAAAAATCGCGAAATCTGTCCTCACCGTAGCGCATGGCTGCGGCTGCGGAATATTTCGCGATTTTTCCGCCCATCTTCAACGCCTTAGTCATTCTCGCTACGGTTCCAACGGGGGTTTTTAGGATCACTTCGCTTTCCTCAACGGCATATAGAGGGTGATGGTCGTTCCTTGCCCTGGGGCGCTGCCAATGGCAAGCTCACCGCCATAAGACCTGGCGCGCTCGCGCATGCCCATCACGCCCCAGGATTTTTCTTTCAGCATATCAGACGGGCTAATCCCCTTGCCATTGTCGCTGATCTCAACCACCACCTCCTTGTCATCGGCTCTGATCTTGGCACGCACCCACGTAGCCTCGGCGTGGCGGGCGACATTGGTGAGCGCCTCCTGAAAGATGCGAAAGATGGCGCTGGCCTGATCGCGCTCCATCGCCACGTCGCCCACCTCCATGTCGAGCTCACAGGGTATGCCCACCCTTTCCCGGCAGGTCTGCGTCTGCCACTCGAGGGCCGCCCACAAGCCGGCGTTGTCGAGAATGCTCGGCCGCAAATCGGTTGCGATCTTGCTCACGGTCTGCATGGCGACGTCGACCAGCGCGCTCGCCGCGGCCAGATGTTCGTTTCGTTTTTTGCTGGATCGCTCAGGCAGTTTGGCGCATAGCCCCAGATTCATCTTGACCGCCGTCAGCGTCGCGCCCAATTCGTCGTGTATCTCGCGCGCGATCCGGCTCCGCTCCTCCTCCCGGGCCGACAGCAAACGGGAGGACAGCTCGTGCAACTCCTCATGGGAGATCTTCAGTTCCTCGTAGGCGCGCTTCGTTTCGGTGATATCGCTGAATACCATCAGCATGCCGGGATGTGCGTTTTTTTGGCCGGTGTTTGCGCAAACCCATACTTGGGCATTGTCCTTGCGGCGCATGCGGAATTCGAGCATTCCGGCAAAGCTGCCCTGCTCCCCCGATCGGATCGACTGCTCCACTTTCCAGGCATCATCCTCGACGACAAACTCCAGGAGCGGGCGGCCGAGGATCTCCTCCGGCGAATAACCGAGCATCTGCGCACCGCGCCGGTTGACGTACTCGATCCGTCCACCAGCATTGACCGTCCACACTCCTTCGTTCGCGGTTTCCAGGAGACGCTGGTAACGCGCCTCGCTCTCGCGCAAAGCCGCTTCCATCTCTTGCTGTCCGGCTTCCGGGGCGATCTCGTCGCCCTGCTCGGCCTGGGTCTTTTTTTGCTGTTCCAACAGCTTGATTCGCCGAATCAGATCGGCTCTGGTCATATACTGGCTGGAGGTCATTGAGCTTTATCTTTATATGCGATAGGGTTGGATATGGTAAATACATTGACGCTTGCCGCACCACTTCCACCCGCCCTCACTTCATGTAAGGAAAACCTTACATGCGATTGCCAGCTTTCCCGATTATCCCGTCACACCGCTGGCGGCCATACTTGGCCGTGATATATCTTGATATTTTTCCGTGGTAAACTTTAAAACCGCTGGCGCCTGAAGCATCCCGGCGGGACGTTACCCAGAAGGACCATTACCGCCATGCCGCTCCAATCCATACCCATCAAGGTCAATCTGACTCATCTCAAGGAATCCTGCACATCGTGCAGCCTGTATGAGCTTTGCCTGCCCTTCGGCATGAGACTCGACGATGTGGAGTTGCTGGACAAAATCACCGCCAACCGCAAATGCCGGCGCGGCGAGCGCCTGTATCACAGCGGCGAACCGTTTCAATCACTGTATGTGATAAAAAGCGGCTTCTTCAAGGTGTTCGACCTGGATGAAGAGGGAAAGGAAAAGATCGTTGGCTTTTACATGCCGGGCGAGATTCTGGGGATGGAGGCGATCAACAAAAACCGCTTTCATTACAACGCCGTCGCCATGGAAGACGGCACCGTCTGCGAGACCCCGTTCGGCGCCCTGGAAAAGCTGAGCCACACCATCCCCGCGCTCTCTCACCAGCTTCATAAACTGATGAGCCGGGAGATCATGCAGGAGCATGAGCACATCCTGCTGCTCGGCTCGATGAGGGCGCCGCAACGGGTAGCGGCCTTTCTGCTCAACCTGTCGCGGCGCTTCGCGGCACGCGGCTATTCACCCACTCATTTCTACCTGCGCATGACCCGCGAGGAAATCGGCAACTACCTGGGACTGACCCTGGAGACCATCAGCCGTCTCTTCGCCAAACTCCACGAAGATGGCCTCATCAGCGTGCACAGCCGCGACATCGAGATCAAGGATCTAGCGGGGCTGCAAGAACTGCTCGACCACCCGTAGGGTGCGTCTCACGCACCACGCGGATGGTGCGCACGGCGGGCGCATGCCCTATGGACGCTCTGAATAATTCCATCCTGGAATTCTCAGAACGCGAAAAGCAAAAATGTGATTTTTTGCTTTTCTTCATTTTTCAATCCCTTGCAGTGATTAAAAAATGCCGGCACATCCTTGTGCCGCGGAACTTCTGACATATCAGAGATCCCCTATGAGCCTCTTTTGAAATTTGAGTGGGTAGTCATATAGTAGCGCCCCTGATCAGCCAGTGACCTGACCATGATGAGTGAAAAGCTTTTTGAGACAGCCTTGGGCATTACCGAGCCGTGGTACGTAGCGGATGTTGATCT